>JAHDKO010000002.1 GCA_018436855.1 Deltaproteobacteria bacterium | reverse complement strand
CGTGACAATGATGTCGCCGATCTTCCGGGATGCATCCGATATCTCGCCCATGCCGTTGACCAGTTCCTGCGATGCCTCTCCGCTCTGACTCGCCATCTGAACCATGGAAAGCGCCTTTTCCCGGCCCTGGGCCGCGTTGGATGCGTTCTGCTTGATGGAAGAGGTCATCTGCTCGATGGTGGCGGCCACCTCCTCCACAGCGGATGCCTGTTCCTGCGTGGCCTGGGACAGCCCCTGGGAACCCGATGCCACCTCCTGGGTGGCCGTGTCCACCTGTGCGGCCGCAAGCTTTACGCTCAAGATCACCTCTTCGAGGTTTGCCGCAAATGCGTTGAACCAGTGGGCGATGTCCCCCACCTCGTCCTTGGAAAGCACAGGGAGACGCGCCGAGAGATCTGCTTCACCCTGGGCGATATCCTTCATCTTGCCGGATATCTCATTTGCCACGCCTGCTATCCGATGTGCCACCAGCCAACCGGCGATTCCTATCAAAATGGAAATCACGACGAGGAACCCGTACATCTGCATCTTGACGGTGTTGATCTTTGCGAGGATCTCGCCCTCGGCAGCGGACGCCCACATGATCCAGTCCAGATCCTTGTTGTACGCCAGATAGCCCCATCTGCCCTCGCCTTCGGCCGAGTACTTGAAGAGGCCCTGCTTTTGCCCCACTGCTTCGCGAACGTAATCATGGGAGTTGTATGCACTCGTGTTGCCCATGAGTTCCGCCTTGGGGTGGTAGATACAGGTCCCGTCGGATGAAAAGATGGACATGTAACCGGTCTCGTAATAACGCTCGTTCTTCGCCTCATCTATGAGGTCATTTTTGAGGCTTTTTTTCAGCTGATCACGGATGATGTCGAGATTGCCGGAGATGTTCGAGTTCCGGACATCCGCTATGCGTGCATAACCCTCCACTCTCGACTTCAGATAATCTCCCGCCTGCTCTTCAAGGACATCAACGCTTCTGCTGCCCAGATACACAATGGCGATGAGCAGTGGTATGAGCCCTGATGCAAGACTCAGTGCTACGAGCTTACTGCGTAACTTCATTTCGATTGCCATGGCACATACTCCTTCTTTCGTGCACAATGTCCGTCGGATCTCATTGTATCTTTCTTCCTCTTCTCATTTCTCTTGCACCGGATGGCTTCTCACTACTCTCATCTCTTTATTGCCTGTCTGCCTAGTTGTTGAACGCCATTCGTTCGATACCGTGAACATCGAGTATGAGGGAAACCTTGCCGTTGCCCAGAATGGTCGCACCGGACGTACCCTCGATCTTCCTAAAGTTCTTGTCGATGCTCTTGATAACTGCCTGGGTCTGGCCCAGAACGTCGTCCACGAGGACCCCGAAACGGCTTTCCGTGCTCTGGAGGACCACCACCAGGGCATCAGTGGGATCGGTCTTTTCCGACGGAATCTCGAAGAGCTCATAGATTCTCACCAGGGGGATATAGTTCCCCCGGATATCCACCAGTTCTCCCTTGCCCTCGACCGTCTTGATCTCGGCCTTGGATGGGCGCACGGATTTGTCGATGACCGACAGGGGAATCGTGAGCACCTCGTTTCCCACCCGGACCATCATGCCATCGATGATGGCAAGGGTCAGCGGGAGCTTCACCCGGAATGTCGAGCCCTTGCCCTTCTCGGATATGATCTCGATGGAGCCGTGGAGATCCTCGATGTTCTTGCGCACCACATCCATGCCCACGCCCCTGCCCGAAATCTCGCTCACCTTCTCCGAGGTTGAAAGGCCGGGGGCGAAAAGCATCTCGAAGATCTCCTTGTCGGAATAGGTTCTCCCCGGTTCGGCCATACCCTTGTCGATGGCCTTTTCCAGGACCTTGTCCTTGTTGATGCCTCTGCCGTCATCGGAAATCTCGATAAAGATGTTGCCCTCGCGCTGGAAGGCCTTGAGCCAGATGGTTCCCTCGACCGCTTTGCCGAGGCGTTTGCGCTCTTCCGGCGATTCGATGCCGTGGTCGATGGAGTTCCGTATCATGTGCTTGAGCGGGTCGCCGATCTGTTCGATCACATTCTTGTCGAGCTCGGTGTCGGTTCCGCTCATCTTGATCTCGATCTTTTTCCCCAGCTCAAAGGAGAGATCGCGCACAATGCGCCGGAACCGGTTGAAGGTGCCTTCCACGGGTACCATGCGGACCCTCATAACCTGCTCCTGGAGCTCCCGGGAAATCCGTTCCAGGGCGGAAGAGGCACCCTGCAGGGAACGGGAGGTGCTGTTGTCATCGACCTCGCTGGCGAGCTGTGACATCCGGGCTACGCTGATGACCATTTCCCCCACGAGATTCACCAGCTTGTCGAGCTTGTCGGTATCGACCCTGATGGTGGACGACTTGGCGATCTTCCTGCTCTGTGATTGCGCCATCGCCATTTTCTCCACGATCTCCCGGGGCACCTTGCCCTTCTCGACCAGGGCCTCGCCGGTCGTCTTACGGTCTTTGAGCACCTCTTCGATGTCCGCGGACTTGACAATGCCTTTCTCCACCAGGATCTCACCGATGGGTTTCTCGGCGAGGCTCAGTTCGACGCCTTCCTTATACTGCGTGGAAACATCCTCGATGAGGATGTCGTTTTCATCCACGACAAAGAGGAAAATATTCTGGATATCCGAAAGCGGTCTCTCGGTCTTGAGGATGACCTCCCACCAGGTATAACAGACCGTGGGATTGAGATTATAGAAGTCGGGGATCCCATCGGTGAATGCGCGGGTCTCGATGATGTTGCCGTTGTCGCTCAGCTCTCTGAGGAGCATGAGGGGATCTTGACCGGTCGAGAGGATGTCGGGTCTGAACCTCAGGGAAACGCAGATGATCCGTTCCTTTTCCTCGCTCTGTTCCTTTGACCCGGACTGATGGGATGCCTCGGACGGCCGGCCGGTTCCCGTGAATCTTTTCAGGGTGAGGGTGATGTTCTCTATCTCGGTCCTGTCGAGATCCTCACCCTCTGCAGATGCCGTGATCATGCGCTTGAGGAGATCCACGGCCGAGAGCAGGTTGGAGATGAGCTTCTTGGTGATTCTCAAGTCTTTGTTGCGTATTCTGTCGAGGATGTTCTCGATGTTATGGGTGAAATTGCTCACCTCTTCGAATCCGACCAGGCCCGCAGAGCCCTTGATGGTATGGGCCGCCCGGAAAACCCGGTTTATGGTACTCTCGTCATCCTGATCTTCTTCGAGCTTGATGAGCCCTGCCTCGAGCTCCCGTATTTCGTCTTCACTCTCGTCGAGGAATACCTGAACCAGTTCATCGATCGCCATCTTCTACCTCATAAACTTTTTCGTCACGTAGACGAGCTGCTCGGGCTTGAAGGGTTTCACGAGCCATCCCGATGCGCCCGCCTTTTTTCCCTTCAACTTCATTTCTTCCTGCGACTCTGTGGTGAGGACCAGAATGGGGGTGAACTTGAACGGGGTTTTCTTTACCTCGTGAATAAAGGTGATGCCGTCCATCACGGGCATGTTGATATCACTGATGATCATGCCGATCTGGTCGCCGTTTTTCATGGCCTGATTCAGCTTGTCCAGACCGTCAACTCCGTTGACGGCATTGATGGTTTCAAATCCCGCCTCTTTCAGGGTGTAGTTCACGGATGCCCGGAGAGTGGCTGAATCGTCAACCACGAGTATCTTTTTATTCATCAGGCACCCTCCTTTAAAATCGCTTCGAATCCTGAAAGGAGGACATATTCCTTCACCTGAGGGCTTATTGCGCCAATGCGGAAGACTCCCTCGCTCTCGGCGCTCTTCTTGATCGCATACAGAAGCTGGAGGCCGGAGATGTCGATGTCGTCCACCATGGACAGATCCAGTATGGTTTCATGAATACATTCGTCGAGGAGGGGCTCGAGCTGCGAATGCGCCGACTCGATATGGGGGACGGTCAGTGGGCCCTTGAGAACAAGTGCACCGGATGAATCCTTCTGGATTTCCATATGATCTACCTCATTGAAATAGGGAATAATTTATCCAGTTTCACCGCTTTGAAGATATTGTAGAGATTCTCGTGTATTCCCTTTATCTGGAATGATGCATTATTGCTGTCCAGGCTTTTGAAAAAGATCAGGATCTTGCCTATACCCGACGAGCCCATGGTGGGAACCATGCTCAGATCCATGATCACCTTGGTGGGCTTCAGCTTCAGGACCTTGCCCAGTTCTGTTCTGAGCACCTCTGCCGCCTCGGTATCTACTGCACCGGACACCTTTACGACAAGACCATCCTCTGTCTTCCTGGTGGTGACTTCCATGGTTGTCCTCCTTTTGTGCTTATACGTAGTCATAGGTCGATTCCTCTTGACTCCTTAATCGGATAAATAAAAACAGATCTTTATTAAAACTCGTTTCTCCGTTGCCGTTAAAAGAATGTAAGCCCTTTGTCTCTCGATTCGGCAGCGTCTTCCGATGCAAGGGAATCACTGTGAGGATTCCTGAGGCGGTAAATTATCTGGTGCAGTTCAAGGGGAAGGATCTCGCGATGATGAGGTTCAAGGTGCTCGCCCATGTCCGATCGGATGGCCGCGATGGACCGGGTAAGGCTCCTCATGTCGTCGAGCATGACCTCGTTTCCATCCAGCGTGCTCATCAGGCCATCGATATCACGGCGGAATCGTCCGATAGCCTCCATGCACCTGGCGGAGTACAGGTCGATGCCGTCTATGGACTGGATCAGCATGCTCTTGATATCTTCGAAGCTGCGGCGGATAAACACCCGCATCTTGCGGAATTCACCAGGTATCCTTTCAAACCCGGCGATGACGGCGTCTTGTTCTGCTGCCCATTCCCGGGATCTCATACAGGATATCAGTCCCTGATGCGGATCACAGGACCGGGGTAAAGATGCATCACCCGCAGGGACCCCCCCGGCTGTTTTTTCAAGATCTGTCAACGCAGCTGTCATCTGCGAACATTCTATCATCTGCAGGGAATTCATGGCTGCGAGCGAATCGAAGCGCGAGGCAAGGCTGTCGAGCATCTCCAGGATTTCGTTCGAAACGATGTCCAGGGTCGATTTCCCGTGCGTGTTCAGCAGGAGAAAACCTCCGACGGCATCCTTGTCCTCCTTGACCTGCGAGATCATTTCTTCTATCCGGTCGATCTCCACTTCAAGGTCGCGACCGTGAGAGCGGATGACGGAAACGAGCTGGACGATCAGGTTCAGGGAGAGCACTGATGCCTTTTCCTGGAAGATCAGAAACTCGGTGATCTGTTCTTTGCCGCCGGTTGTGCTCATCAGGGACAGGATCTTGTCGAGCCCGCTGGATATCGTGGTGATGTCCTGGTTCACGATATCATGTGTCTGGAGACCCGACATGATCTTGAGAATGGGATCTTTCACGAGACGGGACCGGGAGACGAGGTCCCTTAAAATTCCGATGATATTGTTGAGCGAGTACGCCAGCGACGGCACCCCGTAGCTTTCGCAGTGAGCGAGTTTTTCCATACACTGACTCTGGAGTTGAAAGGACCTTTCGAGCACCTCCTTCAGATCGTCTCTTGCACCCGTAAAGACCGAAAGGTGATCGTCAGGACCATGGGGCACTGACCTCGGCGTTTCCCGGGAAGATTCGGCAGGGAGGTCGAAACCTTCTGCAGTGCTGAAGCGGGTGTTCTCGAGTACCTCCAGTGATCGCGCGGTGATCTTTCTCATGCGCTTTACCTGGGTGGCGAGCATCTGCAAAAAGCTGTTCAGACGTTCGATCATGATCTCTATGGTGCCCGAAGACCCCGTGGAGCTCAGTGAATCCAGGGTGTCGGTCGCCTGTTGGAAGGTGAGGAGTATCTCCCTGTTGATTCCGGGCAGGTCGGTACAGATATGGGTGTACGCCTGATCAATCCGGTCCTGAATGGCCTTCAGCGAGGTGGCGATGCGCAGGACCTTTTCATGATCCAGTATCGCGGCGTGAAAGGCCTTCACGAACAAATGGGCTGTTGCGGCATCAGGAGAGTTCAGCTCGTTATCGTGTTTGTTTTCCCGCATTTCGCTCATTTTCCCTCTGAAGAGTTCTCTCGGATACCTGCGGAGGATTCTTTAATCCCATAGCTTCCCTTAAAGACAAAGATGGTATATGCACGTTGACAGGGCTATAAATGAATATTATCTAGTTTGGAATCCGCGTATAATTTGCAGTGGATGGATAGGCATTGGGCAGGGTTCGATGGGGTTGTGTACGACGGGGGAAAACACCGTGATCATCACCGGGGAAATAATCTCTTTCTATCGGGGTCGCACGTAGCGCGTAGGGGATGCCATGGATCATTCGTTCATCGTAATCGTGACAGGTCTTTCCGGTTCGGGAAAATCAACCGCTCTCAAAGCCATTGAGGACGAGGGATTTTTCTGTATGGATAATATCCCTGTCGATCTCATTATGAAGTTTATCGAGGTGTACGATTCCGCGACCTTTGACATACCCAAGGTGTGTATCGGCCTGGATGTCAGAGCGGGTGCGGGGGCCTTCACGGAAAAAGCGCCCTGGATGATTTCGCTCCTGAGAAGCATGGCCTCGGACGTTCATATCATCTACCTGGAGGCAAGCAAGGAACATCTTCTGAACCGCTTCAAGGAAACCAGGAGAAGACATCCCTTGAGCGAGGTGTACCCGAACCTCATGGATGCCCTCGACGCCGAGATGAAGATCATGGAGCCGGTACGGGATATGGCGGATTACATCATCAGCACCTCGGAGATGAATGTCCACGAGCTCCAGGCAAAGATCAAAAGCATCATATCCGCCAAGGACAAAACCAGGGACATGTACATCGAAATACGGTCATTCGGGTTCAAGAAGGGCATTCCGATGGACGCGGACATTGTCATGGATGTGAGGTTTCTTCCCAATCCCTACTTCGAGGAGGCGCTCAAGGACAAAACAGGATCAGACGGCGAGGTCAGGGAATACCTGCTGCAGCACGAGAGCTACCGGGAGTTCATAGGCCGGTTCAAGGACCTTATCCGCTCGATCCTGCCCCTTTATAAAAAGGAAGGGCGGTCGTATCTTAACATTGCCGTTGGATGCACAGGAGGCAGACACCGTTCGGTGGCAGTGGCGGAGGAAGTCATGGAACTCATCGAAGAGACGGGTTATAACGGGAAGCTCGTTCACAGAGATATCGGATCGGGAGGTCATTGAAATGGTTGGCATCATTGTGGTGGCTCACGGAAGACTGGCGGAAGCTCTCACGGAGACCGCGGAAATGATCGTGGGGCACGCGGAGGCATTCAAGGCATGTTCCTTTTGTCAGGGAAGCGATGTCGACAAGCTGAGGAAGATGCTCAAAACAACGATCAAAGAGGTGAACACTGGCGACGGTGTGATCATTCTCACGGATATGTTCGGCGGGACCCCGTCAAACATCAGCCTGTCCTTTCTCGAGCGCAACGAGGTCGAGGTGATCACCGGGGTGAACCTTCCCATGGTCATTACGGCCCTGACCAAGCGGGAGGGGAAGAACATGCGGGATCTGGCCCAGATACTCAAAGAGCATGGGTCGCACAATATCAACATCGCGTCCGAGATTCTCTCTACGGCCATAGGGAAAAAATGAACGTACTCCTCGTGCGGGTAGACGACAGATTCATACACGGGCAGATACTGGAATCGTGGATTCCGTTCCTGAAAGCCCAGAGCGTGGTCGTGGCCAACGACGCCCTCGCGAGCGATCACTTCCAGAAGACCATCATGTCCATGGCCATCCCCGACCGGATAGCCTTAAGGATCGTCACCCTCGACGAGGTGACCTGCCTGGCGCAGGATATGGACCTCGACGACAAGCGGACCCTGGTCATCGTGTCGTCCATCAGGGACGCGCACGCACTGTACTCCAAGGGCTTTCGGTTTCTCAAGCTCAACCTGGGTAACAACAAGGGAACCCAGGCATCCCGGCAGGTTTCCTATTCAGTCTGGGTGGATCAGGACGATGTCCGGATGCTGAAGAACCTCATGGACAGCGGGGTGGACGTGAGCCTCCAGTCGGTTCCCCGGGAGCGGCTCATCGACATGAAATCCCTCATGGACATGGTAGTCTCATGATATTTCCGGTTGTAACCAGCGTCATGGCGGGGGCACTGCTCTGGCTCGACCGGGTCTTCGTGTTTCAGTCCATGATCAGCAGGCCCATCATCCTTTCCCCGATTCTGGGTCTGATCATGGGCAACGTCACCATCGGTCTCATGATCGGTGCCTCACTGGAGCTCCTCTGGCTCAACGCCCCTCCGGTGGGGGCCTATCTTCCCTATGACGAGTCCTTCTGCGCAGCCGCGGCCGCTCCGACCGCAGTGCTGGCGAGCGTGCACATGAGCGATGCGGCCGCAGCGGGTTTCGCCCTGGCGGCGAGCCTTCCCTTTGCCATGGTGGGCAGGACCCTGGACACGCACATCCGGACGCTGAACCAGGACCTGATCAACCGGATTCCTCAGGGGCATATGGAGCGCACGGTACAAAACGCCATTGGCAAGGCACTGCTGCGCAGTTACCTGTATGCCCTGGTTACACTGGGAATCAGCGTCGGCCTGCTGTGCAATGCTACCGCCCTTCTCGGAGAGATCCTGCCCGGCGCAGTGAAAACGGCTCTTTCCTATATGCCTCTGGCCGGAGTCGTCATCGGGCTGGCCGGGCTCATGACCAAGGAGAATCCGAGACCGGTACAGGCAGGGCTCTTTATTCTCGGGATGATCACCGTACTCATCATCTCATGGATTCACTGACCCTGCGCAAAACAACGCGGGAAGACATCCCCTCGATCTTTGCCATAGAACAGGCCTCGTTTGTCTCGCCGTGGAACGTGCACACATTCCTGACCACCCTGCACAACAGGATGAGCTGCAATATCACTGCACGTTGTAACGGGGAGATCGTGGGGTACTGCTTCTCCCTGGGCATGAAGAATATGGTCCACCTGCTGAACCTTGCCGTGCACCCTGATTTCAGGCGGCAGGGGATTGCACGGAGACTTCTGCACGAGATATTTTCATTTGCCAGATCGCACGGGAAGTCGTATGTTTTTCTTGAAGTGAGAAAATCGAATGATAGTGCGAAGCGTCTCTACACATCGGTGGGATTTACCCATGTCAGCACTTGGCAGCGGTATTACTCCGACAGCGGCGAAGACGCCTCCATCATGGTGAAACGGCTCGAAAGGACTGATGGATGAAGGAATGCAACGCCCTGGTCAAAGACAACCGGCAGGTCGCCCAGGATACCTGCCTGATGACGCTTGCGTGCGAGTTTTCTCCATTCACGCCGGGGCAGTTTCTCATGCTGAGGCTCACCGGCACGTGCGAGCCTTTTCTCCGCAGGCCGCTTGCCGTCCTGTCGTACCGTGAGGGAGCCGTCGAGCTCCTCTACAAGGTAATAGGAAGGGGAACCTCGCTCCTCGCCGGAACGAAGAAGGGGGAGGAGCTCTCCGTGCTCGGCCCGCTGGGCAAGGGCTTCAGCGACCCGAGGCCGGAGGAGGAAGCCGTGTATATCGCAGGCGGGACCGGGCTGCCCCCCATCCTGGCTATGGCCGAGCGGACCGGAAGAGGCCGCCTGATCATCGGGGCGCGCACAAAGGATGACATCCCTTTGTGGCAGAGGATGCAGAACATCGGGGACGTCGAGGTAACGACGACCACGGAGGACGGTTCACTGGGTATCAGGGGCGTGGCGACACAGGCCCTGGGCGATGTCCTGAAGACGATACAGCAGCCATGCATGATCTATGCGTGCGGTCCCGCCGGAATGCTCAAGCAAGCGGCTCGACTGGCACAGGACTTCGGGGCGCGGTGCGAGGTGTCTATCGAGGAACGTATGGCCTGCGGCTTCGGAGTGTGCTCGGCCTGCGTGGTCAGGACGACCACGGGAAATCAGAGGGTCTGCACCCAGGGGCCCGTGTTCGATGCATCGTGCATCGAGTGGGGGCAGTGATGGATATCACCACCCGGCTGGCACCGGGCCTTTGCCTGAAAAACCCTGTTCTCAGCGCCTCCGGCACCTTTGCCTATGGAGAGGAGTTTTCCCGGATGTTCGATCTCTCGCTGCTCGGGGGGGTCGTGACCAAGGGCATTTCCCTGCATTCCAAAGAGGGGAACCCAACGCCGCGGGTGTGCGAGACTTCTTGCGGCATGCTCAATGCGATCGGGCTGGAGAACATCGGCGTCGATGCGTTCATCGCTCAGAAGCTCCCCTTTCTCGGCACGTTCGACACCGAGGTGGTGGTCAATTTCTTCGGCACGGACGAGGACGAGTACGTCCACATGGCGCAGAAGCTCGATATCGAGGGCGTATCCGCCATCGAGATGAACGTTTCGTGTCCGAACATCAAAAAGGGCGGGATCGAGTTCGGGAAGGATCCGCAGATACTCAACCGGCTCGTGGCGCAGGTGCGCAAATCCACCACAAAGCCTCTCATCGTCAAGCTTTCACCCATGGTGACCCATATCGGTGAGATGGCTCTCGCAGCCCAGGAGGGCGGGGCCGATGCCCTGACCTGCTCCAACACCTTCCCGGCCATGGCCATCGATGAGAACACCTGGAAGCCGATGCTCGGAAACATTACCGGAGGCCTTTCCGGACCTGCCGTAAAACCCATCGCCCTGAGGATCGTATGGGAGGTCTCCCGGCAGGCAGCCATCCCGGTGATCGCATCCGGAGGCGTCACTTCGTGGAGGGACGCGGTGCAGTTCCTCCTGGCCGGGGCATCCGCCGTTGAGATAGGCAGCTTTTCGCTGAGGGACCCCCTGTGCTTCGGGGGGATCATTCAGGGGCTTATCCGCTATATGCAGGACAACGGCCTGGAATCGATCACGGAGATTATCGGGAAACTGCGGACGCCCTGAAATATTGCAGGGTATTTTCTCCAGACTGTTCTGCCTTGACACCAGGCTTTTTCCGGGAGAAGCGTGATATGATTTTGGGGGAGGTCTCAAAGGTCGCACCTCTTGTGGTGGTCTTTGTCGCCATGTGTCTGGGCATTGTTGTGTCAGGGGGTGATATTCCGGCCGGGATTTTCTGCCTTTTTTTTCTCGCACTGCTCTATGACCGGAGCAGGATAGCCCACATAGGGTTCGGCCTTGTCCTGGCTGCCGGGGCTGTGCTGTTCTCACCCGGCTGGGTCGATCTTCCCGATGGCGAATATCAGGTTCAGGGCAGGGTGACTGAATCGGGATTTATCAGGGGAAGCTTCCGGATCACGCTGGACAACGTGGCCGTGGACGGAAAGCGTACCCGGGGTCGAGCATTGATCAGTATCTACGAGAATATCTCCGATCCCGGAAAGGGGAGCGTGATCGAGGGCAGGGTGCGCCTGAAGGTTCCACGGCCTCTGGGAAACGAGGGAGAGTTCGACTATCGATCATATCTCTTGAGCCAGGGAATCACCCTGAAGGGGTACATCAGGGACGGCTCGGATCTCACGGTAATGAAACCCGGCCGGGCGCAGGGACTGCGCGGGCATATTGCCGCTGCCCTTTCTGGTTATGCACGTCCCGAGGCAGAGATCATGAAGGCGGTTCTGACCGGAGACCGCTCCGGCCTTGCATATTCTCTGCGTGACAGCTTCGCATCTCTTGGCGTGGCGCATCTCATGGCCATTTCAGGGCTTCACATGGGGATCGTGTTCCTGATCGGGTATGCCGGAAGTTTTACCCTGCTCAGGCTCATGCCTTTCGTTGCCGGCCGGTTCGATACCCCGTTTCTGGCAAAAACAGCAGGCCTGGCCGGTGTCCTGATCTACACCCACTTTGTGGGCGGCTCTCTCCCTGCTGTCCGGTCAGCCGTCATGGTTGCATGCATCATCGGCTCGCTCATGCTCACCCGCAGGAACCACCTGGTCGAGAGCCTATCGCTCGCCGGCATCATCATCCTGCTCTGGATGCCGCATTCCCTGTACTCTTCGAGCTTTCTCCTGTCGTTCTCGGCTGTGCTGGGGATCGCCGGGGTGTATCTCATACTGAAGGATTCGCACAGGTGGCTGTTCTTTATCGCCATACCGGTCATTGCCGCCGCCTTTACCATGCCCGTCACGATCAGCCATTTCGGCTTTGTCTCACTCAGTGGTTTTGTGGCGAATATCGTCTTTGTGCCCTGGTTCAGCCTCGTCGTCATGCCGCTCGGTATGGCGGCGCTGGCCTTATTCCCGGTCTCCGGCCAGCTCTCCTCACTCCTCTTTTCCCTTTCGTTCGATGCCCTGGGAGTGATCGTCCGGGCAGCCGAGATGTTCGGGCAACTCCATCCGGTTGCACATCCGGGGACCGTCTGGGTCTTTGCGTGCTATGCAGGTATGATCACGGCTTTTTTTTCGTATGCGTCAAGGGCACGCACGATCATCCTTGCTCTGAGCATTGGTCTCATCATCACGATTCCCATAGGTCTTAAGATCTATCGGAATCACCAGCCCCTCTGCTTCGATTTCATCAGCGTGGGCCAGGGTGACAGCACACTCGTCACCAGGGGCAGGACCGCGATTCTCATCGATGCAGGAGGCTCGCGGTGGGGATTCGATACCGGGAGGTTCATCGTAGGCCCCCACCTGCTCAGGCGAGGGGTCACGAAGCTCGACATTGTGGCCATCACCCATGGTCACACGGATCATATCGGCGGTATGCCGTTCATATTGGATCGCTTCCCGGCAGGGGAGGTGTGGACGAATATGAAAGAAGACTGGAACCCTGATTTCCGATCTGTAATTTGCATTACACAAAAGAAAGGCATTCCCGTAAAAAACGTATGCCTTGGAGATACCTCTCAATATGCCGGTCTGGATATTGAAATACTGAATCCCCAGAAGCGGATAGACCGGAGGAGTGCCGGTATGGACCAGAACTTGCAATCAATTGCGATGAGGATCGGCGACAGCAGTATGCGGGGGCTTTTTATGGGAGATGTGGAAGGGCTGGGAGAAATCAGATTGTGCCGTCTGGAGACAGACCTGTCTGCAGACGTGCTCAAGGCCGGGCACCATGGTTCAAAAAACAGTTGTCAGACGATGTTTCTGGAGCAGGTCAACCCGAAGGTCGCCGTGATTCAGGCGGGCTACGGCAATGTCTTTCATCTGCCGAACCATCTGCCGCTTACACGTCTCCGCCAGCATGGCGTCATGGTCTGCCGGACCGACATCGACGGGGAGATCAAGATATATCCGGGACAAGGCCGGTTGCAGGTAAAGTCCGGGAGGCTCCATGCCGATACAGCATTGAATAGATGACCTGCGCGTGCAGGTCGGAGGTACACCGGTAATATCGGAAAAATGGAGTGAACATGAAGTGTTCGGGCAACAAGGGATTCTCTCTTCTGGAACTCATGGTGGTGGTGGTGATTATCGGCATCCTTGCCGCGGCGGCGATCCCGGGTATGGGGGGGTGGCAGGCCAAAAGGCAGCTCAACTCGGAAGCACGGATTATCGCCTCTCTGCTTCAACAGGCGCGGAGCGAGGCTGTCAGCAGGAACAGGGATGTCTGGCTCGAGATTTCCCCCGCAAGCGAGAGCTATCTCATGCGGACAGCGACCTCGGTCCTCGTATCCGCGAGAACTCTCCCGGACGGTGTCGACATCGTGGCGACCACCTTTGACTCGAATCGGGCGACATTCAACAGCAGGGGCTTTGCAACAGGCTCCGGAATCGTCACGCTTCATGTCGACGGCAGGCCCAACGATTCAAACTGGACCCGGACCATATCGGTCACCCTGGGAGGGAGCGTCTCCATAGAGCCATGAAGACCATAAAAATACTATCCAACTCACACGGATTGACACTGGTGGAGCTGATGATCGTCATGGTGCTGTCCCTGCTGCTCATGGGGGCGGCGTATCTGGCATACCAGACACAGCATGTATCCAGCACGGTCCAGCATCAGATCGCCCAGGTCCAGCAGGATCTCCGGGCAGCCATGGATATCATCACCAGGGATATCAGAAACGCCGGCGCACAGTCACCCATGGTAAACAACAACGTTCTTCCCGTGGAGGCGTCCACGGTAGACAGTACAGGGTTGAACAATATCACTCTTATGATGGATCTGGGTGACGGCATGGGCGGCGAGCCGAACAACAGCACCGCTGACGACGGCGAACACCTGTTCTACTACCTGTCCGGTCAGGACCTCGTGCGGATCGATTACAACGGGGTGGGCAGGCAGACTATTGCCCAAAACGTCCAGAGCCTCCGGTTTCGGTATTATTCATACGATGAAACAGCCGGGTCGAGCACTGAAATCCCGCTTGCCTCACTATCGGGGAGAGAAGATGAAATCGACTACATAGACGTCGGCATGACGATACGCAGCAAAAACCCAGACCCGGATACAGGCCAGCATATCACCAGAACTCTCAACAGGCGTATCAAACTGAGAAACAGCGGGCTTTAACCCGTTTAGAGAAGGCTGAGAGACAATGAAGATCTTTCAAGTGAAGACCGATCATGGCCGGAAGCCCCTTGATCAGGAAAGAGGCGGCTTTACCCTTATCGAGCTCGTGGTGGCGATCCTCATCTTCGCCCTCGGCATTATCGGGGTCGCAAAGATGCAGTCGGAGTCGGTCAAGGGAAATTCCTATGCCATGCAGCTCACCCGGGCAAACAATATCGCACAGGACATGTCGGAATATCTGAAAGTCCTGCCCTTTACGAGCGATTCCCTGGGTGGGGAAAGCATCCCGCTGGCCGGAGAGGTGACCAAGGTAGCATCTGATGTGACCACCGCCGGGATAACCTATGAAAGAGAATGGATCGTCAACCAAGGTGCCAGTGAAGACAACCTGAGAGAGATCTCAGTCCAGGTCTGGTGGCAGAACAGGGAGCACAGCGTGTCCTTTACCTTCTACAAAGGCAACGGGACAGGCCTGTAGAGGAGTGGATGCCATGGTTCATAAATATTTTTCCGGCAGGATACACAACAACGAGGGCGCGGTCATGGTGCTCGTTCTCCTGGTGCTGGTGGCGACCATACTCATCGGCACCACACTCATGCGGTCCACCACCATCGAGACCAAGATCGCGGGAAACGAGAGAAGGGTTATCCAGAACTTCAACAAGGTCGACAGCGCGTCTGAGATTGCACTGGTCCACTCGACCACCTTTGCAGATCACGTCAAGGACAATGTGGGGATGGCTTATGATTTCACCACCTCGGGCATTCTCACCGGGGAGATGAGCGTGGAAACGCTCATGGTCACCCTGCAGAGGAAGGGAAACCCGCCTACAGCCCAGAGTGACAAGTATGTTTACAGCATCGGTGGCAAGACGAACCTCGAGGCAAGATACTACAAGGTGGATGCCCGGCACCAGAGCGAGAATGTAGACGTCCTGGTGTTCAAGATGCTGCCCAGGGCGCAGAAGGAGTAAGGGTATGAAGATACGGAATCTTCTTTCATTCTTTTCAGTGTGCGGACTTCTTTTCTCCCCATTGGCGGCTGTGGCGGATGACACTGCCGTTTTCGGCGGAGGGACGCTCGATGTCGACGCAAATGTGATGATCATCTTCGACAATTCCGGGAGTATGGACACCGAGGTGAAGAATCCGGTTGCGCCATATAAACGGACTACTCAATACACCGGGCCCTATAATAGAGAAAATGTTTATTATCAATATAATAACGGAGTGGCCTGGTATGAATTTGAGTACATTGGCTCGGACTACGAGGTAGATTCTAACGAAATAGCGTGCGATGATGCAAGGAATGCTCTCAATAAATATGGACACTGGAACGGACAAATTTGTCTCGACGATCCTCATAGTTGCTCATGGATTGACAAAATTTGGGGAAGAACTAAGCAGAGAATATTAAGAACAGGAAACTACCTGAACTATCTTCATGAAAATCCAGGGGCCGATGTTAAAAAAACGCGTTTGCAGGTCGCTCAGGAAGTAATCGGCGAGCTGTTGAACACCACCTCAACCTCGGGAGTACGGTTCGGGGTCATGATTTTTAATTATGACGAGGGAGGAAAGGTACTTGCACCTATCAAAAATAGAACAAGAAATGAGATGGATGAAGTGGTGCAAGCGATCAACGGCATCACCGCACACACTTGGACGCCGCTGGCAGAGACCCTCGCCGAAGCAGGACTTTACTTTGCCGGGAAAGATTCATGGGCTAATTCTGATGTCACCTATACTTCACCGATAGAATGGCGATGCCAGAAGAACTATGTCATCATCATGACCGATGGAGAGCCCACTTATGACCGTGGCAATATTCTCGGAGGTAGTTACGACTATCTCGATGGCAGATCCATCGGTGACTACGATGGCGACGGGAGAGATCCCGGGTCATACTCCAGTTATGGCAGTGATTATCTCGATGACGTGGCGAAATTTCTCTATGACGAGGATCTTCGCATTGGTGGGGTAGATCTCGCCAATCGCTCTTTTGATGATGATTATCCCAAACAGAATATCGTCACCTATACCGTAGGCTTTGCAATCGACCATGATCTGTTGAAAAGAACAGCTGATTCAAACCATGGACACGGCGCGTATTACACCACCGATAATGCAATCAATCTCGTCAGCATACTCGAGACCATCATTGCCAGCATAATGGAAACCAGCGTACAGTTCGTCTCGCCCGTCGTTCCTGTGAACAGGGTGAATAGAACCTATGCAGACAATGCCATGTATCTAGGTCTATTCCTTCCTGATAGCTCAGGACAGTGGAAGGGAAATCTGAAAAAATTCGGTCTGAGAGACGACGGCATGCTTCTTGACCGGTACGGGAGCGCTGCACTCGATTCTTCGGGCGCGGTAAAGGATGAAGCCAAGTCATGCTGGTCCCTGGTTACCGGTCTGGAAGGGATCAAGGTCGACGTCGGCGGCGCCGGCAAGGTTCTTCTGGGACAGGCATCGAGAACGTATTACACTCGGAATACCGGGAATTCTCTTATCGTTTTCAACAAAACCAATATATCACCCACCGCACTGGGGTTTGCTGACGATACCTATACCACCCAGCGGAATGACCTGGTGGATTACATAAGGGCAGAGGGTATCTACAGTCCTCAGGCCACCGGGCCCACTGACAAGCCGCGAACCTGGGTGCTGGGGGATATTCTCCACTCCGAACCCGCCGTACTCTACGACGACCAGAACAGCACGAACGTTATTTTTGTGGGTGCCAATGACGGCTTTCTGCACTGTTTCCTCGATAATGACCACAGCGGTGAGGGAAATGCAAACACCAACCTCCAGGACGATACGCTCACCGAGGCATGGGCTTTCGTGCCCTGGGACCTGCTTCCGAACCTGAAGAATCTTCCTCCTGATGATGCGACGGCTCATATCTCCGGAGATTCCGAGCACGACTATTTTGTGGATGGTTCTCCCGTGCTCTTCAAGCCGACAGGAACCCCTGAAAAAGCGTATGTGGTCTTCGGTCTCAGAAGAGGGGGAGACAAGTATTACTGTCTCAACGTGAGCGACTACCACAACCCCACGTTCGCTTGGGAGATACCAAACAATATTTTGGGGACCGGTGTGGAAGCCCTGGGACAGTCGTGGTGTGCGCCTCGTTTCGCGAAAATAAAAGCGAATTCAAGCGATTCGGTGGGCAAAGAGGTACTGCTCTTTGCAGGCGGATATGACCCGAACCAGGACAACGGGGATCCGGGGACCGGCGACTCCAAGGGCAGGGCGGTGTTTGCCGTCGAGCCCGGGACTACGAGCTGTGTATTGAGCTCGAATATAAACTTCAACCATAATAATTATGCAAAGATGACCTATTCCATCATTGAGCTCAACTCATTCGACAGCGATGATGACGGGTTTGAGGATACGATCTATGCCGGGTCTCTCGGCGGGGATCTGTTCGTGTTCTCCGACCGTGACGGTGATGGCGTCTGGCAGGCGAGAAGGCTGTTCAGCGCCGCGAATGACGGGGGAACTTCAGGCCTCAGGAAATTCTTGAAGGCGCCGGGCGTAGTGAGGATGTCCACCACCTATGATTATGTCTACATCGGCTCCGGCAACCGTGAAGATCCGCAGGATGTCTCGATGACAGACCGGTTTTATGCCATCAAGAACTTATGGCCGGCAACGTGGAGTGATGAGGCGAACACCCTTACAGACGCCGACCTCGTCAACATGGATACCGATATATTCAACTCGGCCGCTACCGAAGAGGATAAAACCCTGAAACAGGAGCAGCTCGAGGCCGGGTCGGGATGGTATCTGAACATGCCCAATCTGGGAGAGAAAGTCGTTTCTTCGCCCGTCGTGTTCGACAAGGCGGTGTGGTTCACTACCTTTACCCCTACACAGACAGAAGATGCAGAAGAAGACGATGAGGTGGAAGACAAATGCTCTATCCCCGGCGGCGTGGGAACGGCCCGTCTCTATGCCATCAACTATAAGACGGGCAGCGCCATGTACGACCTCGACGAGGACGGAGACAAGGACCGGAGCGTCGCGATCGGCGGCGGAATCCCGTCGGACCCGGTGATTATCGTAACCAAAGAGGGCTCATACATAGCGGTTGGCAGACAGCGCGGAGTTGCCATCAGGGAAAGCGGGAGCGGAAATCTCTTTAACAAAATATACTGGATACAAAAATAACAATCAAGGAGCAGGACGTGAAAAATATCTATGTTCTTAACCGGGTCGTCATCATGGCATGTACTGCCGCGATGTTCCTGCTGGGCAATGCTTCATACAGCCGTGCAGACGATGTGATCGGCCTGGTCATGGATAATTGGCATTCATCGGATATCAGCGGAACGATAATGTGCGTAGACACCAACCCCGACAGTATCGTGG
This sequence comes from Deltaproteobacteria bacterium, assembly GCA_018436855.1. Classification (GTDB taxonomy): domain Bacteria; phylum Desulfobacterota; class Desulfomonilia; order UBA1062; family UBA1062; genus Phosphitivorax. Next base: position 98,667 of record JAHDKO010000002.1, on the reverse strand, counting down.
TGAACGAGGTGCGGATATTTCTTGCCGACGCCACCAGGGGCGGGAAAAGATGTGTCACAAAGGTGGTGGATATCTACGGACGTGAGACCGGCAGAAACGCCCTCAGGAGCGGAAAAGTCGTGTATGTGAAGGTGGGCGGGGCCATGGACCTTGAGAAGGATGTCGAATATGTGGTGGCAAAGGAGATATATCTTCTCCCCCGAGGAATGAGCAGAAAAGAGTTAATAAACAAGGGCATCCCCACCGGGCCCACCACTCCGTGGTGAAACCGTGCAGAATACGATTGGGGAGGCAGATTCATCTCATGCCCCGCCGGCTGCGGCGGGGCATTGCTTTTTTATCTGCAACCGTCCGGTAACTTGAGAGCGGGAAGAAGGTCTGGATAAGAACCCCTCAGTTCTGAAGGATCCGGATATACGCGGCCTCGTTCTCCACCAGGATGTCGGCCTTGGCGATCTGCCGGCGCTTGAGGTTCTCCATGGCATCGAAGAGGCTGCCCTTGATCTCCATGACATGGCAGATGGAGTGGCCGTGGATGCCTGTAATGCTGATCCGGGAGACACCCTCGACGGACATGAGCGCATTGATCATGGACTGGTAGGTGACATAGTCGCTTATCCCCTCGACGCAGAGGGTTTTCTTCATCACGCCGGGGCTCTCGCTCAAAATCCGCTTGCTGATTCCCGCCCGCACGGGCCTGATGATCTCGTCGATCATGAGCGAGTTCATGGCCTCGGTTGCGAAGTCACCCCTGCGGGAAACAGACCATGACGCGATCTCCGTGCCAGAGGCTACATCGATTAGGGAGACCTCGAACAGGCATTCGTAGAGGGTGTCGAGAACCGGGGTGTAGGCGATGGTCCCGGTGATGAGCATATCCGCCCCCAGGGCATGGGCCGAGTCCAGGGGGTCGGGCTGGTAATGGGCTGCGCCCTGCTGTTTACCGGGGCTGATCACGTTCTCTCCAAGACGGCTCAATTCCCGCCCGAACTGTGACTCAAATGGGGAGTAGGCCTTGCCCGCCTTGCCCGCCCACCATTCATAGGGGGCTTCGTTGCCCGGTTCCAGATACGAGATCGCCAGGAGCACCCTGGACCGGTGCGCCCGGGGGATGGTCAGGGCACGCGAGTGGAGCCACTGCCTCAGCGAATCGTCGTCGATCTTGACATCGACGCTGAGCTGGAGGACGTCTCCCTGCCGGGTCCGAGAGGTGATCTGGTACTGGAGGATGTCCTGCATTCTCCTGGATGCGGCATACTCGGGAAGCAACTGCATGAGATCTGCAACCGAGCTGTCGGGAACAAACCGCAGGGAAGCCTGCAGGGCAGCCTTCGCAAAAGAGTCGTCCAGTGCGCGCTGCTCTGCCTGCGCGAGATTGTCTTTCTCTATAGACCCCAGGCCATAGACCGTAAGGGTAGTATCACCTCTGCAAATAAGGGGTGTGGTAATCAAGAAAAAAAGAGAGATGATATAGGTCGCTGTCTTGCGGTGAATCCTCATCCTGCCAGAAAATCTTTCAGTTTTGAGTTCGTCTCGGACGGCTCGATGCTCGCAACGGCATGCTTGTAGATGAGTATCGGCTTGTCGGTCTGGATAAGAATGCAGAACGGGTCGAAACTCTTGACAAATCCCTCGACCTTATCCTTGTCGACGAGAGTCACTACAATGGGGACCCTTTCCTTACGTGCCTGATTAAGGAACTGGTCCTGCACATTAAATACAACCTTACCCATTGCAACCTCCTTATGGCTCGTGGTGTGTTTTTTTGTTGTCGCGCTAACGTCTATATATTGTATTAATCATAATGATCTTTTGATCAAGTCTTTTTTATGTTAGTGCCTTAAAATCTCTTGGTGCTGCGATTCGTACACCTTCGAGGGGCCGGATGTCAAAGGAAAGTATGAAGCAGGATATTGAAAGCCGTATCAAGGATCTCAGAAAACAGATCGATTACCACAATTATCGCTACTATGTTCTCGATTCTCCGGAGATCTCCGACTTTGCCTACGATCAGCTCATGCGGGAGCTGCTTCGGCTCGAAGCCGAGTACCCGGAGCTGGTCACGCCGGATTCACCGAGTCAGAGGGTAGGGGCGGCACCGGTGAGCTCGTTTCCTCCCATGGTGCACCGGGTTCCCCTTCTGAGCATCGACAACGCCATGGACACCGAGGAGCTTCGTGCATTTCACCAGCGCATCGTCAAGCTCGCGGGAAGGGAAGACATTGCATACTGCTGCGAACCCAAGTTCGACGGCCTCGCCGTTGAGCTCATCTATGAAAACGGTGTCTTTATCCGGGGAGGAACCCGCGGAGACGGGTACACGGGCGAGGATGTGAGCGGCAACCTGAAAACCATCAAGAGCATTCCCTTGAGGCTGATAACCCGGGAGCCGCCCGATCTCCTGGAGGTGCGCGGCGAGGTGGTCTTCTACAAGAGTGCGTTTGCCGATCTGAACCGGGAGCGCTCCGAAAGGCAGGAGCCCCTGTTCGCCAACCCCAGAAACGCCGCCGCAGGTTCGCTCAGGCAGCTCGATCCGCGCATCACGGCATCGAGGGCCCTGGTGTTCTTTTCCTATGGAATCGTTGACGCCGTGGCCGTGGGGCTCGACTCGCAGTATGCCACCCTTGAAAGGCTGAGCGGGCTCGGATTCAAGGTGAACCCGGATGTGCGCCTCTGCCACGGGATAGACGAGGTGGTAGATTTCTGCCTGTACATGAAGGAAAAACGAGAGTCTCTGCCCTACGAGATCGACGGGGTCGTGATCAAGGTCAACGACATCGACACCCAGAGGGTCCTCGGGATCAAGGCCCGGTCTCCCCGGTGGGCGGTTGCATACAAGTTCCCCCCGACCCAGGAGACCACCACGCTCAGAAGGATCGAGGTGCAGGTGGGCAGGACAGGCGTTCTCACCCCGGTGGCAATGCTCGACCCGGTCAAGGTCGGAGGGGTCACGGTGTCACGGGCCACACTCCACAATGCTGACGAGATCAGGAGAAAGGACGTGCGCGAAGGCGATACCGTGATCGTCCAGAGGGCGGGAGATGTGATTCCCGAGATCGTGGCCCCGATCGTTTCCCGGAGGACCGGGGACGAGAGGGAGTTCGTCATGCCCGGTGCCTGCCCGGTGTGCGGCTCCGGAGTGATCAGGGACAGCGCCGGGGACAACGGGGCAGAGGGAGTCATGTACCGGTGTGTCAACATGGCGTGCCCGGCCGTTCTCAAGGAGCAGATCTATCATTTCGCCTCGAAGGACGCCCTGGATATCGACGGCCTGGGCAGGAAGATCATCCAGCAACTCGTGGACAAGGGGCTGGTGCGCGATGTGTCCGACCTCTACACGCTCACCCGGGACGATCTTATGCAGCTGGAAGGGTTTGCCGAGCTTTCTACGGCAAACCTGCTCAACTCCATACAGAAGAGCAAACAGACCACGCTGAGGAGATTCCTCTACGGCCTCGGTATCCCGCACGTGGGGCAGGTGGCGGCCAGAGACCTGGCTGATCATTTCGGCTCTCTCGATAAGGTCATGGGGGCGGATAAGGAAGAGCTTCAGGCCATCAGGGGCATCGGGAAGGAGATGGCGCAGGCCATCAGCGGGTTTTTCTCAAATGAACGGAACCGGACCATCATCCGGAAACTGCATCAACGAGGGTTCGTTATCCTCGAGCAACAGCCGTCCGAACCGGAGAGCACATCGCTCGCGGGGAAAAAATTCTGCTTCACCGGAACGCTCGAGTCCATGACCCGTTCCGAGGCCAAAAATGAGGTCGAAGCCAGGGGAGGGCAGGTCGTCTCCACGGTCAGCTCCCAGCTCGATTATCTCGTTGCGGGCGCTGAGCCCGGATCAAAAATGGACAAGGCGACATCGCTCGGCACAAGGATATTGGACGAAAACGAATTCATGAAGCTGATCAAGGAGGGATAAAAGGTGAAGGCCCTTCATATAACTATATACGGGATCGTTCAGGGCGTCTGGTTCCGGGCGACCACCAGGGAACAGGCACAGCGGCTCGGGGTGATCGGATGGGTGAGGAATACGCCCGATGGCGCGGTGGAGGCCCTCATGCAGGGAGACGATGGTCCGGTCGACGCACTCCTCGACTGGTGCCGCCAGGGCCCCCCCGGGGCACGGGTGGAGAAGATCACAGCTGTCGAAGTGGAGCCTGATGAAGGCATTCAGGGATTCCGTATCCTCTATTGAGGATGAAGCCGCCGTTTTCACATGTTCTTCACGGAAGCCCGGATCGTCATCGGCAGCTGCATCACGGCTGTAACCCGGGCCGTCGTCGAGTCGCGTTTCATGAAGCCGTTATGCAGGACGGCAAGGTCCCGGACTTTTTCTACTTGCACGAACATGAACTTTATTATATGAGTTCCACGCTCCTTGCTCCGGACAGGGGCTACAAAACCATAAGGAGGATACAATGGATCTCTACGAGATAATGTTCATCCAGAACCCGGATCTCGGGGAAGAAGACCACGAGAAACTCTTCACCCGTTTCAAGAACACTGTTTCAAAAAACGGCGGTGAGATCATCAACACACAAGACCAGGGGATAAAGAGCCTCGCCTTCAAGATTCAGAAGCGTTCAAGAGGCCGTTACTTCCTCGTATACCTCGAGGGTCCGGGATCCATGGTCTCAGAGCTCGAACGTTTCATGAGGCTTGATGAGAACGTCTTGCGTTTCGTGACGATCAAGCTCGACAGCCATGTCACCCGGGAAGATCTGATGCCCAAGGCCGCTCCCGAGACTGAGGCGGCGGCAGAGGCCTCTTCAGAGGCCGCACCGGCAGCCGAGGCCACATCAGAGGTCGCACCTGCATCAGAGGTTGCGCCGGCAGCCGAGCCCGAACCGGCAGCCGAGACCAAAGAAGAGGAGGGGGGAGAATAATGCAGCGCCGACACGGTAATCCGAGAAGAAGCTATTATAAAAGAAAAACGTGCAGATTCTGCGAAGACAAGAATATCAAGATCGATTACAAAAACTCTGGCATGCTCCGTGATTTCATCACCGAGCGGGGGAAGATCCTGCCGAGAAGGATCACCGGAACCTGTTCGCGGCATCAGAGGCAGCTGGCGGTGGAGATAAAGAGGGCGCGGATCATGGCTCTCTTACCATTTTCCGTTCACGATTGAGAACATGCCTCTGACGCAGAGAGGCCCAAAGACCCTGCTGATCACTACCGGGGTCTTTCTTTTTATCGGGGTTCTGATCATTGCCGCAACGGCGCAGGCTCTGCCTTTTGCGCTTTTTGTGCCCGCTCTGTATGTAGTCTTTTTCGATCGGGTGCATCCCTGGTTCAAGTTCATTCTCGCAGCGGCAATCCCTGTCACCCTGCTTTTGGCACCTGGATTCATCGAGGGTGTGGTCCTGTATGTATCTCTCATTGCATGCGGGTTTCTGATACGAAGGTTCCTGATCAGCCTGAACGCGGGAATGGCGGTCTTCGCGCCGTCATGCCTGATATTCTTCCTCTTCGTGCTGAGCGTCTGGATCATGGCGGTGCAGGAGGGGGTCTCGTTCCAGACCATTGTCTCCCGATGGGTCGGGGAGGTCATGGAGCAGGTCGCTCTCGTGTACAACCAGATTCTGTCCCCCGGAGACCTTGCCGAGTTCAGGGTGAGCAGGACAGCCATGGAGACCCGGATCGCCCAGCTCTTCTGGGGGATCATCGCTTCCTCGGTCATGAGCGTCATGTGGCTCAATGTGCTCATCGCTGCCCAGGTGACAAAGACGGTCAGACTGCGACACTGGAAGTGCCCGGATTGGCTGGTGGGTTTTTTTATCGTCGCCGGTTTCTTCATCATGGTGAATTACGATGCGATACGGATCCTTGGGCTCAACCTCATGATCGTGGTGTCGCAGATCTACTTCTTCCAGGGGCTGGCGATCGTGGCTGCCTTTCTGACCGGTTACAACTGGTCGAAGGTCGTAAGATGGGTTATTTACATATTGATTTTGAGCCAGATATATATCATGATTGCGGTAACAGCGCTTGGATTGTTTGATACCTGGTTCAATTTCAGGAACAGGATAAGAAGCTCAGAAGGAGATAGATAACATGAAGGTAGTGCTGCTGGAAACGATTGAAGGTATTGGGAGTGTCGGACAAGAGGTGAAGGTAAAAGACGGATATGCCCGGAATTTCCTGATCCCCAAGGGTCTTGCGCTCATGGCGTCCGACAAGAACATCAAGGCCTTCAAAGATAAAATACAGTCCAGGGTCAAGTCCGAGGCAAAATCCAAGGAGCATGCGCAGAAGTTTGCCGAGCAACTCGAGTCAGTCTCGCTGAACTATTCCATGAAGACCGGGCAGGAGGGCAAACTCTTCGGCTCCATCACGCCCGCACACATCTTTGATTCGCTCAAGGAGAAAGGCTTCGAGGTGGACAAGAAGAAGATCGTGCTTCCGGAGCCCATCCGCCATGTGGGGACACACGAGGTGACGGTCAGGATCTATCCCGGGGTCAACGCGCAGCTCAAGATCGAGGTATCAGCAGAGAACGAGGAATAGCCGGATGGAGAACGCTTCGCCGGTTCTGCCTCACAACAAAGAAGCAGAAGAGTACCTTCTCGGTGGAGTGCTGCTGGAGAACTCCTCACTCGATCTGATCTCCGAGATTATCTCTCCGGATGATTTCTATGCGGAGCGGCATCGCATCATCTACGAGGAGATGCTGCGGCTCGTGGACAAAGGCCTGCCCATCGACCTGGTGTCCCTGACCGAGGCCGTCGAGAGCAACGGCCGGCAGGACAAGGTCGGGGGCGCGAGCTACATCGCCCAGCTTGCCGACCGCATACCTACGACCGCCAATATCGAATATTATGCACGGCTCATCCGCGACAAAGCAATACTGCGCTCGCTCATCGTCGGTGCGGGAGAGATCGTCAAGAGCGCCCGGAACCCCGGTGAGGAGGTTCCGATGGTGCTCGAGTATGCCGAGCAGATCATCTTCGACATCAACAAGCAGATCAAGAACAAGAAGGGCGGGCTGATCAAGGTAGGGGTTCCGCTGCAGGACATGTACCACAACCTCAGCAGGATGGCCAAAGGAGAGATCGACGAGGGGGTGGTTCCCACCGGGTTCATCGATCTCGACAACTTTCTGCTCGGAGGGCTGCACTCCTCCGATATTATCATCATCGCGGCCAGGCCATCCATGGGGAAGACCTCTCTGGCCATGAACATCGCGCAGTATGTCGCAGTGACCGAGCAGCTGCCGGTGGCGGTATTCTCCCTTGAGATGGGAGTGGAACAGCTGGTACTCAGGATGCTCGCCGCAGAGGCGCAGATCAATCAGAGTCTGGTGAGATCCGCCTCCTCGCTGTCGCTCCTGAAAAAGGAAGACTGGAGCAATCTCCTGAATGCATCGGGAATTCTCTCGGAAGCGCCCTTATATATCGACGATACGCCCGGGATATCTCCTATGGAGATACGTGGCAAGCTGCGGAGGCTCGCCGCGCAGGAAGACATCCGGCTCGTGGTGATAGACTACCTGCAGCTCATGACCTCCTCGCGTTCCCGTTCTGATTCGAGAGAACAGGAGATATCGGAAATTTCCCGGAGCCTCAAGGCCATTGCAAAAGAGTTCGGCATACCGGTCGTGGCACTGAGCCAGCTCAACCGCAGGGTGGAGGAAAGGCAGAACAAGCGCCCTCAGATGGCCGACCTGAGGGAGTCCGGCGCAATCGAGCAGGATGCGGATATCATCTGTTTTATCTACCGGGATGAAGTTTACAACCCCGACACCCCGGACAAGGGCATCGCAGAGCTTCTCATCGCCAAACACCGCAACGGCCCCACCGGAGAGATAAAACTGTCCTGGAGACCGGAGCTGACCAAGTTCGAGTCTCACTCGAACCGTTAGTCAGTCCTGTACAACCCGCCGCCAATCGAACCATCTCTCTTCGGAGCTGTTCCTCTCCATGCCCCTGCCATTGAGGACCTGTCCGGGCAATAACCTGTTGCACGCCATGCTGCTGCGTGACAGTCTCCTATCGCCGGTGCTCGGATGTTATTAGAATCTTTGTCTGCGGATGGGGTAGGCATGGCAGATGTCGATGTCCTCTGCCAGAACCTCTCGTTCTCTCTCCATGGCGGTTCTCATCCGCTGGAGCGAACGCAACTCGATCTGACGGACCCGCTCTCTGGTCACCCCGATCTCGGTGGCAATGTCCTTGAGTGTTGCGGGAGGATCGTGGAAAAATCGTTTTTCTATGATGTATACTTCCCGTTTCGTGAGGATCGGCGGGTCTGAAGACAGGAGCTTCAGAAGATAGACATGCCGCTCTTTCAGCGCATAGTGATCGTCCTGGTCCGGCCCCTGGTAGAGAAGATGATCCAGGAGAACCTCTTCGTTGTTTTCGGCATCCCCGGAGATGGTGCTGTCCAGAGAGACGAGACCTTTCGCATGGGTAAGCCTTCCGGTGTGCACCTGGTAGCTCTTGTGGATAAAGTTCTTGATATAGGCCTTTATCCACCAGATGGCATAGCAGATGAACCGGACCCCCATGCCGGGATCAAACCTGGTCAGTGCCTTGACCAGGCCCATGTTCCCTTCCTGTACGATCTCGAGCGGGCTGTAACCGAGGTGAAAATACGGGTGCGCGATCTTGACGACGAAACGGAGATTTGCGGTGATGATGGTGTGGCCGGCCTCGATGTCTCCCTGTTGGTACTGCCTGGCGAGATCGAGCTCTTCTTCCGGGGTGAGTAAATCGTAATCCTTAATTCTCTTTGTGTAGAGCTCTAAATCAGAACAAGAATACAGACTCCCCATAGACCCTCCTTTCAACAAAAAAAGGACGCGATCTTTACAAAGTTACCTGATATATTTCACAGATGTCAAGGGCAATATAGGAGAAGAGTAAATTCATGATTAGTCTATGGCAGGTTACAAACCATGACATCCGCCGGAGCCTGTATATAACTTTCTCAAAACTGAGACATCATTCACAATCCTGGTTTTGCGGCATCTGAGGCCTGTTTTTCCTCCTTGCCAGAAATCGGTAGATGTAAATGACCAGGAGCACGACGATCCCCGCGATGAGTGCGAGCGTAGCATGGTGGGAGTACTGCTTCACGAGCGCCATGTTATTCCCCACCAGGTATCCGATCCACGCCAGCACCACGACCCAGATGCCCGCTCCCAAGGCGGTGTAGAGAGAGAACTTCAGAAGGTTCATCCTGGCAAGGCCCGCTGGAAAGGATATGTATTGGCGGATGCCGGGAATGAGCCGGCAGACGAAAGTGCTGATCTCGCCATGGTTGAGGAAGAAACGATCGACCTTCTGGAATCGCTCGGGGGTCAGGAAAAAATATTTTCCATATTTCGTGAGCAGGGGTCTGCCGAGCCACAGAGCGATCAGATAGTTGAAGAATGCACCCAGAAGACTTCCCAGGATTCCACAGAGCACCACCAGGTAGATGTTCATGTGCCCCTGGGAGGCGAGATAGCCTGCAGGCGGCACCACCACCTCGCTGGGGAAGGGGAAGAAGGAGCTTTCGAGGAACATCAGTGCGATGATACCGGGGTATCCCAATCTTCCGATGGTCTCTACCAGCCAGGCTACGATCAGTTCCATAACGGCGCACTATATAAGAAGAAGATTCCCGTTGCAATATTTGCATTATGTGATTACATTCGTGACAAGAGAAAAACATGCATTTCCCGTGCGTGTCGATTTGACAATCTATCAAGATGGATACAGACGAATTTACGATAACTATTGACTCCCTGTCCTATGGGGGCAGGGGGGTGGGAAGAAGAGAAGACGGCAAGGTAGTGTTCGTTCCCATGGTCCTGCCCTCCGAGCACGTGCAGGTTCGCGTTGAAAAGGAGCATGCATCATATTGCATTGCCAATGCAACGGCGCTGCTCAAGGCTTCACCGCACCGGGTCGAACCCGAATGCCCGCACTTTACCCTGTGTGGAGGCTGCGACTGGCAACACCTTTCGTATCCGGAGCAAATCAAGTGGAAGGCCGTGATCCTCCGGGACGAAATCGCGAAACATCTTCACCTCCAGATACCCGGGCATATCCAGGCCGTGCCTTCGCCCCTCCAGTATGGCTATCGGGGGCATGCAACCCTCCAGTGCGGCAATGATCCCGAGTTTGTTCAGGGGTTTTTCCAGAAGGGCACGAAGAAGATCATCGATCTGGACGAATGCCCGGTGCTCAGGCCGCGGGTGAGCGAGATCATCTCCGGAGTGCGGGAGGTCCTCCGGACGAATCCCATACCCGGGCTTCATTCGATCGAGGTGCACTCACCACAGGACGAGAGCATCCTGCAGTTCAGGTGCAGGGGGAACGTTCACCGGAATGCGCTGAAGACCATGGAGTTCATGTACCGCGAGCTCGATATCACCGGGCTTTCCCTTGTCGTTTTCGGTTCCCGGAGGAGCGACCATGTCCTCGGGCAGCGTTTCTGCCGGTATTCCCTGCCGCTTACCGGGCGTGAGGTTCACCTGAGCTGTTCGTTCGGGGATTTCATCCAGGCGAACATGCAGGCGAATACGGCGCTCGTAGAGCACGTGATGAGCCTGGCCGAGGGTTCGGAGAAAATCCTGGACCTCTACGGCGGGAGCGGGAATTTCAGCATTCCTCTCTCTTTTGTGGCATCCGAGGTGATCGCCATCGAGCGGAGCCCGAAACTCACCTCCTTAGGCAGGGTGAGCGCGAAGAAGAATCAGGCCGGAAATGTCAAGTTTCTCGCCTTGGACGCGCTGAAGGCGGTCACCTCTATCCGTGATGAGTCGGTCGGTTTCGATACCGTGGTCATGGACCCTCCGCGGGAGGGCGCCAAGGAAGTCGTGAAGGTTCTGCCGGAGCTTCGGTCCTCACGCATCGTCTATATTTCGTGCAATCCGAGCACCCTGGCAAGAGATCTCTCCGTGCTGTGCAAGGCCGGTTTCACCCTGAAGCAGGTCAAGATGTTCGACATGTTTCCGCAGACCTACCATATCGAGTCGGTCGCATACCTCGAGCGCTGAGATCTGGCCGTGGAACCATGCCCGTGCTTTTTGTTCTAGACAAAATTTTCGTCTCAAGAGTATATGGTTTCTGATGATTTTCGGGATTATCTGTAAAGAAGACAACATTGGCGCCCTCAATCTCGCGGGACGCGTTCGTGAATGGATACAGGCAAAGGGATACGAATGTCTCGTGGAGGATCATCTGGGAAGTCACCTCGGCATGAGACATACCGCTCCTCCCTGGGAGAAGGCCGACCTGCTCATCGCCATCGGCGGAGACGGAACCATCCTGAGGGCCATCTGGATGTCGGCAGGCAGGCAGACCCCCATCCTCGGAGTGCACATGGGCTATCTGGGCTTCCTCACCGAGGTGACGGAAGACGAGGTATATGCGGCGCTCGAGGCGGTCCTCGCCGGTGAGTTCGTTCAGGAAGAGCGGACCATGTTCGAGTCAACCCTGATCAGGGAAGGACGGACCATTACATCCCAGCACGTGCTCAACGACGTGGTGATCAACAAGGGCGCCCTTGCGCGGATCATCGACATCGAGGTGTGGACCGACTCCACCTTCATCACCTGCTACCGGGCGGACGGTCTCATCGTGTCGACGCCCACGGGGTCCACCGCCTATAACCTCGCGACGGGCGGGCCCATCGTCCACCCGCAGGTCGACGCCATCATTCTCACGCCCATCTGTCCGCACGTCCTTTCGAACAGGAGTATCGTCCTGCCGGACTCCCAGGAGGTGATCATCGTGATCAAGTCCGGGAAACGCTCGGATAATATTTATCTGACCCTTGACGGGCAGCGTGGCTTCCCGCTCGTGGCCGAGGACAGGCTCATCGTGAAAAGAGGAAATTACCAGGCTAACATCTTGAGATTTCCCCAGAGGGATTATTTTGAAATATTGAGGACCAAGCTCGGCTGGCAGGAGAGATGATCGATTTCCTGAAAATCTCCTCCATGGCGATCTTCGACGAGATCGAGATCGATTTCAGACAAGGGCTGAACTGCATCACCGGCGAAACCGGCGCGGGAAAGTCCCTGGTCCTCGGTGCGCTGACGCTCCTCATGGGTTCAAAGGCGAGCCAGGATCTGGTACGCCCGGGTGCCCCAAAGACAAGCATAGAGGCGCTGTTCACCATTTCGGGGAAGGAAATGGTCGTACGAAGGGAGATCTATCCCACCGGTTCCAGCCGGTGTTATATTGACGGGAAGCTGGCCACTGCGGCCGGCCTTGCCGACATCACATCGAACCTGATAACCATATACGGGCAGCACGAATACCAGGACCTCCTCAATCCCGTGCAGCAGATGGGCATTCTCGAGAGCCTTGCCGGGCTGTCGAGAGACCGTGTGAACGAAGCCTACGAGATCCTGTGCCATGCCGTGAGCTCTTTGCAGGGCCTCGAGCGTTCGGCCGAGCGATATCGTGAGGAGCGCGAAGATCTCCTGTTCGCCCTCGGGGAGCTCATGTCCGTCGAGATCACCCCGGGGCTCGAGGACGAGCTCGCGGCAGAGCTGAACCTCGTCAGGGGGTCTGCAGATCTGAAACACTGCACGCATCAGGCAGAGGAGATGCTCTACTCGGGTGCATCATCGGTGGTGGAGCTTCTCGGCCTGACGCGGGATCATCTCTCCCGGGCCGCGTCCATGGACCGCGAACTCGGTTCCCTGCTCCAGTCTCTCGATGATATCTCCGCCGGGGTCGAAGACATCAGCATGGCGCTCAGAGCGAAAACGGCTGCCTACGACGAGTACGACCCGGAGACGATCGAGGCCCTGGAGGAAAGGCTCCATTTCATCCAGGACCTCAAAAGAAAGCACCGGACCGACGAACAGGGCCTGATCGACCTGAAGCTCGAGCTGGAGAGCCGGCTTGCCCTTGCCGAGGACTCGAATCAGGCGATCCGGCAGGCCAGAGAGGCCGTTTCATCAGCAACGGCCGAGTATGAGGATCTCCTGAAGGGGTTTATGGAAAAACGCGGCACCTTTGCCCGGGAATTCTGCAAAAAAATCAACAAAGACCTCCATGACCTGGGAATGCCGGGGGCCGAGTTTCACGTTGTACAGGCAGACTCGTCCGGGGTCGGAGAGCTCGTGATCGACGACAAGGGCTGTCCGGCCACTCCCGGTGCCGTCCTGAAAGGAGAGTTTCTGATTTCCACCAACGTTGGCCATAAACCCCTCTCACTCGCTAAGATCGCATCAGGAGGCGAGCTGAGCCGGATCATGCTCGCTATAAAGGTTCATCAGAAGGCCTCGCAGGAGGGCACCCTTATCTTTGACGAGATCGATTCCGGCATCAGCGGTCAGACCGCCCTGGTGATCGCGAAAAGGCTCAAGGAGCTCTCCGGTCATGCGCAGTCCATTGTGGTAACTCACCTCCACCAGGTTGCGTCGGTTGCGGACTCGCACTTCGTGATCATGAAGAATGCTGATGACGGGACAACGATCTCCACGATTCAGGAGGTGAAAGATATGGACAGGGCCATGGAGCTGGCGCGCATGATGGGGGGAGAAACCCCTTCTCCGGCGGTTATCAGGCACGCGAAAGAGCTCATCGGGTTGTAGGAAAAAAACGGCCGAACCACCCGGCAATGAAAATGGGAGAGAAGAAGCGCTTTTGGAAAGCATTCCTTCTCTGATACGCAGAATTGACATCCTAGATGACCATATTCCGGTTTGACTTTTCCTCCTGCCGGTGCTCTAGGTAAAAAACATTTTTTTGGATAATTTGATATGATACGAAAACTACTGGTGAATGAAGTTTCAGATATCAAGAACCTGATCGATCCTTACGTAAAACAGGGGTTGATGCTTCCGAAGTCCCTGCATTCACTCTTTACCGGCGTCAGAGATTTCTGGGTGACGACCGAGGACGGCCAAGACCAACAGAGTATCATCGGCTGCTGCGCCTTGCAGGTTTCCTGGCTTGACCTTGCCGAGATCAGAACGCTGGCCGTGAAAAAAGAGTATCAGGGCACAGGAATAGGGCGGGAGATGGTAAAGGCATGCATCCGCGAGGCCGCGGACCTGCGTCTGAAGACCTTGTTCACCTTGACATATGTTCCCGATTTCTTCAAGAAAATGGGTTTCCACGAGATAGACAAATCCACCTTGCCCAACAAGATCTGGGCGGATTGTATCCATTGCCAGTATTTCCCGGATTGTCGAGAAACGGCACTTATCTACCGGATCGAGGGATAAATAATGGAACTGGAAACCAAAATCGAAAAAATCTATGACCTCCTGAAAAAACGCTCCATCGAGGATTTCGAAATATACGGCACGGACTCCGATACCATCCGCGCCGAGTCGAAAGAAGGCGCCATGGGCTCTCTGAGCAAGTCGAGAGAGTCCGGAGTCGGGGTCCGGCTGATCATCGACGGCGCCATGGGCTTTGCCTACGGGGCTGAGCCCACCGCAGAGCTGGTGGATGCAGCGTTCACCTCTGCACGATATCAGTTCAAGGATAAAAACAACCATTTGCCGCCCCGGCAGCAGGGGTACGAAGAGATGGATATCCTGGATCCCGCGGTCGGCCGGCTTGCCGCTGAGGATTGCATCGCGAGGGCGGTCTCCTTGGAACAATCTGCCCGTGATGCGGACAGCAGGATCCATCAGGTCCGCAAGGCATCGTTTTCACGGACCGTTTCCCGGGTGAGCATCATGAACTCCCATGGAATAGATGCATCCACCAGGCTGTCAATCACATCGGCCTCGATTATGGTTGTGGCAAAGCAGGATGACGACAGCCAATCCGGCTACGAGTTCGACTTCAGCCACCACTTGAGTGATATCGATGTTGAAAAGGTCGGGAGACAGGCGGCCCTAAGGGCTACGGAAATGCTGCAGGCAAAGACGATGCAGACTGTCAAGATACCCGTACTCTTCGATAACACCACCACCGCCCAGATGCTCGATTTCATATCCGATGCCTTTGTCGGGGAGAACGTGATCAAGGGGAAGTCTTTTATCGGGGACAAAAAAGGGCAGAAGTACTTTTCTGATGCAGTGAGGCTCACCGACAACCCGCTGGACAAACGGGCCGCAGACGCATCTCCTTTCGACGGAGAAGGCGTGCGGTCGAGGGAAACCGTCCTGGTGGATGATGGCACTATTCTTGCTTTTATTTACGATAGTTACTGGGGGCGCGTGGCAGGGACATCATCGACGGGAAGTTCTCTGCGGGGGGGATACCGGGCCATGCCGACATCAGGAGTACGCCACCTGTGCATGGAGCCAGGGACTGAAGATATGATGCGGAATCTCAAAGGATTAAAGAGGGTTTTGAAAATTA
Source organism: Deltaproteobacteria bacterium (assembly GCA_018436855.1). Taxonomy (GTDB): domain Bacteria; phylum Desulfobacterota; class Desulfomonilia; order UBA1062; family UBA1062; genus Phosphitivorax. Next base: position 83,386 of record JAHDKO010000002.1, on the reverse strand, counting down.
CCGATATTATGGGCATGCATACAGCGAATCCTATAACAGGAGAATTCTCCGTGGGGGTAAGCGGACTACTCATGGAAGAGGGCGCACCGCTCTATCCCGTTCGGGAGGCGGCTATTTCGGGTAATATCTATGAATTGTTTTCGAGGGTTATGGCTGTGGGCACCGACGTCCGTGAATTCGGCGACGTGTTGTGCCCGTCGGTTCTCATCGATGCGATCGATGTGAGCGCGCAGTGAGGACGGATCAGTGAAAACCCACTGGACAGTGCTCATTCTCTCGAAAGAAGACACCGGGATCAGGAGATTCACTCTCTCACCTCTCATCGCAGTGTCAGCCGGATGCGTCATCCTCTTTCTGGCCGTTTTCTCGGCCTTTGCGGGGTATAAGCTGTATCATCTGCGCACGGACATATCCCGGGTCGCATCCATCAAGCAGAAAAACCTGGAGCAGAGCAGGCAGATCGTTGCTCTGTCCGAGAAGGTGTCGCTGCTCGACGAAGAGATGAATTCCCTGCGCACCTTCAACCGCCACCTCGTGGGAATCGCCAAGGTGGATCTCCATGCGCCGGATGAGCTGAGCGGCGTTGGAGGCGGGTCGGAGCCCATCAGGGCTGCGAACACCACCGAGGCCCTGACCGAAAAAATCCTTACCCGGGAGCTTCACTCCCATATCAAGCAGCTCGGTGACGATATCGTTATCGAGCGGGATGTCGCCCGGGATCTCCTGGCGGAGATCGAGAGGCAGCGTTCGCTCCTGGCCCACACGCCGGGTATCTGGCCAACGAGGGGATGGGTCACTTCACGGTACGGATGGCGTAATTCGCCCTTTACAGGCAAAAGAGAGTACCATAAGGGAATGGATATTGCGTGCAGAAAAGGAACCACCGTGCACGCACCTGCTGACGGAATCGTAACCTCGTATTACCGCAACGGTGCCTATGGTAACTTCATGGTCATCAATCACGGATACGGGATCGTGACCAGGTACGCACATCTGAACAATGCCGTGGCCAAAGCCGGCCAGCACGTCCGCAAGGGCGACAAGATCGCGGTTGTCGGAAACACCGGACGATCCACCGGCTCCCACCTGCACTATGAGGTTCTCGTCAACGGCATCCACGTGAACCCGCAGAGATACGTGTTGAAATAGGGTTGTCTTTGTTCTATAAAAATATCGGTTGAAATATACACATCCCTATTCTAGTACTCTTTCAACCCCACAAAACATAAGAAAAGGATTATCATATCCGTATGTATACATGGCTCATTAAACTCATAGGCAGCAAGAACGAAAGGGAAATACGCAGAATCAGGCCTCTTTTGGAGCGGGTCAACGAGCTCGAACCCGAGTTCAAGGCAAAGGACGACGGCGCGCTCAAGGCGATGACCCCCACGTTCCGGCAGCAGCTCGACGCCGGTGCATCGCTGGATGAACTGCTTCCCGAGGCGTTTGCAACGGTGAGGGAGGCATCCCGGAGGACACTGGGGATGAGGCCCTTCGACGTCCAGGTCCTGGGCGGCATCATCCTTCACGAAGGCAAGATAGCCGAGATGAAGACCGGTGAAGGAAAGACCCTGGTCGCCACCATGCCCGTCTATCTCAACGCCCTGTTGGGAAAGGGCGCACACGTGGTCACGGTAAACGATTACCTCGCCAGTCGCGACTCCGAGTGGATGGGGAATATCTATCGCTTTCTGGGGCTCGACGTGGGCGTCATCGTGCACGGCCTCGATGACCGGCAGAGGAAGGCGAGCTACGGTGCCGATATCACCTATGGCACGAACAACGAGTTCGGCTTCGATTACCTCAGAGACAATATGAAGTTCACCTTTGACGACTACGTGCAGAGGGAGTTCTACTATGCCATCGTGGACGAGGTGGACTCCATCCTCATCGACGAGGCCAGAACGCCGCTCATCATATCCGGTCCGGCCGAGGACTCCACGGCAAAGTATTACGAGGCGAACACCGCGATTCTGGATCTGATGAGAAGAAAGGACGCCGAGGTCTTCTACACCAAGGACGAGAAGGCCAACACCGTAGTGTTCACGGACGAGGGGATCGAAGAGCTCCAGAGGATCCTCTCCAAACCCAACCTCTACGATCCCTCGGAGTTCAGGACCGTGCACCATCTCAACCAGGCCCTGCGCGCCCACACGATTTTCCACCGCGACGTCCACTATGTGGTCAAAGAAGGCGAGGTAGTGATCGTCGACGAGTTCACGGGCAGGCTCATGCCCGGGAGACGATATTCCGAGGGGCTGCACCAGGCGCTGGAGGCCAAGGAAGGCGTGAAGGTTGCCAACGAGAACCAGACCCTGGCCTCGGTGACGTTCCAGAATTATTTCCGCATGTATGAGAAGCTCGCCGGCATGACCGGTACGGCGGAGACCGAGGCCCTGGAGTTCCGCAACATCTACGGCCTCGATGTCATGGTCATGCCCACCAACATGCCCATGGTCCGCATCGATCACTCGGACGTGATCTACAAAACCGAGAAGGAAAAGCTCAAGGCCGTGGTGAAACAGATCGCCGAGTGCCATGAAACGGGTCAGCCCGTGCTGGTGGGAACCAGCTCTATCGAGAACTCGGAAAAGGTCTCCACGTTTCTGAAGCGCAAAGGGCTGCAGCACCATGTCCTCAACGCCAAGCATCACGAGCGCGAGGCCGAGATCGTGGCCCAGGCAGGCAGGAAGGGGGCGATCACGATCGCCACCAACATGGCCGGCCGCGGTACCGACATCGTTCTCGGAGGCAATCCCGATTATCTGGCCAGGCAGCGGGTCAGCCCCGACGATCCGGGATATCCCGAGGTGTACGAACAGTTCAGGAAGCTCTGCAGCGAGGAACATAAGGAAGTGGTCGCGGCAGGCGGGCTCTTCATTCTCGGCACCGAGCGTCACGAGAGCAGGCGGATCGACAACCAGCTCAGGGGCCGGTCGGGCAGGCAGGGAGACCCGGGCGCGTCCAGATTCTACTTGAGTCTCGAAGACGATCTCCTGCGGATCTTCGGGTCAGAGCGCATATCGTCCATCATGGACCGGCTGGGTGTGGCCGAGGACGAGCCCATCGAGCACAAGCTCATCTCCCGCAGCATAGAAGGCGCTCAGAAAAAGGTCGAGGGCCGGAACTTCGAGATCCGCAAACACCTCCTCGAATACGACGACGTGATGAACAAGCAGCGTGAGGTCGTCTATACCCAGCGCAGGACCATTCTTTCTGAAGAGAACCTCAAGGACCATGTCACAGAAATGATCGACGAGCTCCTTGACGAGACCGCTGAGGTCTATCTCCCCGGAAAGACGCCTGCTTCCGAGTGGGACATGGAAGGATTCGGGGGCTGGGTCAGGAATGTATTCGATGTTGAATTCACGTGCGAGCCCCAGAAGGGTACCACTCGGGAAGAGGTCCTCGAGGCGGCACGCAGGACCATCCTGGATCGCTACGAGCAGAGGGAGGCCGAGTTCACCCCGCAGATCATGCGGATGGTGGAGCGTCAGGTCCTCCTTATGACCCTGGACAGCCTGTGGAAGGACCATCTCCTCTCCATGGATCACCTCAAGGAGGGGATCGGGCTCAGGGGATACGGACAGAAAAACCCCTTGCGCGAGTACCAGCGCGAGGGATTCGACATGTTCCTCGCAACGCTCACCCGGATGAAGGAGCTCTCGCTCGAACGGCTCTTCAAGATCCAGATTCAGCGCGAAGAGGACGTGGAGCGCATCTCGGAAAAAGAGCGGAAGCAACGGATGCAGCTCGGCCGCGGGCCGTCATCCGAGAGACCGTCGACCTTCAAGCGCCAGGGCAAAAAGGTGGGCAGGAACGACCCGTGCCCATGCGGGTCGGGAAAAAAGTACAAGCAGTGCTGCGGGGCCAATGAATGATCATCCCTAGGGGTTTTCGTTTCTCTGCGGTCAATGCCGGGGTGAAATCCCCTGAGGTCAGACGCACCGACATGGGGCTCGTCTTCTGCGAAGGGCAGGCCGTGCTCTCGGGCGTGTTCACCCGCAACCTGGTCAAAGCCGCCCCGGTGGTTGTCGGACAGGAGCTCACGGGCAGGGGGAAGGTCAAGGCCATACTGGCCAATGCCGGCAACGCCAACGCCTGCACCGGAGACCAGGGAATCCGTGATGCCCGTTTCCTTATGGAGACGGCTGCCAGGGAACTCGGGGTCCGGAGCGATGAGGTGGTTCCCCTGTCGACCGGGGTCATCGGTGTCCGTCTACCTGTTCAACGGATGGCTTCCCGGATACCCGCGCTCGTGTCCGCGCTGGGGAACGACCCGGAGGTCTTTGCCCGCTCCATCATGACCACAGACACATTTCCCAAGGTCGTGTCGCGTTCCGTGGGTAATGCCGCTGTGCTCGGGGTGGCAAAAGGGGCGGGCATGATCGCCCCCGACATGGCCACCACGCTCGCGGTGGTGCTGACAGACGCGGTTATAACCAAGCAAGTCCTCGATAATATTATAAATAAATCAATCGAGCGCACCTTTAACGCCATCACCATCGACGGCGATATGTCGACGAACGACACGCTTCTGGCTGTTTCAAGCAATCAAGTAGCTGAAAATATTAATGAAGTTGAAAAGGGTATTGCCGAGGTCATTCGCGACCTTGCGTTGCTCCTGGTCAGGGATGGAGAAGGGGCCACTAAATTCGTCACCATCACCGTGGCCGGCGCGTCCGATGACCGCGACGCCAAAACAGCGGCCATGTCGGTGGCGAACTCGCTTCTGGTCAAGACTGCGCTCTTCGGAGCAGACCCCAACTGGGGCCGGATTCTGGCCGCTGTGGGTTATAGCGGAATTCTGTTCTCGCCCGAAGATGTCACGATTTCCATCTCAGGGCACCGGGTCGTAGAACGCGGTATGGAGTCGGAAGGTTTCAGCGAGAATGCCCTCCATGCGCTGCTCAAGGAACGTGAGATCGGGATCGATATCCGCATCGGCGGCGGACCGGGAACGTTCAGCGTCTATACCTCGGACCTCTCCTACGACTATGTGAAGATCAATTCCGAGTACCGCACCTAGACCACCTCAACATTATTGCCGATAATATATATTATGTTAAATATTGGAAGTGTGTGCATCTATGCCGCCTTCCTCATCCGTGCAGGCCCCTTTCCCCTCACGATGCGTTTTCACGATGAATCCTGCCGATGCCACGTGCGACGAACTCTGCAGAAACCATGAACATGTTTGCACTCTGCTGTCCGATTATGCCCGTGTCCGGACATGGTTTTCCGACATCAGCACTACCTTGCCCGTGATTGCCTGTCTTATCCGGTACGGCATCCTGCCGTGACGCCTTTGCCCTTATATGGAAATACCGGCCCGACAGTTCCGGAAATACATGCCGAGAGCTCAGTGCCCTATGCCATGCACGTACGTCTTATTGGATATAATGCGTATAAAACCATTGGCTTAATCAAAAGAATGCGATCTCGGCCGAATGGTGAAGACTTTTTTTAAGGGTATCTCCGGGCTTGACGGGAAATTATTTGAACGCACCCGCGCCCCTGATGAAAGCATCCCCCAGAGGCGCGTCGGTTTCTTAAATAAATTTTACCTGGTTAAATGGATCCCTCTACGGAGCGGCTGATGATCTCGTCCATGAACGACTGGACCTTGTCAGGCAATCCCTCGATCTTGATATCGAGGAAGCCACGGATGATGAGAGCGCGCGCCTGTTCTTCGGTCAGGCCCCGCGTCATGAGATAGCTGAGCTCTTCGCGCGAGATCTTTCCCACCGCTGCCTCGTGCGCCAGATTGATGTCGGGATGTGCACCCCTCAACTCGGGGATGGAATGGATTACACCGTTTTCGTTGAGCAGCAGACCACTGCACTCCATGTGGCCGAAGGAGCCGGCCCGTTCGCCGGAAAGAAGCTGCCGGGATATGACCGTGCCTCCTTCCGAGACCACCCTGCTGATGATCTCGCCGCTGGCATCCTTACCCTTGAGAAGCACCCGGGCGCCCGTGTCGAAATACGAGTCGCCCTTGCTGAATATAACCGAATAAAAGCGGGCACTTCCGCCAGTTTCCACGTATGCGGCGGGGTTGGTGACGATTTTTCTGACCTCGGTCATACCCACGTAGTTGGAGATGTAGCGGGCCCCCTCGCCCACCGATACCGCGCCTACGGGAAAGACCTCCATGTCGTGACCCCAGTTGTGGATCATGGTGTAGCCCAGATGAGCGTTTTTCCCCAGGTAGGTTTCGGTGATGCCTATATGGGTTCCGCTTCTGCCGTGGGTTGCCGTGGTGCAGCCGTTGACGATGTTCAGCTCCGCCCCTTCACCGAGCTCGATGATGTTGTGGATGAACTGATGCGACCCTGTCTCGCCGAACAGGAAGGCCGCCTGAAGCGGTTCCTCGATCCTTATCCCGGGCTCAACGAAGACATAATAGCCCACCGGCTCCTTCTCGGCGGCCTGCAACGTCGTATCGCTGGAATCGCGGGGCACCACGTTGAAGAAGAGTTTTTCCCGCACATGAGGATAGGTGTCAAAGGCCTGCTTCAGAGGCAGCACCACCAGTCCTTCAATATTACAATGGCTTTCCATGACGGTATGGTCCAGTACCATGAAGCTCCCGCAACTGGCCACGCAGGAATTATATCCGATCTCGTTCAGCCTGCCGGTATCTATCTGCACGGTATTCATAGCGCACCCTTGTATTCTTCGCAAAATTTCTCGGCAAAACACGAGCTGCATTTACTGTAACCGTCTCGGCGGATCTCTTCGAAGATCTCGCCGGGGGCGCCGCAGCCGAGCACATGGCCGTTCATGATCACAAAGGCGATGTCCGCCTTGATGTAGTCGAGAATAAAACCGGTATGAGTGATGATAATGGCGGATCGTTTTCTCCTGGAGATGGGCTGGTCCTTCTCCAGGATGATCCGCAGGCCGTCTGCGATCACGGAGATGTTCTCGATATCCACCCCTGATTCGGGTTCGTCGAGAAGCAGCAGGTCCGGCATCTGCATCATGAGCTGGAGAACCTCGGACCGCTTGCGCTCACCCCCGGAGAAACCCACGTTGATATCTCTGTCGAGGTATGCGGTGAGGTTGAGCAGTTGGGCATACTCCGTTATCTTCTCCGGTGTCTGCCGGTTCAGGGTTTCGAGCAGGGTTAGAAGCCGCACGCCCTTGATAGCGGGCGGATACTGGAAGGAGAGGCCGATGCCCAGGCGCGAGCGTTCGTCGACGGAAAGCCTGGAGATGTCCTGACCCTTGAAGGTGATGGAACCTTGGGTGATCTCGTAGCCGGGCAGGCCGGAGATCGCTCCCATGAGCGTGCTTTTGCCCGATCCGTTTGGCCCGAAGATAATAGCGGTTCTGCCTATGCCGAGGGAGAGATCGATCCCTTTGAGGATTTCTTTGCCTTCCACCGATACGTGCAGGTCGGTTATTTCGAGAAATGACATGTGCTTGTCCCTTCGTGTGCGAGCATTAGAAGCTGTCCATCCTCTTATCTTTGATGCAATGAGAAATGTCAAGCTGTGCCTTGACACATGCCGACCCTGTACAAGGAAAAATCTCTCGTGTATGGTTCATTTTAAGTTCGATTCGTGAAAGCAAGGGTGAGAGGTGCCTCATGAAAATGATAGAAACCATGCTCTTTGAAAGACCAGGCAATCAGAACACTTCCCACTGTGTCGAGATGGTGGCCAAGCACGTGAAGGAACACGGCAGAAAGCACGTGGTGGTCGCCTCAACCAGCGGGAAAACCGCCATGGCCTTTTACAAGGCCCTCGCCCGTACCGGGGTGAATCTCGTCGTGGTCACCCATTCCGTGGGATTCAAGGAGCCGGGTCATGACGAGTTCGACCCCGAGATCCGCAAGCAGCTTCGAAAATCACGGATCCCCGTGCATACCGGGACCATTCTTACCCACTCGCTGGAAAAGTCTCTGATGGACAGCTTCCGGGGCATATACCCGGGGTATCTCATCGCGAACACGCTCAGGTGCTTCGGCGAGGGGACTAAGGTAGCACTCGAAATCGTGATGGAGGCCTGCGACGCCGGGCTTATCCCGGAAGGTCAGGAGGTTCTCGGGATCGGCGGCACCTACCGGGGATCTGATACGGTTCTGCTCATCAGGTCGAAACCCTCGAAGCGTTTCCTGGAGATGGACGTACTGGAAATTATCGCCAGGCCCAGGGGCAGGGGAAACTGAGTATGTCCGGCGACCGGCCGGCTTGCCTGCCGGGATTCCGCCCCTCCCGCCGGGAAGATCCCTTGATGAGAAGGGATGTTCTCCATGAGAAATTATGTGAACATATGTTCACGTGAAAAGATAATCCCATCTGGTACCGGAAGCAGTCCTCTCCCCGTAGCACCCGCAACCCGGCGTTGCATGCTGGTTTGCCCATCCTGCAGTTGACTTCTCGCAGTGATCTCTATAGCCTGTGGCGAGAAGATATTGAATCCTCCTTCGATCCAATGTCTTACGGACGAGAAGGATGGATCACACCCTCCGCCGCTTGCGACGGAACAGTTTCCAGGGCCTGCCTTGGGGCTTATACCATTGATCGGTCGCACCTTCCCCGGTGCAGGAGCCTGCACCGGCGAGGCCGACAAAGGAGTGCAGGGAAGCGAACCATGGGGAACATACACATTCTCGACCAGGATCTCATCAACCAGATAGCGGCCGGAGAGGTTATCGAAAGACCGGCCTCGGTGGTCAAAGAACTCCTGGAAAATGCAATCGATGCGGGCGCGCGAAGCATCAATGTCGAGGTGGAAGGGAGCGGCCTTGATCTCATCCGCCTGGCGGACAACGGCTGCGGCATGTCGGGCAGCGAGCTGGAGCTTGCCGTCCTCCGCCACGCCACGAGCAAGATCGAGCACGCCCATGAGCTCTTTTCCATCAGCACCCTCGGCTTCAGGGGCGAGGCCCTGCCGAGCATCATGTCGGTGAGCAGGGCCCGGGTCTCTTCGCGCCGTCAGAGCGAGACCATCGGCTGGACCATGGACCTGGCCGCCGGAGAGGTGCGGGAGAAGACCAAGAAGGGCATGACGCAGGGCACTGTGGTGGAGATCAGGGACCTGTTCTTCAACACGCCCGCGCGGAGGAAATTCCTTAAATCCACGGCAACAGAGCAGCGACACATCATCGACGTGGTTTCCCGCTATGCCCTTGCCTACCCGGATAAGCGGTTTTCTCTTTCCCTGAACGGCCGCACGGTTTTGAACCTTCGGGAGGGTTCGACCCTGGAAGAGCGGGTTCTGGATATCTGGGGAAAGACGGTCAGGGGAAAACTGCACCCACTGTCCGACGAGAGACCGAGCCTGAGTATCCAAGGCATTCTCGCATCTCCCGAGGTTTCGCGGCCGGGCAGGAGCGGGATATACACCTATGTGAACAGACGTTCCGTCATGGACCCTACCCTGCGTACGGCCATGCTGGAAGGATACCGGGGCCTGCTCATGAAGCACCGCTACCCCCTGGCGATCCTCTTTCTCGACATGGATCCTGCCGAGGTAGACGTGAACGTTCATCCGGCAAAGGCGGAAGTGAGGTTCAGAAATGCATCCGCCGTATTCGGCATGGTTGTTTCCAGCGTGCGCAAGGCATTGTACGCGCAGGCCGATGCACAGGATGGGAGCAGTGCAGCGAGGTCTCTGGATGAAAAGACGGCATACCAGGCTGGGGAGCCTGCGGCCCCATACCGGGAGAGAAAGCCCGGTTGCGGATCTCAATCTCACTCAGCACCGCACCCTGAACGTACAAGCGGAACAGGGTTTCATGACGCGCCCAGCCGGGATAAGGCGCCCGGAAGGTGCCAGGAACCCTTTGCCTCGCAACCGCATCTTGCCGCCGCACCGAAACCCGGGGTTCAGAAAGGCCTCTTCGAGCTCGGGTCTCCCTGCCACCGGTATACGGACAAGGCCTTTGTAGGCGTGTCCCACAACACCTATATCCTCCTCGAGGACGAATCGTCTCTGTATATCCTCGATCAGCATGCAGCACACGAGCGCGTCACCTTCGAGAGGCTGAAGAGTTCCGGATCGGCCGCCCGGGAACCCCGGCAGTCGCTCCTGAGCCCGCTCGTCATCGAGCTGTCTCCCGCGGAGTTCAGGGCCTTCGAGGAGGTGGCCGGCGACATTGCGCTCACCGGCATCGAAGCGGAACCCTTCGGAGAATCGGCAATCGCTGTCCGGGCTTTTCCCACCATCCTGGACGGAAAAGACATCCGTGCGATCATTCTCGATCTGCTGGGCGCTTTTATGGAAGGCGATCTCCGGAAAAGGGATCATCGGCACGACGTGCTCGCCCGGATCGCGTGCCATGGGAGCGTGCGCGCAGGCAAGAGACTCGGCCGTGAAGAGGTGCTCAAGCTGCTGGAGGATCTCGACGAGGCAGGCTCCCCCACGACCTGCCCGCATGGAAGGCCCTTGTTCAAGCGCATCGAAAGGGATGAGATCGAACGGTGGATCGGAAGACGTCCCTTATCGTGATCACCGGCCCGACCGGCTCCGGCAAAACCGGAATCGCGCTCAGGCTGGCAGAAAAATACCCCCTGGAGGTCATCTCCGCCGATTCCATGCAGGTGTACCGCCACATGGACATCGCCACGGCAAAGCCGACACCCGAGGAGCTCTCCGTGCTTCCCCACCACCTCATCGACGTGGTAGACCCGGACGAGGAGTTCAATGCCGGCATGTTTGTCTCCCTTGCCCGGCAAAAGATCAGCGAGGTCCGGGCCCGGAGAGCGATACCCGTGGTTGTGGGCGGCACGGGATTGTACATCAAGGCCCTCATCTATGGGCTGGCCTCGGCCCCGCCCCGGTCGGAGAGGGTGAGAGCTCACCTGAAGTCAGTCGCAGACGAGAAAGGCAGCCCGCATATCTGGGGGCTGCTCTACAGGCTCGATCCCGAAACAGCCCGGAATCTGGGCCAAAACGACCGGGTGCGCATCGTCAGGTCGCTTGAGATCATGATCCTCACCGGGAGGAGGCCGGGCGAGTTTTATCATGAGCACGGTTTTTCACGGCCATACTACGAGGTCCGCACCGTGTGCATCGTGCCCGGCCGCGACCGGCTCTACGAGAACATCGACTCCCGGGTGATCCGGATGGTGAAAAGCGGCCTGATCGAGGAAACGAAGAGGCTTCTCGCCCTCGGGTACAGTCCGGGTTTGAGAAGCATGCAGACCCTGGCGTACAAGCATATCATCGGCTATCTGGAGTCGAGGACCGGCCTGGACCTCGCTGTTTCGCTGATCCAGCGCGATACCAGGAGGTATGCGAAGCGGCAGCTCACGTGGATGAGATCGCACTATGAAAGCAGCACATTCCACCCCCCTGAAGATGCCTTCCCGATCCTCGAAGGCATGCTTCGCGATGAGGTCCCGAACCCTGAAGAAGGATGAACCGCGCGGTTCTTTTTTTCCAAGCGTGAATCCAAATCGTTCTCCGGAGAATCCCAACCTTGGTGAAACAGGACGGAAATTACCATCGCTCCAGTGGTAATGCAACGGAATCTTTCGTGTATTGCAAATCCTGTGATATGTGATAAGGAACACTACGTGAACCACAACAGCAGAAGATATTTTGAAAAGCAGCTCCGGAAAAAGGTCGGAACAGCCATTCACGATTATGACATGATCAGGCAGGGAGACAGGGTCTTGGTAGCGGTCTCCGGCGGAAAGGATTCCCTGGTGCTCCTGAAGGTCCTCATCGATCTGCAGAAGTCTGCGCCGGTGGAGTACGAGGTATTCCCCGTGCATCTCTCCACCGGCTTCGAGAAGGACTTTCCGCGGATAGCCGACTGGGCCCGCAGCGCCCTGGGAACGGAGATCCGGGTGGTCGATACCGGCATCTCCGGTATCCTGGCCCGGGTGTCGGATCCGGAGAAAAGCCCCTGTGCCCTGTGCTCGAGGCTGCGAAGAGGGATACTCTACAGCCTTGCCCGGGAAGAAGGCTTTTCTTCCATCGCCCTGGGGCACCATCTCGACGACATCATCGAGACGTTTTTCCTGCGGTGCTTCTACACGGGCCAGATCGGGGCCATGGCGCCTGCCAGGGTTTCGAACGACGGCCAAAACCGGGTGATCAGACCGCTCGCCTACTGCAAGCTCACGCTGGTAGAGGCGTATTTCCGGTTTCTCGATATCACGCCGGTTTCTTACTCATGCATGATCCGACCGGACAGCAAGCGCGAGCAGATCAGGGAATACCTGCGCATCCTGGAAAAAGACAACCCGAAGATGAAAAACTCGATTTTCGCGTCGCTGGGCAATATTGATATGAAAAGCCTGTGCCTGAAGGGAGATTGCCGTGCGCATACTCATTGACCCGCGAACGCGTAAGCCGAGAACCGTCAAGCGGGTAGCCGAAATCCTCACCAGCGGCGGGATCATCGTTTACCCCACGGACACGGTGTATGGTCTGGGGTGCTGCATCACGAACAAGAAAGGGATCGACACGATCAACTCGATCAAGGCCTCGGTAAAGCCCAGGAGCATCATGTTTTCCGATTTTCAGACCATCAGCAGATATGCCAAGGTGTCGAACGAGGCCTTCAAGATCATGCGGACTCTGTTGCCCGGCCCCTACACCATCATTCTGCCCGCCACCCGGCTGGTTCCCCGGCTGCTGCAATCGAACCGGAAGTCCATCGGCATCCGGATGCCCGACCACTGGTTCTGCCAGGCCATCGTGGAGGAGATCGGCGAGCCCGTCATTACCACGAGCGTGCCTCTGTCGCACGAGCGGGTGCACATCGACCCCGTGGAGATCGAACACGACTTGGGCCACCGGGTGGACGCCATTGTCGACAGCGGCATCCTCCCAGACATTCCATCCACGGTGATATCTCTGGAGACCGACACCCCTGTAGTCATCCGCCAGGGTCAGGGGCCGGTGGAGGCGTTCATCAGCTCATGAGAAAACGAGGCCCTCAGTCATGAAAAAGATGCTCATCAATGCATTCCATCCCGAGGAAATCCGGGTTGCGGTCGTGGAAGACGGCATCCTTCAGGAGCTCTACATCCAGAGCGCGCTCAAGGAGCAGATCAGGGGGAATATCTACAAGGGACGGATCTCCAAGGTCGAGAAGAGCCTGGATGCCGTGTTCATCGACTACGGCAGGGAAAAGCACGGCCTGCTGCCGCTCAACGACATCAACTGGCTGTTCGTGCCCGGCGTGACCGAAGGAAAGGGATCGCTCGCGCTCCTGAGAAAGGGCATGGAGATTCCCGTGCAGGTCAACCGCGAGGAAAAGAACGCCAAAGGCGCGCTGCTCACCACGAACATCTCCATCCCCGGGCGCTACATGGTTCTTCTGCCGCGGCAGGATCTCGCCGGAATATCCCGGAAGATCGATGACGAGGCCAAGCGAAAACGGCTCAAGGACATCATCTCCCAGCTCTCCCCTCCCCCGGACATGGGCCTGATCGTGCGCACCGCGGGCATGGACAGGAACAAGGCCGATCTCCAGAAGGACCTGAACTATCTCCTGCGCCTGTGGAAAAGCATCGAGGAGGGGTTCAAGAAGATGCCGTGCCCTTCGCTGATCTACCGCGAAGGCGACATCATCATCCGGTCGATCAGGGATTACTTCACCAGCGATATCTCGGAGATCCTCATCGACGACGAAGAGACGTTCCGCCGGGCGGTCGTCTTCATGAAGAGCGTGATGCCCCGGCACAAGGACGTGATCAGGCAGTACCGGCAGAACAAGCCGCTGTTCACCAAGTACGACCTGGAGCAGCAGATCCAGAACATCTACAGCACCAAGGTCAAGCTGCCCTCGGGCGGCACCCTGGTGATCGAGCCCACCGAGGCCATGGTGGTGATCGACGTGAACTCCGGCCAGTCCACGGCGGGCAGGGACATCGAGAACACGGCCCTTTCCACAAACCTCGAGGCCACTACCGAGATCGCCCGGCAGCTCGTGCTGCGGGATATCGGCGGGCTCGTGGTCGTGGACTTCATCGACATGCGCCCCCGGGAAAACATGCGCAAGGTGGAGAAGGCCCTCAAGGACGCGCTCAAGAACGACCGGGCCCACCTGGTGATGGGCAGGATATCCCAGTTCGGGATCCTGGAGCTCTCGCGCGAGCGTCTCTCGTCCACCCTGCTGGAAAAAAGCTATGTGCGCTGCCCGTTCTGTGAAGGAGCCGGCGTGGTGAGGTCGGTGGAATCCGCGGCCCTCATGGTCCTGCGCGAAATCCAGCTCTATCTGAACCGCAACAACCCCGCCCGAGAGGTGAAGGCCGAGCTTTCACCGGACGTGGCCATGCACCTGCTCAACTCCCAGAGGAAATACCTGCTGCGTCTGGAGCAGGACTTTTCCGTGAAGATCGACATCGTCGTGAACCCTGACCTCAAGCGGGGCCAGGTAAAGATGATCAACTACGGCCAGGGGAGATAGCACCCCTTCTGCCCTTCCCTGATGGGAGCTACAATGTATGAGCCGTATGCTGCAGTTTTATTGGTAATAATAATTGCTGCTCTATTTTTTCGCCGGAATGGTAAAAAAGTCTTTATCATACGCATAAGACCAGCAAGGATAAGAGTTATCAAAGGAAGCGTTCCCAAAAAGCTCATCCAGGACTGTCTGCGAATTATTCAGAATCAACGAGTATATGGAGATGTCTGGGCAACTTGGGACAAAGATAGAAATGAATTGCGTATACATTTTTCAAAGACTCTCGATGAGACCTTCCGGCAAAGGTTTCGAAATCTTTATTCTCTAGCTTCTTGGAGATATGTTCCCAACAGAAAATCTCCGACTGGACCAAAAAGAACAGGATAAATTGCACTCTGAAATGACAGAATAATATACTTCTCCGAATGCATTTTGTTGTCAGACGAGAAAGTGGTTTCAACCAAACTTATATTATGAGGGAAAATGGTGGGCCGCGTAGGATTTGAACCTACGACTTCTACCGTGTGAAGGTAGCGCTCTCCCCCTGAGCTAGCGGCCCTTTCCAATGGTGTGAGATATATACAGGGCGCCGGTCGAGGGTGTCAAGAGGAATGTCGGCTGAGAATTCAGGCTCATGGCCGGATGGCTGCAGATGCGGAATACCTGTGCCGATCACTCCGCGGGGATCGAAAAGTAGAACGCGGTTCCCTGGTCTTTATCCGAGCTGAGCCAGACCTCGCCCCCCATGATGTTCACGGCCTTTTTCACAATGGACAGGCCGATACCCGTGCCCTCGGCGTGGGACTCGTGGCCGCGGAAGAATATCTCGAAGATGTTTTCCGCGTATTCCCGGGGGATTCCCAGCCCATTGTCCTTGACGGAGAAAACGTGGGTGTTGGGCTCGCTCTGATAGCCGATGCTGATCACGAGGTCTCTGTCGGGGTGCGCATACTTGATGGCGTTTGAGATGAGGTTTGAAAACACCTGCATGAGCCTCACCCGGTCTGCCTTGATCTGCGGCAGGGGAGATTCGATCACCAGGGTCCCGCCCTTGGAGTCCAGCTGAGGTGCCAGCTCGCGGGATATCTCGTCGATGAGCTCGTGGACCGGAAATTCCTCTTTCTTCAGCCTCAGGTTCTCCACTGCGGACAGGGTCAGGAGATCGGTGACGAACTTTTCCATGCGCTTCCCGCTCTCCCTGACCGCGTTGACATACTCCAATTCCCGTTTGTCGAGCTTCGGTCCTGCGGTCCTGAGAAAGCGCTCGCAAAAACCGTTGATCGCGATGATCGGGTTTTTCAGATCGTGGGAAACCGTGGAGACAAGGGTGCGCAGCTCTTCGTTGCGCTGGCGGATGAGGTTGATGGCGTCCTTGAGCTCGTCAGAGGTGTTGGCGATCTCCTGGAAGAGGAGAATGTTCTCCATAACCGTGCCCATGTGCACGCCGATGGTGATGAGCAGGCGCTCGTCATCGGGCGAGATGATTCTCTCGCCGAAAGAGCCGATGTTCATGACCCCGATGAGCCGGGTGCGCGAGTACAGCGGGATCGATGCGAAAGACTTGATGCCCTGTTTCTTGAAGGCCAGCGATCTGATCCGGGCGTCTTTCGAAGCGTTCTCGATGATGATGGGCTTGCCCTTTATGGCCACACGGCCCGCTATCCCCTCGCCGATGCGCAGCTTCTTGATGGCCTGCACCACCTTTTCCGGGATGCCGTAGGAATAGGCGCACTTGAGCTCCTGCTTCTTCTCGTCGAGTAGATAGATCCACCCGGTCTCGATGTTCATGATCTGGAGGACCTGCGCCAGGGTGTTCTGAAGGATCTCCTTGAGCTCCATAGATGAGCTCAATGTCTTGGAGATGAGGTTCACTGCAGCGAGATCCTGATTCTGTCGCAACAGGCGCCTTTCCAGGGCCACTTTTTCCGTCACGTCGCGCAGCAGGGCGATGGAGGTCCCGGGACGCTCCTCGATGAAATGGAAGTTGCCCTCCAGGATCTTGACGCCCGAGGGGGTATTCACGTTGAACCTGCTGAAAAAGCCCCTGGCATGGTCCTGCCTGAGATGCTTGAGATCCTCCCTTCCCTTCTCGTCGAGAAACCCGAACATCTCCCTGCCCAGGACCTGCCCGGTGTCCATCTCCATGATGGCGTTGAACGCGGGATTGCTGAAGGTGATCACCCCGTGGTTCATAATAATGATGGCATCCGGTGCGTCCTCGATGATCTGGCGGTACCTTCCTTCACGCGACAGGCCGCCGCTCACGAAATCACCGATGAGGATATAGAGCGTTTCGAGCTTATAGCCGATGACGTTGATGAAGCCCGAGGCCCTTACCCCGGGCGAACTCAGGGTCTCCACGATCATTGAAAAAGGCTTGTCCGTCTCGATGAGCCGCTTGAGATTGTTCTCCAGTCTCTCGTCCACGAGAATCTTGTGGATGATCTGGTAAAGAGATTGCCCCATGATAGGCAGTACCGCGGGTCCGAGGTTGGACTCGAGCACAGGATTGATATAGATCACGGTCCCGCTTGCATCAAAGGCGCAGACGGCAAACGGTGCCCGGTGAAAGATGCGTTTTACCTCAGTGATCACCTTGTTCATAGTTTCTTTAGGAAAGGATGTACGATTCCCCGGGATCAAGCAGGTGGACGGGGCGTGAGCAGCTCCGGGCGAACCCCTCAGCATCCTCTCTCGTACCCACGATGTCGCCGAAATGGATGGGGATCGTCACCCCGGCCTTGATGTCTTCCGCAGCAAGAGCGGCGTCACGGGCATCCATGGTATAGGTCCCCCCCACGGGAATGAGTGCCAGATCAGCGTTCAGCCCATCCATCTCAGGGATGCGGTCCGTATCGCCGGCATGGTATATCCTCTTGCCGCCGGTCTGGACTACATACCCCAGCCAGTTGTTCGCCCGGGGGTGAAAACCTTTGCTGATGTTGTAGGCCGGAATCGTCTCGACCGTGACCTCCCCCATGGTAAGCCTGTCCCCGGGCCTGATGACATCGGTCACCTCGGGGGCGGGTATGGGCGCCGCCACCCGGGTCGAGCCTTGTTTCAGCAGCGCGATATCTTCCGGAGAATAGTGGTCGTAATGGTCGTGAGTCAGGAGGATAATGTCGGCCTTGGGGGAAGAACGGCTCACCTTCCAGGGGTCGATGTAGATGACCCCGGCATTGCATCGGACCATAACCCCGGCGTGTCCCAACCAGACAACTTCGACAGACATTGACTCCCTCCGCATGGAATGTGATGTTGAAACAATAAGAAGCATAAGATGCACAACATCATACAGAAGCGCAGGGCGTGTTTCAATAAAAAATCTCTCTGCTTCCGTGACAGTGTCTGCCCCCGCCCGAGCACGGAGGCGCAGACGCTGACAGATCGTGTTCCCGGAACACGCGCGTAAATTCTCACAGGAACAGAACTTTCCTGGAGCCTATTTCCCCTTGAAGGCTCCGAGCTGGCAGGGTGTGATCTTCAGGCCCAGGGAATCGGCCGCATTCCCTGCCTCCGGGCGCAGCACCCCGTTCTCGTCTGCGATGTCCCAAAGCTCCCTGCAGGTGATCACACCGTCTTTTGCCGCATTCCTGATCTTTTCCAGAACCTCGTCAGGCACCTCGACAGGCCTGTCCAGGATCTTGTAGCCGGATACGCCCTTGCGGCCATAGCCGAACAGGCCCAGCTGGCACTGGTAGAGTCTGACGCCCAGTACGGTTGCAACATCACCCACCACCTCGGGGTCTACCTTCAGAGAGGCTGCGATGAAGTGAGCGACCGGACAGGGGAGCTTGTCTTTTTCCGGATAGATCCTGATCATCTCTTCGATTTTCTTGGTGTCCATATGCTCTCCTATGGGATGATCATCAGGGAATCCGCCACCTTGGGGGCTCCGCTGACAATGATGATTGGATTCAGGTCTATCTCCTTTATCCCGGGGAAGTCAAGGGCGATGTCCCCGAGGCAGACAAGGATGTCTGCCAGGGCGTCCAGGTCCACCTCCTCCATGTTCCGGTAATTTCCCAGGAGTGTCCGCGCACGGAGCGATTCGATCATTTCGCGGGCGTCTTCCCGGCTCAGGGGGGCAAGGCGGATGGCAAAGTCCCGGTGCGCCTCGGCAAAAACGCCTCCCAGCCCGAACATGACACAGGGCGGAAAACCGGGATGATAGCTGACGCCTGCCATGAACTCCCGCTTCCCCTTGAGCATCTCGGCCACCAGTACCTGAGCGCCGGGGTCATATGCCCGGATTGCATCGAAGGCGCGCAAAACAGCGTCTTCGTCTTCCACGTCCAGAAACACCAGGCCGTGTTCTGTCTTGTGGGATATCGAAGGGGAACAGGCCTTCACCGCAACCGGAAAGCCGAGCCGGTGTGCGGCCTTGAGAGTATCTTCGCGGCTCGCGGCGAGGAATTCCTCGGTGGTGGGTATGCCATACGCCTTCAGCAATTGTTTGGCCGCGTACTCGTCCAAGCCTGTCCGGCTGCGGTTTGAGAAGATCTCCTGGGCCTGTGCCGGAATCGTACCCCGGGTCCTTTTCGCCGGTGTGGATGCGCTGCGCTGCCTGAATAGGCAGTGTTTGTACAGCGCCCACATGGCCTTTGCCGCCTTTTCGGGCGAATCGAAGGTGGGTATCGAATGCTTGTGAAACAACCGGACACAGTGGTCGCTCTTGTCGAAAAACGAGGAAATCAAGAGCGGCTTGCCATAGGCGTGAGGCATGGCTACGAGCTCGTCCAGAGAGATTTCGCCGTATTTGAGAAACTGCTCCCGGGTGACGTCCATATGTTTGCTCACCGAGGGATAAAGCATGTCCATGAAGCCTGTGTCCATAATCCCGTGGATGATGACCCCGTCTATCCCGTCGGCGGAGAAGAGAATCTCGGGGATCTTCACGGTGAGAGCCTTCATATCGATGTGAAAGGTGAGATCCACGGGGTTGCGCGTGCTCGCGTGGCCGGGAAGGAATTGGCTGACCTGCTCCCTGACCGTATCCGAGAATTCCGGAACCTCGAGACCAGCAGCGTTTAAGGTGGTGGCGATCCCCGAACCCGGACCGCCCGAGTTGGTGAGTACGGCGATGCGGGGCCCTCTCAGGGGCGGCTGAGTAGCCAGTGCCCACCCGAACCGATAGACCTCCTCGATCGTGTCCACGCGGATAATGCCCGCCTGCTCGAAAAGGCCGTCATAGACATAGTCGGGCCCGGCTATGGCACCGGTGTGGCTCGATCCGGAGCGGGCTCCTGCCTCGGTGCCCCCGACATACTGGGCCACAATGGGCTTATCTCTGCTCACCCTCCGGGCCACCCGGAGAAAACGCCCTGCATCGCGGATCCCTTCTATGTACAGGCCGATGGCTTTAGTGTGTTCGTCTTGCCCCAGATACTCAAGACAGTCGGTGATATCGATGTCGGCCTCGTTTCCCACGCTGACGGCCGTGCCCAGGACGATGCCGTTCCTGCGCAGGAAATGGACCGTCTGCGCGATGTAGGTTCCGCTCTGCGAGGCCAGCGAGAGCCCTCCGCCGTATCCCAGGATGGGGGCCACGGTGACGTTGAGCGGCAGGTGGGTGTTCACGATGCCCAGACAGTTGGGCCCCAGGAACCTGATTCCGTGGTTGCGTGCGATCTCGATGATCCGCCCTTCCAGATCCCTGCCCTTGTCTCCGGTTTCCTTGAAACCCGCGGTGATGATGATGGCGTGCCGGGTGCCGAGCTTTCCGAAGTCCTCGAGCATGTCGGGCACCAGCGCCGTGGGCACCACGAGAATGGCGAGGTCGGGGGCATAAGGCAGATCGGCTATGGCGGGATATGCTTTCTTTCCCAGCACCACGGACTCCCTGGGATGAACAGGCATGATCTCCCCGGGGAACCCGCTGTCGATCAGGTTGAGCATCTGGATGGTGCCCATCTTGCTCATGTTGTTGCTCGCACCGGCCAGGGCGATGGAGGACGGGTTCAAGATGGTTTCGAGCGGTCCTGCTGCCATGTTTACCTTCCTTTCACTCTCCATGTAGAGTCAGGAGATATTCAACGGAATATCAAGCTATTCTATTTTACCAGCTTCGGGCGTAAACGGCAAGCCGTCAGTGGGGTGGTCGTAGAATGCATTGGACTGTGGGCGCACTCCGGCTTGAGCCATGATCAGGCATACTTGTCAGCAGCCCGTGAAGAGGTTCCGCATGAGGACGATGAAAAGGGGGAACCCATTGATGATGGAGCGCGGAGAGCGGTTTCATAGTGTGCGGGTGGGAGACGCTTCAAAGAGACATTGCAAAGAGGATCGCCTGTGCATATGATTATGTGTGATGTACGGCATGAATCTCATCACCTCGTCGCGCCTGTACCGCTCTATTGAGGGGCTTCTCGAGCGGTACCACCGGTTTATGCACTCACACTCTCCGATCAGGCGGAGCATCAGCCTCACAGTGTTTTCCCTGGTGGTTTTCTTTGCCGTGCTCGGACTGTTCCGTGTCACCGATCCCTATCCGCTCAAAGACTGGATATACCTTCGTCTCACCCTGGAAGACCTCGGGCTGGCAGGGGGCCTGATATTCGTTCTCCTCACTGGGGTCCTGCCGCTCATATCGCCGCTGAGCCTGTTGATCGTCACCGGTGCGGCGAGCTTCGGACCGCTGCCGGGCATGGTCCTGTCCTATATCGGGGCACTGATCAACGCCAACCTCGCCTTTGTC
Organism: Deltaproteobacteria bacterium; assembly: GCA_018436855.1. Classification (GTDB taxonomy): domain Bacteria; phylum Desulfobacterota; class Desulfomonilia; order UBA1062; family UBA1062; genus Phosphitivorax. Next base: position 62,306 of record JAHDKO010000002.1, on the reverse strand, counting down.
CTGGTCAAGTCACTGGGAATCGAAAACCGGTGGGGCCATGATGAAAAGACTGCCAGGATCAAGGAAACCATCAACAGAAACGGCTACCCCATCGTGCTTCTGCTCCAGCTGGCCACTGTTTTCCCTTTTGTTGCCATCAACACCGCTGCGGCCGCTGCCGGGGTGGAATGGAAGGACTTCATGAAGGCTACCTGCCTGGGCGTCCTGCCCTCTGTGGTGCTGTATTCGATCTTTGGAGAGGCGCTCGTGTCAAGGTTTCTCTCGCCGCAGGTATACTTCTCGCTGATCATCGTGGTGCTGCTGACCATCGTGGTCATGGCGCTGAGAAAGAAAAAGATCCATCTCAGACGCAAACGCATCCACTAGGCAGCCCAGGAATTCCTCTTCTTTGAAATCCGGGGCGTGATCGCGGATGCCCTTCAGGCCCGGGTCGCCCTCGGTCCCGAACACCCTGCGCGAGAGGCCTGCATCGACGGTGAGCGGCAGGACGCCTTGGAGGAGCATGCCGTTTCGGGTACGCAGGGCGGACAGGCCCAGGATCTTGGCGCCGTCGATGCAGAGTTCCACCGGAGAAGAACGCTGGAAACACACACGAGAGAACTCCGTGCCTTGGCCCCGCATCTCGACCTCGACCCCGCATCGCTTCAGGGCCTGGGCGAACGTCTTGGTGACCGCCCGGCAGCTCTCCACAACGCCTTTGGCAAATGCCCCTTCCAGGGGCGCACAAAGGCTGAAGGTGAAGTCGTTTCCGTGCAGAACGGCGCCGCCGCCGGTGGGACGTCTCAACAGGGGAAGATCGACCCCGGGGTCGAAAGGGATGAATGATCGCTGATGAAAACCAAAGGTCACCGCGGGTTCAGACCAGTTGTAGATCCGCAGCACCCCGGAGAAACTTCCTGAAACCACGGACCGGAACATGGCGGAGTCGCGCGCCATGTTCGAGCGGGAATCATGCCTGCCGTCGAGGACGAGCCGCCATGAGCTCATAGCTCCTCGATGATGAAGAGCTGGTCGCCATAGCCCACCCGCTCGCCGTCCTGCTTGAGGATGGCGGTCACGATACCGTCGATGTGGGACTCGATCTCGTTCATGAGCTTCATGGCCTCGATGACACAGAGCACCTGGTCCTTCTTGACCCGGTCGCCCACCTGGACAAAGGGCTGGGTCTCGGGCGAGGCCGAGCGGTAGAAGGTGCCTACCAGGGGGGATGTGATGGTGACCGTAGGTTTCTCCACGGCCGCGGCCTTGTCCTTTTCGGGCTCCCGCGTCCTGGACACAGAGCGGTCCTGCTGATGAGCACCCCGGATGATATGGATCCTCTCGGGCGTCCACTCCAGCTCCACCACGTCGGTGTTCCGTATCATCTCGATGAGCTCTTTGACAATCTTGAGATTCATCTAGCTCACTCTCTCGATATACGCCTTGGTGCGCGTATCAACCTTGAGCACGTCTCCCTCGTTGATGAACAGAGGGACCTGGACCGTAATACCGGTTTCGAGCTTCGCGGGCTTGGAACCCCCGGATGCGGTGTTGCCCCGCACGCCGGGGTCGGTCTCCACCACGGCGAGCTCCATGAACATGGGCAGATCAATACCGATGGGCGAGCCGTTGTGGAAGAGGATGTTGACCTCCACGTTCTCCTTGAGGAAGCCGATGGCGTCTTCCACGTGGTCTTCCGTGAGGTTCATCTGCTCATAGGTCTCGGTATCCATGAACCAGTACCCGGAATCGTCCTGGTACAGAAAGCTCATTTTCCGCTCTTCGAGATTGGGAACATCCACTTTCTCGCCCGAGCGGAAGGTCTTGTCGAGAACATTGCCGGAGATCAGGCTTTTCATCTTCGTGCGTACGAATGCGCCGCCCTTTCCCGGCTTGACGTGCTGGAAATCAACGATGGTGAACGGTTCGCCGTCGAGCTCTATCTTCAACCCCTTGCGGAACTGTGCGGTTGAGTACTGCATGCTGTCTCTCCCCTACGTGAGAAATTTTATGGCTTCCTTATCAAGATTTGTAATTCGCTTGCAAGAATTATCTGTTATCACGAACATATCTTCCAGCCGTATCCCGAATTTTCCCGGAATATAGACCCCGGGTTCGATCGTGACCACCATCCCCTCCTCCAGGGTATCTCTGGAAATCGGGGAGAGCGTGGGCATCTCGTGAACCTCCATGCCGACCCCGTGGCCGAGGCTGTGGCCGAAGTATGTGCCGTAGCCCGCCGTATCGAGATGCTCCCGCGCCCGCTTGTCCACGGATGCGGTCTTGACCCCGGGCCCCAGGGCCTCGATGCCCAGCGTCTGGGCCTTGAACACGTGCCGGTAGGCATCCGCGAAGTCGCCTCCCGGATCGCCGGTGCATACGGTGATGGTCTGGTCCGAGCAGTATCCCTTGTAGACGCACCCGTAGTCTATGACCACGGACTCGTTCTCCCGGATCACCTTTTCCGATGCCGCGCCGTGGGGCATGGCCGCCCGCGCCCCCGAGGCCACGATGGTCTCGAAGGAGGGGCCGCTCGCGCCGAGCCTCCTCATCTCGCACTCGATGTCGAAGGCCACGTCCGACTCCCTGCGCCCGATAATACCCTGCGACAGGACAGTCTGGAGTGCGGTCTCGGATATCCGCACCGCCTCTGTGATCAGCGAAAGCTCGCCCGGGTCCTTGACTGCCCGCAGATACTTGAGCTGGCCGCCCAGCGGAGTCATCTCGATATCCTTGAACAGATCCTTGAGCTGGAGAAAGGTATCGACATCCATCACGCCGGACTCGATGCCCAGAGTGGTTACGTTCAGCGACCGGAGATACTCGTAAATGTCTTCCCAGCGCTTCTTGATCTCGATGACCTCGGTCTTCGCCTCTTCGCGCGCCTGGATGGTATTGCGCGAATCAACGAAGAGCGCGATCCTCGATTCGGTATACACGGCCAGGGCGTCGGAGCCGGTGTATCCGCTTACATAGGTGACGTTCGGGCGGGAAGAGAGCAGGATGGCGTCCAGCCCCCTGAGGAACGACCTCGCCCTATCGGCTCTTTGCGCGGAGTAACTCATGGAGAGCCTCTATCCCCAGGATATAGCCGTACGGGCCGAACCCGGAGATGGTGCCGGCCGCGATGTCGGAAAACAGGTTTTTCTGCCTGAACGGTTCGCGGGCCGAGACATTGCTGATGTGGACCTCGACAAAGGGGATGTCCACGCCCAGAAGGGCGTCGCGGATCGCCACCGAGGTGTGGGTATAGCCTCCCGGATTGATGAGAATACCCCTGACCTGAGCGTCTCTTGCCGCATGGATCTTTTCGATGATCCCGCCTTCATGGTTCGACTGAAAAACATCGAGTTCCATGCCGAGGGAGCGCGCCTTTTCCTGGACGCCCCGCTCGATCTCCGGCAAGGTGACCCGGCCGTAGAGCGAAGTCTCGCGGATGCCCAGCAGGTCGAGGTTTGGTCCGTTGATCAGCAGAATCTTCATTTCCGCGTCCTTTCCAGCCACCCTTCCAAGATCTTGATGAGATACAGGGTCTGCACCCGGTCTGCCTCCTTTCGCACCTGGGGATCAGGGTCAGGGTCTTTCAGCAGGCGCGAGTAGATTTCCAGCGCCTGCCCGTAATGCCCCTGGTCGGCATAGATTTTTGCGAGCTCGGGAGATGCCTCGCTCATGAGCGGAGCCATCCCGCCGCCCGTTCCTTCCTCTTCCGGGAAAAGGTCGAGGGCCTCGTCGTCATCGGGGTAAAAGGGGAGATAGAGATCGATGCACGACTTCGCGGCATCAATCTCATCCCTGCCGCGGTGGATGAGGGCCATGTAATAATATGCCCGGGCAAGATCCCTCACCCTGCCCTCGAGCTCGCGGAATACCTTCATGGCATCGGTCTCGCGGCCTATCTTAAACAACGAGATGCCTACCATCAGCTGGTCTTCAGGAGTCCGTGCGTCGGCCGCGGCATCGGCGACCTCGAGAAACGCTCCCTGTTCAAAGGCTGTTCGAATATCCATCAGCGAATTCCTGGTAGGCCTCCAGTACTTCGATTTCAGAAAGTTTTTGTACGCTAACACCACCGATGGAAGGTGTCAATACAAAGTGGATTCCCCTGCCGGTACCCTTCTTGTCGAGCTGCATCGCCTCGGCCACCTCCCCGGCAGGAGGAAGTGCGCGTTCGGCGGGCAGAAGGTTTTCCCGTACCATGAGATCCATGATGCGCGTCAGACTCTCGGATGACAACATGCCGCGCTCATGGGAGAGCCGCGAGGCGAACGCCATGCCCACGGCAACGGCCAGGCCGTGAGGCAGGGTGTAGTTGCTGGACATCTCGACGGCGTGGCCCAGGGTGTGGCCGAAATTGAGGATTCGCCTCAAATCCCCTTCCCGCTCGTCGCGGGCCACTACCCGCGCCTTGTCCCTGGCGCACATCCCGACCAGTCTGACATAGTCGTAGGGCCGTCCCTTCTCCAGATAGTCGAAGAGCGGGGCATCCATGATGATCCCGTACTTGACCGCCTCGGCCATGGCGCTCCGGATCTCCGTCTCATTCAAGGTGGCCAGAAAGTCCACGTCGCTCAAGACCATCAGGGGCTGGTGAAAGGTGCCGATCAGGTTCTTTCCGCAGGCATGGTTGACCGCGGTCTTGCCCCCGACAGAGGAGTCGACCTGCGCCAGCAGGGTGGTCGCAGCCTGGACTACCGGGATGCCCCGCATATAGACGCTTGCCGCGAATCCGGCAAGGTCTCCCACCACGCCCCCTCCCACTGCCAGGCAAACCCACTGCCGGTTGACCCTTAAAGAGAACATGGCATCGAGCACGGTGTTCAGAAAGTCCATGGACTTCGACCGCTCGCCCGAAGGCACGGTCATGAGGTGGGCCGGGCAGCCTTCAAGAGCCTCTTCCACCATCCGGCCGTGGTGCTTCCTCACGTTTTCATCGATCAGGACAAAGAGCCCTTCAGGATGAACATGCCTCCTCAGCAGGGGGAGGATTTTTTCAAAGATGCCCCTGCCGATGTGCACGGGATAGGGATTGTCCGGAAGGGGCACACCCACCGGTCCGGGCAGCCCGGGAAGGGACGCCAGGATCTCGCGGGAGATCTCCTCGGGCGACCTGCCGTCAGTGTCCACCGCCAGGTCGGCGTCTTCATAGGCAGGGGTCCTCTCCTGCATGAGGCTCCGTGCATTGCTGCTCCACAGGGGCCTGCTCCCGTCTCCGGTGACGCGTCCCTCCAGGCTTCCGAAGGATGCCTCCAGGAACACGATGCAGCCGCACGCCTTCATGAGCTTTCTGTTCATAGGGTTCACCGGCAGCCCCCCGCCCGTGGCTACTACGCTGGAGGGGTCGCCTTCGGCTGCAAGGTCACGCAGTGCATCGTCCTCAAGGGAGCGGAACGCCTGCTCCCCCGCGCAGCGGAAGATCTCCGGAATCGACGCCCCGCTCCTGCCGGCGATGACCGTGTCCAGGTCTACAAATGGCACTTCCATGCGGCGGGCAAGGTCCAGGCCCACCGTTGTTTTTCCCGAGCCCATGAAGCCGGTGAGAAAGATCACAGCGACTCCCAGTAGGAGCGGTGGCTGTCGAAGGCCTCGACGAGAGGGGCCATGCCTGGCAGGCCGAAGCTCGTCAGGATCGCCTGGCATGCGGCGATGATCACGGCAGCCTCCCCTACCACGGACGCGGCGGGCACGGCGCAGCAGTCGGATCGCTCGTACGCTGCCTGCACGGCCTCGCCGCTCCGGATGTCAACGGACCTTAGGCCCTTTTTCAGGGTGGGTATCGGCTTCATGCTGCAGATCACCTCAACGGGCTGCCCGTTCGATACCCCGCCTTCGATGCCTCCTGCATGGTTGGTCTTTCTGCCCTTCGGTGTGCCCGGGAAAATCTCGTCGTGCATCCGTGAGCCGGTCAATGCGGCAGCGCCGGTTCCTATGCCGGTCTGGACCGCCTTGATTCCGGGGATTGACATGAGCTGGGCCGACAGGAGCGTATCCAGGCGCTGATCCCACTGGGTGTACGAGCCGATGCCTGCCGGCATGCCGCTCAACACCACCTTGAACTCGCCGCCCAACGTGTCGCCCTGCTCCCGGGCCTCATCGATCAGCTGCTCCATGGCAGCGGTGGCTTCGCTGTCCGGGCAGAACACGCTGGAGGAATCCCTGAGCGCCCGGTCGTATTCGCCTGTGAACGCGACCTTTCCGATGCTCCTGACCCAGGAATGCACCTCCATGCCCAGAGCGGCAAGCAGGCACCTCAGCAGCCCGCCTGCCGCCACCCTGCCCGCTGTCTCACGGGCGCTGGAGCGCTCGAGCACATTGCGCAGGTCCGTGTGCCGGAACCTGGCCGCGCCCGAGAGATCGGCATGCCCGGGCCGCGGGGTGTAGAGCTCCCTGCCGGGCACGATCTTCCAGGGATCCATATATTCGCTCCAGTTGTCGAAGTCCCTGTTCCACACCGCCAGGAGAACCGGGCCGCCCAGGGTGACCCCGCCCCTGATTCCCGAGAGCACGTCCACCCGGTCTTGTTCGATGGACATCCGCCCTCCCCTGCCGTAGCCTTTCTGGCGCCGGTCCAAGTCGGCGTCGATGACCTCGCGGTCTACCTCAAGTCCTGCGGGAATGCCGTCGAGAAAGGCGAAAACACCCCTCCCGTGCGACTCTCCGGCGGTAGTGAACGTAAGCATCCGACCTCCTTTTTTTCAAGCCAATTGTACAGGATTATCACGGATTCGCGGCCTGTTTGTCAACAACCTGCAATCCCGTTGCCTGGGAGCCCTTCCCGTGATAGAAAACATAGAAAAAACGCTCAGAAAGGGTCTGCTATGCTGACAAAAAGCGGGAAGAAGCTCGAGGAGATCATCAAGAAGGCGATCGACGACCAGGTAATCACGAACTCCGAGTATGAAGAGATCATCTCTCTGGCTCACGAAGACGGTGTGATCGACAACCACGAAAGGGCCCTTCTGCAGGAGCTCAACGACCTTATCGCAGACAGGTCGGTCAAGCGCATACCCGGGTGACACCCCTAATCGGGGACGGGTTCACATTTTATGGGGCCTGTTCATCAGGGGTTCACCACATTGACAGGGACGCCGGCGAGATACTTCTCAAGGTTGTCCACGGCGGTATCCATCAGCCTGATCCTCGATTCTTTCGGAGCCCAGGCGATGTGCGGGGTGACGATGCAGTTTTTTGCCGACAGGAGCACATTGTCGGGGCTCGCCGGCTCCGAGGACAGGACATCCACGGCTGCCCCGCTCACCTTCCCGGCATTGAGCGCCTCGGCCAGGTCCTCCTCCACCACCAGCTGACCTCTCGAGGTGTTGATGATCTTTACCCTGTCCTTCATTTTCGCGATCGTGTCCCTGTTGACGATCCCCCGGGTGCTCTCGAACAGAGGGCAGTGAAGGCTGATGACATCCGACGCAGCAAAGAGCTCATCCAGCCCGGCATACCGCTGGCCCTCTTCTTCCTGGCCCTTGTCCATACAGCTGTCATAGGCGAGCACCTTCATGCCCAGGGCTTGGGCGATTCGTGCCGTCGCCTGCCCGATTTTCCCGAACCCGATAATGCCCAGGGTCTTTCCCGCCAGCTCCACCAGCGGATAATCCCAGAAGCAGAAATCAGGGCAGCGTGCCCAGGCACCCTCTTTCACCCGTTCGCTGTGCGCGCCCACGTGGTGGCACAGCTCCAGCAGAAGCGCGATGGTGAACTGTGCGACAGAGGCGGTCCCATAGGTCGGAACATTGGTGACTACGATCCCCCGCTCTTTTGCCGCATCTACATCCACCACGTTGTACCCGGTCGCCAGGACGCCGATGAATTCCACACGAGGAACCAGGTGGAGTGTTTCCCGTGTCACCGGGGTCTTGTTGGTAAAGACGATTTCGGCGCCACCGATTCTTTCGGCTACCCTGGCGGGTGGAGTACGGTCGTAAACCGTGACTTCACCAAGGCCTTCGAGCCTTTCCCAGGAAAGGTCCCCGGGGTTCAAGGTATACCCGTCTAAGATGATTATTTTCACGTGAATGGCTCCTTTGGAATCCATACCATTGATTTTTGACGGTGAATGATCGCGTGGATCGAATGCATTCCGTCTTACTGCCCGTCCCAGCCTGCCAGTCTTGCCCAGAGCCGCCACGCGGCGTACGCCTTCTGGTTTGCGTTCAGGGGGTGGGAGTGTGCGGCAGCGCAGTCATACCAGTCAACGCCTTCGGTGTGGGATGCCTGCCAGTCGAGGGCCCAGTTTCGGTCCTTCGAGCCGTTGTTGTCGGAATCATAGTCGCAGGCATCGGTCGGATTCTTGTCGCCGTAATTAACGCCGTCGGGGTCATAGCTCTCGATGTCCTCGAAATCGTACAGGACCTTCCCGTTCTGCATGCAGAAATCCCGTATCTGGTCGTTACGCAGGTGGAGGTTCCCGGTCAGGCCCGTTCCGTTGAGATGGCCGGTCATGTAGACGAACTGGACATCGGGATAATCGGTCTCGAGATCGTCCATGAGCGAGAGGTAGAGATCGATGTTCTCCGCGCTCGTGTCTGCCTGCCCGCACCATGACCAGATGATCACGTTCACTTCCGGATGCGACTCGAGGTAGTCTCTCGTGGCCTGTGCCCAGGCGGTCCGGTTCGGGTTTCCCAGATCGTATGCCCCTGAGAACGGATTGTCCCTCAGATCGAGGGCACCTCCCGTTCCTCCACTGCTAAAGGCATACAGGCTGCCCTTGAAAGACACCAGCCCTGTCATGCCCGTGGTGAGCTGACTTCCGTGAGAGGTGTGCCCGTAGGCGATGTGCAGGTCCGCCTTTGCTGCCTCGATCCATTCGACGGGGATGGCGTCGAGGCTGGTGCATTCGTGGTTGATGATCACGGCCCCGTTCGCGGGGGACGGCCTTGGGTCATGCGGTGCTGCAGGGTCGTGCCCGCTGCCGCCGCCATTGCATCCCTGTACAAGGATCAAGGCTGTGAGCAGCATTATCGATAGAAATGGTGTCCTTAAGATCATATGGTGCTTAACTATCACATCCTTTCGAATAAATGAAAAAGAATCGTCATGTATGGGAATGGATGCACGAGACATGCACAGGGAACAGCCGGACCGGTTGTTTTTCAGATGCCTGCGGCCGTGGGCATCTGATATGAGACAAACATGAACGAGCTATCAGCCTTCATGGGGATCGATGTCTCCGAAAAACGAGGACTCGCAGTTGCATTGATGGGTCGGGGCGGTCAACCGCTCGATGCCCTCTGGCTCCGTTCCGGGAATCCGGAAGATGTCCGTTGCCGCGTGGAAAGCCTCCTGATACGCCACGCTCTCTGTCCGGAAGAAATCATTGCAGGCATCGACGCCCCTCGCCGGCCCCTGCCCGCTCCCCGCACATGGAACTGGGACGGGGGCAGACAGCGGTGGCTGCCATTGAAGGCCGGCTGCTCAGGATTCGGCCGGCACTGTGAGATCATCATCAAAGCACATAAGCTTGCCAATCCGCAGTGGACCCCTGTCCTTGAGCAATGCCCGGGATGGATGCTGACGGGTTTTGCCCTGTTCGAGCATTTGGGGAGCCTGTTCCGGACCGTCGAGGTGTTCCCGAGCGCATCGTACCGTCAACTGCACCAGCCGGATTTCGCCTCGAAATCATGCTCAACTGCTTCAGCCTCGGGCCCAAAGACATGCTGGACGCGTTTGTCGCCGCAGCCACTGCGCGGGAATATATACAGGGCCGCGGCGTTCTCGTCGGGGGCGGGGACGGCCTCGGCGGGATTGCACTGCCGAGGCCGCTTGACCCTCTGATTCCTCAAGTCATGCAATGGCCTGCCGGCTGACCGGTCCATCCCCACGGTCGTCGGCGTGCCCCGCTCAAGAGGCACGTGCCATTCCGGCCCTGCTCCCTTTAGCCCTACAGTGGCAGATTGCCGCGATACGAGCCGGCGCCCCAAGGTATCGTGACTCCAATGCCGGGACTGTTTTATTAAGGAAGCTTTTGTTTGCCACTATAGCACTATAGTATTCAGGACGAGAATCTAGAACCTCATCTGCAGCGAGACGCGGTAGGTCCTCCCTGGCACAGGATACCAGAAGCTGCCCCACTCCGACCGGTCTTCATACTCTACCGAGGTGTCGTCCAGGATGTTGCTGATCTTGAAGGCGGCCGTGGCAAACCGGGTGATCTCACAGGCGATGCCGGCGTCGACGATGTTTCTGTTGCCTGTCTTTCCGGTGTTGGCATCGTCGGTGTAAACCCCCTCCCTGAACTGGTAGGAGGCGAAAATATCGACCTGCCGTCCGTAGAGCACGGGCAGGTAGTCGGCCTGGAGCGTGAAGATATCCTGCGGCTTGAGCCTGATCCGCTTGCTCTCGAAGGGTCCGCTCCCGTACCGGAACTGGTTGAAGGCATAGCCCAGCGAGAGCTTCACGGGCTCGACCGGCTTTACCCATGCATAGGTCTCAACGCCCGAGGCGTACGCGCGGTCCACATTGACATAGGTAAAGTTCATGGCCGCAAGGTCGGAGTCCATCTTGATCAGATCGCTGTAGCGCGTCACGAAATAGCTCGCGCTCAAGCCGAACAGCTCGAACTCGACCACAGGGCCGATGTCCCAGCCGAACGACTTTTCGGGCTCGAGGTCAGGGTTGGAGATGAAGGTGTACCAGCTGGAGGGGGAATAGAGATGGCCCATGGTGGGCTCGCGGTACCCGGTGCCCGCGTTCGCTTTGAGCCCGAGATGGGGTACGACGTTCCAGAAAGCCCCGCCGTGCCAGGTCCATCTTCCTTCGAACGCGGTGCTGTAGTCGTGCCGCAGGTCAAGGGAAAACAGAACAGGGTCGAGGTCAAGGGTCGAATGGAGGACCCCGGATGTAACGGTGCGCGAGTGGATGCCGTAGTCATCGCTGCTGAGCCGCTCCCTGCGCACGGTGACCTCGGGAGAGAGCTTCAGGGGACCCATGCCATGGGAATAGGTCGCATCGAAATAGTCGCTCGTGAGCCGGGACCGGACGTCCCCGGTGAAAAAGGCAAAATTGCTGGTGCAGGTGCGGGTGGACATCCGGGAGGCCTTTAAGGCCAGGGATCTGTTGGGGTCGAGCTCCCGGACCGTATCGATCATGAACGAGTACCGGGTCGTATTCACCTCGTCGTCAGGGGTCAGCATGCCTGCACTGCCTTCGCTTCCGGGCGAACCGAGCTCCTGTGCGGCCAGGGTTCCCGAGAAAAGCGTGTCCCATCCGTCGATATCCATCCAGAGCTTCGAGAGAAGAGAGGTGTGCTCTGTGTGGTTGTTCTCCCTGCGCGCCGTGGTCCCGTCTTCCCGTTCGTAGAGATAGTCGTTGTCCGCCCGGCTCCGGGTCACATCCAGGAGAAACCCTGCTCCGCCCGTCTCGGTGTTCAGGAGCAGGTTGTAGAGGCTGTACCCGTAGGTGCCCAGGGACGAGGTGAATTCCAAGCTGTTGCCGGGCCGGGGATTCCGGGTGACGATGTTGACAACCCCTCCCATAGCCGAGCCGCCGTATGCGGCCGAGTTGCTGCCCTTGATGATCTCGATCCGGTCGATCTCGGGGACCGTGTACAGAGAAAGGTCGACCAGGTCCCCGCTGACCGAGCTGAGGGGAACCCCGTCGAGCATGACGAGCGTCTGCTGATAGTTCGTTCCCCGCAGGCTCACCGGCACGGGAACCGCCCCGCCATAGACGGGCAGATCGACGGAGACAGCCTTTCTGATCGCGTCGCGGGTGTCGATGAGCCCGGTTGCCAGGGGCCTGACCTCCACGATGTCGCTGAACGCGGTGGGCGCCTTGCCGGTCATGGAAGAAGTCGATGTGTCGTCAATGGCAGTGGCCGTGACGATGATCTCCTCGGCATGGGCGGGAAAGAAGGGAAGAAACGAGAGAAAAAACCACAGAACACCGAGTGCGCTTGCTGCCGTGAATCGATGGAGCATAAGGGGACACCTCCTAATAGGATGAATTCCCTAGGAGTCTCCACCCGGGTACGCAGGTGTAGTCCGTTGACCGCGGATAGGTCTTCTGACTCACGGATCGTCCAGCCGGCCTCACCTTCCCGCCGTTAAAAATGGCAGTGGTGGTTTTCAAGACCGCCTGTCCCCGTTCACAGCGGCGTCCCCGTCCCGGAATCGCACCGGGTTCCCTTGAATCCGCAGCAGGGTTGAGCAGGAGGCTAGCAGAACCTTGCCGGGGTGTCAAGATGAACGCCCCGGAAATACTATCCTTCTCTCAAGTGTTCCTCCTTAGTGAGGAAGGAAGCGGATGTTTCTGCCTGTAGAAACTTTTTGCAACCAGGCTGTTTTTCCCCTTGCCGGGCAGGATAATTTCTGGCATATACAGCGACATGACTACAACATCAGCCACCAGGTATTATGGGTATTATTTCTGGTTTACCAGGGGAGAACCGCCTGTGGGCTGATCTGTTCAAAATATGAACAAAAAGGCCGTGGGTGGTTCAAGACCCCCACGGCCTTTTTTATTGCCGCGGGTCCACTCCTGAGGCCGTTACATACAAGGAGGTCATTATGATCATATCCATGAAAAAAGGCGCAACACCGGAAGAGATCGATCACGTCAGGAAGCTTGTCGAAGAAATGGGCTACCGGGTGCACGAGAGCCAGGGCGAAGAACGGATGATCTTCGGGGCCATCGGGGACGAGCGGAATAAGCACCGCCTCGCCTCGCTCGAAGCCCAGCCCGGAGTGGAAAAGGTGATCCCCATCCTCGCCCCCTACAAGCTCGCCTCCCGGGAGACCAAGAAGGAATCGACCGTGATCGACTTGGGCGGCGGCGTCAAGGTGGGAAACCGGAAACTCCTCGTCATTGCCGGACCCTGCGCGGTCGAGTCTCTGGATCAGGTCATGGAGGTGGCGGCGGCGATCAAGGAGAGCGGCGCCCACATGCTCAGGGGTGGTGCGTTCAAGCCCAGGACCTCGCCCTATGCATTCCAGGGACTCATGAACGACGGCCTCTACCTCCTCTCAAAGGCCAAAGAGGCCTATCACCTGCCCGTGATCACCGAGGTCATGGACGCGGCCAGCATCGAGATCGTCTCCGAGCATGCAGACTGTCTGCAGGTGGGCGCGCGAAACATCCAGAACTTCCCGCTGCTCAAGGAGGTGGGCAAGACCAGAAAGCCCGTACTGCTCAAGCGGGGCATGTCCACGACCATCGAGGAGTTTCTCATGTCGGCCGAATATGTGCTCTCCAGCGGCAACAGCCAGGTGATCCTGTGCGAGCGAGGCATCCGGACCTTCGAGACCGCCACCCGGAACACCCTGGATCTTTCCGCCGTGCCCGTGCTCAAGGAAAAGACCCATCTGCCCGTGATCGTCGACCCATCCCACAGCACCGGGCATGCGCGCTATGTCGAGCCCATGGCGTATGCAGCCGTGGCAGCCGGTGCGGACGGCCTCATGATCGAGGTGCATGCCAGGCCGGAGGAGGCACTGTGCGACGGGTCACAGTCGTTGCGCCCGAGCGAGTTCAAATCAGTGATGGAAGGTATCCGGCGCATCGCGCAGGCGGTGGACAGGGACATCTGATGTCGTCAGGGGCGTCTGAACCCGGCAGAGACAGGTGACCAGTGATGCCTGAGCCGGGCGAAAACGTCCGGCCCCTTGATTTTTCCGTGCAAAGGCACTAGGATACAAGGCATGGCTTACTTCCATCCCGGACACAGGAGTATGCTCGTGCACGGCTCACTTCTGGCCGAGCGCATCGTCTCGAAAGAGACCAAGTGGAGCGGTGACGGCCTCTACGACGTCGTCACCCTGGCGGAGTCGGGTGAGGACGAGCGCCGGGAGGGGGTCTTTGCCCACCTCCTCCTTCTCTCGCCACAGGAAAAGCACAAGCCGCCTCTGTTTCGGATATGCCTGCAGGACATCGAGATCTGCGACTTTGTGAGCAGGCACCGCGAGATCGACCTGATGTCGTTCTTCACCTTCATCATGACTCACGAGCTGCTCCATATCCACCGTTTCTCATCCGGGATTGCGGACTTCTTCGAGTCTCGAAAGGAAGACGAGGAGGCATTCGTGGATTCTCTGACCCGGCTGCTTCTTGCAAAAAATCCCCTGACCGGGCTGAAAAATGTCCTTACGCTGCTTGACAAGGTAGAGGCAGCACCCCTATATAGTTCCACGAAAATCGTAGATCAAGGGAGTCATTTCCATGCCTATTTATGAGTATAAGTGCTTAAGGTGTAATCACGAGTTCGAGGCGGTGCAGAAGTTCAGCGATGCCCCGGTGCGGCAGTGCTCGGTGTGCGGAGGGCCGGTGAAGAAGCTGATCTCCCGTTCTTCCTTCCATCTCAAAGGCTCGGGCTGGTATCTGACGGACTATGCGAAGAAGAACACGCCCACGGACACCAAGCCTTCCTCCGAGCCTGCAAAGACATCCAGCGACTCTTCGTCCTCGTCGGATACCGACTGATCGGGGCGGCATCGTGGGGTTCACTCATCTCGATGACCAGGGCCGGATATCCATGGTGGATGTCGGTGGCAAGGAGGCAACCACCAGGGTCGCTGTGGCGCGGGGTTCCATCAGCATGAGCCGCGAGGCCTTCACCGCGGTGGTGAGCGACCGGGTGGCAAAGGGCAACGTGCTCGCCACAGCAAAGATTGCGGGCATCATGGCGGCAAAGAACACGGCGCAGACCATTCCCCTGTGCCATCCGCTTCCCATAGACAAGATTTCGGTGGAGTTCTTCCCCAGGGAAGAAAACGCGAGCATAGAGGTGGAGTCGAGCGTCAAGGTCTCCGGAAGAACCGGGGTCGAGATGGAGGCCCTGCACGCCGCGAGCATTGCGCTCCTCACGATCTACGACATGTGCAAGGCCATAGACAAAACCATGGTCATAAGCGGCATCCGTCTCATGGAAAAGACCGGGGGCAAGAGCGGCCACTTCAGACGCCCCGCCGAATAAACGCCCTTATATGAATTCAGCAGGAAGAACGATCCCTGATCGGGGCAACTCACCCACCAGGCAGCTGCAACTCTCGGTCTACTGCTGACAGAATCTCAGCGCTCACCTGATCACGGGGCCTGTCCGCATCGATGATGCAATGCCTCGCCCCCACGGCGAGGTCGAGGAATGCCTGCCGCAGCCTCTGATGATAGGCGGGCTCGCGGATCTCGAACTTGTCTCCCGGCACGATCCGCTTCAGTGCGCGGCCGGGGTCCACGTCGAGGACAAAGGTGAGGTCAGGCTCGATCCAGGTTTCCGTATTCTCCATAATCTCTCGGACACGCTCGACACCGAGCCCTCCCAGCACTCCCTGATACGCCAGAGTCGAGTCGATGAACCGGTCGATGATCACGACCTTACCCTGCTCGATCGCGGGACGGACCAGATTCACGACGTTTTCTCGGCGCGAGGCGAGGATCAGGAGCAGCTCGGTAATCGTGTCCAGGCCTTCATGAAAGAACAGACCGCGGATATCTTCGGAAAAGGCAGAGCCGCCCGGCTCCCGGAACGAGAGCCAGGGCAGCCCGTGCTGTTCAAGATGCGCGGAGAGGATTTTCGCGTGGGTGGACTTTCCCGTCCCCTCTCCGCCCTCGAAGCTGATGATCACTTCTTGTTCTGCAGTGCCGCATGCGCAGCAGCGAGCCGCGCGATCGGGACGCGATACGGCGAGCAGCTAACGTAGTTAAAGCCCGCCCTGTGGCAGAATTCGATTGATGAAGGCTCACCGCCATGCTCTCCACAGATGCCGATCTTCAGGTTCTTCCGTGCCGACCTTCCCTTTTTCACGCCGATCTTGATGAGCTCTCCCAGCCCGTCCTGATCGATGGCCGTGAAAGGGTCTTTGGGGAAGATCTTCTTGTCGACGTAGAAGGGCAGGAACTTGCCCGCGTCGTCACGCGAAAGGCCGAAGGTGGTCTGGGTGAGGTCGTTGGTTCCGAATGAGAAGAACTCGGCCTCCCTGGCGATCTCGTCGGCCGTGAGCGCGGCCCTGGGCAGCTCTATCATGGTGCCCACCATATAGTCGAGCTTGACCTTGTACGCCTTCATCACTTCCTCGGCCACTTCGACGGTCATGGCCTTGAGTGATGCGAGCTCGTTCACATGGGCCACAAGGGGAATCATGATCTCGGGTTTGACCTTGACTCCCTTCTTTGCGGCATCGCACGCCGCCTCCATGATTGCCCTGACCTGCATCTCGTAGATCTCAGGGAAGGTGACGCCCAGCCGGCAGCCGCGGTGACCCAGCATGGGGTTTGACTCGTGGAGCGAATCTCGCTTCGCCTTGATATGAGCAGGGGTCTTTTTCAGGGCCTTGGCGACCTCAGCCACTTCTGCATCGGTATTGGGGAGGAACTCGTGCAGCGGCGGATCGAGAAGCCTTATGGTGACCGGCAGCCCGTCCATGACCTCGAAGATGGACTGGAAATCGCCCTTCTGCATGGGCTTGATCTTTTCCAGGGCCTTGCGCCTGCCCTGTTCGTCGTCGGAAAGGATCATCTCGCGCACCGCGAGTATCCGGTCCGCCTCGAAGAACATGTGCTCGGTGCGGCACAGCCCGATCCCTTCAGCGCCGAAATCACGGGCCACCCGGGAATCCTTGGGCGTGTCCGCGTTGGTCCTGACGCCGAGCTTGCGGATCTTGTCGGCCCACTTCATGAGGGTGCCGAAGGCACCCGACAGAGAGGGCTCCACCGTGCCCACCTCGCCGAGCATCACCTCGCCCGTGGTACCATTGAGCGAGAGGTAGTCGCCTTTTTTGAAGGTGGCCGAGCCGAGCTTGGCAACCTGCTTCTTGTAGTCGATGACAAGGTCCTGGCACCCGGACACGCAGCATTTGCCCATTCCCCTGGCCACCACGGCCGCGTGGGAGGTCATGCCGCCCCGGGCCGTGAGGATGCCCTGGGCCACGTTCATGCCGTGGATGTCCTCGGGCGAGGTCTCGATCCTCACCAGGATGACCTTCTCTCCCTTGGTGGTCTCGACCTCGGCATCTTCTGCGGAAAACACCACCTTGCCCACCGCCGCGCCAGGAGAGGCCGGAAGCCCCTTGCCGATGACGTTTTTCTCGGCCTTGGGGTCGATCTGGGGGTGAAGCAGCTGGTCGATCTGCTCCGGATTCACCCGGCTCACGGCCTCTTCCCTGGTGATCAGGCCCTCCTTCACCATGTCGACCGCGATATTGACGGCAGCGGCCGCGGTGCGTTTTCCGGTGCGGGTCTGGAGCATCCAGAGGTTACCCTCCTGGATTGTAAACTCGATGTCCTGCATGTCGCGATAATGCTTCTCCAGGGTAAGGTAGATCTCCTCGAGCTGGTTGTACTGATCCTGCAGAGCCTCCTGCATGGACACGAACGAGGCGTCGCGCTTGCCCTTGATGTTGATGGGCATGGGCGTCCGGATGCCGGCGACCACGTCTTCGCCCTGGGCGTTCTGAAGATATTCGCCGTAGAAAACGTTCTCTCCGGTGGCGGGGTCGCGGGTGAATGCCACGCCGGTGGCGGAGTTTTCGCCCATGTTGCCGAAGACCATGGCCTGGACATTGACCGCGGTGCCCCACTCATCGGGGATGTTGTTGAGCTTGCGGTAGGTGATGGCCCGGGGGGTGTTCCAGGATTTGAACACGGCCTCGATTCCGCCCCAGAGCTGGTCCATGGGATCGAAAGGCAGGTCCTTGCCGGTGAGCTTCTTCACCTTATCCTTCATGACTGCCACGAGCTGTTTCAGATCCGCTGCCGTGAGCTCGGTGTCGAGCCTGACGCCTTTCTTGTGCTTCATCTTCTCGAGCTCTTCCTCAAGGGCATCGGAGTCCGCGCCCATCACAACGTCCGAGTACATCTGGATGAAGCGGCGGTAGCAGTCATAGGCGAAACGCTCGTTCCCGCTCATCTTGATGAGCCCGTGAACGGTCTGGTCATTGATGCCGAGATTCAGAACCGTATCCATCATGCCGGGCATGGACGCCCTGGCTCCGGACCGGACTGAGAAAAGCAGCGGGGCCTCCACATCGCCGTAGCCGAGCCCCATGATGCGCTCCACCTTGCGGATGGCTTCCTTCACCTGGGTCTTGAGCTCTTTCGGCAGCCCGTTGGTCTCGTAATAGATTCTGCACATTTCCGTGGAAATGGTAAAACCGGGAGGTACGGGGATTCCGAGATTGGTCATTTCGGCAAGGTTTGCGCCCTTGCCGCCGAGGATGTCCTTCATTTCGGCGTTGCCCTCGGCCTTGGTTCCCCTGCCTCCGAAGAGGTACACAAGTTTCTTTGCCATGACATTCTCCCTCTCTTCGCTATAGGTGTTATATATGGTCAAGACGATAGTATAAATATATACTTCTGTCCAAGCAAAAAATGGCGGTCAGCCTGATGCGGGAGAGATTTCTGGATTCGGGACAAGCGGCACTCCGCGACCCAGTTTTGTGCGAACAGATGGAACTCTCAGAACGTGATCCATGTACATGCTTCATCCCCGAGAATGATGCCATGCCTCAAGGAACGCCGTGATGTTCGCGCCATGCACACTCTTGACCTCTGAACACGATTCTGCGCGGACTATTCGAGCCTCCTCAGCACGGACCGGGCCGCGATGATGCCCGAGCAGCTCGCCTGGATCAGGCCACGGGTGATGCCGGCGCCGTCTCCGATCACATAGAGACCCTCGATCTCTGTCTCGAGCCCGCGGTCGAGCTGGATGCGGTTGGAGTAGAACTTGACCTCGATCCCGTAGAGGAGCGTGTGCGCGGAGTTCACGCCAGGCGCCACCTCGTCGAGGCTGGAGAGCATCTCCATGATGTCGGTGAGGATCCGGTAGGGCAGGCAGTAGCTCAGGTCCCCCGGGGTGGCGTCGCGCAGGGTGGGCTGGGTCAGGCACCTCAAGAGCCGGGACGGGTTGGTCCTTCTCCCGGCGTGCAGGTCTCCCAGTCGCTGGACGATAACCCCCTTGCCCAGCATGTTGGCGAGCCTGGCCACGGATTCGCCGTAGCCGATGGGGTCGTCGAAGGGCTCGGTGAAATCGGCGCTCACGAGGATGGCGAAGTTGGTGTTCTCGGTCCGGGTCCGTGCCCAGGAATGCCCGTTGACCGTGAGGATGTCGCCCATGGTCTCCCTGACCACCTCGCCGTAGGGGTTCATGCAAAAGGTCCGCACCCGGTCGTCGAAGGTCCTGGAATAGTAGATGAACTTGGTCTCGTAGGCCTTTTCGGTGAGGTCCTCCATGACCACCGCCGGGAGCTCCACCCGCACGCCCAGGTCCACGGGGTTGGGCCGGGCCTCCATGCCGAGCCGCTTTGCCTGCCCCGACATCCAGGAAGACCCCACCCTTCCGGGCGCCGCGATGACGGCACGCGCCTCGATGACGGTGCCGTCTTCCAGGCTCACGCCCGTAACCCGGCCGTCCTTTTTCAGGATATCCCGGGCCCGGGTATTGAAGATCACCTTCACCCTGCTGCGGAGCTCTTCGCGCATGTTCTTGAGGATGGTATAGCAGTTCTCGGTGCCGATGTGGCGGACCTTGGTGGGGACGTAGATGAGACCGGCGAGCTTTGCCCGGGCCGAGATACGGGCAACGTCGTCGGGCTCTACCGTGTAGAGGCCCCCGCTCGACTCATGACTCGCATAGATCCGGTCGACTTCGTCGAGAAGCTCCAGGAGCTCGCTTTCGTTCAGCAGGGAGGAGAGCTGTCCTCCTACGTCGGTCGAGATGGTGAGCTTGCCGTCGCTGTACGCGCCCGCGCCCCCCCAGCCCACGAGCATATCCCTGCCCGATCTGCTCCGCTCGACGATATCCTTGCCCTGCTCCACGATGACGATATCGAGCTTGTCCGATCTCTTTGCCAGTTCCTGCGCCGCAAAAATCCCTGCCGGCCCAGCGCCGATGATCACCACGTCAACCATATAAAGCCCTCCTCTTTTTCAGCAGTATGGAAAAGGCCAGAATCAGGGCCGCGGCATTCGCGCCCCACGATGCCGCCAAGGGGTGGATGACGCCCGAGGCCCCGAGCCCGGTCATCCCCGAGTGGAGAAACCAGTAGGACAGCCCCAGCACCAGTCCCAGGGAGATCCCCCGCGCGATTCCCCCTGCCCTGGGAAAGCGCATCCCGAACGGAATGACGAGGACGGTAATGATGAACGGGGCCAGGGCGAAGCTGATACGGCTGTGATACAGGGTCTCGGTGGCGGGAGACGCGATGCCGTTCTGCCTGAGCTGAACAAGGTAGCTGCGGAGCTCGGTGATCGGAAGCAGCTCGGAGTTCGTCTCGGCCATGACCAGATCCTCGGGCTCCTGCCCAAGAGGCAGAACCGTGGCGGGACGGGGATCGGATATCCCCCTCTCCCCGAGCTCGATGACCTCCATTCCCTGTGCAGTCCAGACGCCGCCGCTCCAGCGGGCGCTCTTTGCGCGGATCACCTGTTCGAGCCTGCCCGAGGAGAACCGGTAGCAGGTGATGTCCTCCATGGTTCCCCGGGCAACGTCGAGCCTGGCCACGCTGTAGATGTCCTGGCCCACCTTGAAGCGGCCCCCGCTCACCGAGAAGGTTCCGGCGACCTCGGTCTTCTTGATGCTCAGGTTCTCGATCTTCTCGGCCTGCCTCTGGGCCATGGGATAGAGATAGAAGCTCGTTGACGCCATCAGGAGGGTCGCCAGGATACCCACAAAGAGATAGGGGACATAGATCTGTTTGAGGGACACCGAGCACGCTTGTATGGCAATGATCTCGCTGTGCCGTGAGAACGCGGCTTGGGCGGCCAGTATGCCGAGGCAGACCGAAAAGGGAAGGACCCAGTGGACCATCTGCGGCACCGAGAATGCGAGGTACTGCAGTATCACGGGAAGACCCGTGCCGTATTCCGCAAAGGTGGTGAGCTTTCCGAACAGCTCTGAGATCACCATGAGGAGAACGAGGCTTGTCAGGGCGCCCAGCGTCATGACTGCCGCCTTCCTGAAGATATACCTGCGTATGATGGAGCTCATCACGCGCCTCCCCTGCCCAGGCCGGAGCGTCTCCAGAAGAACACCCACAGGAGGATCAGGCAGAAGACCAGATTAGGGATCCAGGCACCGGCCACGGGGTTCAGGACACCGCCCTTGACCAGGCGGTCGGCCATGAGAAAGACCAGGTAGTAGCCCAGGATGGTTCCGAGCCCGAATACGATGCCCGAGTGCCTGGGTGAACGCGGCCTCTGGATGCCGAACTGTATGCCTACCAGAGCGAGGATCAGGTTGATCACGGGAAAGGAGTACCGGTTGTGGTATTCCTTGATCATCTTGGGCTTGGGGTTTTCCCTGATCAGCTCGGCAAGCTGCGGCTGGGTGAGCACGTCGGCGTCCCTGATCCTGAGCTCACCCTTGAAGTCGGCGTCCAGGGAAAAGGAATATTCCTCAAAGGTGATATACCGCAGGTTCTTGCCGGACTCCATGAAGACGCTTCCGTCCGAGAGTCTCATGAAAATACCCGAGGGCGAGAAATCGATGGTGCCCTTCTCCGCCGCGATAATGGAACGGCCCGATCCTTGAGTTTCGATGAACACGTTGTGGAGCTCGCGGGCCACCTGGTTCACGGACTCGACATAGAGCGTCACACCGGAGAAGGTGTCTACGAACTCCCGTTCCTTGATAAAGGAGTATACCTTTTCCGGTGCCTTCTCGACGAGCCGCTCCTGTATCCTCTGCATGGAAAGGGGGCCAAGGTATGTAGCGATGCTCACGTGCAGGACCAGGCAGACGAGCGACACCGCAATGATAGGCGCATGGACGGTGCGCAGCCGGATCCCGCAGGCCTGCATGGCGATGATCTCCGATTCTGTGGAGAACTTCTCCAGGACCATGAGGACGCTGAAGATCAGCGCCATGGGCAGGACGAAGATCGCGAGCGGCACCAGGGCAAGGAGCAGGACGTCGAGATCCTCCAGAGACATGACCTGCCCGATGCGTATCCACTGGACGATGAACATCACGCCGTACAGGACCAGAGCGGCCCCCACAAAGACCTTCATGAGATGGCTGAGAACATATCGCTGGATGATCATAATCGGTTCCGGATTATACGCACTGTATTTTCCCCTGTCCATACCATAAGCGATATCTTTAAGGGGCGTGGCCCGCTTTGGAAATGTCGAAATCGCAAAGGATTGACAGTACCTGGCGAAGCGGGTATATTTTTTTCATGAAAGCATATTGCCTGCGCGTTTTCCCGGTCCTGTCGCTGCTCCTGATGTTCGGGTGCGCCCACAAGTACAGTGAAGCAGAATATCTGGCCGTCTCCGACCAGCTTGATGTCTGCAGCCAGGAGCTCAAGATGATCCGGGAAGACAATGTACAGCTTTCTGAAAGGCTGGGTAGCGCGCTGGAAGAAATCGACAAGACCGGTACGGCCCTGTCCTCTCTGATCACCGAAAAGCAGGAACTCCTGGACAAAAACATCCAGTGCCTCGAAGAGAATAAGGTGCTCATGAAGCAGGTATCCCAGTCGAACGCCAGCCTCCAGGAGAACAAGGAGTCGCAGTGGCGGATGAGCAAGGGCTACGAGTACATCCTGTCCTTTCTGGAAAACGAGCGGCTCAGAGACCAAGTGTATATTATCCGCACCCCGGAAAAAATCAAGATCGTCATCCCCCAGAGAACCCTCTTCCCCACGGCTGCAAGCGCCTGGCTTACCCCCAGGGGATCAAACATCATCAGAAAAATCGCTCTGGGGCTCAAACAGCTCAACCCGGCTTCCATCGAGATAGCCGGCCATACCGATAACACACAAGCCAACGCGCCGTCGAACAATGTATATCCCACCAACTGGCATCTGGCCCAGGCCCGCGCCATGTCGGTGCTGATGGTCTTCAACGACTCCGATATCCCGAAGGACAAGCTCTGCGCTATTTCCTTCGGCGAAACCAAGCCCATTGCAGACAACTCCTCGGAAGAAGGAAGGGCCATGAACCGGCGGGTGGAGATACTCATCGTGCCGTAAAGGAGCGTCTACCGGCATCGCCGGCCCGGAGGCCCGTCGCTTCTCCTGACCACCCTGATCATGAGTTTCGTCCTGCCCACCAGATCGATGTCGCGGCCGCCGAACCTGCCTGCCAGGTAATCGTCCAGAAAGATACGGAACTCGCCTTCAAGGGAGGGCCAGTGTTCACTGACCTGCGCAAGGTGGATCTCGTGCGGTGTGGAATCGTCGAGCGGAAGACCTTTTTTTGCGAGGGCGCCGATCACCTTCCTGTAGGGGTCTGTGTCCCGTTTCTTCATCAGACAGGAGATCAGCAGCAGCACAGCGCCAAACACGGCAATGCAGGCGAACCCTGCGAGCACGGGTTTCGCACGGCCCTCGGCCCGGGCCGACGGGAAGAACATCGATGTAGCCAGGCGGACCTGGTCATCGAGGGAATACCGGATCACCCATCTGATCCATTGAAACCGCAGGGTGTCGAAGGGCCTTGCACCCCTGCGGTCAATCACCCGGCTCTGGGGAACGGCCTCAACGGTCTTCCACGTCCCGTCGAGATACTCAACCCAGGCATGGGCGTTCTCAGCCCGTACCAGGTAGTAGCCTCCGCTCGTGTTGAACTCGTTGACCAGAAAACCCGTGACCACACGTGATGGTATGCCGCATCCCCTGATCATGACCGCCAGCGCGGATGCAAAGTGCTCGCAGTTCCCTTTCCCGCCTGCAAACACAAACCAGGCAATGGGCGAAGTCTCCCGGGGGATGGCCAGGCCCTCCAGGGTATACGCGTAGTGTGACTGCAGGTACTGCGTGAGCCTGCGCACCTTGCGCCGCGCCGTTCCCTGGCCCGCGATTCTCCTGCCCAGCTCGGCAACGTCGCCGAGCTCATCGGGCACCAGGGCAGAGCCCGGGGTGTCATCATTGCCGAGGCGGTTCACCCATACCTCGTACACCCGGGGAGCCTCCCCGTCCCAGTACAGGTTGGATCCCTGCACGCTGCACGAGGAGGGCGATATGTGGGAAAGCCGGAATGGATACAGGACATTCCGGCAATCGAGTCCCGTGGGATAGATGGTGAGCCTGTCAGTGCTCTCCTGCACGGTGACCGGGCCGGTCCGGGGACCTGACTCCCTGACGAAACCGTCCAGCCCGAGCTTACCGAGCCGAGCCCCGGAAAGATAGAACCTCCCCGGCGCCTTGCCCTGATCCCATATGATGCGCATAACCACGGAGCGGTCGGTGCTGATGGACTCGGTACGATACAGATCGACCTCTTCGGAAAACCCGGTCTGCGGACGGGAGATGATTCCCTGCCGAAGGATCGTTGACGAAGGCCTGGGGATGATGAAGAAGAGCAGACACGATATCGCGACGATCCCGGTCCAGACCTTTGCCCAGTGCATGGGCTCGACCCGGGGCAATCCATTTTCCGCGAAGCCCGATTCGTCGAGGTTGAAGAGCAGCATGGGAACGAGAGCGGCCATGAGAAGCAGGCCGACCAGGAAAAGCGGACTCTCGGTGACAATAGTCGCAAGCGTGCACTCGGTTATGGCGATCCCGGCAATCTGGTGGAGCTCGCGCGAGGTCTTGGGCAGGACCAGCCTGAGCAGTGCAAAATACACGATCAGGTCCCTCAGGGCAAAGAGCACCACATCGTTCCCCTGCTCGAAAACGCGAAAGGCCTCGAAGGCGATGACGAGCACGCTCACGATCACGACCAGGGGGGCGCTGACCGGCAACCGGGCTGAGAACCGACGCAGGACGAGCGCATGAACGGTTATCAGAAGGGCGAATGCGGTCCATGGAAGCAGCCCTGCAAGGCTCAGGCACAGGATGCCGGCGGCTGAGGTGCCGACGGTGAGCAGCGCGGTGCTAGAGATGGACGACATGGCAGCCTTTCGGGAAATTCACTATCTCGGGCTCACCCAGGTTATCCAGCAGGGCCAGAACCTTCAGAACCGAGGCCTTGTGAACAACGGATGCCCCCAGACCGCTGAAGTGACGGTTGGCCGAAATCCCGAAGCTCACCCCCGACCTCCACCACTCAAGCACGAGAAACACGGCCTGCCCGAGTTTCTGCTCCAGATCTCCCCCCGGGTGGAGGACCAGGACCGAACCGCTGCCCCCGCCTCCCTGGGAGACCCTTGAGACAAACCCCAGATGCTGCTTTTTCCACACGATCGAAGAGAGAGCGTCGCCCGGGGTGTAGGCACGCACGTGCGAAATGCTCTCGATGCCTCCGCCCCTTCCCTCGCCCGAATCCCCGGCGAAGACGGCGGGAGAACAGGGTATGGGCGCGGGAAACACGATGACCGGGTCTTCCATGTCAAAGGTGATGGATTTTCTGAACAGTCCATAGGGATAGGTGGTGAAGATGGTCACATTGCCCAGGAGGTGCCTGCCCCGGCATGAAAATGTCCTCTCCTGCCGGAAGATTTCGCGGACACCGCGCGGGATGTGCGTGATGTTCATCCTCCCCCCGTCGTGCAGCACGAGCCGGGCCGAATCCTGCTTCAGGTTCCGGATGCTGTAGCAGATCTCCCCCGGCATGCCGGCGTAGATTTCCGGGGATGGAGATCTGTTCACCTCCAGATGACGGATGTTCATCTCGGATTCGATGCCGGATACGACCATGAACGAGAGGAGAAAGGCGATGATGAGAAAGAGGAGATTGTTGCCCGTGAGCATTGCCACGAAGATGACAGCCGTGAGAAAGCTGAAGAAGACCTTGCCCGTCTTGGTGAGCGCGAACCCCCGCGGGGGTTTGAGCAGCTCAGAGAGGGACCGGGACTTCCTGAACCAGGGTCTGGATGACATGGTATGCATCGCCTCCTCGCGTTATAATACGGTGGGGAAGAACAAGCGGCACCATGGTCATGACGTCGCCGGGTGTGATGAAATCCCGGCCGTGCATGAAGGCCCACGCCTGTGACGCCCGTTTCAGGGCAAGACCTCCCCTGGGCGACACGCCCAGCTCCACGTCGGGGTGGGAACGGGTCGACCTGATGAGGGCGGTCATGTACTCCAGGACATCCCTGTGCACGAGGACCCGGGAAACGTGCCCGATCATGGGAAGAAGAATATCCCTGGTCATGACGGGTTCAAGCCCGAGCGCCTCGGTGTGGTCGATCCCCCGGGCGATGATCTGCTGTTCCTCTTGCAGCGAAGGATACCCCACTCGTAGCTTGAGCAGGAACCGGTCGAGCTGGCTCTCGGGCAGCGGAAAAGTGCCGGCTATCTCGACGGGATTCTGGGTCGCGATGACCATGAACGGAGCCGGCAGTTCATAGGTGATGCCGTCGATGGTGACCCGGCGTTCTTCCATGGCCTCCAGAAGCGCTGACTGTGTCTTGGGAGAGGTCCTGTTGATCTCGTCGGCCAGGACGATGCTGGCGAAGATGGGTCCCTTTGCCAGCTCGAAGCCACCCGTCCCGCTCCTGACGGCATGAAACCCGATCACGTCGGAAGGGAGCAGGTCGTTGGTGAACTGAACGCGCTTGAAGCTGACGTCCAGAAGCCGGGAAACGGCAAGGCCGATCAGCGTCTTTCCGACTCCGGGCACCCCTTCCAGCAGCACGTGGCCTCCGGCAAGGAGGCCGCATACGATGGATCTCACCACTTTGTCCTGCCCGAGAAACACCTGGTTCATGCAATCGACCATTTTCTGGACCCGGTCATGTTCCATTCAACCACCTCGTGAGAAGATATCTGGAGCACGGGGAGAAACGAATAAAAACTTAGCACAGGACAGGAGTTTCTGGTATATTAAGTTTTATTTGCCGGAGCCCGATAGGGTTCTCGAAGGTTTGCAATGACGAGCGAGAAATATCGTAAAATTCTCCAGGGCATGCAAGAGGGTTACTACGAGACGGACCTGAGCGGGTCCTTTACCTTTGCCAACGAGTCCCTCTGCCGGATCACCGAGATGAGCAGCGAAGAGATCCTCGGGCTGAACTTCAGGAGTTATACCTCCAAGGCCACCGCCAAACGGGTTTTCAAGGCCTTTCACGAAACCTATCTGACCGGAATACCCATGAGGATAGAGTACGAGATTATTCTTGCATCCGGAAAGAAGAAGGTGATCGATAATTCCGCAAGCCTGCTCAGGGACCAGAAGGGCAATCCTGCGGGCTTCTGCGGCATCGTCACGGACATCACCAGGCGCAAGCGCCTGGAGAGTCAGATGAGGGAAAACCGCAGGCGCTACGAGGCACTCTTCGAAAATGCAAACGAGCTCATCATCACCACGGATGCACACGGATATATCAAGCGCCTGAACAAGAAGGTGGAGGAGATATCCGGATATACGAGAAAGGAGTTGATCGGGAAAAGCATCCTCGTGATCGCTCATCCCGGCGATCGCGATATCTTCATCGAGTTCTGGAAAGAGATTCTGGCGGGCAACACCCCCCGGTTCGAGCTCAGGGTCGTGGCAAAGGGCGGCGAGACCCCCTATCTGCTGGCGAGCGGTTCAGTGGTCAGAAACGGCGGAAAGATCGTCGAGATCCAGTACAACGCCCAGGTGATATCCGATCTCAAGGAGGCCCAGCGCACCATCCTCGATCTCTCGAATTTCCTCAACAGCATCATCGAGTCCAGCCCGAACATCCTCATATGCATCGACAGGGCCGGTAAGATCCAGATGGCGAACCCGGTCACCAGCAGGATCTTCCGCAAACCCCCATCGGCCATCACGGGCAAGAGGATCTCGTTTCTGAGCTCTGACATGAAGGAGTTCGAGGACGTGATCAGAGGAGTGCAGGAAAGCCGCGTGCCGCAGTTCTTTCATGAGCGGGCCCTCGCTGGTTCCTCGAACCAGATCTTCGATATCAGCATCTATCCTCTCATCGACCCGGTTCATGGAGGCGCGGTCTTCACTGCAGTGGATATCACCGAGAAAAAGCACATGGAGATCCAGCTGATCCATGCCCAGAAAATGGAGACCATCGGGGAGCTTGCAGGAGGTGTGGCCCACGACTTCAACAACATACTCACCGGGATATCGGGCAACCTCGCCATGCTCCGCTACACCACCGACCGGACCAAACAGCTCGCCTACCTCGATACCCTGGAAAAGATCAGCGACCGCGCCAGAGACCTTGTCAGGCAGATGCTCGTCTTCACCAAACGGCACGAGGGACGGCCGGAAAATATCTCCATCTGCCAGGTGATCGAGGAGGTCATCGACATGGCCTCCAAATCGATTCCGAAGAACATCAGGTTCAACCTCGGCAACATGGAGAGCAGCGCCCTGGTATACATTGATCACACACAGCTCACCCAGGTGCTGCTGAACCTCATTGTGAACGCAAAAGACGCCATCGGCGACCGGCAGAGAGGCCGGATCTCCATCGATGTGCAGGTCGTGTCCGTAGACAAGGACCTCAAGCGGCATTATCTTCTCGACGAAGCAGGGAAGTACGTGAAGGTCGAGCTGACGGACAACGGATGCGGTATGAGCAAGGAGATCCTCCCGAAGATATTCGATCCCTTTTTTTCCACCAAGCAGAAAGGGACCGCAAAGGGAACCGGGCTGGGACTCTCCATCACATACAACATCATCAAGAACGCGGGCGGCGGCATCCAGGTGCAGTCCGAGGAGGGAAAAGGCTCGCAGTTCAGCATACTGCTGCCCGTCTCAAGGAGCAGGAAGAGACCGGCCGTGACGGCGGAAAAAAACTCCGACGGGCGCGACTCGCTCAGGGCGCGCATACTTCTGGTGGACGACGAGGACATGCTCCGCGATATCGGCAGGGAAATGCTCGAGCATCTCGGCCACGAGGTGGAGACCGCCCACGATGGAATCAGCTGCCTCGACAAGCTCAAGACGGACAGCCTGGGCTTCGATCTCATCATTCTCGACATGATCATGCCCGGGCTCGACGGGTACCATACGCTGCAGGAGATGCTCAAGTGCGGCATCAAGACCAGGGTCGTCATCTCATCGGGCTTCTCTTTCGAGCACGAGCGTCAGGAAATGTTCAACAACCCCCTCATCGTGGCGAAACTGAACAAGCCATTCAACATGAGCGAGCTCTCTACGGTTCTGGGCGACATTCTCGACTGATTGATTCATTCGGTAGATACCCGGGTCAACACCGGAGAAACAGGAAACAGCCCCCCTTCTCCATGCCGTCCTCTCCGGTTGGTGCGACTCCTGAGCACCGAAAACGCCGGAGGGTTTAATTCAGATCACGGTGTGCCGATAAGAAGGAATAAAAAAACACATCAGAGATAAGCACCATCACGAAGGAGTATGTCATGCAGGAAAAGAAAACCATGGGTGCCGTCCTTGACCACTTCATATCTCATGCCCGGGAAACCATGGATAGCATGATCTCGCCGGTATATATCAAGGATGCCGGGCTCCGGTATGCCTGGCTCAACCGGGCGTATGCAGACATGATCCGGCTTTCCGGGAAGGAATACGCGATCGGAAAAACCGACAGCGATCTTTTGCCCTCCCCTGTCGCCCGGGAGCTCGCATCCGGGGAAAACAGGGTCCTGAAAAATGGCGTCCCATCCCGGGAAACACTCACGGACCTGCCCTGTCCGGACGGTGTGTCGCGTTCGTTTGTCAAAACACTGGATCCGGTTGTCATCGATGGTTCTCCGGTGGGACTGCTGGGCATCCTGACCGAGATTCCCTCTCCGGTCCGTGGACGTGATGGAAACAAAGAGCAGGAGACATTCTTCGAGGATCTCTTCACCAATGCAACAGCTATGGCGGCGATTACTGACTGGCGCGGTGATATCATCAAGCTCAACAGGAAGGCCACGGAAATGCTTCTCGGGAAGGGGGATGAAACGCAGCCCGTGGAAGGGAGAAACATCCTCGATCTCATTCACGACGACGACAAGCAGAAGGTGGTGAAGCTGTGGAAGGAGAGCATTCTCGGAAAGAAAGAGATGAGCTACCAGATACGCATGATATCGCATGACGGCAGGGTTCTCTACATGCTCATAAGCGGAAGGCCCATCGTGAAGAACAACCGTGTGGTATCGTTTCAGTACCAGGCACTCGACATGATCGACCAGAAGGTCCAGGAACGCAACCTCATCCATACGTCGAGCGTTGAGACGCTGGGGCAGATGGCGGGCGGGTTTGCCCATGACTTCAACAACATCCTCACGGTCATCAACGGCTATTCCGAGATGATGCTCCGCTCCATGGACCGAAACCACCCGTTCTACGGCAAGATGTTTCAGATCTGCCAGGCCGGTACCCAGGCGTCCATGCTGACCCAGAAGATTCTTGAGTTCAGCAGCAAGAACAGGCCGGAGCCCAAGGAGATCGATATCGATCAGGAGATGACCGATCAGGAGACCATACTCAGGCATGTCATAGAAGAGAACATCAAGCTGACCGTCCAGAGGTCGGCAGGGGCCAAGAAGATCCTGATCGACCCCACCCAGTTCGCCAAGGTGCTGCTGAACCTGGTGATCAATGCAAAGGAGGCTATGCCTGCAGGCGGCGAGATCACTATCACGACCGACGCCCTGGACGTCGATGATTCACTTGCGCCGCAGTACGACAATATCCGCCCCGGCCGGTATCTGAGCCTGTGCGTGAGCGACACCGGCTCGGGCATGAGCGAAGAGGTGAAGCAGCATGTATTCGATCCCTTCTTCACTACACGTGAATCAGGAAAGGGCGTGGGCCTGTGGATCGTGAACAGCATCGTGAAGGACTATCACGGTACGATCCAGGTGCAAAGCGCCGAGGGCAAGGGTACGACCTTCAGGATTCTCCTTCCTTTCTCCGGACAGGAGCAGGCTCCCCCCGAGAAAGCCCCGCAGGAACCGGGCCCGTCCTCAGAAACCACCGGAAAGACCATCCTGGTGGTCGAGGATGACGACACGGTGCGCGAGCTGGTCGACGAAATACTCAAACACCGCGGCCACCACGTCCTGACAGCGCGCAACGGAGGCGATGCCCTCCAGCTCGCCCGGCAGTACGAGGGCACGATCGATCTCCTGATCACCGACATGGTCATGCGCCGCATCGACGGCATCATGCTCTCGAAAAAGATACGCACCATCCTGCCGGATATCAGGGTCATGCTCATGTCCGGGTACGGTGAAGACGTCATCCGCCAGGAAGAGCTCACAGACATCACCTTTCTCCAGAAACCGTTCCTTCCCGATGATCTCACCGGAAAGGTGGACGCCATCTTCAGCGACCAGGCGTAACGGTTTTAGGCATATGCCTTTTTCTTGGTGCTCCTCTTCTGATAGAGTGGCGCCCATGTCCGGACACAGATGGGACGTATCGCATGAAGAGGCCCGCAGCCTGCAGGAGCATCTTCGCTCACGACGGGTCCTCACCGACTCGTTTGCCCCTGTTGCCCACGTGGGCGGGGTAGACGTCGCGTACGACCGGCGGTCGAATCAGGCGTGCTGTGTTATTGCCGTGTTCTCCTATCCGCGTCTTTCCCTTGCGACCGTATCACGTGCATGCGGAAGCGTCCGCTTTCCTTATATCCCCGGGCTCCTGGCTTTCAGGGAGGGCCCTCTGGTGGAGCAGGCATTCGGCCTGCTCGAGCTCAGGCCCGAGGTCCTCCTGTTCGACGGACACGGCATCAGTCATCCCCGCGGGATGGGGATCGCGACGCACCTGGGCATCCTCCTGGAATGTGCCGCCGTGGGTTGCGCCAAGACTCTTCTTACAGGCACCTTTGAAAGCCCAGGTCCCGGCCGGGGCAGCACGGCCCCCGTGATCTGTGGAGAGAGGACCGTGGGTTGCGTGCTCAGAACCCGCGAGAGGGTCAATCCCGTGTTCGTGTCACAGGGGCATCGGGTCAGCCTGGACACCGCTGTGGAGATATGTCTCGCATGCGCACCGAAATACCGGATTCCGGTGCGCATGCGCACAGCCCATATCATGGCTCGGCGGGCGGTTCGATCTCTCTGCTCATGATCGGGTGGACAGGCATTCCTGAAGACGGGCATCGTTCCGGCAGCCACGGCTTCACCGGAGTCCGTGAGGGCCGGGAGAGAGCATGCGGCGCTAGCGCACGATCAGCCGGCCCACCATCCCCTGGAGGGATTCTTCGAGAACGGAGATCTCCTCTTCGGAAAAGGAACCTGCCCCGAGAAAACGCTCGTCCACGTGTTTTGATGCAACGAATCGCTGAAGCACATAGCGGGGTGCTCCCTGGATCTCACGGCCGATATCCAGAACATCCTCCTGGCTCAGGAGCCCTCTCACCAGGGTGGTCCGGAATTCGAAGGCAAGGCCTGAGCCCATGATGATCCGGATGCTCCGGGCAACCTTGCCGGGATCGAGTATGCTCCTTGTCACATGAGGATACCGGGAGACCGGCGCCTTGACGTCCATGGCGATAAAATCGGCGAGCCCGGACTCAAGGACCTTTGAGAGAACCTCCGGGAACGATCCGTTGGTGTCGAGCTTCACCAGGTAGTCCATTTTTTTCAGGTTTTTCATAAACGGGATCAGGCCCGGCTGGATGCAGGGCTCGCCGCCGGTGATGACGACGGCATCGCACTTTCCTCTCCTCATGCTCAGAAAGGAGAGCACCTCGTCCTGATCGAGCGGATGCGTGAACCGGGAGGGGTCCACGAGTTCCGGGTTGTGGCAGTACGGGCACCGGAAGTTGCACCCCTGGGTGAAAACAACGGCGCTGATCTCCCCCGGATAGTCGATGAGCGAGGTCCTCTGCAGATGACCGATATTGATCCTGATTTCTTCCGTATCCTCGTGCGCCACAACATTAGGATATCACAGGATTACTCCGGTTAGGAAGGGAAATGGTTGATTTTTTTCCACAATGCGCTGGACCGGGGAGCATGTTTCCGGCCCGAAGATGAGTCGCGAGATCGTGTACGCACCCCTTAAAAAGGGGCTCCAGAAGCGTATCCGGCAAAAGGAGATACAGATAATAACTGTTATTATTCTTGATTATTTCCTTGGGATTGTGGATAAAATATATACACAAACGCTATGGGTGCCCACCGGCGGGCGGCCCGTATAGCACGTTCTTTGTTATTGGTGGATAGAGTGAGGAGAAACCAGGATCACCACTCCTTGATCCCTTGAAAGGCATTGTCTCTTTAAGGGGGACCGGTGAATGTCCTTTTTCTGAACTCTTCAGACAGTTGGGCGAAAATAGGTCATGGATTACCGGCAAGGGCTGAAAAGAGAGGAGTTCACCCATGGGCAATTGCAGGATACTTGTCATGGACGATGAAGAGATCATCCAGGATGTTTTAAGCAACATGCTCGATTTTCTTGGCTATGAAGTTCAGGTTGCCGCGGAAGGCGCCCAGGCAGTCCAGATGTACCGCGAAGCCATGGAGTCGGGCAATCCGTTCGATGCGGTTATCATGGACCTCACGATCCCCGGCGGCGTGGGGGGAAAGGATGCGGTGCGCGATCTCCTGAAGATCGATCCGGCGGCAAAGGCCATCGTATCCAGCGGCTACTCGACGGACCCGGTGGTGACAAATTATCAGGAGCACGGATTCAAGGGCGTTATCAAGAAACCCTTCAAGATCGAGGAGCTCAAAGAGGCCATCCAGAAGATCGTCTGAGCGGCTATTTTACCCTTTGTCCGGCTTAAGTGTCCGTCTGAAAGATTCTTCACGGACATTGAAACGGTCCGATGGTCGTTTCAATGTCCGTTTTTACGTCTGACCGCCCTTAGTGCCTCAGCTGTTTGAAAGCGCCTTTTTTGCCTCGTGCGATTCCTGACCACGGTATTCCCCGGATCCCGCTGAGCCCAGATCCACGGCCCGGGCCTGCCGCAGGAAGGGCCGCTGCGTGGTCTCGGCCTTTCTGACCGAAAAGGTCTGCCTCTCCTTGAATTCTTCTTTCTTACCGTTGTTCCACTGGGCCACGGGCCGCAGATAACCCACCACCCGGGAGTAGACCTCGGTGATCTCGCCGCACTGCGGGCACACGGGCTGGTTCCCGTTGAGATATCCGTGGCTCGGACACACGCTGAAGGTGGGGCTGAAGGTGAAGTACGGCATCTTGTAGTGGTTGCAGACCTTTCTGACCAGGTTCTTGATCACCTCCGGCTCTTCCACCTGTTCACCGGCAAAGATATGGAGCACGGTCCCGCCGGTATACTTGGACTGTATCTCGTCCTGCAGGTCCATGGCCTCGAATATGTCGTCGGTATAGTTCACCGGAAGCTGGGATGAGTTGGTGTAGTAAGGCTCCGCACCCTGATGGAAGGCTTCTTCGTTGGCGCAGACGATGTCGGGGTACTTGCCCTTGTCGATCCTGGCCATGCGGTATGAGGTTCCCTCGGCCGGGGTTGCTTCGAAGTTGTAGTTGCTCCCCGTCTCACTCTGGAGGGTGATGAGCCGGTCACGGATGAAATCGGCCACCTCCAGGGCAAAGCCTCTTCCTGCCTCGCTGCCGATGTTCACCCCCAGGAGATTCACGCACGCCTCGTTCATCCCCAGAATCCCGATGGTGGAGAAGTGGTTTTTCCAGTACTCACCGAAGCGTTGCTTGATCCCGGTAAGATAGTACTTCGTGTAGGGGTAGAGGTTTGTCTCTGTAAATTTCTCCAGGATCTTGCGCTTGATCTCCAGGCTAGTGCTGGCCAGGGTGATGAGCTTGTCCAGACGCTGCATGAAATCGGCCTTGTCTTCGCTCAGGTAACCGAGGCGCGGAAGATTGATGGTTACCACCCCGATGGAACCGGTCAGCGGATTCGATCCGAACAGTCCTCCCCCGCGCACTTCGAGCTGCCGGTTGTCTATCCTCAGCCTGCAGCACATGCTCCGGGCATCCTCGGGATCCATGTCGGAGTTGATAAAGTTGGAGAAATAGGGGACCCCGTACTTCGCGGTCATCTTCCAGAGGTTGGCGAGGTGGGGGCTGTCCCAGTTGAAGTCGCGAGTGATATTGTAGGTGGGTATCGGGAAAGTGAACACCCTGCCCTTGGCGTCGCCCTCGGCCATCACCTCCACGAAGGCCTGGTTGAACATATCCAGCTCGTGCTGATACTCACCGTAGGTGTTGCTCTGGACCTCGCCGCCGATAATGACTCCCTGATCAGCCAGGTACGAAGGCACCTCCAAGTCGAGCGTCACATTGGTGAACGGCGTCTGGAATCCCACCCGGGTGGGGACGTTGATATTGAAGATGAACTCCTGGAGCGACTGCTTCACCTGGGCGTAGTCGAGCCTGTCGTACCGGATGAAAGGCGCGAGCAGGGTGTCGAAATTGGAGAACGCCTGCGCGCCTGCGGCCTCGCCCTGCAGGGTATAGAAAAAGTTCACGATCTGTCCCAGCGCAGTGCGGAAATGCCTGGCAGGCTTGCTTTCCACCTTCCCTTGCGCACCCTTGAAGCCCTGGAGCAGCAGGTCGTAGAGGTCCCATCCCACGCAGTAGACCGATATGATGTTGAGGTCGTGGATATGGAAGTCTCCATCGGCGTGGGCGTGGCGCACCTCCGGCGGATAGATCTTGTTGAGCCAGTAGATCTTGCTGATCTCGGAGGAGAGATAGTTGTTCAGGCCCTGCAGCGAGAACGACATGTTGCTGTTCTCGTTCACCTTCCAGTCGATCTTGGTGAGGTACTGGTCGATGAGGTCCACGCCCATCCCGGCCTTGATTTCCCTGATCTTGGCGTGCTGGTCCCGATAGATGATATAGGCCTTTGCCGTCCTGCGGTAGGGAGAGGACAGCAGCACCTCCTCCACGATATCCTGGATCTCCTCCACCGTGGGTGTTTCCGCCAGCGTATCCTGAGCCATGCTCAGGACCTTGAGCATCAACCTGTGGGCGATATCGGCACCGAATTCACCGGTGACGTCACCCGCCTTTGCGATTGCATGCGTGATCTTTGGTGCATGAAAAGAGGCAAATCTCCCGTCGCGCTTTCTGATCTTGGTAAACATCAATTCCCCCTCTTTGTACTAGATGTAGTGCTTTGATAGAATATACGTACTATATATAGAGCTCTGGGGACCATTTGCAAGGAGAAAAATACAAATTCAGTGAAATCATAAGGCCTTGAGAAGAAGCCCTTGATGAGGAACCACAAAATGAATCCGGGTGGAAAAAGTGAACCGATGAACTCTCCCGGTCATTTTTCCTCCTTCGCTGAAGCTACGGAGGACAGGTCCTCCTTCTCATATGCTGCGCTATCATGTCGGACAGCCATCTCGATGCATGTTCTCGGAGACAGGTCATCCTTCTCAACATATTCGTACAAAGGGGCAGACCTATGTTCGAACAAAGGGGCAGCCCCCACCGGGCAGCCCCTTTGTCAGGGTGCTATTCTTTGTACATCGCCTCGATCACGTCGTTGAAGTTCTGGTTGATGATCTTGCGCTTCATCTTGAGCGTGGGCGTGAGCTCGCCCGATTCGATGCTGAACTCCCTGGGCAGCAGAGTAAACCTGCGGATCTGCTCCACGCGGGCATAATCCTTCATGAGATTCTTGATCTTGTCGTCGTAGAACGAGATGATCTCGGGCTTCTTGATGAGGTCTTCGTTGCTGTCGAATGATATCCCCTGATTCTTGGCATACGAGACAAGCTCGGCATAGTTGGGGATGATCAGGGCGCTCAGGTACTTTCTTCCCTCGCCGATCACCACGGCCTGCTCTATGAACGGATCGGTCACCAGGGTGTTCTCTATGTTCTGCGGCGCCACGTTCTTGCCGCCCGCGGTGATGATGATGTCTTTTTTACGGTCCGTGATATAGAGACAGCCCCGCTCGTCCAGGCGGCCGATGTCTCCGGTCAGGAACCACCCGTCGTCGGTGAAGGAGGCCTTCGTGTCCTCGGGCTTGTTGTAATAGCCCTTCATGACCTGCGGGCCTTTGATGAGGATCTCTCCGTCTTCCGCTATCTTGACCTGGGTGTCCGCCAGTGCCGGGCCGACCGATCCGAACTCGAAGACCTCGAAGGTGTTGACATTGGTGACCGGGGTGGTCTCGGTGAGGCCGTATCCGTTGTGCAGGTTGACGCCGATGCCGTTGAAGAAGCGGTCGATGTCCAGCGCGAGCGCCCCGCCGCCGTTGATGAAGATCCTGATCCTGTCCATGCCCAGGGCCTGTCTGAGCTTAGCATAGACAAGGCTCTCGGCCAGGTCGTACTGGACCTTGAGCGTCCAGGGCATGGGCTTGTGCTGTACCTTGTAGTCGACGGCCCGCATTGCGACGTCCACTGCCCAAAAAAACAGCTTCTTTCTGGTCGGGCTTGCCTTTTCCACCTTGGAGAAGATACCCGAGTGAATCTTCTCGAAGAGACGGGGAACAGAGACCATGAGCGTCGGCCGTATCTCGGCCATGTTCTCCATGACCGTTCCGAAGCTCTCCGCCAGATTCAGGACAGCGCCGATGTGCAGCATCAGATAGACGCTTACGGTCCTGCCCAGGGAATGGCTCCAGGGAAGAAGCGTCAGGGCCTCGTCCTGATGCCCGATAATGGGATGGGACGCGTAGCACTGCAGGATATTGGCGGTGAAGTTGGCATGCGTGAGCATGACGCCCTTGGGAGGCCCCGTGGTGCCCGAGGTGTAGATGAGGGTGGCGAGCCCCTCCGGATCGATGGAAAGAAGACGTTCTTCAAAGGCCTTCTTGTCCTTGTGCTCCTCGCCCAGCCTGAGCACCTCCTCGAGGCTGACGATGTTCTTGTCGCCGGTCTCGATGGTCTCGAAGGTGATGATCTTCTTGAGGCCTTTCAGGGTGGACTTCACCGCGAGAATCCGGTCCAGGTGGTCCTGATCGGAGACGAACAGGAATCTGGAGCCCGAGTCGTTGATGATGTACGCGGCCTCATCGCCGGAGTTGGTGGCGTAGATCGGCGCATCCGAGGCGCCGATGGACAGACTCGCGAGGTCCGCCGCCAGCCACTGCCAGCAATTCTCGGAGAAGATCGTGACGATATCGTCCTTTTTCACCCCCAGAGATATGAGGCCCAGACCCAGGTTGGTGACGGTCCGCTGCATCTCCCGCCAGCTGATGGCTGTGTATCTGCCGTCTTTCTTGTACCGTACACAGGGTTCATACTGATATTTCTCCGCCCTGTTGTGAAAAATACCTGCGATGCTCTTTTCAGAATAACCCATATTACCCTCCTTGACTGTCGTAAAGGTTCCTTGTCCGTATTCACGAAAAGGCGCCCGTACCTGTGCCATGAGCCCTGATGTGCTGTTTTCAAGACGGCACCGTGAACATGGAGCGGTAGTATCATAATTGATTACTTGGCGGCCCTTGTCCTCTCGTCTCCGACCCTCACATTTGTTCGGAAGTGAATAACTTGTAAACCATTTTGAATGATTCATCAATCATATTCGACCGGGTTCTGGTCATGCCGCGCACGGTATCACGAGGAAAAACCTGTGATTGCCGCACCCTGACGTTGTTTTGGGACATTCTGCAAAATCCGCATGATAAGGGGGCAGTCATCGGTAGAATGCATCAAGGAGGCAACCTCTTCAGTCGATTCATGTCTTGCGGGACAGCCTGTCAGTCTATATTATAGAATCCCAGTATGAGACATGCACTGACCATCGATGTAGAGGAATATTTTCAGGTCCATGCATTTGCAGGCGTCATTCCCACCAGCTCGTGGGACGGGTATGCCCCTGCCGTGCAGGGAAATACCGACAGAATCCTCGATCTCCTTGACGAGAGAGCTGTCTCCGCGACCTTTTTCTGCCTCGGTTGGATCGCGGAGCGCAACCGGGAGCTCATCAAGAGCATTCACGCACGCGGGCACGAGATCGCCTGTCACGGCCACATGCACCAGGCCATCACCACTCAGGACCCGGATACGTTCCGGAAGGACGTGTCGAGGGCGAAAGATGTGCTTGAAGACTGCATCGGGGAGCGCGTCACCGGGTATCGCGCTCCCACCTACTCCATCACCGGGAGCACGCTGTGGGCATTGGATATTCTGGAGGCCCTGGGGTTCAGGTACGATTCGAGCATCTTCCCGATCTATCACGACAACTACGGTATCCCCGATGCGCCCAGGTTGCCGTACAGGATCCAGGGAAGCACCCTGGTTGAGTTTCCTATTTCCACACTCAAGGTCGGTCCGGTCAACGTTCCTGTTTCCGGGGGCGGTTATTTCAGGCTCTTGCCCTACTCCGTGATCCGTACCGCGCTGAGACGCCTCCAGCGGCAGGGAGATCCCTTTGTCTTTTATATCCACCCCTGGGAGCTCAACCCCGAGACCCCGCGTGTCGACGACGCCCCCTTCTTGTCCAGGTTCAGAACCTACACGGGCATCAACCGTTCGTTCACGAGATTCAGCCGCCTGCTCAAGGACTTCTCCTTCACCACGGTCCGGACGGCACTCACGGACTGCGGGCTTCTCGAAAATCGGCTGCTGATGTGAATATCTGAGTCCATGAATACAAGGCGTTCGCGTTGTCGAAAAATGTTTTCAAGGGCACAGGACGGCAGGTCCGGCGGATGCGCACCGTTGTCATCGTGCACGGCCGGTCCGGCGGCCGATCGGTGAA
This sequence comes from Deltaproteobacteria bacterium, assembly GCA_018436855.1. GTDB lineage: Bacteria > Desulfobacterota > Desulfomonilia > UBA1062 > UBA1062 > Phosphitivorax. The sequence continues at coordinate 22,970 of JAHDKO010000002.1, read as the reverse complement.
AATTCCCATTGAAATTATCAATTTTGCTTTATAAGATACCGATAGATCCTACACAAAGAGAATTTTTCGAGAGGATAAAATGCCAGATATATTGAAGGATGTTGTTGAGTTCATCAAAGAGAATTTTATCATGGGCAGATCCGACGCTCAGATCGATCCCGACGAGTCCCTGATTGAAAGCGGCATCATGGATTCGACCGGCGTGCTCGAGCTCGTCGAGTACCTGGAGGCCACCTACGGTATCAAGATTGAGGACGAGGAACTGATTCCGGAAAACCTCGAGACTGTCAGCAATATCGTCAATTTCCTGAAAACCAAGGGCATCTCTTAGTGGCAGGACTCGTCCACCAGTTCCTCGAATCGTCCGCGCACCGATTTCCAGAGAAAACCGCCCTGTTCGACGGCGCGCAGAGCGCCGGTTTTGCCGAGCTGGAATCGCTTGCCGGCAGGCTTGCCCGCCTGCTCCTCGAACACGGATTACAGAAGGGCGACCGGGTGCTGCTGATCATGGAGAATTCGATCAGGAGCGTGGCGAGCTACTACGGGGTGCTCAAGGCCGGCGGAGTCTGCGTGGAAGTGGCTGACCGGAGCACCCCGGCAGAGGCCGCTTATTACATCGAGAACTCGGGGGCACGGGTGTGCATCATGTCCCGGTCGAGTGCCAAGAGGCTCCAGGAGATCGATGTCCCCTGCGTCATCGTGCCCGATGGAGATCTCTTCACTGGGCATGCCAGGCGCTATACCTGGAGCGATGTGGAGTCCATGCCCCAGGGGGTGCCGGAGATCGACCTCAAGCAGGACGACCTTGCCGCCATCGTATATACCTCGGGCAGCACGGGCAGGCCCAAGGGCGTGATGCTGACCCACAGGAATCTGTGCACCAACTCGGCTTCCATCGTCTCCTATCTGGGGCTGACAGAAACGGACCGGGTCATGGCGGTGCTTCCCTTTTACTATGTATACGGCAAGACCCTGCTCAACACCCATTTCATGGTGGGGGGCTCGGTGGTGATCAACAACCGTTTCGCCTTTCCCAACTCCGTGGTCAAGGACATGGCCGAAAAAGAGGTGACCGGCTTTGCGGGTGTTCCCTCCACCTTCGCCATCCTGCTCAACCGCTCGGTCTTTCCCAGGACATCAATCCCGAGCCTGCGCTACATCACTCAGGCCGGAGGCGCAATGGCGCCCGCTCTGACCCGGCGGCTCCTGGATTGCATCGGCAAGACCTCGCTCTACATCATGTACGGCGCGACCGAGGCATCGGCCCGGCTCACCTACCTGCCTCCCGAGCGGCTGCTCAAGGACAAGCTCGGCTCCATCGGCATACCCGTCCCGCAGGTCGAGGTCACCATCAGGGATGACAACGGAAAGGTCCTGGGGCCCTTCGAGGTGGGAAACATCTGTGCCTCGGGCGAGAACATCATGCTCGGCTACTGGAAGGACGCCCAAGAGACGCACAAGGTCATCAAACCCTGGGGGCTCGTGACCGGAGACCTGGGGCACCTGGACGATGAGGGCTTCATCTTTCTTACCGGCAGAAAAAAGGAGATGCTCAAGATCGGGGGGGAACGGGTATCGCCCAGGGAGATCGAGGACGCCATCGTGGAGTCGGGCATGATCCACGAGGTGGCAATCATCGGGAGGCCCGACGAGTATCTCTCCGAGGTGCCCGAGGCCTTCGTGGTGCCTCTGGATGAGAAGACCTTTGATCTGGATGCGCTGAAATCCTTTATCGGGCAGAGGCTAGCGCCTCACAAGCATCCCAGGCACTTCACCATCGCGAGGTCCCTGCCCAAGAAGCCTTCGGGCAAGATCGACAAGGAGGCGTTGAAGTCATGACCACCTGTTCGAAATGCGTTCTGCCGGGGAGCTTTCCCGGCATTCAGTTCGATGAAGAGGGAGTCTGCAACTACTGCAGGAACATCCCCATCCCTGACAGCCGCGAAAAACAGGCCCACCGGGAACAGTTCGAAGCCCTGCTCCAAAGCAAGCGCTCAAAGGGCTCATTCGATGTCCTGCTGGCATACAGCGGCGGCAAGGATTCCACGTACACGCTCTACCTTCTTGCAAAGCAGTATAACCTCAAGGTGCTGGCCCTTGTCTTCGACAACGGGTTCATATCCGGCCAGGCCATGGTGAACATCCGGCACATGACCGACAGCATGGGAGCGGCATGCATGGTCTTCAGGCCGCCCTTCGATCTCATGAAAAAGGTCTTCGGCCTGGCGGCAAGACACGATATCTACAGCCCCAAAACCCTCGACCGGGCCAGCTCAATCTGCACCACCTGCATCGGGATGGTCAAGGCCATGGTCTTAAAGACCGCGCTTTCGTATCACATCCCCCTGGTGGCCTTCGGGTGGTCTCCCGGGCAGGCGCCCATCAGCTCGGCCATCATGCAGACCAATCCCAGGCTGCAGAAGTTTTCCCACCGCTCGGTGAGAGACCCGCTCATCGGGCTTGCCGGTGACGAGCTCAAGCCCTACTTCCTGAGCGATACGGATCTGGAGATTGACCAGTCACGCTGGCCGGTGAACATACATCCCCTGGCGTTCATGAATTACGACGAAGACGCCATTGTTGAGATGATATCTTCACTCGGATGGGTGAAACCCAAGGACACCGATCCCAACTCCACCAACTGCCTGCTGAACGCCCTGGCGAACCATCTGCACCGGAAGCGCTTCAACTTCCATCCCTATGCATGGGAGATCGCCGGAATCGTGAGGTCGGGAAGTATGGACAGAAGCCAGGGCATCGTCAAGGTCAACGAGAAGGAAGACCGGGATATGGTAAACTATGCAGCCGGTCTCTTAGGCATTGACCCCGGGTTCTGAGGGCTTGATCTCGGCCTTGTCCCTGCTGATGAGCATCGCGGGTTCCATACCCCGCGGGGAAACCTCCTTGAGGAACCGCTTCACCAGGATATCTTCCGGATCCTTCACCTTTTTCAGGGCCTGAGCCAGGTCGATCTTGCCCGCGGCAAAGGTCTCGTGGCCTCCGCCCTTGCCGATGCCGTGGCAGATCTTGTGCGCGAGCACGCCTGCCATGTGGCTCGACCGCGTGGTGCGGATGGAGAACAGAATCGACCCGTTGTGCCGGCCGTAACACAGACACCACCTGATCCCCTCGATTTGGATGAGCTCGTCGGCATATTCTCCGATCATCTCGGGCCACCCGATCATATCCACCCTGGCCACCACGGCGTCGCCATAGATCCTGGCGTTGTTGAGCACGGAGTAGAGCTCGATGAAATATTCCTTTGGCTTCTCCGGGTGTTCGATCCGGGCGAGCTTTTTCTGGAGCGTGCTCGGAAAGAGATAGACCGAGGCACGGATATCGGCGTCGGAGGACTGCCTGCCCAGATCCCTGGTATCGGACTTGATGCCGTAGAACAGGGCCGTCGCCACCCTCCGGTCCATGGGCAGGCCCAGCTGCTTGATGTACTGGGTGATGATGGTCGAGGTGCTGCCGATGCTCTTGCGCACGTCGATGTACTCTGCCTTGGTGGACGACTTCCGCAAGGGATGGTGGTCGATCACCGCATTGGGGGTGACGCCGGGCGGCAGGACCACATTGCCGGTGTGCGGCTGGCAGTCCACCAGGATCACGACCGAGGAGTTCCGGAGGTTCACCGAGTTCAACGGCGTCATGTCGATGTTCAGGAGCTTGACCATGCACTGGTTTTCCACCCTGCCGATAATGCCGCTGTATACGATGACCGAGGTGATGCCCAGCGACCTGCGAAAGATGTACTTGAGCCCGAATGCAGACGCGATGCTGTCGGGGTCGGGGTTCTCGTGGGTGACGATGAAGACCTTCCGCTTACCCTTGACGATGGAGAGCAGCTTTTCCAGGTCGGGTTTGCTCATGATCTCACCCGGGTTGAGAATATTCGATGCATGGCCTCAACCATTTTGACCGTATGAGTCCCCTTCCAGTAGATCCTCAGGCAATGCGGGCATCTGACGAAGGTTTCCCGGGTCGTACTGACATATTCCGGAACCAGATTTTTCACGTCCTGAGCCTTAACACACTTCAACGACGCATTGCAAATGCTGCACCGTGAATAAGGCTGGAGCATTTCACTGAGTTTCAGACGTTTATCAAGGTAGCCGAGCTGATCTTTCAGAAAATCGCTTTCCAGAACGATTGATTGGCGATCCGAAGCAAAATCCCGCCTCCGGGTCAGGAGTATCCTTCCGGCTGCACGGGCACGTTCGATCGCGTCATCGTCCCAGGTGCGCATATACTCGGTGTCGAAGCCCATGATCCTCAGCCACCGCGCAAGCCTTCCCAGGTTCTGGTCACATAAGAAACTCACCTGCGGGCCTGAATGCATCTTCGACATGGCACACCCTCCTTGCAGGGTCGACGGCCACCACATCGTATCGGGCCTGGGTGTCATGAAGGCGTTTCTTCAGCAGATAGATCCGGGACACCCGGACAATCCGCCGCTGTTTCCAGGTGGGCACCCAGGCCAGGGGGTCGCCGAACGTTCGTCCCGTCGATGATTTCACCTCGATGAATACCACGATGTCGCGGTCGAGTGCAATGATATCGATCTCGCCCGTGCGGGTCTGAAAATTCAGGTCCAGGATCCGGTAGCCCTTGCCCTCCAGGTATTTCCGGGCGATCTCTTCACCCTCACTGCCTTTTTTTCTGGTCGACGGCCGTGACACCATGGAAGCTCCTCCGGTGAATCGGACACGCTCCCAGGCATCGGAGTGCCTCGTAATGGGCCCTGGTGGGATAACCCTTGTGCTGTGCGAACCCGTACCCCGGGTAGAGCCTGTCCATCTGTTCCATATGCCTGTCCCGGATGACCTTTGCAACGATGCTCGCAGCGGATATGGAAGGTTCCAGCTCGTCGCCCCGGACCACCGTGTAGCACCTGCACGGCAGATCGGGCGCGACATTTCCGTCGACAACTGCATACCGAGGCTCGAGCCGGAGATTCAGCACCGCCTCTTTCATGGCCTTGAGCGATGCCTGAAGGATGTTGATGTCGTCGATGCAGCGCTCGTCCACCAGGGAGAATCCCACGTGGACGCCCGGCGCCTGCATGATCGTCTCAAAGAGGTGTTCCCTGCGGGAAGGGCTCAGCTTCTTGGAATCCCTCACCAGACGCCTGAGCTCGTGCCCGGGTTCCATGATCACGGCCGAGGCGGCGACGGGCCCTGCCAGCGGCCCCCTCCCCGCCTCGTCGATGCCGCACACGGGCCAGCACCCCCGGGCGATAAGGGAATCCTCTAGCGACATGCTAACGGCGCTGTTCTTTCAGCCGTGCCGCCTTGCCTCTCTTCGCGCGCAGGTAGTAGAGCTTGGCCCTCCTGACCTTGGCGTGGCTCACCACCTCCACCTTGTCCACCACGGGTGCATGCAAGGGGAAGACTCTCTCCACGCCCACGGCATAGGACTGTTTGCGGACCGTTATGGATTCGCGGTTGTTGCCCCGGTGACGGGCGATGACCACCCCTTCGAAGACCTGAAGCCTCTCCCGCGACCCCTCGACGATCCTGGTGGAGACGCGCACCTTGTCGCCGATCCGTATCTCAGGCAGATTGTCCTTCATCTGCTCCTGCTCGTATTTGTCGATGATATTCATGTATTCCCTCCTGCAATCCGGTCTATGGTTATTGAAACGGCGGAACGGACCGACAGATGGTTGAAAGCACTCCCCGCGCCGATGGGCTCTATGACCGCATCAAGGCTTTTCAGAAGCCTCGGCGCGAGTCCCCAGCCCGTCCCGAACACCAGGCATACATCCCTGGCGGACGCGATCGCCCGTGCCTGTTCCCAGGAAATGCAACCATCCATGCGCGTAGCCGAAGTTCCCACCATATATGCACCGGTCTGCCGTTTTATGTCTTCCAGGTCCTTGACCAGGGTGATCACCTCAAAAGCCTTTTTCCGTATGGGATTATACTCGCCTCCATATCCCTGAAGCCAATGATCCATGATCCTCCTGGCAAAAGCCAATTGGACATCGTTTGGGTGAACGATATAAAGCGTATTTATCCCATATGTCAAGCATACTCTTGCAAGATCATGTAAATCCAGGTTGGTGATGGCCGTGGCGATCTCCTCCCCGTTCTTGTCAATGCACGGCCAGTGGAGCAATCCTACATACAACACTGCTTCATCTCCTTTGTCCTCTCGGCCTTCCGCAACCCGGACTTGAGAAGGGATGCGTGCATATGCGCAACAAGGCCGCATCTTTTAAAGTGCACCGGGTAATGAGACGAAAGACCTGTCCTTCCGGTGCCGCGATGCATGCCGGAGCAGCAGTCAGAGGATGATGCCGTTATTCGGCCCGGCTCCGGGGACGCTTCACCGAAGTCGGTGCCGCTCGGACTTGACGAGGGGGCTCCATCACTCCCTGCCCTCCCATTCTCCTTCCGTCAGGGCCTTCTCAATCAGATCGGGCCTGGTCCCACGGGTCTTTCTGAGGGCCATATCCCTGCGCCATGCCCTGATCTGCTCGTGATTCCCGGAAAGAAGCACCTCGGGCACGGCCAGTCCCCCGAACTCGCGGGGACGGGTATAATGGGGGTGCTCAAGCAGGCCGTGGTAGTGTGAATCACCGCTTATCGTGGTGTCATGACCCAGAACGCCCGGTATCAGCCGGGCCACGGCATCGATGATAACCATGGCCGGCAGCTCGCCGCCGGTGAGCACATAGTCGCCGATGGAGAGCTCCTCATGGACGAAAAGCTCGCTCACGCGCTCGTCGACGCCTTCATAGTGGCCGCAGATGAGGGTGATGACATCGTGCGAGCTCAGGCGCAAGGCGTCCGCCTGCCTGAAGAGTTTCCCCCGGGGCGTAGTGAGGATCACGTGCCCCCTCTCGGGCAGGTCTTCAAGGGCCGCGGCTATGGGCTCGGGTTTCAGGATCATGCCGCCTCCGCCTCCGTACGGGGTGTCGTCTACGACCCGGTGGCTGCCGAGGCCGTACTCCCGGAGTTGAACGACGCGCGCATCCAGGTGCCCGCCCTGTATCGCGCGGCTCAGGATGCTTTCGCTGAACACCCCGGAAAACATATCCGGAAACAGGGTAATGACGTTGACGATCATAGGGGCCTCGAAAAGGGAATTAATCGAGCAGGCCTTCGAGCAGCGAGGAGTCGATCACCACGCGTCGCTCCTCCGGGGAGATCTCCTTGACGATGTCTCTGGTAGCAGGAATGTAATACTCCTTGTCCGGATTCACTACGTACACGTCGTTGCTCCCGGTTGAGAAGATCCTGACGATCTCCCCCAGTTCCATGCCCTGCTCGTCCACCACCTTCATGCCCAAGAGATCCTTCCAGTAAAACTCGTCTTCCTTGAGCGGTTCGAGCTGGCCGGCGGTTATAGAGAGAGGCTCGCCCTTGATCGCCTCGACCTGACCGATATCGTCGATGCCTTCGAGCTTAAGGACACATCGGCCTCTGTGCGGTGTGCAGGAAAGAATCTTTCTGGGTACGCCCTGATCACCGATTATCAGATGAGTATAGGAACAGAGTCTTTCAACAGAATCCCCGTAGGGGGTGATCCACATCTTTCCTTTGAGCCCCTTGGGGCTCGATATCCTGGCGATCTCTATGAGATCATGCTTCATTTACTCGATGATTTCCAGAACAGCCCTCTTTTTGATCTTGGTGGACGCTGCTGTGAGTAGTGTTCGCATTGCCCGTGCGGTGCGGCCTTCCTTCCCGATCACCTTCCCCAGATCGGACTTCGCCACTCTGAGCTCGATTACAGAAGTCACCTCACCCTCAACTTCAGAAACAGACACCTCTTCCGGATTGTCAACTAAAGCCTTGGCAATGTACTCTATTAACTCTCTCATCATAACCCCTCACCACACAGAATTTATTTTGTGTCCGAACTCTCGATGTTCTGTTCCTTTTCTTTTATGAGCTTTTTCACTGCCGGAGTTAGTTGACCCCCTTTCTTCGTCCACTCATTGATCCGGTCCATATCCAGAGAAATGCTCTCCGGCCTGGTCTTTGGATTGAAATGGCCTACGATCTCCAGGAATCTCCCATCTCTTTTGCTTCTGGAATCAGCAACAACCACCCGGAAGAACGCCTTCTTCTTCGAGCCGCCGCGAGTCAGCCTGATACTTACAGCCATGCGTGTTCTTTCCCCCTTGGTTCTGTATTGGATGTCCACACTTATATTACAAGCCTAAATGTTGTCAAGCTATTTATCCCCAAAAAAAGCCTGTGTAAAGGTAATCTTACCGGAGTTTTCCAGTCTGCGGACCCTTCTTTTTGACAGGGTGGCGCCGGTTATGATAATATTTTGATTGATCAATCGATTCGTTTTCTTGAACATTTTTCGTGTGGTTGAAAGGAGGGGGGATGAGCTTCATCGGCCGGGATACAAAAGAAGGGATATTCGAACGGTTCTCCAGCCACGTTTCCCAGGGCAAGGCGAATTTTTTCCGCAGCGTGGGCATCGATTTTGTCTTCGGAAAGCGCACGGGCCCGTTCGTATGGGACGCAGCGGGTTCGAGGCGGCTGATCAACTGCCACTGCAACGGAGGGGTGTTCAACCTGGGGCACGCCAATCCCGGGATCGTCCGGGTCCTCGTCGAGAGTCTCCGCGAGCTCGACATCGGCAACCACCACCTGGTGAGCGAGCAGCGGGCCATGCTCGCGCAGAGGCTTGCCGAGCTGATGCCGGGCGATATCTCCTGCACGGTGTTCGGGGTGGGCGGCGGCGAATCCATCGACCTCGCCATCAAGCTCGCCCGGGGGTACACCGGGAGATCCAAGGTCATATCCGCTGCGGGCGGTTATCACGGTCATACCGGCCTGGCGCTGGCCGCCGGCGATGAGCAGTACCGTTCGCCCTTCGGCCCCCCGCCCCCGGGGTTCGTCCAGGTGCCCTTCAATGATATCAACTCCTTGACGGCCGAGATCGACCGCGACACGGCCGCCGTGATCTTCGAGACGGTCCCCGCGACCGCGGGCATGCCCATCGCGGACAGGGATTTCTTTGCCCGGGCAAAAGAGGAGTGCGCAAGGAATGGCGCGCTGCTCGTCATCGACGAGGTGCAGACCGGGCTCGGGAGAACCGGAAGCATGTGGGGCATCGATCATTTCGATACCGTGCCCGATATCATGGTCATCGGCAAAGGGCTCTCGGGAGGTATCTATCCCATGACGGCCGCCTGCTTCAACGCCGACTTGGAGGCCTTTTTCAATGATCGTCCCTTTATCCATGTCTCCACCTTCGGCGGGGCCGAGGTGGGGTGCCCGGTGGCCATGGCCGTGCTCGACGAGTGCTCGAAGCCGGAGTTCCTCGAGCACGTCCGCACCCTCTCCCGGATCTTTGCCCAGGGCTTCAGCGAGCTGAAGAGCCGGCATCCCCAGATTCTCGTGGGCTTGCGCCAGCTCGGCCTCATGATGGGCATCGAAATGGTGAACGACTCCTGCGGGCCGGTCATGTCCAAGGCATGCTACGACAACGGGATCTTGAGCGTGTACGCCAACAACAATCCCAGAGTGAGCCAGCTCCTGCCCCCTCTCATCATCGACGAGGCCCTGGCGCATGAGATCATCGAGCGGCTGGATGCAGCCCTGAGCGATACACGGGCATTCCTCGGACTGGGGTAGCGCCATGACTACGGAGAGCATCCGTATCGATAAGCAGCTCCTGGAGCGATTTGAAAACGGCATCAACCCGCGCAACCCAAACGAGAGCGCCATTCCTGCCCGGATCATCGGCTACGGGGAGATCAGCACCATCTTCGAAATCCTGGAGCCCTCTCTCGCCGGATTCGCCTGCAAACGGCTTCCCGTCTTCAAAACCGAAGAAGAGATGCAAGCATACGAGCTGCTCTTCCACGAGTACAACCGGGTCCTCAGCGAGGATATCGGCATCCAGGTGCCCGGGTACGCTTCCGCCCGGGTGATTCCGCTGAAGGGGAATATGGTGGTCTACTGTATCCAGGAGAGGCTTCTCCCGGGTGTCATCGGCAACCGGCTCATCCACACCCTGGACAACGACTCCGTTATCGTGCTCTTCCGCGCCGTGCTCGCTGAAATGGCAAAGGTCTGGGAATTCAACGCCTCCCAGGACCGGGTCCGGCTCGGGCTGGATGCCCAGATATCGAACTGGGCCCTGTCGTGCGACACCGTACCGGGTGTGTTGGAGGAGGGAGGGACGGATCTGGTATACATCGACACGAGCACGCCGCTCATGCGGGTTCGCGGGGTAGAGCAGCTAGACACCGAGCTCTTTTTACGATGCGCCCCATCGTTTCTGGTCTGGTTCATCAGGCTGTTCTTCCTCAAGGATGTGGTCGGACGCTATTATGACTTTCATCTGGCAGTGGTTGACCTTCTGGCAAACCTGTTCAAGGAGGGACGGGCAGATCTCATCGAGCCTCTCATCAGTGAGGCGAACCGGTTCTTTGCCTGCCGTGCGACCGGGTTTGGGGCGAGCCCTGTCACCTGCCGGGAAGTGCGGTCGTACTACCGCGAGGACGCCATGATCTGGCGTCTCTACCAGGGGCTCAGGCGGCTTGACCGGTTTCTCTGCACCCGGCTTCTCAGACAGCATTACTGCTATATTCTGCCCGGAGCGATCAAGCGCTGAGGGCAACCGACAGGGACAGATCGAAAAAACGAGGGGCCGGGGATGGGTCTGGAGCAGGGTACCCCTTGTCATCTGCTCAAGGGGTACCGCCTTTCATGAACTCCCACGAATCCTGTGGTTGTCGTTGCCGGCCGATTGATTACTTTCCCGCCGGTCAGCGTTCCTTTGCCGCCTGAAGGAGCTGATCGGAGATCTCCAGGCCGAGTTTCTCGGCTATCTGCAGGTCAATGAATATCCCGAGGTCCTTCTGTGCGAGGATGGGAAGCTCCTCGGGCTTTTTGCCCTCTTTGAGGATCGCCGCTGCCTGCCGGCCGGAGAGCACGCCGATGTGATGGAAGTCTGGGCCGGCATAGAGCAGGGCACCCTTCACGTCATAGTTCACGAAGGCAAACACCGGCAGGTTGTGCTCGGCAGCCACGGCAAAGAGCTCCTTGCCGTGCTCCTGGTCGCGCAGGCCGTAGTAGGCATCAAGGGGAATGGCAAAGGAGTCAACCCCGGCATTGATCAGCTCGAGTGCGGTCGGCGTCAGGGGGTCGGACTTCCCGATCTCCTTGGTCACCATGGTGATCCCGAGCTGGGATGCCTTGCGGGTTACCTCGGTGTTGAAGGCTACGGCGTTATCATCATCGCTGTAGATCATGCCCAGGTTCTTGATATCCGGCTTGGCCATCTGCGCCAGGACAAGAAAGTTCAAAGGGTCCTGGTACAGGGTCGCTCCGGTGATGCCCGGCGCCGGCTCGGTCACCGACGGGCACCCGACCACGGGCGGGTTGGCCACACAGGAGAACACCAGCGGGATGCCCGCTCCCATGATCTTGTCCATGGAATATTTTGTGGCCGGGGTGCTGATGGTAAGCACCAGGTCGGGCTCAGCTTCAACGATCCGGGATGCCGCGCTCTTGATTCTCAGAAGAATGCCCACCTTTTTCCAGAGATTCGCATCCGCGGCGGCATCGATGATCTGCCGGTTGACTGTCAGGTTCTGACCCTCGACAATCCCGCTGCGGCCAAGCTCTTCAACGAATCCCCGGTATGCATCGTCGAACGGGCCTATGTCCGAGACCTGCAGCACCTCGACGTGATACGCATAACAGGGGCTTATGAGAAACAGAACTAGTAACAAACCGATCCACACCTTCCTCATACATTCCTCCTTCTCCTCAGAGCTTATAATACATGACCCGTAAAGAAAGCACTTAAGCTATCGGGATACGCTGCGAATCTCTTAAGGAAACAACCTCTTCCCTTTTTTCTTTAGCTCGCCGCTTCTCAACAAACGGGATCACCGGGCCCGCAGATCCCTGCGGCATCGGATTCATGTCACCTCCATAAGCCTATTTTTGATCCTATATAACAGGGGTTATGATCATATACAAGATATTCCATTGGTTGTGTATTCTTCTCTTGGTCGGCTTCTTGTTTCGCACATGCCGGTCAACGCTCCTTCGCCACCTCAAGGAGTCTTGCGGGAATATCGATCCCGAGTTTCTCGGCTATCTGCCGGTCAACGAATACCTGGAGATCCTTCTGTCCGAGTATGGGGATCTCCTCGGGTTTCTTGCCCTCCTTGAGAATCGCTGCTGCCTGCCGGCCGGAGAGCACTCCCATGTGATGGAAATCAGCGCCGGCGTAGAGCAAGGCCCCTTTGTCGTCGTAATTCACAAAGCAGAACACCGGAAGGTTGTACTTGGAAGCCACGGCGAGAAGCTCCTTGCCGTGCTCTTGGTCGCGCAGGCCATAGTAGGCGTCCAGTGGGATGGCAAAGGAGTCAACCCCGGTGTCGATCAGCTCGAGGGCTGCAGGGGTCAGGGGATCGGATTTTCCGACTTCCTTGGTCACCATGGTGATCCCGAGCCGGCTGGCCTTGCGGGTGATCTCGGTGCTGAATGCGACCGCGTTGTCATCGTCGCTGTAAATCATGCCCATCTTTTGGATGTCGGGCTTGGCCATCTGTGCCAGAACCAGATAGTTCAGGGGGTCCTGATACAGGGTGACACCGGTAAGACCCGGCAACGGCTCGGTCACGGACGGGCACCCGATGATCGGCGGGTTGGCCACGCAGGAGAACACCAGCGGGATGCCCGCTCCTATGATCTTGTCCATGGAATATTTTGTGGCCGGGGTTCCGACGGTGATCACAAGGTCGGGATGTGCGTCCGCGATCCGTGAAGCCGCGCTCTTGATTCTCAGAAGAATACCCACCTTTTTCCAGAGATTCGCATCCGCGGATGCTTCGATGATCTGCCGGCTGATCGTCAGATTCTGTCCTTCAACGATCCCGTTGCGCGCAAGCTCTTCCAGAAGGCCGCGGTGGGTGTCGTCGTAGGCCCCGATATCGGCTACCTGCAGCACCTCGATGTGATACCCGAAACAGGGGCTGAAAAACAAAAGCACCAGCACCGGGAATAACAGTAACGTTCTCATATCAACCTCCTTCTCTCCACATTGAATGATAATAACAATTACTCTTACCAGCTATCGGGAAACATGAAAGATATCTTGAGAACGATATGTTTTGGACAAAAGAAATCGGAGATTGCGCCAGGACTGCGGGGTCTGCCGGTTCACCCTTGCCGGCCCGGGGGCATGAGGCCGGGGAATCCGCCGTCCATCGGCCCTTTTCCGGTGAGAACGCTATTTCAAAGGCCGGCGCCGGGAGATCACGACTCCAGGTGCCTCCTGAGAAACCTTCCGGTATGGGATGCCTCGCACCGGGCAACCTCTTCAGGGGTGCCGGTGATCACGATCCGTCCGCCCTCGTACCCGCCCTCGGGCCCCAGGTCGATGAGATGATCGGATGACTTGATGATATCCATGTTGTGCTCGATGACCAGGACCGTGTTGCCCTGGTCCACCAGATGGTGCAGCACCTTGAGCAGCTTGCTGATGTCGTCGAAGTGCAGCCCGGTGGTGGGCTCGTCCAGGATGTAGAGGGTCCTTCCGGTGGAGCGCTTGGAGAGCTCCCGGGCGAGCTTGGTGCGCTGCGCCTCGCCCCCGGAGAGCGTGGTGGCGCTCTGACCGAGCCTGATGTAGTCCATGCCCACGTCGATGAGTGTCTGGAGCTTCTTTCGGATGGAGGGCACGGCCTCGAACAGGTCGTACGCCTGCCGCACGCTCATACCCAGCACATCGGCGATGGAGTGACCCTTGTACCTGATCTCCAGGGTCTCGTCGTTGAAGCGCCTGCCCTGGCACTGGTCGCACACCACGTACACATCGGGCAGAAAGTGCATGGCGATCTTGATCAGGCCGTCGCCCTGGCATGCCTCGCACCTGCCGCCCTTGACGTTGAAGCTGAACCTCCCCGGCTTGTAGCCCCGCACCTTGGCATCCGGGAGCAGGGTGAAGAGCTCCCGGATCAGGGTGAACACCCCGGTATAGGTGGCCGGATTCGACCGCGGGGTCCGGCCGATGGGGCTCTGGTCCACGTTGATGACCCGGTCGATGAGCTCGACGCCCTCGACGGCCTCCACATGGTTCGGCAGGTTCCGCGAGCCTGTCAGGGCCCTGGTCAGGTAGGGATAGAGGGTGTCGATGACGAGGCTCGACTTGCCCGATCCGGACACGCCGGTCACGCAGGTGAAGAGCCCGATGGGTATCTCGACGTCCACGTTTTTCAGGTTGTTGGCCCGGGCGCCCCTGACAGCGAGGATCCCCCTGCCAGGACTCTTTCGCTTCTGCGAGTCGTGGACCGTGAGCTTGCCCGAGAGATAGCGGCCGGTGAGCGAGGTATCGGAGACCAGGAGCTCGCCGGGCGTGCCCTGGAAAATGATCTCTCCCCCCTTCTCGCCCGCGCCCGGGCCCATGTCGATCACGTAATCGGACGCGCGGATCGTGTCTTCGTCGTGCTCCACCACAATGAGCGTGTTGCCCAGGTCCCTCAGGTGGAGCAGGGTGTTGATGAGGCGGTCGTTGTCCCGCTGGTGCAGGCCGATGGTGGGCTCGTCGAGGATATACATGACCCCCATGAGCGCCGACCCGATCTGGGTCGCCAGCCTGATCCGCTGCGACTCGCCCGAGGAGAGTGTGCCGGCCGTGCGGGAGAGCGCGAGGTATCCGATGCCCACCGAGGAGAGGAATCCGAGGCGGTCTCTGATCTCCTTGATGAGCCTGCCCGCGATCTCCTCGTTCTTGGGGCTTAAGCGCAGGTTGTTGAAGAACTCCAGCAGGCAGTCCACGCTCGTCTCCGTGAGCTCCTGGATGTTTTTGCCGGCTACACGCACGTGGAGCATCTCCTTCTTGAGGCGGGCGCCTCCGCACTCGGGGCAGGATTTGTTGCTGAGAAAACGCGAGATATCGTTCCTGATCTCTCCGTTCTCGGTCTCGGCGAGCTTCCTGTGCAGGTTCGGGATCACGCCCTCGTAGGGATAGCCGTAGGGCCCCCGGACATTGTCCCCGTAGAGGATGGCGTGCCGAACCTCCTCGTCGAGGTCCTTGAAGGGCGTGTTCGGGTCGAAGCCGAGCGCCCTGGCCAGATGCCTGATGAGCCGTGTGGCGAACCTCCCCGGGGTCGAGCCCCAGGGCAGGACCGCTCCCTGCATGAGCGAGAGCTCGGGGTTGGGCACCACCAGGTCCGGGTCGACCTCCAGGAGCACCCCCAGGCCCGTGCAGTGGCTGCACGCGCCGTGGGGATTGTTGAACGAGAACATCCGGGGCGAGATCTCCGGGTACGAAACATTGCACACCGGGCACCCGTAGTGCTCGGAGTACACGGTGTCCCCGCCCTTGTCGTCGCCGATCTTGAGGATGCCCCCGGAGAGCCTGCACGCGATCTCGATGGAGTCCACGAGCCGCTGCGACACACCTTCCTTGATCACGAGCCGGTCCACCACCACGTCGATCGAGTGCTTCTTTTTCTTGTCGAGTTTGGGGATCTCCTCGATGTCGTACACCTCGCCGTCGATGCGAACCCGCACGAACCCGTCCTTTGCCAGGCCCTCGAAGAGCTTGGTGTACTCGCCCTTGCGGCCGGTGATCACCGGGGCGTAGATGATGACTTTCGAACCGGGCTCCAGGCCGAGGACCGCCTGGGCCATCTGCTGGATGGTCATGGACTCGATCACCCGGCCGCACACCCAGCAATAGGGTGTACCGACGCGCGCAAAGAGCACGCGGAGATAGTCGTAGATCTCGGTGACCGTTCCCACGGTGGACCGGGGGTTGTTCGAGGTAGTCTTCTGCTCGATCGCGATTGCCGGAGAGAGCCCCTCGATGGACTCGACCTGCGGCTTGGGCATCTGCTCGAGAAACTGCCGGGCATAGGCGCTCAGCGATTCCACGTACCTTCTCTGCCCCTCGGCATAGAGCGTGTCAAATGCGAGCGACGACTTGCCTGAGCCCGACACCCCGGTGACCACCACGAACCTGTTCCTGGGGATCTTCACGTCGATCCCTTTGAGATTGTGCTCGGATGCTCCTTTTATCTCGATGTAGTCCTTCATGTTTTCCTTATCTGCAGAAGCAGGCCAAAGAATGCCAAAAGCCGGATCATGGCGGGAAGGTGGAATCCCATATCGAGTTCAAATCCGTGTGCCGTGCTCTCGCGACGAATGTGCGCGTAAAGGGCCGTATCCGGTGCTTCCATGCAATGGTCTGTTAAGGACCGTGTATCTTTCTCCTGCTGTCTGGTGCCTGTTCACTCAACGTTTCTTCTGCGATATTTTCCGATTTATTTTTTATGATGAATCCTCGTCAGAAGGGATTCACCCTGTCATCCGGGCATGTTTTTCTTAAGCTGTCCGCCCTAGAGATAGATCCCGATGAAATACTCCGACATCATTTTTTTGAGCCAGTGATTGAACGCCTCGAGCTGATACTTCTTCTGCAGTGTTGCCGTGATTTCGTCCCTCACCTCGCTCAGAGGCTTCTCTCTGTACACGCCCCGTTCGAGGAGCTGGTAGAGAGCCTGGTAGCCGTTCATAGAAAGAGGCCCTACGATGTCTCCAGGCTTCGCGGTGCTCAGTGCCCCCGACACCTCTTCGGAGAGGTCGGCTACGGCGACCCACCCGATATCGGCGCCCCCTGAAGCCATAACATCGGAATACTGCTCGGCCGCCTCGGCGAAAGGCAGGCCGGCGTCCAGCTCGGCACGCGCCCTGGCCGCTTTCGCGTCGTCCCCCCTGATGAGGATCTGGTTGAGGTGCACCGATTCCTTGCCGCGATACTGCTCCTGGGTTTCGTAATAGTTCTTGACCATGTTCTCGGTCACCACGACCCGCGAGCGCACCATCATGTCCATGAGCGCGGCCTTGCGGATATAGCTCTCGGCATCCCGGCGGCTCATACCGGACTTTTTGGCGAAGTCTTCCGCCTCGTCGTCTCCCACCGGAGGAAGACCGAGCGAGTCGTAGATCTTCTTGACCACGATATCCTCGACCATGAGCTCCAGGACCTGGCGCTCGACATTCTTGTCGTCCTCAGGCGCGCCGAGCGCTTCCATCCGCTCCTGAAGGTCGGAAACCATGATGATCGTGTCATCCACCACCGCCACGATCCCGTCGATCATTTCAGCCCGTGCCCGGCCTCCGGCGATCGTCACCAGGACCAGACAAAACAGCACGCTAACCGCTGATTGAAACCTCATTAATCCCACTCCAGTTTACCTCTACCCGATATTCTTTCTTCAGATCCTCGATCCAGGTTGCATACTTCTTTTCAAAAGATTCTTCCACCAGTTTTTCCCGGATCTGGTCGGAAGCCTCGATCAGGGAGAGCGTTCCCCCTTCGGTTCTGTTCGCCACATAGAAGATGTGGTAGCCGCGCTGGGTCTTGATGATGTTCGAGTACCGCCTCGACGGGATCGAGAACACCACTTCTTCCACATCCTTGGGCAGGTCCCCCTGCGCGAAGACACCCATGAACCCGGAACCTTCATCCACGCCTTCTGTTTCGCCGAACTCCCTGGCCACCGCCTCGAGGGCGATGCCCGAGCGGAGCCTTTTGAGCGCCTCTTTTGCCTGATAGCTGTTCTTCATAAACACGTGATAGAGCTCCACCGTGGGCTCCAGCACGAACTCGTCGGTATGGGCCTCGTAGTACTGCCGGATCTGTTCCGCGGTGACCACGATACCCTTGTGCACCTCCCGTTCGATGGTGCGCTTGATGAGCGACCTCTTCCGGACAAACTCGCGCATGTCGTCGATGTTTCTGGACTCCTCGGTGAGAAGCCGGTCAAGATCTTCCCGCTCGATGCCCTCGAGCAGCCCTTTCATGGCGATATCGACCTCCTCGTCGCTCACCGTGACAAACCCCTTCCGTGCGTGCTGGAGCACGAGCTCCTCTTCGATAATGTTGTTCACGAACACGGACTTAAGGGCCTCGAGCTGGTCTTCCGATGCGATCATGGACTCTTCCGCAAAGCGGGCCATGCGCTCCTGGAAGCTCTGCCTGCTGATGCACACGTCTCCGACCCGGATGAGGCACGCGTTCTTCCGGTCACTGCACGCGCCGAGCACGATGCTAAACAACGCGACAGAGAATATCACGTATTTCATTCGATACATTTTCAGCCCCTATGGGAATCTCGGCAACACCCTGAGGATAGAGCCTGCCCTCTCTGGCGGTGATGATGTCGATCAGAATCCCCAGATTGATCATGCTATCACGGCTCAGGTATAACCTCAAACGATTGTTTTGCCTCTCCAGCTTCTTGATGCGCATTTTCTTCATGCGGTTCCTGATCTCGGCGATGGCGATCAGCTCCCTTACCGCCGCGGGAGGCTCGCCGTAGAGATCGGAGATCTCGCTGAAGATATCGGGCAGCTCCTCGACGTCAGCGGAAAACAGGCGTTTGTACAGTCCAAGCCTCAGGTGCGGGTCCGGACAGTATTCCTCCGGGATGAAGGCGTCCAGGTGGATGTGGATCTCCGGGTCGATCTCCTGCACGGTCTCCTTGCCCTGGAGCTTGTCTACGGCCTCCTTGAGCATCTGCTGAAAAAGCTCGTAGCCGATGGCGGTCACATGCCCCCATTGGGCCCTGCCCAGGATATCTCCCACGCCCCGGATCTCCATGTCGCGCAGCGCCATCTGAAACCCGGCTCCCAGCGACTCGTACTCCTTGATGGCAGCCAGGCGCTTCCTGGCGTCCTTGGTGATCTGGCCCATGGCCGGGGTGAGCAGCAGGGCAGCCCCCCTGGTCTTCGACCTGCCCACCCGGCCGCGGAGCTGGTAGAGATCGGCCAGGCCGAACTTGTCGGCCCGGTTGATCACGATGGTGTTGGCCGAGGGGATGTCGATGCCCGAGCTGATGATGGCCGAGGTCACCAGCACGTTCACCGAGCGGTTCAGGAATTTTGTCATGATCTTTTCCAGCTGGGGCCGCGACATCTGCCCGTGGGCGACCCCCACGCGCGCAAGGGGCACCATCTCGCCGATGCGCCGGGCCATGGTCTCGATGGTCGAGACCTGGTTGTGCACGAAGAACACCTGCCCGCCCCGCATGAGCTCGCGCGTGATCGCCTGCTGGATCTCCTCTTCGTCGAACCGGCTCACCGTGGTCTCGATAGACTTTCTGTCCACGGGCGGGGTCTCGATGATGGAGAGGTCCCTGATTCCGGAGATCGCCATATTCAGCGTCCTGGGAATGGGGGTGGCGGTGAGCGTGAGGATGTCCACCACGGCCCTTTTCGCCTTGATCTTTTCTTTGTCCTTGACCCCGAAGCGGTGCTCCTCGTCCACAATGAGCAGGCCCAGGTCCCGGAACTTCACCTTGTCGGTCAGCAGGGTGTGGGTGCCGATGACGATATCGACTCCTCCCTTTTCCAGGGCTCGTATGGTCTCGGCATTTTGCGATGAGGTGGAAAAGCCGGAAATCCCTTCCACCCGGATGGGCCAGCGGAAGAGACGTTCCTTGAAGGTGTTCAGGTGCTGGCGGGCAAGGAGCGTGGTGGGCACGAGCACCGCGACCTGTTTGCCGGACATGACCGCAACATAGGCGGCTCTCAAGGCCACCTCGGTCTTGCCGTAGCCCACGTCCCCGCACACGAGCCGATCCATGGGCCGGGCGGAGGCCATGTCGGAGTACACATCTTCGACCGCCTTGAGTTGATCCTCGGTCTCCTCGAACGGAAATGTCTCCTCGAACTCCTCCACCACGGCCGGCGACGCGTCGTAGCTGAAGCCGGAGCTGCTTTCCCTTTTTGCATAGATGCCCAGGAGCTCGTTCGCGAGCTTGGCGACCGACTCGCGCGCCTTGGCCTTGGCCTTGGTCCACCGGGTGCCGCCCAGCCGGTCGATGACGAATACGTCGGTATCCCCAATGTAGCGCTGAAGGAGCGAGAGCTTGTAAACCGGTACGTAGAGCTTGTCTCCCCCCAGGTACTCCAACAGGACGAAGTCGCTTTTGAACCCGTCGAGCTCCAGGCGCACCATCCCGCGGAAGATCCCGATCCCGTTTTCCTGGTGCACCACCGTGTCTCCCACGTTGAGCTGGGTGAAGGGGTTGAGCACCGGGGCGCCCCCGGCGGCGGATTTTCTCCGGCGCTTGCGTGCTCCCATCGCCTCGTCCGCCGAGAGCACCGCGATCCCGACCTCGGGCAGCACGAAACCGGAAGACAGAGAGCCCTGCGCCAGAAACACCTTGCCTCCCCATCCGCTCCGGGAGAACAGGGACGGCCCGTATGCCTCGGCCGGGGCGAGCTCGCGGTTGGTGAGCGCATAGGCCAGACGCTCCATGAGCATCTCGTTGCCCGCGAACACGAACACATCCATCCCTTCTTCTTTCAGCGAAGCCACGGCCTCCATAAGCCCGTCGCTGGCCCTGCCTGCCGGGGACACGAGCGGGATGGTGCCGAACCGTACGGTCTCGCCATCCTCAGCCAGGGAGGTGGATATGCGGTTTACCGGACTGCAGATCGCCGCTGTCACATCCTGAATCCCCGCCAGGACGGACTCGGGCCGCAGATATCCGCCCTGCCTGTCTCCCAGCCTCTCAAAGGCATGGGCGTAACTGCCGGATATCTCATCGTACCAGTGCTGCAGTGTCGGGGCATCAGGGCCTGCAATGACGGTGCCCGCAGGAAGATAATCGAACACGGTGGCGGGTTTTTCATAGAACAGCGGCAGGTACGACTCGATGCCCGGAGGCAGAATGCCCTGCTCGATGTCAGCGATGAGCTCGCCCATGGTCTCACCCTTCATCCTGCGCAGCCATGGGCGGGCGTTTTTGACGTGCGCCGTATCCAGCAGCACCTCGCTGGTTGGAAGGATAGTGATATCGTTCAGTTCCCTGCCCGAGCGCTGGGTGGCCAGGCGGAAGGACTTGATGGAGGTGATGGTATCGCCGAACAGGTCGATCCTCGCGGGATCTTCCATGCCCGGGGAGAACACGTCCACCACCGATCCGCGCACACTGAACTGCCCCACGTCGTCGATGAGGGCCTCGCGGGTGTAGCCCATGCGCACCAGGCGCTCTGCCAGCTCGTCGCGATCGATGTCCTTCTCCGGGGCCAGATGGATCACCGAGCCGGCCAGATCCCCAGCAGGCATGACGGGAACGACCACGGAGTCAAAGGGCGCGATGAAGACCGCCGGGCCGCCGGTGAGCATCCGGTGAAGCAGGGAGATGCGCCTGGCCGCCACCTCGCGGGATGGGCTGTCGTCCTGGTATGGCCGTACGTCGAGATTCTGGTAGGCATGGACCAGCGACTCGTCGAGGAAGGCCGCCAGGTTCTCCTGGGCCTGGTACATCTCGTCGGTATTTTCCACGATCCACAAGACGCTCTTCTGTCCCTGACGAAAGACCGATGCCATGACCAGTGCCTGCAGGGAAAGGGGCAGCGCCCCCACAGAGCGAACGCGTGCAAGTTGTGTCTGAATGCTATCCATGACTGGGAAATTCCGTTCTCAGACCCACTTCGGGCCATGCGTCGCGCACCCCGGGCAGGGAGACGACCCTCCCGCCCGAGACCAGAACAGGCCAGAAGGGACGCAGGGCTCTGGCCACACAGCTCTCGGCCAGTATTCTCACCGCGCGTTCATCGCCGATCCGGTCGCCCGGGAGCAGGGACCTGAGCTTCAGATCCTGAAACCCGAAATCATGTGCCTGTACAAAGGCCGGCTTCCCCAAGGGCTCGATCATCCAGGACCCGGGCGAATCGACGGAGAGCTCGTAAAACGGCCCCCGGCCTGCGCGGCAGAAGGTGACACTCTCCCCGTCGCGCTGCGCCCGGATGCGTCTCTTCACCGTGTGCGCGCGCTTATCGCCCCCGATGACCTCCATGATTCCGTCAACCTGCGATGCATCGATTCCCCTGGGCTCGCCGAGCATGTCCGAGAGCACCCTGATCACCATGCGCTGAATCACGGGACGGGGCGTATCCACGATATCACGGAGCCGGTACATCCGCACGATGCCCCAGTCGTGCTCGCACGCCTCTTTTTGCAGGGCCTCCGCCTGGTCCTCGACCAGCTTTCCCTCGTTTCTCGCGATGTCGGCCAGACGGCAGACCGATCCTGCAACCAAAGGGTTGATCTTCTTCATGGCAGGAATGATCTCGTGGCGGATCAGGTTTCTGGCGAGCTTCACATCACGGTTCGTGGCATCCTCCACGAAAGCCACCCCCTGCTCCGCCGAATAGGCCTCCACCTGCTCCCGGCTGAACTCCAGGAGGGGACGGATCAGGTTCCACCGGTTCCGGAGATCCATCCCTCCCAGGCCCCGCACCCCGCTCCCCCGGATGAACCGGTAGATCACGGTCTCGGCCTGATCGTCCATGGTATGGCCCGTGGCCGCAAAGCCGTACCCGTAATCCGCCATGCACGCGCGGACAGCCTCATAGCGCCTCTGCCTGGCTGTTTCCTCCAGGTTTGGGGTATCCGGGCCGAGAGAGAGCCGGCGGACATGGCAGGCAATCCCGAGCTCCCGGCAACGCTCCTCCACGAAGCGGGCGTCCGCATGTGAGGACTCGCCCCTGATTCCGTGGTCCACGTGCACGACCCCCAGTCGCAGGCCCATAGGTCCTGCGGCGTGAACGAGCAGGTCCAGAAGCACCATGGAATCGACCCCGCCCGAGCAGCAGGCGAGAACCGAGTCTCCCTCCCTGACCGCGCAAGGGCCGGTGAGTGTTTTCATGAAGGAATCGAGCATGGTGATGTTCATTAATACCTCTGAACATTGTGGTCAAGGGAGAGATGCCTGCGATATTTCCGTGCCGGGAGCGAGCCCGAGGTTCAGCATGAAAACGTGACCCATGCCTTCAGAAACCACCGAGTGTCTTGCACATCAGACCCATGATCCTCTCTGCCTCTGGAGATGGATCAACAGGATTCATCCCCTCTGACATGTCTGCCCGCCAGCCTCCCATCCACCCTGAATTCGTATGCAAAAGACTCCTCACCCCCTTGAGATACATGCTGAATATAGTATTATTTACGAT
>JAHDKO010000048.1 GCA_018436855.1 Deltaproteobacteria bacterium | reverse complement strand
GGCAGCAGCAGCACAGGACCACCAGATCCGCCTTCCCGGTGTTCCGGAGCCTGTGGGGAGTTCCCGGCGGGATGAGGATGCTGTCTCCCCGCCCGATCTCGAACACCTCACCCCCCAGGGTCATGGTGCCCCGGCCCTGGGTGACATGGTAGATCTCCTCTGCCTCAGCGTGCCGGTGGAGAACGGTCTCGGAGCCCGGAAGGACGGTCGCTTCTGCAAGGCTCTGGCAGGTATCCGCCCCCTGCCGGGGGTGGATGAGCTCCCGGATGACGGACCCGTCCTTGGTGACAAAGGGGGTGATCTGCTCATACCCGGTTTTCATTGTATTTTTCGTGCCCTCCTGTGAAAGAGGTTACCACACCGGCGCATTCCGGGAAAGGTCCGGGGCTTTTCTCCCGGGGTGAACAGGCGGCCCGGCAACTGTTTCAGGCAACGGATCCGGATGAGTTTCCGCTCCCGGCTACACGCTGAACCGGATACTCATGATGTCGCCGTCCTGAACCAGGTAGCCCTTGCCCTCGAGCCTGAAGAGCCCCTTGTCCTTCAAGGCCTTTTCGCTGCCGAGCCGGATGAGGTCGTCGTAGGAAAAGCATTCCGCCCTGATGAACCCCCGGGCAAGATCCGAATGGATCGCTCCTGCCGCATCCACGGCCGTATCGCCCTGCATGACGGTCCATGCCTTGACCTCGTCCGGCCCCACCGTGAAGAAGGTGATGTAGCCCAGCACCCGGTAGGCAAGCATGGTGAGCCGGTCCCGGGCGGATATCTCGATGCCCATGTCCTCCATGAATTCCCGGGCATCCTCCGGTGAGAGACCGGAGAGCTCCATCTCGAACCTGCCTGCAAACTCGACCGCGGGCAAGGTGCCTCTGGTGGCGGCCAGCAGGTCTTCACTGCGGTTGAACCGTTCCTCGTCCGAGTTCACGATGACCATCAGGGGCTTTTCCGTGAGAAAGCGAAACCCCCTGAGCTGCCTGACCTCATCGGGCGAGAGGTCAAGAGAGCTGATGAGGGCGTTCTTCTCCAGGGCCTCGCGAACCTTGAGCAGCGCCTTTTTCTCGATCTCCATGTCAGGGGTCGATGCGCCCCGTTTGACAAAGTGCTCGATCCGCTCGAGCCGGTTCTCGGCCATGATGAGGTCGGAGAGCACGAGCTCGGTGAGAACCGTCTCCAGGTCGGCCAGGGGATCGGGCGGCCCCAGGATGCCGTCGACGATCCCGTCATGGAAGTTCCTCAGTACCAGGGCAAGGGCGTCGGCGGTCTTCACCAGTGCCAGCTCGGCTGCGGTGAAGATCTCCTTCTTGTCTTCTCCCGACGAAAAGCCCACGAAATCCACGCACTCGATGGTTGCATAGGTGGTCTTCCGGGGCCGGTACATATCCTTGAGCCTGTCCACCCGCGGGTCTGCCACCGCGACCACGGCCATGTTCGGTTCAGGCCGCGACGAGGCATAGGCATTGGTCTGCACATCGGATGCGGTGAGGGCGTTGAAGATCGTTGTCTTGCCGGACTTCTCGAGCCCTATGAGGCCGATTTTCATAATCTTTTCCTTTCATTTTAACCGTTTGAGCGCAGCCGCTTATACCACTCTTTGCCGGAAAGATTCAACCTCGTGCTTTGTTTCACGAGACGGACAGACGCGAGCCTGAGGACCGCCCTAAGGAGGATATCCTCAGGATCATCATCCCGGCCCCGGAGACGAAAAACAGACCACATCCTGACACAGGGACAAAAAGAGCCCGCCTCAGCCACTCTTTCCCGGGCCGCCTTCCGTACGCGGGCTCTCTTTCCACGGGCTCATGGGGTATCGGGCACGGGAATACTTTCCTTTGCAAATCACACAGCATTCCGCTATTGTCGGAGATGAGGAAAAAGAGAGAAGGAGGAGGCATGCTTACGGCAAAAGACATCATGTCCACCACGGTCATCACCCTTTCACCCGGCATGGAGATCGTCACTGCAGCCGGAATTCTCATGGACAACCACATCAACGGGGCCCCGGTGGTGAACGAAAGCGGTGCCATCGTGGGCATTCTCAGCCAGGACGATCTCGTCACCCAGCAGAAGAAGATCCCCCTGCCCTCGTACTTCGTGGTGCTCGATGCGCTCATTCCCCTGCACTCCAGCGGACAGGTCGAGAAGGAGCTGGAGAAGATCGCCGCCACCACGGTCGAGCACGCCATGACCCCCGACCCCGTGTGCGTGCGTCCCGACACGCCGGTGGAGGATATCGCGACGATCATGGTGGATAAAAAGATCCACACCATCCCGGTGGTGGATGAAGACGACAGGCTCGTGGGCATCGTCGGCAAGGAGGATATCCTCAGGACCATCATCCCCGCCCCGGAGACGAAAAAGCGGACCACATCCTGACGCAGGCTGACCCATCTTTGAAAATTGTTTTAGAATATTGCACATCACTGCACATTCATGCCGTGATATAACTGGCAACAAGCTGATACCAGGTATTTTCAAGTCACATCAGATAAGAATATGATCATGGTTTTATGCACTCCTATAGACACAAGATCCTATTCCCCATCAAATCGCTTTAGAAGATGGGAAAAATGGCAAGTGATATAAAAAGCCGAACCCCTGATGGGGTTCGGCTTTTTTTAGACTCTTGAAGGAGCAGACCTCCAAGGCATTTAAGTGATCTGATATTCCATGGTTCTAATGAGACCTTCCGCCACATGCGTATTCTCATTCAGTAGTATCCGTAGGGGTCCTTGCGCGATTCGCTCCGGTTGAGTACGAATCCAAGGAATTTCTCTGTGGGAATCAGGTCCAGGATGTTCTTAACCTCCATTATGGAAGTTTTCCCATATCCAACCACCAATATGATATTGTCCACGAGAGGTGTGAACGCAATGGACTCTGCCCCGGCCAGGACCGGAGGGGTATCGAAAATTACGAAACGATCCGGATAGCGGTTTTTGATTTCTTCCACCAGGCCGTGCATCCGGGATGACTCAAGAAGTTCCGTGCCATCCGGGATGGTTCTGCCTCCTGAGATAAAGGTGAATTTTTCAATACCGGGCCAAATGATGATATCTTTCAGGGGAGTGCCCCAAGCAAGGTAATCCACAAGGCCTCTGTCACTCTCTATTCCCATGAACTTATGGACATCCTGCCGGCGCAAATCACAATCCACCAGGAGAACTGTCTGACCGATCTCCTTGGCATAGGTGAGAGCAAGATTCACAGCGGTTGTTGTCTTGCCTTCACCCGGGTGAGCACTGGTGATCATCAGGGTCTTGTGGGCTTTGCACTGGATAAGGTTGTTGATCCTGGTTCTGAGTACCCGGAACGCATCCGGATAAGGCGATTCCGAGGAAAGTGCCGAACATTTGTTTTCGGCCATCTTCTTGTAATCAGGCTCTGCATGCCTGGATTCGGTGTAGACAGGGGGGAGCCGTCCCTCCTGAATCGCAGCCTTTGTCGTAAACCGGGCTTCAAAGGTGTCTTCCTTTTCCCGGGCGAGTTTTGCCTTCTCGATCGCCTTTCGTATCTTCATACCCTCTCCTCCTTGCATTATAAACCCATCCATCTGATGAATCTTGCCCAGAATATATCCACATCCATCACCACGAAATGGAAGACAGCGATGCCCGCCATGAGAGTGGCGAATATGCCGATCATCAAAATGCTCCATTGTTTCTTTGACCGGATGATATCTTTTTCTGGGAGTATTTCTGGTATCACGGCAAGAACCGGAAAGGACAATGCCTGAGAAAGAAAGTCGGCACTGCGCACAGAGGTGTCGGAATACTCTTTCACTGCTGCCGTGCCTGCACCGGCTCCGATGCCCAGAACAAGTCCGATGAGCATAATCGCGACCCGGTTGGGTCTGCTGGGCTTCTCAGGAGGCCTTGCCGGGTCGATGATGGTAAAACGCTCACCCTTCTGCTCTTTCTCCAGCCCATGGGAAACCTTTGCCTCCATCACCTTGCGCATCAGATCGTCATATTTTGCTTGTATGTTACTACGCTCCATCTGCATTGAATTATATTGAGCCTCTACCTTCGGTGAAATCCCTATGCTGTGTTTGTAGACAAACAGCCGTTTCCTGAGGTCGGCAATTTGTGTGCTCATTGATCCGATCTCGCACCGGACACTGGAAAGCTGAGATGCAAGGGTGATGTAGGCGGGGTTGTCGGGTCGAGATGTTCCCGCACCGCCGTCTCCCGACGCGCTAATGCTCCTTTCAAGCTCCGAGATCTCAGCCTTTGCCCTTCTCACATCCGGATGTTCTTCAGAGAAGGTTTGCCTGAGGTTCACCAGCTGCACCTTCAGCTCGTTCAGCCGCAGCCGGTCGGACTCCTTGAAATCGGAAGGGATACCGGCGAGCTGGGTAACGAGGTATCCTTCTTTTTCCTTCAGCTGGGATATCTGATTCATCAGCATATCGATGTTCCTCTCCGTATCGCGTACGCTCTGCATGTTGACAGGCATGAGTTCAGGCAGGTCATTGATGTGTTCCTCCTTGAACCGGGCAATGGCGCCGTCCATGCGCGTAAGGTCCTCCTTCACCTTGGCGAGCTCGGTTTCCAGGAACTTGGACACTTCTCCTGCCTGCCTCTCTCTGGCCTGGACGTTCTCTTCCAGGAATAGGGATGTGAGCACGTTCGAAACCTGATAGACCTTCTGAGGATCGTTCTTGCCCTCATACGAGAGGGTGAATGCGATAGTTACAGTCGTGGGCCTGCCGGTCTTGGGATCGACCAACTCAACGCTGATGGGTTCGAGCTTGATATCTTCACGCATCTTCCCGATGATATCCTCCATCGGCTCCCGGTCTCTTAAATCCTGGTAGAGGTTGAATCGGTTGATGATCTCGAGCAGTCTGGTGGAGCTCATTATTCTCTGATTGATGATCTGCAGTTGCTGTTCGGCATAGGTGGAGACTGTCGCTCTCACAAATTCCGCAGGAATGTCCTGCTGTTCAATGAGGATGGTGGAGGTTGATTCATAAACCGGAGGCAGGGTCAGGGACACGACGGTCAAGCTGAGAAAGAAAGCGGCAAAAGGCAGGATTATATACCATCTCCTGCGCTTGATGATTCTGATGGTGTCTGACAGTGTCAGTGTCGGCATTTCCATATTGATCTCCTCCCTCAATATAATAAGATGCCGGGCGAGATCGCCCGGCCTTTTTGATCAGCGGGAAATGGGATAACTCCAGACAAAGCGGAGAAAATACAGATCCTGGATCGCCCTGGTGTCAGTCTCCCGGTCTTTGAACCGAACCGTCCTGTAGGAAGCCTCGAGGAAAAGATCATCGGTGAAGGAATAGAGCAGCCGGGGCTGGACGAGCAGGGTTCGTTCATCCGTTTCCTCAAGGGCGAGACGCCCCTCCTGGGCCTCGTTCAGGTGGTATTCCATAGAGAACACCCCTTCGAGCCTGAATGTGAACCTTTGCGAAACAACCAGATGCACAGATGTGTGCCTGGCTGTGCCCGGACTCCCGCTCAAGGCCTGTATGTCCCGATGAAAGGAAAGGCTGCCGACGGTTCGCTCTCCGGTATAGGACAGGGCAAGCCGGCCCACGGTGCCCCGGTCCGTTGACCGCTCCTCCAGGGGGATGAACAGAAACGGGGTTTCGATATCCGATCTGAGTACGTTTCTCCCGATATTTGCAGACACGCTCAAGGTCTCGTTGAGCCGCATGTCCGCACCGGCCGTTACCGAGTAGTTTGTTGCCTGCATGCTTTGAAAATCATAGAATGTGTATCCAAGAGACGACCGCGCAACAAGGTGCGGAAGTAATGTGCTCAAGTCATAGCTGAGGTTTATTGCTGCATACTGTGTGGTTGAATCCGTGAAATCCGGATCAGGGAAATCTTCCCTGTCATAGGCATAGCTGATGTTTGTTCTAGCCTTCTCGCAAAGGGCATAATCCATGGACCATGCGTACCTCTGCCGGTCACGTCTTGCGGTACCAAGCACCAGCCCGGTGGTTTCCATGTCCCGGTCCGCCCGCGAGTCTCTGATATACCCGGCATCGGCCGAGGCGTACCACCTCTCGCTGAAATGGTATTTCAAACGACCATGGTGGTTCTGATCGGTATCATCAAACTCTTCAGTATCATTGTACTTCAGGATATCGAACCGAGACTGGAGGAGTGTGTCCAGCCTCTCCGTTCTACCGGTGAGTTTCACTTCCGGGGAAACGGTCGTGATTCTGTCGCGGGTTTGCCGTGAGCGGCTGGGATCGAAGAAAATGTTACTGTTATATTCTTCCCGCAGGCCGATACCAGGAGTGAGCTTGATCTCGGCTGTAGCGGCAGTTGTGCAGCACAGGACAAAAACAAGAGGGATGACGGGGATCACTCGCGATGTGATCAATTGCATAGAGAGGCATTTCACGGGTAGCCTTAAGGAACGACAACCACGTCGCCGCGCATCAGGAAGATGTTCTGCTCGAGGCTTTTCCCCTTGATCACATCGCTGTACCTGAATCTTATGATTTTGCCTGTACCCTCTGCATCGCGGATGATCTTGATGCTGTTTTTATTCGCAAAGGGATTAAGGCCCCCGGCCATTGCAAGTGCCTGCAGGACATTCACGTTGCCGCTCAGAAAGAACCTGCCCGGATTGTTGACCCTGCCGATTACATAGATGAACATGCTGTTCGCGCTCTTGACCGTAACCGTCAGCACCGGCTCGGGGACGAAACGCACTATCCGCTCCTCGATATCTCTTTTCAGCTCGGCTAGAGTCTTGCCCTCGGCTTTCGCTATCCCGATGAGGGGAAAGGAAATGGTGCCGTCAGGGAGCACGACCACCTCTCTGGTGAGCGATTCGTCTTTCCACAGGGAGATGACGAGAACATCTCCTTGGCCGATAATATATCCGGTTTCTGCATGCTCCCGGATGTCGGCAGCCCTTGCAGATAGTGAAACTATCCCTATCGCCCACGCAAGTAGAAATATCCTGACCGGTTTCTGCATCATCATTACACCTCCTTGCCGCAATGGGTCAAAAGTCTTCGGCCCTGCCATCCTCAGGGCAGGAAGAGGGAAAATGTTCATCCCCGTTACACTTCCTCAATGCCTGCAGTGCCCGCTCCGCGTCCTTGCGTCCTGGGTACACCCCATTCCCCTTCAGGGCCGTCTCCAGTTTCTCTATGGCCTCGGCATCCTGCCCGTTTCTGGAGAGGACCATGCCCATGTGGTAGTTGAACACGGGATTATTCGGATCCCTATCGTATGCGGCTTTGATCTTTGCATAAGCCTCCTTATAGTTGCCAAGCTTATAGTATATCCACCCCAGGGTATCCAGGATGGCCGGATCATCGGGCCTGTGTATCTGTGCCTGCCTGGAAAGGGTGAGCGCACGGTCCAGATCGCTCGTCGTCTTGACATGCTCACTCAGGAGAAAGGCGAGGTTGTTCGCCGCCGGCCAGAAATCAGGGATGTGCTCCAGAGCCCTTGTATAGATCTCGATCGCCTTATCATATTCTGCGCTCTGTTCGTGCACCATCCCGAGAGACAGATATGGTGCCGGGGTCTTGGGGTTTTCTCTGATTGCCTGTTCGAATTTCTTGACCGCAGCATCCTTCTTTCCTTCCTGCAAATAGACTTCGGCAATGTTTCCGTAGGGCTCAGGCCACACCGGACTGATCTCAATCGCCCTGCTGAAGGCGTCTTCAGCCTGTTGATATTCCCCAGAATAGATATATATTTTTCCAAGAAGATTATACGTATAGGCGTCACCGGGATTCTCCCGGAGCCAGGCCTCGCAGATATCTGCAGCTTCGGCAACCCTCTTGTCATTGGTGTAGAGTTCCGCGAGGGAAACTGCCAGAAGTAAAGACCGGGTATTTTTCCTGTAGCCCTCTTCGAGCACAATTATCGCCTGCTTGCGCTTTCCTTGCCCAGCATAGAGCTGCGCCAGCCTCACATGCCCTAAGGGGTTTCCGGGATCTTTTTCACGGATCGCCTGATACTCACGCTCCGCAGCGAGAAAGTTTCCCCTGGCAGCGAGCAGGTCTCCGAGCTCGGATCGGACCTGGTGGTTATCGGGATAGTGTTCCAGGATCGTCCGAAGGGTGTCCTGAGCCGCGTCCAGATCCTTTTTCATTGCATAGACCCTGGCCAAGGAGTGCAGGAGCTCGATCGACTTGGGATTGGCCCTCAGAGGGTTGCGCAGGGCTTCCACCGCAAGACCGGTCTCATTGTTCAGGAGATGCGCTTCTGCCAGGGCAAGATGACCCTGGATGTAATGAGGACTCTGATTGACCACGGTTCTCAATTCAGCTACCGCACCTACCCCATCGCCTGTGCTGAGATATATCCTCCCCTTGGTCATGCGGAGATCGACACTCTTCGGACTGTCTTCGAGAGCCTCGTCAACGACCCTTCCGGCCTGTTCTGTCTCCCCTCTGATAAGATGGCAGAGAGCCAGTGCATTCTTGATCTGAACACTATGGGATGATGCAGCGTCTTCGCCTGCGGCCAGGCATTCTTCCAAAAGGGCCATGGCCTGGCCCACCCGTCCGGTATTCCTGTACAGCTCGCTGAGAGCCAAGCGGATCCTTATTGTCTCGGGGTTTCTTGAAATACCTGCCTTGAGGGTTTCTTCCGCTTTATCAAGGGCCTTTTTTGAAAGGTAGAAATACGATACACCCATCCATGTATCTTCGTCTTCCGGTGATGAGGATAGCACCTTGTCCAGTTCCTGCCCCGCCTCTTCCTTCCGGCCTGTCTCCCAATAAAAGTTGGCCAGCTTCAACCGGTGTCCTTTTTCTTCCGGCTGAAGTGCGATGATCTTTTTCATGGCAGCCTCCGCATCCCCGGTGAGCCCGAGCGCCGCATACAGGTTCGCCAGCCCCAGGGCGATCTTTACCGATTCTGGATTGGCCTTAAGACCCTCTTTAAGGATCTGCTTCTGGCGGGTTATGTCCTGGTCCAACTGATACGTTCCTGCCATGAGAAGATAGAGTTCGGGTCTCCTGGTTCCCTTATTCAGCATTTCGGCAGCGATCCGGCGGGCTTCTTCGCTTTTTTTGTCAGCCAGAAGAATCCCCGCCTTGACGATCAGTGCCTCTTCATTCTGAGGTTCCTTTTCCAGAACAACATCAATGTTTTCCATCGCCTTGTCCGGTATGTCCGCGGCAAGCAGGATCCTGCCAAGCATGAGGCGGGCCTGGGTATGCCCCGGTTCTAGGGTGATCACCTGGGAAAAACCGGCATAGGCGTTGCGGATATCTCCCTGTTTGAGCGATGTCTGGCCGATCATGAAGTAGGCGTCGATAAAATTGGGATCGATTTGAAGTGCGTTTTTCAACTCCAGGATCGCCTTAACGTATTCTCCCTCCTCATAAAGGGCCTTTCCCTTGCTGTAGAACTTCATCTTCTTTTCTTCCGGGCTGCCGCAGCCTGCTGCGACCGTCACCAGTATGAGCGCCATTACCACCGCCCCTATGAGCCTGATCCTCATGGAAAACCTCCTTTCAAGGCCATAACCAGCAGAGATGTGATCATGCCTATAGCAACCATAGGTTTCACCCTTCTCCCGCCGTTGAGTAATATTTCGTAACTGTAGAAAAATATTAATATCTGTATGAGGAATACCCGTGCATTCCGGGCATCCATGATTGACTGAAGAATGGGCGATGCACACAGTGCGATAACAATAATGAGAAAATCCATGGGGCTGCTCCGGAAATGGCTTAGACGCCTGTCGAGCCTGACCATGGTAATTGCTGACAGAAGACAGGCCGTGCATGCACCCAGATAGACCGGGGTGAAATTAACACCGGAAAGCATGAAGGGCTTCGCCTGACTGAAAAATACAGCAGCTGGAATCACAAAGTAGAGAGATGTCCTTAAGGCCCCGATGAGCATGGCGCTGCGGATAAGCAACAGCCCGGCGAGAACGATCGCGCCTGCCAGACATACGAACGTTACTGGTTTCGGAAGGTCTTCCGCATAGAGACAGTTTATGACCAGCAGTACTGGCAGAAGATAGGTAAGAGAGGCTGAAGAAAGATTAAGCATGGTGCCTTTGTTTTTGAGAAATCGGAGTCTTCCCTTGATAACCCTGTCAATGAGGTCATACCGTTTGACTCTGACATCATATCTGTCCGCCAAATGAAACAAGAGTACGATCGCACCTGACATGAGAAGATAGAGTATCAGCACGAGCCAGTCGGAATGAAAGCGGAACATATAGGCTGACAGCACAAATATGGACTGGATTACGTAGATGATGAAGACCGCTTCTGTATGGAACAGGCCCAGGTTCAGGAGCTTGTGGTGAAAATGGTTGTTGTCCGCTATAAAAGGCGATTTTCCGCAGGTGATCCTTTCCGACATGACCATGAGGGTGTCAACAATGGGAAACCCCACGATGAGCAGGGGCAGGAGCGGGCTTAAGGCAGATCCGGCCTGAGTGATTTTGAGAGAGAGCACAATCACGGTAAACCCGAGAAATTGACTTCCTGCATCGCCCATAAAGACCGACGCGGGATAGGTATTGAAACTCAGGAATCCGAAGAGGGCGCCCAGCATGGACAGGCCCATGATCATGGTTACAGCGTCCCCGACCCGGTAGGCAAGCGCACACAGGCACAGAAAGATCATGAGAGTGATGCCTCCCGCAAGTCCGTCAAGCCCATCGGCAAGGTTGATTGCATTGGTGATGCCCACTATTGCTATCAGGGTAAGCGGCAGCGATGCTATGAGAGGCAATACCGCCCCTTCGGGAAGAAGCATTCCCAGGGTTGTGATTCGCACTCCACCGTAGAGGATAGCTATCAGGGCAGCCGATATCTGGGCCAGAAACTTCGCCTTGTACCCGAGCACGTACATGTCGTCTGCAAGGCCCGCTGCCGTGAGTATGACAGCGCCCGTAACGACTGAGACCACGAAACGGTCCAAAGGCAGCCACAAAAGAATCGGGATGCAGAACCCCAGCACCATGGCAAGCCCGCCGCTCTTGGGAACCGGGAACGAGTGCACCTTGCGCTCATCCGGTACATCGATGATGTGTGCCTTGAGCGCAACACCTCTGAAAATGGGAATAAAAGCGAGCGTGGTGAACAGGGAAAGAAAAAGAGGGGTTATCGGAGCCATAGCATTCCGGCTTCAAGGAATTCCTTCATTGGGGGATGTGCCTGTTCAGCACGGGTATGATGTTTCGTATAAAACCCGTTACTCGTTCATCGGCGTCTCTGACTATTTCGTCCGGATATATCGGAGTGATTACGCGCACGAGTGCACCATCCGTACGATGCCTGATCAGTGCATCCCAGAAGACATAGGCCTTGAGATGGACAAGGCTGGTAAGCACCCTTCCCCGTTGCGGGAACCAGTAATATGCCAGATGCCTTGCTCCGCTCTGTTCCATGACAATGCGTTTCACGGGAAAAGGGTGATTGTCCGGATCAGATATCCTGACCACATCCGTCTGCAGGAACCTCCATCCTCCCCCCGGCATACAGGTTCCGGGTGAGTGTACGGATCTGCCTTTGCTCTGACTCTCATAATAAGCTACATAGAGGTTTATCTTTCTGCCTTCGTCGTCGGCATAGTCAGCGAGGACATAGTCGCTTAAACACAACCCGTCGACGAGATGCTGATCGAGGCTTGACTTCACCCCATTCCATTGTCCGATCTGCATCGAGATATCGCTCAGGGGACTGGCCAGTGGCGTTTCCTCACGAAAATCTGCGGTGCGGGAAAGGAAGAGCATGATTCCAAGCACGATGACTGCTGTCAGGAAGCAGACCCTGTTTTTCCCATCCATGAGCAGTGCATGCATGGGGCAGGATGGTACAGAAGATTCAGAGGCCTGCCCGGCGGGTGTCTCAGGTGTTGCATCCTTTCCGAATCTGACCCGGAGCCCTGCTTCGCTGTTCAAATTCTTGGGGAATGAGCTGTCCCTGATCCTGCTCAACAGCCACATAAGCAGCACCAGCATGCCCAAGGAGAACATGAAGATGAACCAGCCGGCAAAATCATGAAAAAAGCCTTCAGCGGTCTCGATGCCGAAATAATGGCTAAGGATGCCGGTAATGGCAATGCGAAGGCTGTTTGAAATGATGGAAAGAGGTATGGTGGAACAACAGATAACGACCTTTTTCCATAGGCTTCCCTTGTAGAAAAAGGTGATCAGGAGCCCCAGCACGACAAGGGGAACGAGGTAGCGGAGCCCGCTGCAGGCATCCACGACCTGGAGCTGTATGAGTCCAAGATCGATGATGTTGCCTTCTCTGTGGACGGATAAACCCCAGGTCTGCATCAGCCCGACCCCTATTCCCGATGAGATCAGCTTCAATCTGAAGGAAACATAGGAGTAGACCGCAC
This sequence comes from Deltaproteobacteria bacterium, assembly GCA_018436855.1. Taxonomy (GTDB): domain Bacteria; phylum Desulfobacterota; class Desulfomonilia; order UBA1062; family UBA1062; genus Phosphitivorax. Next base: position 66,102 of record JAHDKO010000048.1, on the reverse strand, counting down.
TCGGCGGCGGGAACATGGTGAGGGACATAACCAGCGCCGGCGCCAGAATCTTCAGCTTGCTCAATCCGAGATGGAGCCAGCATAGGCCCGTAACGACAAGCCAAAGAGACATGTATTGGCTGAAATACTCACCGGAAATCTCCCCTATCCAGAAAAGTACAATGCCTGGTATCAAAATCACAGCCGCATACCATGAGGGGGTGCCCTGCGCTACTCTCAATGCGTCCCTTTTCTCCCATACCAGGTAAGCCACAACGAATGGGATCATATAGGCGTAATTGAAATCCTCCATGGCCCAATCATGCATCACGAGCCATGAAAACGTCGAAGAATAGACAGCTGCGAGCAGGACTGCATAGATGACCACCGGTATGATTGCTCCTGCTATCATCCATGGTTTTATCCGAGAATTCGGCATAAGATCACCTTATGAAAGAACACGGTATGGACTTACGGCAAGCCCTTGCCCGACAAAACCTCAAGACCTACAAAGACGCTCTGATTTTTTCTCTAAACACACGCCAGGCAAAGGCCGGAAGCGCCTTCTGGCGTTTTATCCTTGAAGGGTTGTTCATCAGGCGATAAAGCCATTCCAGACCGATGCGGCACCAGGCGTCAGGTGCCCGCTTCACAGCACCTGCTATCACATCCAGGGTCCCGCCGGTTCCCTGGCAGACTCTGACTTTATCGAGCCTGCTCCCGTATCGGGCGATCCATTTCTCCTGTTTCGGCGAGCCGAGAGCCAACAAGAGGATCCCGGCCCCGGATTCGTTTATCTTCGCTATCAGTTCATCCATCTCATCCTCAGGCACATAGCCATGACACCGTCCTGCGATCCGCAGGCCCGGATACCTCTCCTCCAGCGTCTGCGCGGCCTTTTCATTCACTTCTTCCTGCGCACCGAAGAGGAATATACTGTGGCCCCTGCATGCGGACATCTCACAGATATTCTGCATGAGCTCACAGCCGGGTACCCTCGTCAAGCGGACTCCGAGCAGGATTCGAGCCGCCAGTACGATCCCGATCCCGTCCGGAAGGATCAGATCCGCGTTTTGAAAAATCCTGCAGAGGAGTTCATCTCCCCGCAACAGAAAACTCTTCTCAGGGTTCGCTGAAAGGACAGTATGCAGCCTGTCGCCCCTTTCCAGAAAATCATGCACCCGATACAGGGCCTGCCGCATATTCACCGGGTCTACCCAGATGTTTACTATCTTCAGTCTGCTGTGCTTATGAGGATTCTCATGCACGATTATGCGTACGTCTCCATCATGAAAGGCATGTTGTTCAAACCGATATCACAGTCTCAAAGGAAACCTCTTCCGGCCTGCCCGTTTCCCGGCAGCTCAGAACGAAGGCTTCAGTCTTTTGCCCATACGCAGGCGAAAACCATCCCATGGGGGGGTCCGTCCGGCCTCGGATAAGAGCGAGTTCTCTCATGTTTGCAAGCGAGATCGTGCACTCGGCATCGTTATTACGGATAATCCACGAATTTCCTTCCTGTGTTGCCGATGCATCCGGGTGAAGATGGAAATTCAGCTCGAAGTCGTGCACTCCGCGTCCTGAGAAGGTGTCGGTGATTGTATACCTGCGGTCCCTCACCTCGATTTTCCGGCTATGCAGTACAGGCTCTGCCAGGCGGGAGTATCCGCTGTGGCAGGCCTGAATGCTCAGCCCATCCGGGGTTTTATTCATGCCGCAGACATGCACGGTATACGGGCTGCTCCAGATGAAACCGGTCTCCTGGTCAGCCTGGTCGAGGCCGTCTATCGTGACCGTGTTGTGTGCCCGCGTGCTCTTGAAATACATTCGCCACAATGCCGACCCGTTGTATCGGAAGGTTCCGGGATCGACCAGAAGAGGCCTGCCATTCTTATACAGGATAATGGAAAGCGCATCGGCATGACCATGGTTGTAGAGAGGTGCCATCCCGAGCGGTCCGTGGTCGAATATCAGCCGCGCATCTTCAGGTCTTGCGATTATCGTGTATCCTGAACAGGTGAAGGTGGGGGATGTGTCCGTCCGCGTCTTCATGAACGAACGCTCGGGCGCGAGGCCCGGTGCAACCGCGGCTCCGTCATCACTGTCTCCGATGAAAGGCAGCCCTCCCTGCTTATCTGCAAACACACCAAGGAACTCATCCCCCTTCATGAGGCGGTCCTTCCAATGAGAGCAGTCATAGAAGCCATTCTGTTCCAGAAACCGGACAATCATCCAGCATAGATCGAGAACAATCCGGTGATAAGCCAGCGATTGCTCGAGAGGCCCTCCGTCTTCAAGGATCTGACGACGTATTTCCCGGTCCAGGAGCTGTGTTCCTCTTTTCAGCCACCTCTGCCCTTCCTTGTCGCCCCTGAAGAGCCCCCCTGCGAATACCAGACCCGCACACTCGCAAATCGTATGGTTACCCAGTGAAGAATAAAGGGACATCCTTCTTGAGATCAGCCAGGCATGCTGGTATATTGCACCTCCGATAAGCTGTTTTTCACGATCCGAAAGGCAGCCAAGAGAAGACAGCGTGTACAGGAACACCGGAATCCTGAGCCCGCACTCCATCACTGACAGGTAGTGGGGCCCGGTAAGAATCGGATTTTCCCTGATCCAAGCAAGAATTTTCTGACGGGCGTATGCCTTTGCCACCGCGCTGTATTGGTGCGAAGGATTTTCCGTCGCAAAGACAAGGAGTTTATAAATATCCTGAAGTCTTGCCGGTTCCCATATCGACCTGATATCACCAGAATCATCCCTGCCCGCATGAGAGGGTGCCGAGCACTGAAGAATATAACGCAGCTTCCCGGCAACTCGAGGCCACGACCGGGATTTTTCAGAGACGCTCTTTCGTCTCTGGTCACGGATGTGTGCGCTGCACGTGTTATTGATTATCCGTTCGATCTCGCCGTGAGTGATCCGCCCATGGATCAAAGGCAATGCAAGAGACTTCAAACGGCCTTCATCTATTGGGGGCACAGAAACCTTCACGCCGGAGACCTTCAAGCAAAGCATTGAAGCCGCCTGCCTTGTCCGGTATAAGATCTCGGGCAGCGGCATGCGCCCCAGCCTCAAAGTGATGGATCTGATCCTGCCGGTCACGACGAAACAGGATACATCAAATCGACTGCCTCTCGCCGGTTCTCAAGGATTCCAGGATGTGGAATGAAACAAGAGAGGCGGAATATATCTCTTCAAAGGGAATGATCTGCCCCCTACCCTCCATGACAGAGCGTATGAAGGACTCGACCCCGGCCTTCTGGCCTTTATCCTGTGTCAGCAGCCTCTTCCTGATCCGTGCGCTCCCCGCATGGATGGTCAGTTCTCTGAAATCGTCCAGCACCGCGATCCGTCCTTGGGAAAATATCTCCAGCCGTTCCTTGGGCAGACGTGTATTGCCGTTTGCATAATAGGCAACGGTGCCGATGGACCCGTTTGAATAGGTCAGACTTATGTTCACCACATCGTCCAGGCTGCCCGGAGCCGGCAATGCGGCGGCATACACCGATACAGGGAGCGATCCGTTGATATAGGTCAGCAGATCAATGAAATGGCAGACCTCGCCCACGATGCGGCCTCCGCCGATTTCACGATCCTGAATCCATGAATCGGCCGGGATTGCGCCTGCATTCACCCGGTATATCATAGCCATCTGACCGTTGCCCAAGACCTCTTTCATCCTGATTGCGAGCGGGGAAAACCTCCGGTTGTATCCGACCGCCAGGACCGTATGCGCTGCATGATAGGCATCAGATATGTCTTCGAGTTCCTTCAGGTTCATACAGAGAGGCTTTTCAACGAACACATTCTTCCCGGCCTCAAGGGCCTTGATAACATAGCGTGCATGGGTATTGTGCCGGGTGGCGATAAAGATCGTGTTGATTGCCGGATTTTCTACAATATCGTTCTCATCCCCGGAGCAGAACTCGAAGCCGAAGCGCTCGGCCACAGATCGGGAACCGGTGCCTGTGCCGGTCATTACGCCGACCTTTCTGACCTTTGCGGAATTCGTAATGTGGGGCAGAAGATAACCCTGGGCGTAGGAGCCCGCCCCTATGAATCCGATCCCCAGGACCTGACAGGCTGAGGCTGCCTGTGAGCTTTCGACCCTGACAGGCTCCTTACGAAGTGTCCTTTCGGCGTCATATTCGATAAGGATGCCGATGTACGGCTCGGTTCCGGCTGTCAGCATATCATAAGCCTTCGGGGCGTCGGCCAGTTTGAAGGTGTGGGTGGTCAAATAGGATATTTCGATCCTACCGGAATGGATGAGATCCTGGAAGGCCTGCATATTGCGCTTTTCCGTCCATCGCACATAGGCGGGAGGATAATCGATGCCCTTTTCCTCATACAAGGGATCATACCGTCCCGGCCCGTACGAGCAGGACATCTTCACCTGCAGCTCTTTTCTGTAATAATGCGGTTCCCGGTCAAACCCGGCAGGCACCGCCCCGAGGACCACCACCGTGCCCTTTTTCCGGGCGATCGCCCCAGCAAAGTTGATCGGATCAAGCGAGTCCGTGGCAGCCGCCAGAACGACTGCATCGCACCCGAGACCGCCGGTGAATTGCATGATTTTCTCCTCGATACCGCACTGGTCTCTCATCAAAGCCAGATCCGCACAATGCTTCGCGGCCATGGCAACCATGTCATTGCTGATATCGATCCCGATCACCTTCATACCCGATGCTCTGAGCAAGACCGCTGTCAGCTGGCCGATGAGCCCCAAACCGATGACAGCGCATGTTTCGCCCAGCCTCAGATCTGCCTGCCTGACGCCTTGCATAGCGACAGCACCCAGCGTGTTGTAGGCAGCCTGCCTGAGATCGGCATCCCCTTCCAGCCGCACGCATAAGTTTACCGGTACGCTCACCACCTCTGCATGACAAGCGCTCAAGCCTCCGCAGGCCACAAGGTCTCCTGCCCGGAAACCCTGAACGCCCGATGATACTCCTATTACCTCTCCGGCACAGGAGTAGCCGAGCGGGGAGTAGGCTTCGAGCTTTTTGGCCACTGCCCGATACGCCTGAACTATCCCCTGGTTTTTCATCACTTCTCTTACCTGCCTGACCTGTTCCGGCCGTGCCCTTGCTTTTTGGAAAATATTTTGCCTGGCGGCTCTGACCGTGCCGGTCTCGGTACCGGCGCTGACCACGGAGAAATGATTTCTGACCAGGATCTGCCTTGATTGCATTACCGGAAAGGGCACATGGAGGACATGCACTTTCCCGTCCTTTAGCATTTGAGTCAACTGCATCACTGCCTTACTGATCCTTCACATGGGTTATCAGCTGGACAAACTTGCCGTTGGACAGTCTCTGAAGCCGATTCACGTACTCGATCCGGATATTCATGTCTTTCTTGAATTTCTCACGGAAATGCCGATGCAGTGCTTTTTCGTGATCCTTACGGTATCCGTGTGACCTGATGATCAGGATGCGCAGTTCACCCTTTCTTTCCTGGATAAACTGCAGGCCCTCGATAAATGCGTTCAACCCGCTGTGAAGGTTTAAAGCCGTGGTGGTGATGAAGGTACCGTCGGCATTGAATATCCTGCTGCCGCTCCACCGCCCCTGGATGTTTCTCAGCAGGGTGACCCTCCGTCCGCATGCGGGACACAAACCGCCTGCATACTCGGCATAATCTCCGGTTTTGTATCGGATGAAGACCTGGGCGTTGTTATGGAAGCCCGTGCCGACCATCTCGCCGGCCCGACCTGTCTCCCGTATGACGCGGCCGTGTTCATCGATCAGCTCGAAATATCCATAGGTGGGTTCAACATGGTATTCACTGGTATGCCTGCAATATCCAGCAAGGATGAGCTTTTCACTGTGTCCATACCAATGATGGAACAGGATGCCCAGTGTGTGCCGGATAAGATCAACCTGGTAATCAAAGACATTTTCCGAGCCGCAGAGAAAGGCATGGATGAACGACACATCCAGGTTGCGTCTATGGAGGTATCTCGAGAACTCATATGCCGTGGATGGATAACAGTGGATGAAGTGAATATTGTGGTCTTTGATGGTCCTGTAGATCGTTTCGAAATACGAGTCTTCCAGCCTGAAGCCGTCAAAGATCAGCTCCCGCGTTATGGGGTTGATCCGGTATGAGACGCCCTTCCCCAATCTGTGGTTCCGGATCACTGCCCGGGGATGGTAATCATACCCTGCACGACCCCAAACGGCATGCATGGTTGCCAGCTCGGTGATGTATCTCGATTTCGGAGCGACCAGCCGCAAAGGCTTCCCGCTTGTGCCCCCGGTCGTACCCCAGTCGCATTTCCTCAAGTCGATATCGGGGTTGAGGAAGCTGTCGAAGTGTTTCGTCACAAGATCTTTATCAATGAATTGTATAGTGCTTTCGAACTCCTGTATGGAAGATACCTGCAGATCCCCATAGATATCCCTATAATAGGGAATCCTGCGGATCGCCCTATTTACTGCGCCCAGAAGCTGCCTCTCATTGTTGAAATACGGCTCGGTCTGTTTGAGAAACAAACGGTACCTGCTGTAAGCCGGCCCATAAACAAGATCAGGATTTCCGTTCAAGCATATCAACCTCCGGTTGAAACAATTGGGAAGCCGGGTGATGGTGTTGAGGATGAATTCCCGCAGCATCGGGTAATCAGGCCCCTGACAATAACCCTTTGAAAAGGGTATCCAGATGTTTCCGTATGATCATGATGTCATATTTTTCCAGCACCTCTTCATAGGCGTTGCGCGTTATACGACTCCTGAGATCGGCATCGTTCATACAGATGAGGATTCTTTCGCTCAGTTTTTCAGGATTTGCCGGTTCGGCAATGACCGCATTGTATCCGTCTACAAGTATCTCGCCAAGTCCGCCAACCGGAGTTGCAACAATGGGTGTTTTGGCAGCCATCGCCTCCAGGATGACATTGGGCATTCCTTCGGTATGGCTGGGCAGGACGAGCACAGCCGTCCTCTTGAGGGCCTCCATCTTCTGCTGCTCATTCGCCCAGCCGTGAACATGTACGAGGCGGGATAATCCTTTTCCCCTGACGTATGCTCTCAACGGCTCGATTTCCTTGGTGCCGTAGAAATCGGCCTCGATTTCTTCTCCTCGTCGCACAATGTGGCCAATTGCGTCGACCAGATCATAAACCCCTTTGCCCCTGTTGTACCATCCGAGATACAGAACTTTCTTTCCATCACGGGCAATGTCCGGTACGCATGAGATCTCCCGGACATCCACGGGATTGGGCAAGACCAGGACATCACTTGCAGGGAAGAGATTCAGAATGTCGCTGCGTGCCTTATGCGTGAGAACGATGATAAACGACACGCGGTTGATCACTGCAAAGGCGACTCGTTTGCATATGCCTCCCATGCGGGAGATGAAAACAGGAAAAAACGATGGATGAATGTGCAGGACCACCTTTTTCTTCAAAAGAAAAGATATGATCATGAAAACCGACTTCCGGTAGAAGCTGTTATATGATGCTGTGTGGATGTAGACCAGGCGGCACCCGCGCAGACACTCGGCCGTGAACCGGAGCAACCCGTGCAGAAACGCGACAAGTTTGCTTTCCTGCATGCCGTCCGAGGTACTGATGTAAGTAATATGGTTTTCAGAGAAGAATCCGGAATCCTTCCAGAGCCTCACGACACGCGATATCCCGCCCAGGCCGTCCGGGTGAGGGCCAAGCATGATGATTCTTTTTCTGACCTCGCCCATTTCCATACATCACGATAGTGCGGCGGGAACCAGGGTGCGCTGTTTCTCAAGGCTATCCCTCCGGGCATGAAACAGCCCTGCAATGAGCCAGAACAGCTGAGCGAGCTCGACCCTTGTGATATAACTGTTGCTCAGCATGTTCATTGCAATGACAGAGACGGTAAACGCCAGCATAATGGTTTTAAGCCCCCTTTCAACAGGAGAAAGGAGAATGCTGAAGAAGAGGGCCGACATTATGCCCAGGTAGAGTATGAATCCGAAGAGACCGGTTGTCACCAGCAGGCCGAGGTAATCATTGTGGGTTGCGCCTATGGAAAAATTTTTGCGCTTGAAGTGCGATTCCTCATGGTAACCAAGGCCCGTTCCGAGGAGTCTTTTTTCCATGCTCATATGCGAGAAGAAATCAAGCGTGTCTGACCAGATGGAGATCCTTCCGCTGCCGGCCTTCTCGAATTTCTGCGTCATCACCGCATCCTTGACATCCCAGAAAATCGTGCTCAGATGGGCCTGGTACATCATGAGTCCCATGAACGCTGTAAATATATAGACAAAGAGAATTCTCCTGTTGGTCCCAAGGAAATATACCAGCCAGAACAGAAACAACCCGATATATACTGTCCTTGTGTATGTCTTGTAGATGCAAAAAACCGACAAGGCCAAAAGTATGGATGAATACACCTTTGCCGATCTGCTCAGAGTGGATGACTGGGTAACATGCAGGGCATAGACGACCGAGAAGATGAACATGGCGTGGGCAAGACTGTGGGATCCTCCTGTCAGACCGCCATATCGAGCAAGATCTATCTGATAAACATAATTAACGCTTCCTCCTTTCAGCATGGCGATTTCAATTACATTGGCTGTTATGAAAACCGCATATCCGAGGACGAGAAGGGTCAGAACCGACTTCATTTGTCTCGTGCTCTTCACGAGTGACTGCGCGGCGAAGAAAGCGAGGAACGGCAGGATGATCTTTGTCACATCCCTGACTTGGGACCCCCATGCGATGCTCAAGATGCAGTAGAGAGAAAAGAATATGATCAGGATGGATGTGAAGCGAACCTTTATGTTCCGGATGCTGATCGCGGTCGCAAGGAGCAGGAACAACGACATGACAATGGAAAAAAGGTCGAGAATGCTGAGGCCCCAGAGCTCAAACGGTATTTGTATGATGAAGATAGGCCGCAGAAAAGCCATGAGATAGAGTGGCAAAATGAAGAATAATGCTGTTTCTGTATGGAGAGGGATGTGTTCTCTTATGGCCATGACGGTTGTATCATCCACCCCGAGACTGTCAGTTGTCAGCTGTTTATGAGTGTCCAAGATACCTGCCCTCGCTTGATGCTGCTCACTATTCTTATGGCAATGCGCTGAGAAAGAATGAACTCCACAATGTACCCTGTGCCCATTGCCGCAAAGACGCCGAACAGACCGAAAATCCTGTAGAGCGGGATGACAAGGATCAGATTGACGACAAAGGCGGACAGGGCAACAAAAGCCGTTGCCCTTGTGTCGTTGAGGCCCTGGACGATCCCCTTGTTCACCATGGAGAAAACCCTGAAAGGAGATATCAGGAGAAGGATGAGGAGATAGCTCAGGGCATGGGAATATGCGTCATTGTTCAGTATCAGAGAGAGCGCCTGCTCCTTGAAGGGGACGGCATGGATCAGCGCCACAATTGTCACCATGGAGGCGGCCAGGACCGCAAACTCTCTCATGTTCAAGGTCCTGATCTGTTCTCCTTGTGCCGCTGCCCGGGAAATCTGAGGTATGAGAACAGATGTTATGGCCCCATACCCTATCTGAACAACCATATAGAGAACAATGACCACATTGAATATTGCTGTATCCACCAAGGAATACATGGAAAGAATAAACGTGGACGCAAGCAGAAGACCCGAGTTGAACAGGTCGGTTACAGTGACCCATTTGGAGAAGTCAAACAGTGCCCGGTAAATCGGTGTCCCTTGTGAAATGCCGATGCCGAGAGGAAAAAAGCCGATCCTTCTTATCGATGCATGCATTGCGACAAAGGGGACGATCATGGCCGTGGAGAAGGCCATGAGCGCATGATCCAATCTCACAGAACTGCTGAGAAATACGAGCGGCAAGAAAACCAGGAGCCTGGACAACCCAAGCAGGACGTTCATGCCTGCGGATGCCGCAAACCTGTTGGTCCCTTTGAGGATTCCGTCGCTCACGGTCATCAGCGAAAACGGGATCAGACCAATGAAGAAGAAAATAAGAGTATAGGTGTGGGCATAGTGTTTCACTGAAAAAATGACACCGATACATATGCCTGCACAGGAGAGGATCAGGGCGATTACGATTGCGTGGTGATAGAAGAGTTTTGCTTCTGCTAGCCTGCTGTCCTCTGAGCACTCGCTCACACACTTCGATACACCGGCATAGAGATCAAAATGCGAGAACACGGCGATCCAGGTGAACATCGTCGTAAGAACAGCGAAAAGGGCATAGTCTTCCACACTCAGGGTGCGGATGACACATATCCGATACAGAAAAACAAACAAACCTGAGAGTAATGAGCCTGCATAAATCGTTAAAGAGTTTTTGGCTGCTTCTCTCCACATGGCGATATACGTGTGTCTCTATGAACATAAAAAAGATTCACCCCTTTTTCAGGGCAATCCGGCGCGGACTGAGGTGCGAGGTGATAAGGCATCAATCTGATCATCGTTCAGCCGGCTATAGGTGTAGATGCCGAATCCATACGGACAAGTGATCAACGAGCGGGAGACAAGCAAGAACAGCGCACCGGCTTCCCTCGAGGAAATCCTGCAATGGGCGCAGTTCCGCTCATAGTTGCCAAGCAGGGGTATGAGCTTCTCAGGCTGCTTGAGCTCGGCCTTGATAAATTCCACCCGCTCAAGATCAGGATTCATCCGGTAATCCATGTGAAATATGATATTTATGTACCCTTTATTCGCCCATCGGACCTCCTGGCGCCCCTGACCGCTGGGAGGGAGGTATCGCGGGAGGGGGCAGCCGTCCACACTGACTATCAGGCCGGGTTTCAATCTTTTTCCCCCGCAGGAAATATCTTGAACGATTTTCTCAACCGCAGAGTCTATCCACCTTTGAATATGGGGCTCAAGCCCCCTCTCTTTGGAATTATGCTCCATATCAACCAGGAGGTTGCGTGAGAACATTTCCTCGTATTGCCTTTGGCAGAAATCCGAGGTACAGATGCCCAGAGAGCGGATGTAATCAAGGTTGATCCCATCCACGTCGTATCGTGCAACCACATCCAGAATAAGCGAAATCATGAACTCTCTGAACCTGGGATCATGGATATTGAATGCATTTTCAGGCGTTCCCTCGTCGAAAAACTCGTTCAGAAAATCCCGCTGCCTGAGCGTGACGCAAAACCATGGATGGACTTCAATGTCTCTCTCATGAGCAAGATCGATCAGCCGCTTGAGTGGGTCCTTGCCTGAGAAGCTCAGGCCGGATTCCGGTGGCGCAAGGGATGAAGGGAATCTGGTCCCTTTGCCGTGCCAGATGCAGGGGACATACATATTGAACCCGGCCCGGCTGATACGATCGACGATCTCCCGGGCGCCCTGCTCTGTCATCCACCCTGTTTCCTCATCAAAGATGGCTCGGATCTGCAGAGGGCGGGTGATACCGGTAACGCTTTCTCCGGCCCGTCTCTCGGGTGCGCAGGCAAGATACGCCGAGAGGATTTCCCTATCATTTAAGGCATGAGAATAGGTCTTTAGTTCATCCATGTCACAGCCCCCCCAGCGGCCGTCCGCCATGGGTGTCCCTTGGTCAGATCCAAGAAAGATATTCCCCCGCGGCTTCAGGCTTCCAACCGGCTTTTTGTAACTTTCTCCTGTCAGGAGCCCGTTTGCATAAGACCGAAAAAAACCTGTTTCCCCTGATTTCCAGCTGCATGCAAGGTGAATCCAATGTCCCTGATCATACAAAATCCTCTTTTCTGTCTTTACCGAGTCCTGGTTGTTGAAGATACAATAGGTGTATTCCCTGCCCCCGGATGATTCCCACCATCCATCTGAAATCACAAAGTAGCTGTTTCTCGGATCGTCCCATGAAAAGGAGAAAAATGTGTGGGCCCGGGACGCACCGCCTGCTTTACCTGCATGGTTCCAGTGAGGTCTCACCCAGAACATGATCGTGCCGGCTTCTTTCCCGATGCAACCTTTCGAATGCACAGAGATATGGGCATTTTTGGACAAACGCAAGGCATTGCCCTTTACTCCGCCGGGAATGATTTCACCACCGTGGTTTTCTATCCGGCATGCATCAGAGGAGAAAGCATCGTGGCTCTCAAAGCTCAGTTCGAGCAGGGTCCCAGGTGCGGAGCCATCCCGGTCATCTGCAGACGGGCATAGGGGAATGACCAGGATCAGGACGGTGCAGATAGAGAGGCAGGATGTTCTCAAAAGGATTGTCCAAGAAGAGAGGGTTTCAGTTCTTTCATGTGGCATCTCCTGCTGCGCCGTGGCCGGGCAAAGCTCCGCCACTGCAGGTGCTTCGGGCATTCTATTTTTCAGATTCTCCGGCACCGTCAGGGCTCACATCATCATCTGACAGTTTATATGGGGCAATGCTGCTGTGTTTGACTCAAAGAGGAAGAAATAAATACCCCCTCATGCATACAAGTCTAGTTATTAGCTATAAATAAATAAATAATCATATCTGAATAAACTCAAGTACTGCCGTTCATAAATTCTTTGCATCCCGGACTCTTCCACTGTGGGCAGTCTCCCCCTCATGCATACTCTTGCCATTTTACCCTGCTGATTCGGATGAGCCGGGTATGGTTCCGTCGGGGCACACATGTACACCATCTGCATATTCTGTTGACTGCCCTGTGCTTTCAGGCATTCGGCTTAAGGATATAGCTTCACTTGCATCTTTTCTGCCCATCTCTTCCAGCAAGACGGAATACTTTTCCCTGAGCGTTGCATACTCCGCGACAAGTTTGTCGTTCTTCTTCCGCTCCATGGCATAGAGCCGCTGCATCCTGCGAACCAGCTTGCCCTTGAGGCTCTCGGTCTTCCTTTCCAGGAGTTCGATCCGCTGCCCGACACGCCTCTCCAGTCTGACGAGTCTCGCATCAAGGCTTTCCAGGCGACTCTTGACATCCATTTCAGATCCCGGTTCCATTGCCGACTGCAACGGTTCGGCACTGTGTTGCATGGACCACAGCCCTACTTCGCCCCGATCACGGAGCACCTGATCGATCACGGGAGCGCCGATTGACCGATGCTCGTCTGCAAAACCATAAACAAGTGCGGAATCACACAGGATATTGATGGTTCGCGGTATACCCCTGCTGGCGAGGAAGATGCGCTGAACTGCCTGCCGGGTAAAAATCCCCGGATTTCCTCCTGCCTTTTTTAGCCGGCATGCGATGTATTCTCCGGTTTCTTTCCTGGTGAGGGCCGGAAGATGACAGGCAATGCTGATGCGCTGGTTGAGCTGTGTCATATCAGGCCTCTTGAGATACCTGATGATCTCCGGCTGCCCTACGAGCATGACCTGCAAGAGCATCTGATCATTGCTCTGGAGGTTGGAGAGCATCCGTATTTCCTCCATGGCCTCCCGAGAAAGATTCTGGGCCTCGTCAATGATGAGCAGCGCATGCCTGTTCCGGGAGAAGCGGTCTATCAGAGATTGATTCAGGGCATCGAGCATCCGGGCCTTGCCGCCCTGTCCGCCGGTGATCTCATACTGGGTGAGGATCATGTACAGAAGCTGCTCTGAAGAGACATTGGTATTGAGGATCATCGCCACATCGACCTTGGTATCTATCTGGCCGAGCATATGGCGGACAAGGGTGGTCTTCCCTGCCCCCACCTCACCGGTCAGCAGGATGAAGCTCGTTCGTTCCATAAGCCCGTATTCCAGATATGTCAGGGCGTTCGCATATTTTTCGCTGATGTATAAAAATGCAGGGTTGGGAGTTATCTGAAACGGTTTTTCCCTGAGTCCGTAAAAGCTCTCATACATACCTACTCATCTTCCGCCCTGCTTTGCTTATCGCATGAATGACCGCGCGCATCCGTGGGCGAAGATGGCCGGCGCGGAGGAGACAAACGTCCTCTTGGCCTCCACCCCTCATGCAAACAGGAGTATGCCGGTGGACAGGCCTTATCCGATCAAGACTCATTGCTTTGATCAAGCCTTCTTGAATCTCCTTCTGAATCCTGCAAGACCGGCCAGACCCGAACCCAGCAGAAGCAGGGTGGCGGGAGCCGGAATAGGGGTAAAGGAGATCTCGAGCCGCGGGTCTAAGTTGATCCCGCCCGCTTCGCTGCTGTAGAAACGTATATAGTGTCTGGTTGTGCTCCCCACGTTTATGTGCACGTCAGAGGTGATGAGACCGAAGTTTTCTATCAGGCCGTCCACCCAATCCTGAACGACACCCGTCACGTCCCAGGTTCTATATTGATTGATAAAAGGATCCGGGATCACCAGAGATGATACCTCTGCAGTGTCCCAGGAAGGTCTGGTGTTGTATGTCACAGTGCTTTCATCCCAGGCCGACGTGATCGGATACAAGCTGACCGTCCTGCCGCTGAAGCCGGCGCTGCTCCCCTGATACAAGGTAAGGGATGCGCTTTCCACGGACGACCCCATAGGTATGGACGAAGTATCGAACTGTACCAGACCGTAGGAGTTGGCCCCGATATACATGGTCGGTGCACCGGGTGCTCCGCTGTTAACGGTCAAGTACTGTGTATTTCCATAATTGGCATCCGATAAAACCGAACCTCCAGGTCCCGTGCCCAAGCTCCAGATGATTTCCGAGTCGTGCGTCGGGTACAGCGTCAGACTGACTGCCCATACCTGTGTGCCCGCAACGAGTGTGGACAGAACGAATACTAAAGTAAACAAACATCCTTTCATGGACATACCTCCTTGTCACATAAGCAGGAAAGGCAGGGGGAATTATACTGCCTATGTGATATCCCCCCACTCTTCCTTCATTTTTTTAGGCTTCCTGAAAAAAGATGCAAAAGTTCGTGATGAAATATGCGAACAAACACCCGTACGGCTTCGAATAGGGCGCCGGAAACTACTGCTTTTTCAGCCTCCTCCTGAATCCTGCAAGGCCGACAATGCCGGACCCCATGAGAAGCATGGTGGCGGGTACGGGGACAGGCGTGAAATCGACGGTGAGATAGGGGCGAAGAGACGGGTCGCTGCTGTATTCAAAGGAACATGCTGTAAACACATAGTATCTGTCAGCCGTAAGACCCCATCCGTTGTTGGCTGCGCCCTGCGACCAGTCCTGTACTGACTGGGTGAGGTCAAAAACTCCCCAGTGCCAGGCGGGGTTCGCACCTACCCATGCCACTTCAGGCTCTGCCTCGGTATTGACACCCGGTATGATGCCTCCCCCGATAGAATTCCATGTAGCGGTTTCATCCCAATCGATGGTCATCTGATAGATATAGCTGTTGTTACCGACCCTGTCTGTCATGTAGAGATGCATCGATGCATTGTTGATTGTGCTCCCGAGGGGTATTTGATCGGGATTTGTCCCGAACATATCGGTGAACTTGATGAGGGAATCATAGTTGCGGGGATTAGCTCCCACGTTCCTTCCCCAGCCCAAGTTGGGGTTTCCTGTGTCCGGAGTGTTGGAGGAAGACAGCCACAGGTCTACTCCCTGATTAAACGTGAGGGTTGCCGCTTCAGCAGGAACAAGATGCAACAACAGGACAAAACTGAGTGCTGTGCCTATCAACAACCATTTTTTCATTAGTATACCTCCTTTTTTCGCAGAATTCTTCCTATGCCCAGAATCCCCATGAGCCCCGTACCGAACAGAATGATCGGAGCTGGGATAGGCACTACTGTACGAAACTGCTCACAATATGCATCGGCGAGCAGGGCATGAGCTCCTGTCGCCAGATGGATGCCGCTCCACCAGAGAAATCTATCCGTTGTAGGTCCGGCGCAAAGAAGAGCATCTGAAGTGTTATCAAATCCATATGCCTGGGGGCTGGATAACACTTCGCCGATGAACCCGAATTGATCAAAAAGAAAAACATTGACGCCGGGGGTCGCTTGGAATGGGGAAAGAGCCGTGCCCAGGGCTTCATTGTATGATCTGATCACCCCGCGGAAATACTCGGAATAGGCGGGGTTCCAATTGAATGCGGGGGATGCTGCGATATCAGCCATATTCCAGACCCCGATATGCCGGGCGCCTGCATGTATGAGTTTCTCTACCGCCAGGGTCACGTTGGCTGCCGCAGGCTCAACAGCCGAGGCAGGGTCCTGCCCTGTCACCATGCGCCAGAGGAGATCATTCCCCCCGCCCTGAACCGTGAAAAGGACTCGTTCACTGTCCGGAGCAACTGGCTTGTTGAGCAGATACTGGTCCACCTGCCAGTTTACATGAGGAAAACCGTTTCCTGTTGCAGCTCCTCCGAATGCATAGTTGTATAGTGAGCAGTTCAAATGATTCGAATCTGCAAGATAATCAGCCCAGACATATCCGTTTGAAAAACGAGTGATTCCATAACCGTCATTTCCGCCGTTATCTGACAGGCCGTCACCAAATACGATCAATGTATCTGCCGGAACAGGTAATGGAATGATAAGGATTGCAATTGCAATACCCGCAATCAGATATCCCTTCATGTCTATCACCTCCTTTATCAGATCATAAGTTGCCGACATTTTTCCCGATGAGGTACTCACAGTCTTTTGTCTGGGAAGTCTGGTTGTATGTCGGCGAGTATGATCATGGCACCCGGTCGAATCTCGTTTTGCCTGACTATCATTCCGTCAGTCAACGATGGCACACTGGCAGGCAAGATGGCCTTCATCGAGCACTGCCGAAGGCCAAACATACTCAAAAATCATAATAACAGCCCTTGGGAATCTATCAACTTTTTGGGCCCTGATTCTCCGGCAACTCTCCCTTGGTCAGAGGGAAGCCGGTTCTTTCATTATGACCGTATGACGTCATTGGATTTCAATACAATTATAAAAAAATGGCTGAGCTACTTTTGGCCGTAAAGATTCCACGCTTATTTATGGAGACAGATTCATGTCATTTCATATAGCACAATTCATAAAAACCTATTATTTGATCCACGAAGCCCTGAGAAGCCTTTGAAAGCGGGATCCGGGCCTGATCGCGCTTTAAGACCGGGCGGGAACAGGGGTTCCCTTCAGCCGTGCGACGGAGCACCATCCTTCATGTTGAACCGGCCGCTCGTTCCTTTTGCAGAACAATCTTAGGACGGCCGGGCCAGGCCTCCTCAGAGCGCTCCCTGGGCGATCAGGTGCTCTTCCCGATGCCCGGCACCTGACAGGTTCCGGAGCGCGTCCTTCATCTCTCCATAGCGGTATTGCCGGTAGGAGACCTGCAGCGCCCTGACCGCCTCCTCGGGCGACTCGAAGAGCGGCACCTGGTACTTCTGCCGGTAGGTCACGGTTTTGTGCACGGCATTGGGCGTATAGATCGCGGCGGGCTTGCCGTATTCATGGCATTTCTTCACCAGTTCGACAATGGCGTCGATCACCATGGGGTGCCAGAGGCTCGGCACCGGCAGGAGCCCGTCCACCTCGCCGGAAGAGAGCAGGATATCGAAGATCTCCAGAAAGGTCTGCATGGAAAGGGCCGGACCCAGGTCGATGGGGTTCGCCACATTGAAGATCTGGCCGGTCCTGCTCAGCTTCTCCTGGGTGGCGGGCGAGAGGCGGGCCATCTCCAGGCCTGCCTGCACCAGCAGGTCGGCGGTGATGCCGCCGAAGGCTCCCGAGTTGGTGAACACCGCGATTCTCCTGCCCTTCAGAGGCGGCATGTGGGTGAAGATCTTGGGCATGGCATGGAGCTCGGAGATGGAGTTCACCCGGATGACGCCCGCCTGGGTGCACGCGTTGTCGAATATGTCGTCGTTGTTCGCCATGCCCGCGGTGTGCGACATGGCGGCCCGCGCGCCCTCTCCGGTCCTTCCGACCTTGAAGACCAGGATGGGCTTGCCAACCCTCCGGGCCGTCTCGATGAACTTTCTGCCGTCCTTGATGTTCTCCAGGTACATGCCGATGACCTCGGTGGTCTCGTCCCGGTCGAAGTACTCCAGCATGTCGGCCTCGTCGATGTCCGATTTGTTGCCGATGCTCACGATCTTGTTGGCCTTGACCACGTCCGTGGTGAACGACTCCAACACGATCACCACGATCCCGCCGCTCTGGATGATGTAGGAGACCGCACCGCTCTCCTGGGCAAAGGTGTGAAAATCGTCTGCCTGGATGCCGTAGAAGCAGCAGAACTGATTCCGGGTGTTGAGCACGCCCAGACAGTTGGGGCCCATGATCCGCATGCCGTGCGCCCGGGCGGTCTCATCGATTCGGCGCTGCATGGCCCTGCCCTGCTCGCCCCCCTCCGAAAACCCCGAGCTTTCGATGATCACGTGCCTGATGCCTTTTGCAGCGCACTGTTCGACAAACTGCGGAACCACGGCTGCCGGGGTGATGATCACCGCCAGATCGATCTCCTGCGGGATATCCGTCACGGCAACATACCCCGGGCACCCGTGCACGGTCTCGCCCTTGCGGTTCACGGCGCAGACGGCCCCGCTCCACGGGGAGATCTCGTTCAAGGCCCTGCAGATGGTGGCCCCCAGGTTAAAAGGTGAGTTCGACGCCCCTATGACGGCAACGGATTCGGGATGAAAAAAAGTATGCATAGCACCACCCATCTCAGATGTCTTTATCCGGCGTTTCCAGGCCGGAAGCCCCTCCATGCTTTCCCGGGCAGCTGTTCTTATGATTGATTCCTTCTCTCCAGCTCGCTGCGATACACGTCCCTGAGCATCTCGATCATCCCCACGATGACCCGGTAGATAAACTGGCCGTTTTCATCGCCTGCCTGCTCGGCGTCGTCCTTCATGTGTCCCAGGTCCTCCAGCTGCTCTTCCAGCGAGCCGATCTCGTTCTCGAACTGCTCGATGATCTGCTCGCGGGTGAGAAACCGGAAAAAGAACGCCCTGGTGAGAAAATCGAGCTGGTAATCCACCGGGATGGGCGGCGAAACCAGGGATTTCAGGAATCCCTTCCTTCCCTTCTCGGTGATGGAATACACGTGCTTGTTGGGCTTGCCCGTCTGGATGACCACCTCCTTGCGCACCAGGTCCGCTGCCTCGAGCTTTCGAAGCGCGGGATAAATCTGGTTGAGGCTCAGGTTGTAGGCCATCATCAGCCTGCCGGTGATGTTTTTGATCTTGTAGCCGCTTTTCGGCCCGGACATAAGGAAGCCGAGGATGATCTGATCAGTGTCCATGGATGGAGACTCTCCGTTCTGTGCTGTTTTTCCAGTTAGTTTTATTAACTATATTTTTTAATAAAATATCATGCCTGAAAATATATGTCAATATACCTGTCTTATAACCCTGAGGCATTTGTTCTGACATGACCGTCTTACCATGAGAAGAGCGCCGAGAGTACGGCGGCAACGAGCCGGTGCTGCCCTGCATACCGGGGAGATGCCGTCCTGGTGGAGGATAAGGTCCGGTCCGGTTTATTGCCCGGTCAGGCAAGGAGTCGGGGCTTCTCCGCCCCTGACTTGCCCGTGCCGGACCCCTGCTGCGCTCACAGCCGTCCTCTTTCGCTTCCTCTCCCGGTCTGCCGCCCTCGATTTACAGTCCCCTCGCCTTTCTCCCTGCGTAGTATCGCGAGACATGGCCGAGAGCCCTCAGGCAGTCGCCCAGGTCGTCGAACACCGGGATGCCCCTGTCCAGGAATATGTCCCTGGCCTCCCGGATCATCTCCTCGATGTCCATGGACTCCATGCCTTGCTTGAAGTCGGGAAGCACCAACATGAGGGGTTTGCCGGTGATATCGGCCACCTCTTTCATCTCGCCGGCCAGCTGCCGGCAGGGCGCGACCTCCTTGGGGGACGTCAGGCCCATTGCCGAGGACAGGGACTTGTAGTGGTGGAGGAGCTGGATGAGAATCTGGACGTCCACACGGGGATCTCCGGCCGCGTTGAGGAAGACCTCCCGGTAGGCCTGTGGACCCACGAAGGGGTTGGCCGCGTCGATGGGGTTCTTGGCACTGGATCCGGGCCTGGGCAGGTACTGGAGAATGGCCTCGGTTATTTCAGGATCGAGCGGGGGAATGCTCAGGCCGTAGCGCTCGGCCTCATCGCACGCACTCACGCCTAAGGCCCCGCCTCCTCCGGCCACGGTGATGTGCTCGTACACCCGGGGCGGCAGCAGGGAAAAGGCCAGACAGGTCTGGGCCATCTCCCAGAGGTCTCCCACCTGCACGGCCCCTGCCTGTCTCAGCACGGCCTCCCAGATGCGTTTGCTGCCGCCCATGGATGCGGTATGGCTCTCCACCGCCCTGGCGCCCGCCTCGGTGAGCCCTCCCTTGTTGACGATCACCGGCTTTCTCGCGGCAACCTCCTTCAAAACCCGGAAAAACCGCCTGCCGTCCTTGACGCCCTCGATATACATGGCGATCACCCGGGTTTCGGGGTCGCTGCCGAGATATTCCAGCAGCTCGATCTCCCTCAGGTCGGCGCCGTTGCCGAAGCTCACCACCTTGGAAAACCCGATCCCCATCCACTTGCCGATATGGGCGAAGTCGATGGACATGCCGCCGCTCTGGGACACGAAGCCCACGGGCCCGCTCTTCCGGGAGAGGTCCGGGCCGGGAAGGAGGGTGAGGCCGCTCAAGGGACAGTAGATGCCGAAACAGTTCGGTCCGACCACCCTGATACCACGGGAGGCGATGTCGCTGATCTCCTGTTCGAGACGGACCCCCTCCTCGGTGCCCAGCTCGGAGAAACCGGCCGAAAGGATCTCCGCACCGGCCACGCCCACGAGCCTGCACTCTTCGAGGGCCTGGGGCACACGCTCGGCAGGCACCGCAATAATGGCGAAATCGATCGGCTCGGGTATCTCGCTCAGGCCGGTATGGATCTTCATCCCGTTGTACTCACCGCCTTTGGGGTTCACCGCATAGAGCCTTCCCTCGAACCCGATTGCCTTCAAGGCGCTCAGTATTCCGGTGCCGAAGACGTTCCCCCGGGCCGACACCCCGACGATCGCCACACTCCGGGGGTGAAAGATGCGTTCAAAGGCGTCTCGGGCAGGTTCAGTGATAACGGATTCCATGCAACTCTCCTCGGACAGAAATAAGGGTTCATCTCAAGTACTCCATTATTGATTCCATGTTTCCCTAACCCCGTCAATTCTTTTTAAGCACAGGAGATTCACGGGGTAGTTTACACCCACCCCCTTTGCCCGTATAATGAATAACAGGGGAAAAACCGCCATGCCGAAGGAGAACACGCATCTCTGGTTCGCCCAGGAGACGCTGCACCACGTGCCTGACCCGCAGCTGCTGCGGGACGTGTCCGGGCACATGGGCAGGTACTATCTGGGGTCGTTCATCCCGGACACCTTTTTCTATGCCTCGGACCGAGCCCTCTCCGGTATCTCGGAGACCCTCCACGGCAAGGACCGCGCCCTCACCAACGAGGCAGTTCTCAGCGTGCTCGATCATGCGCGCGGCATGCACGACGTAGCCTTTGCCCTGGGCTACGTCACCCACTGCGCGCTGGACATCGTGTTCCACCCGGTGGTCAACGCACTTGCCGGAGACTACTACGACGAAGACCCGGTGCGGAGAAGCCGCTCCGCATATCTGCACCGGAGGATCGAGACCTGCATCGATATGTGCATCGACAACCGCCTGCGCATCTACCGCCTCACCAGTCCGGGGATCATCCGGGGGCTGGCGTACGAAGACTTTATCGTCAGCAGGTTCTCTGTATCCAGACGAGCGCTCGTGATCACGCTCTTCAAGCAGCTCCTCGTCAACCGGCTCTTTGCGAGCCGGACCGCGTATGCCGCGGTCCGGCTGCTCTACGGGCTGGGCATCGTCCACCAACAGGAGGTACTCTCCCTGTTCTACGCAGACGTCGGCAGAAGCGACGGCTGTCTGCAGGACCCTCTCAGCTGCTACGACGGCAAAACCCACAGCGGGAAGCGGATGCCCCTGAACACCCTCTTCGCCCGCGCCCGGGAAATGGCGCTCGCCATGATGCTTACAGCGTACGGCTATGTCCGGGGGTCGGTTTCCAGAGAACAGCTTCTGGATGCGATACCGGGCGCGAGCCTGAGCACCGGAGAGGTCCCTGCCGGGGAAACTCCTTCCCGCCCGGCTCAAGCCTGAGAGACATTGCAGGCGGCCTCTGTGGCTCCCTTCACCACAGATCCTCCGCCCGGCCGAATAGATCCTCTGGCCGCGGGTGCCGCCTTAAGCTCACGTTTTGCCGGCGGTATGGGTGAGCCCCCCGGTTTCAGGACGCAAGAGGCATCAGGGCCTTGAAGGATTGGGCGATCCTCCCGGCTCAGACTGAAGTGACATGCCCCGGGATTGCGACATCGCGGTCAGGACGGGCCGCCTCGATGACGGAAAAGATCGTACTCGAGGTCCTGCCACGGGCAGTCGATATCCTCCATCCGGCCCAGCTCGTCATCTGAGATCCGGCCCCTGTCCCGCAGGTCCTTTGCGGCCCAGGCGAGCTTGAGGAAGCGCTGGTGGTGGTGATGGAAGCGCTGGTTGGCATATTCCTTCGCCTGCAGGGTGTAGAGAAGGAAAGGCCAGTCGCTTCCCTCCATGAGGAGGAGCTCCCTTCCCATCTGACGCAGGATGCGATGATCGCGTTCGTCACCCGGGCCGGCCTGTTCGAGGGCCTGCTCCATCTGGGAGGCGCTCGAATTGATGTAGGGCCAGATCCAGCCGTGCTCGGGGTTGAGCCAGACCGTAAAGTCTGCCTTCAGGCCCCAGGTGCTCGGCTCCATGGTGATGGTGGAGAAACCGCTCCCGTGCCGGTCGATGTACTCTCCCAGGGGCCTGCACTCCACAGTTTCCTTTCGGGCGAGCAGGCGCCAGACCTGCTCGAGCCAGGCCACACCCTCGTGCCACCAGTGGCCGAAGAGCTCGCAGTCGTATGGGGACACGATGACCGGCTCGCCTCGGAGGACGTCGGCCCGGCCGGAGATGTTCTCCAGGAGGGAGACGAAGTGCTTCGCATGAGTCTTCACGCGCTCCCCGGCGGCTTGAACGTCGTAGACCAGCTTCTCGGGCCCGCCGGTGACCCGCAGGTAGTGCAGCCCCGACTCGGGGTCCTTCTGATGAAACTCCAGGTAGAATGGATCGCCCGGATAGCCCTGGTCAGAGGACCAGACCTGCTTGCCCGTGGCCTCGTTTCTCCCGAACACCGACACCCCGGAGGGCAGGCGATAGCCCCGGCAGGTGTCGGGGGACGTCTCTCCACGGCGGTTCTCTGCGAGTGCGGCCCTGGTGATGCCGACGCTCTCCACAAAGAAAAACCCGATATCCTCCGCGGCGAGCCAATCGTCGATCCCGGCCCGCATGCGCCGCTCTCTGCCCGAGTATTCCGGGCCCCGGTAGGCGCATTCGGGAAGCCAGAACCCGCGGGGCCTGCGGCCGAAATAACGCTCGTAGGTACGGACACCGGTGCGCACCTGGGAGAATAGTGCGCTGTCGTGCTCCAGCAGCGGAAGAAAGGCGTGCGTGGCCGCGGAGGTCAGCACCTCCACCGCCTGCTCTTCCTGGAGCCACCGCAGGGTGCCCAGGATATCGCGGTGGAAGTCGTCAAGCCAGAGCCGGTAATTCTCTTCAAAGGTTTCAAGCCAGTACCCGGCCACCGCCCGCCTGGCCGGATCACCGCGGAAGCGCTCGATGTCACTCCGGGCGCGGCGGATCCGGTCTTCCATGTACTCGCAGAAGCGATCCTTCAGATACTCGTCTGCAAGCTGCTCCATGAGCACGGGCACCAGCCCGATCATAACCCCGGGCCGAATTCCCTCGAGATGCAGCGCGCGCAGAGACCCGAGCAGCGGGATATAGGTCTCGATCATGGCCTCGAACAGCCATTCCTCGCCTGCAGGCCAGGTGCCGGACTTCCGGCAGTAGGGTATGTGGGCGTGGAGCATCAGGGCAAAGACTCCGGACATTTTTCCCTCCTGGTTCATGAAACTTGCCTGTACTACCTTATAACCTCTCCAAGAATCCCCACAAGGACGAAAAACAGGCCGCGGATCTTCTAAGAGATCCCTTGCCTTAAAAAGGCCATACAGTCCCTTCCCCGGGGGAAACGTAAAAAAAGAGCAAAGGGTTTGCTATTCCACCCCTGCATGTTAAGGTTGAAACGCCTGTTCTTGAAGTGGAATAATGAATGAAAGGAGCGCTTCGTTATGGGCTTGAGAATAGCACTTGTTGAATCAGGGACTCCGTCAACGCATATCTTCAGCAGAACATACCTCCCGAGAGTGGGCATCCCCACCATGGGGGCCGTGCTGAAGCAGCGGGGACATGCCTGCGATATCTTTTTCGAAGCCCTCTCTCCCGTCAATGCCGATGACCTCCGGGCCTATGACGTGGTAGGAATCGGATCCCTCACCAGCACCATCGAGTCGGCATACCGGCTCGCCGATTCGCTCAGGGAAAGCCGTACCACGGTCGTGATGGGCGGGCCCCATGCCACCTTCATGCCGCGGGAAGCACTCGATCACTGCGACTATGTCGTGATGGGCGAAGGGGAGGATGTCCTCCTCTCGCTGATCGATTCGATCGAAAAAGGCGGAGATCCGGAGGCCGTGGGAGGCCTGGCCTTTATCCGCTCCGATGGGGCGCTGAGGATCACGGAGAGCAGCGGGCACGTCGATTTCGCCGGCCTGCCTTCCCCGGATTTTTCCCTGTGCCCCCAGATGACCGGCGCAAGCGTTCCACCGATCATCACGACCTCGCGGGGCTGCCCCCACAAGTGCACCTTCTGCACGGTGACTGCGGTCTTCGGACGGAAATACCGGTTCAAGAGCAACGAGCAGGTCATCAGCGAGCTCAGGCCTCTGCTCCATCGCAGCGTGTGCTTTGGCGACGACAACTTTTGCGCCGATCCCAACCGGGCCAAGTCTCTGCTCAGGGAGATGATCGACCGGAACGCCGTGCCGCTCAGGTGGTCGGGGGAGATGGCCATCAAGGCGGCCCTCGATGACGAGCTGCTCGATCTCATGCACAAGACGCGCTGCCGGACGGTGTACGTAGGCATCGAGTCCATCGACGACGACGCCCTGAAAAGGATGGGCAAGGCTCACCAGGCGCAGGTGATCCCCCGGTGCATCGACAATCTCCATTGCCACGGCATCGGTATCCACGGGATGTTCGTGGTCGGTCCCGACGATACGCTCGATTCGGTGAAAATGATCGTCGACTATGCGATGGAGGCCGACATCGACACCATACAGATCTGCGCGCTCACCCCTTTCCCCGGCACGCAGAGCCACGAGGATTACCGGGACCGGATCCTTCACCAGTGCTGGCGCTACTATGACGGCATGCACGTGGTGGTGAGGCCCGCGACGTGCTCTGCCTACGAGATGCAGGTGGAGATCGTCCGCCAGATGAAGAGATTCTATAGTGTCAGGAACGTGCTCGACGCGTACCGGCCCGGCCGGGCCTGGAGAGTCGGATACCGTCTGGGAGGCTATATGCTCATCCGCAGATGGGCCAGGGAAAATGCCGGTTACCTGAACCGCCTCAAGACCGGCTATTATCACCAGGGCATGCCCGGGACATCGATGTCCCCGAAGAGAGCTGCCGCCCCGGCCCTGCCCTGAAGCATTCCTTCGGAAGATCAGGAGATATCGCCATGGGGGAACTTCTGCCGGTCGGTCTGCGGAAGGTCTCTTCCTCCTTGAGGCGTCAGAGAATCCTGGCACTGCTCAGCATGATTCCGCTTCCGGTGAATGCCTACTCGATATCCCCGATTGCCTGATTGATCTCCGCTGCATTGCCATACATCCTGTCGGGAAGTTTCCTGAGCATGTCGATCACGCCCTGAGGGGCTCCCCTGGACTGCGCATGCTTCACGATCGCTCCCGTATCCTCGGGGTAATCGATATCTCTCAGGAATTCCTGCATACCGGCAGTGCCTATCATGAGCTTGCATCCTTCACGATTTTTTCAAAAGCAAGAGGACGGATGATGCATCCGATCCCAAAGGCCTCTTGCACCTGATACCCATTTGTGTACGGGCCATACGATCATCCGATCTCACCCACCGCCCTGCTGACATCCACCGTCGAGTTGAACTCCCGGTCCGGGAGATTGTTGATGAGATCGATTACATCCCGGGGGGCCTGATTCTCACGCGCCTTCCTGATGAGGTCCTCTTTTCGCGAGGGATAATCCATTCCTTGGAGATAATGTTGCAACTCCACTGCGCTTACAGCCATTATCCACTCCTTCTCCGGCATTGTGCTTGCCTGAGAACGGGGGCTGTCGTACACCTGTTACTCAGACCTTTGGAACCTGGTTACCTTAAGCCACCGATCGCCTTGCTCACGTCCACCGGCGAATTGAAGTCTTGATCCGGGAAATCGTTCAGCACACTCATGACATCGTCGGACGCGCCGTTGTCACGGGCTTTCTTGATCAGATCGTTCTTTCTTGCCGGATAATCTATTCCGTGCAGAAATTGCTGCACCTCTGCGGCGCTCACATCGCTGTATCTCGCCATGCCCGTTCCTCCTTTCCCTGCTCAATGCCTGGATTCTTGACTGAGGGGTTTGCGATGCGTTCCGGTCACCTGCTCGGGTCACGCGCTGTTCGATATCCCCCACACGCCCTGCTTGCGTCCAGGGCTAAGATGTACTGAATCCGGGCAGCTTCTTTGAGACCATCCGGCGAAGTCATCGGGTGCATTGTGCCGGCGGGCTTGTCAGAGATGATGTTCTTTTTGCGGGATGACCCATGCGGTGAGCAGATTCCTGTATTGTCGCGGCACCTGATTCTCTTGGTTTTTTCTCCATTTTTCGCCGGGACGGCTCTCGTCTTCCGGTGGATACAAGAACAGGAAACCATCTTTGTTCAGATGATTTCCTGTCTTATTTCCAATCGTTTTAAGGGGGGAGTTACGACATTTTCCCGATAGCCTTGTTGACGTCCACCGGGGAGTTGAAATCCTGGTCCGGCAACTTGCTGAGCATGTCGATCACATCACCGGGCGCATTGTTGCTCTGTGCCTTCTTGACCAGATCATTCCTCCGTGCCGGATAGTCCATACCGTGAAGAAACTGCTGAATTTCTCCTGTACTTACCATTTTTCACCTCCAGTTTGGTTTTTCAAAAACCACCTCTGCTCATCATCCGAGAATTTCCAACGCCACATAGAGTTTTCAGCTTCCACTTTTCCCAACCTGGCCTTGCCTACTGCTTCACGCCTGCGGTCCGTATGACTTCGTCTGGCGACGAATATTCCTGGTCCGGCAACCCCTTGAGCAGATCCATGACGCCGTCGGGCGCATGGTTGTCTCGTGCAAGGTTCACGATCTGCATCTTGGTCGCCGGGAAAGTGATATTTTCCAGGTACCACTGTATTTCGGCTGTATTGATTTCCATCCTCTCTCTCCTCGCTGTGCCGTCACCGGGGTTCACCGCCCTCGGCGTGTTCGCGCCCGGCCGCCGCAAACGTGCCCCCAAGTCACTCGATCTCGTCGACAGCCTTGCTCAGGTCTCCCGACGAGGAAAAATTCCGTTCCGGCAGGTTATTGATGATATCGATGACGACATCGGGGGCATGGTTGTCGCGGGCTTTTTGCCTCAGATCGTTCTTGCTCGCGGGAAACATGATACCGCTCAGATACCTCTCCAAGTCGATCGGATGTACTGCCATGTGCCTTACCTCACAGATATTCCTGATGATCTTCCACAACCAAGGATGTACTGAATACTTATTATAAGCCTTCACTTACCATTCTCAATGATCGCTTCTCCTGGAGAATTCTCTTCTTTTATCCGACCGGGGAATACCATAAACCAGACGTATTATCTCACAGATACCTGATGCCATTGCTCTTAAGAAACAGCCGCCCGCCGTGTATTCCATGGCGTCGAAGGCAAGGGTTTTTTAGCACTTCTTTCCCGAAGCGCCCCGCGCCCTGTTCCGCCGGTGTCTTCCCCCAGGAGATCCGTTCACCGGCACCCTCATCATCACCGGCAAGGCATCCCTTCACCCGGACAAGAAAGGGCCTTTCCGATTGAGCTTGGAGAGGACATCCTTATTCTTCACTATCAAGGAATCGAGTGAAATTTTCATGGTGTCAATCAATGGCATGGACCCCAGGGCAAGCCCTGGATCCAGTTGAAGCCTGAAAGCTTGAAGACAATGTGACCCCTCCCCCCGAGTCCTTGAGTAGCGGACTGAGAAGAAGGAGGAGGATTCAGGGAGAACCAATGATGAATCGGGAAGAACAGTTCCATAGGCGGGTGTTCCGCCGTATTCTCATGAGGGAGGCTGCCATGTCCGGCCTGCACTGGATCCTCATCGCCGTGCTGGTCGTCGCCGCAGGCGTTGTCCGGTCCGAGGCCTCGCGTGAACCGGATGCCGGGGATCCGGTTGTCGGCGGGCAGCCGCAGGGAGTAGAGGACGATTTAGTTCCTGAGCCCGGAGATTTTCTTGTGGAACCCTTCGTGGAAAACCTCGAAGTCCCCTGGGATCTCGATTTTCTGCCCGACGGCAGGGCTCTGGTCACGGAAAGGCCGGGCAGGGTCCGTCTCATCGTGAACGGGCGGCTGGCAGACGTGCCCTACGCAACAGTAGATACCGCGGCGATCGGCGAGGGGGGATTGATGGGCCTGGCAGTGCACCCGGATTATCCCGAGCAGCCCTATGTCTACATCATGTATACCTACCGGATCGGAACAGACCTGTTCAACAAGGTCGTCCGGCTGCGGGACACGGGTGAGACCGCGAAGCAAGACAGGATCATCGTGGAAAGGATCCCCGGGCATCGGGTGCACGACGGCGGCAGGATCGCGTTCGGTCCGGACGGCATGCTCTACGTATGCACCGGGGACATAGGACGGGCCGGCATTGCACAGGATATCGAGAACCTGGGAGGCAAGATACTCCGCTACACCCCTGAGGGGGACATTCCCGGGGACAACCCGTTCCGCGATTCACCGGTGTATTCATACGGGCACCGCAATCCCCAGGGGCTTGCCTGGCATCCCGATACCGGCGATCTTTTTTCCTCCGAGCACGGTCCCTCCGGCGAGTTCGGCCTCTTCGGGAACGATTCGATCAATGTCGTCCGCAAAGGGGGAAACTATGGCTGGCCTCTGGTCCTCGGTGCCGTGGACATGGAGCCCTACGAGGATCCCGTCGTGTTCTGGCCCAAGGCGACGCCTCCCGCCGGCATGACCTTTTCCCGCGGGAATCTCTACGTGGCAAGCCTGCGGGGCGAAGCTCTCATCCGCATATCGTTCCGGCACAGGGACGGCAGCTATGAAACAGAAACGATCCAGAGGCTCTTTGCAACCGACTGGTACCGAGGGGAGCATGGAAGGCTCAGGCATGTCACGACAGGACCCGACGGCAGCCTCTACGTGCTGACGAGCAATCGCGACGGCAGGGGGACCCCCAGAGAGGGTGACGACAAGATTCTGCGCCTGAGATACCGTAAATAGCACCCGGGAATGGGTGCACCGCAACGTCTGCAGAGAAAGGCCCGGGACGCGGGAGCGAGGAAGGGCTGTTCGCAGGGTCATGTCTTGCGGACAGGGTCCACATGGACAAACACAAGGTCCACGTTCGGCAGGGTCTTGATCCTTGCCTCCACCTCGTCGGACACCCCGTGGGCGCGCTCCAGCGTAATTCTGCCGTCGACTCCCACATGGATCTCCACGCGAAGCTTCGGCCCCACATAATCGGCGATCACCCGGTGGACGTTTTCCACGCCGGGCACTTGCCGTGCCCTGTGAATGATCTCCCTGACAACCTCCTGCTCGGCTCCGCGTCCCGTGAGATAACCGAGGCTCTGCCTGCCAACCTTCCAGGTGGTCCGGAAGATCCACAGAGCAACCAAAACCCCGGCCACCGGATCGGCCATGGGATGCAGGTATCGGGCGCCCCATATACCGATCATCGCAGAGGCAGTGGTGAGCGTGTCCATCAGATTGTCCTGTGCGCTGGCGTGTATTGCCGGGCTGCCGGTCTTCCGCCCGATCCGTGATATCGACCGGTACATGACCAGCTTGATCAGAGCAGCCGTGAGCAGCACCAGGGTCGGCAGAGGAAGCGGAATGGTCCGGACATCTCCCAGAAACCGCTGGATGCTCTCGTACAGGGCGGCAGCCCCTGCCCCTGCCATGGCGGCGGTGACCAGCATGCCGATGAGGGGGTCGAACCGGCTGTGGCCTTGCGGGTGGCTGATGTCAGCCGGCTTCTGCGACAGGGAGAGTCCAATGCCCATCAGTATGCTGTACAGCGTGTCGGCAAAGGAATTTGCCGCATCCGAGAAGATCGCGCTGCTCCCGGTCATCCATGCCAGCACACCCTTTATGAGGGCGAGAGCCGCATTCCCCCCGATCAGGATGGCAATCGCGCGATCATAGCTCTTCTTGAGCCGGGGATCGGCTGATCCAGGGCGCACTCTCTCCAGGGTCATACCATTATTCTCCGTTCTCTTTTTCAGGCGGAAATTCAAGAAAACGGCGGAATGGGTCCGGGGAAACCGGCCGGTACCCTCACATGCCCCTTGCCCGCGTCTTTTGCATGCCCCCTGGAGACCACTATCCCCGTATTTATGTCACCCTGGAGGCATGATAATGGAAGCTTTCCCGCTCCCGTCCCCTGACCACCCGCTGCTTTCCAAGGTCGCCGAGGGTGTCCGTTACCACGGTCACCTGACCCCCGGATCCGTCGTGATCGTAATAAATCACCACCCAGTCGCGGATTTTACGGAGCTCATGAGCGCGTTGCGTGTTCGAGTACAGGACCGTGAAGTCCCAGCCTTTCCTCCGGACGCTCATCACCGGCAGCCAGGATCTGCCCTCGGGGTTGAACCGCTTGGGGGCGATCGTTCGCAATTTGCCTTGAGCCGCCTTGTCCCGGTACTCCCTGTCGATCTCCAGCAGCAGGCCCAGCGGGGGCTTCTCCGGAGTCCCGCCTTTGTCCGCCGCGTCCTTGCGGAACATCCTTCCGGCCGATCTGCTCAACATGCCTGCAAGGACGTCCCTGACCATCTGCACCCGCCGTTCTCCGAAGCCCTCCACCCGGCTCAGCCTCCCGTCGTATGCGGCACGTTCCAACTCTTCCAGGGTCGACAGGCCCAGTGATTCAACCACCCTTCGGGCCAGATCGTTCCCGATCCCGGGCACCCGCCTGAAGACGTCCGCAGGAGAGACCTCGCCCAAAAGATCCTGATGGAGAGCGGTTCTGCCGGTCCTTACGAACTCCATAATCACCCCGGCCAGTCCTTCGCCGATATCGGGCAGATCCTTGAGCCTATCCTCCCTGCCCTCCAGCACCAGATCGGCCAGCGGGTCTTCTGTGTGCCTCACCTGACGGGCTCCCTGACGGTACGCCCTGACCCGGAAGACGTTGGCCTCTCCGGCATCCAGGAGATCCGCTATGCTGTCGAGCTCGGATGCGATCTCGGCATTGGAGGGTTTCCGGTCCTGCATCAGATCGCCTCATTTTTTTAAGCCCATGCGCTTTTTGACACGCACCATGGCACCGGCGGCAGACCGGTTTCATCACAACTATTGATAGGTGCACGCCGCCGTGAATCAACCTGCTGCTGTAAACGCACAATCAGCCCGGTTGTACTGCCGGGAGCCATGCCGTTTGAAACCCGGGAAGGCAGGGCTATTCTAAGGTATATGGCAAAAAGAGCCTCTTTTCTCTCCCGGCAAGATTCGGGCAGTGCCAGATGACGCCGGATGAGAGAAACGAGGAGAAACGTGCTGATTCTCAAGCGGGCATCTACTGATCATGGATCTTAAGGGCATTCACCTCTCGACAGTGATTTCCGCTCGTCTCCGGCAGCCGCAGATTCGAGAAGAACATCACAAAAACAGCTTGC
The DNA here is from genome assembly GCA_018436855.1 of Deltaproteobacteria bacterium. Taxonomy (GTDB): domain Bacteria; phylum Desulfobacterota; class Desulfomonilia; order UBA1062; family UBA1062; genus Phosphitivorax. Next base: position 34,489 of record JAHDKO010000048.1, on the reverse strand, counting down.
CCAGCAGCGGACGCACCCGGTATCGGGATCTCCCCGACCCGGCGACGAGCTGAACCAGGGTCTTGGCCGTGTGAGAATGCCGGCTTTTTCCCGGAGAACGGCTGATCTTGCATGAAGGGCATACCGGAACTGTTGAAGGGAGGATTCCATGAGGATTGACGCTCACATGCACATCAACTTCAGGAATATATCGACACAAAACATCATCGATTATCTCAATAAACACAGGTACGACTGCTGCTGGCTGATGACATGGGAGGATGCCGCCCCGGAGAAATGGAACATCCAGAACCTCCCCATCGAAAACGTGTACGAGACCTTTTTGCGTCATCCCACCCGGGTCGTTCCCATGTACGCCCCCGATCCCCAGTGCGACGACGCACCGGGAAAACTCCTGACATGGTGCAGCAGGGGCGTGCGGGGGTGCGCGGAGCTGAAGACCACCGTAAACTGGCGATCCGAAAAGCTCAAGAGACTCCTCGATGCAGTGCTGAAGGTAAAGATACCGGTCGTGTTCCACATGGAAAACCGGCCTGAGGTGCTTGAAAATCTGAAAACCGACACCCGGCTGGAGGTCATTCTGCTCAAGATACTGCAGAGCGGCAGGCTCAAAGGTATGCCCAGGAGGGTTGTGGAAATGGTGGCCGAGGTATATGCCCCCCTGGAGAGATGGAAAAAACAGCGGACCCTCTTCCCCGGCTACAAGCTCGATTTTGCATCGCTGCGCGTGGTGCTCAAGGAGTATCCCATGGTCAAATTCATCGGGCACGGTCCTCTGTTCTGGCAGCATATCTCCGCCGATGGGGGAAAGAACGCATGCATCCAGCAGCAGGGCATCATCCGAAAGGAGGGCCTGACCTGCTCGTTTCTGAGGAACTACCCCAACCTCTACGCGGACATATCGGCACCGAGCGGCTTCCATGCCCTGAACAGGGACCATGCCTTTTCACGCAGATTCCTCTCGGAATTCAGCAACAAGCTGCTCTTCGGGACAGACAACTATCCCCTCGGCCACGAGGATCTCCTCAAATCGCTCGGGCTGGGACCCAAGATCATGAGGCGGCTCATGGGTGCGAACGCGGAACAGCTCCTGATGCAGTGAGAATTATCTCATTCGTTCGAGCTGATCACGAATCCGCTCGGCCCAAGCCCCGTTGCCGAGGGAGTGCCTGCGATCTTGGCCAGGTACACTGCTCCCAGCTGCTCGATGTGCCTGTCCACGTTGGCGAAATAGTTGGTGTGAACCTGCTCTTCATCGATTACGGTTTCGAATATCTTGGCGCTGACGCTGTCGCCGTTTTCCGTGCATACCCGGAGAAAACGGTTGTAGGCATCGATGGTGTCGTCTTCGAGCCGGGTGTCGAATCCGAATATCGCCTCGACCTTCTGCCCCTTGTGAATCTTTTCCCGGGGATCGGCCGTGGGCTCGCCCCCCAGTTCCTTGATGCGCTCCGCAAACATCTCGGCATGGCGCATCTCGTCGATGGCGATCAGCTTGATCTTTGCCGCCAGCTCACCGTAGTCCATGTCGTCCAGATTGTAATGCTGGTTCATGTACTGGTAAATCGCCTGCAGCTCCATTGCCCGGGCCTCGTTGAGCACATCGATGACCCTCTGTCTTGCTTCACCTGCCGTGTTCTTTGCCATGTACCTCCTCCTGAAATGTCGATTTATCAGTAATGTACGTCCTGCACGGGGAGATTCAAGAGCCGGGTAAAAGGATCTTTCCGGACGGGTGGACAAAGCACGGCGCACGGTCGTGGCGGGAAGCACCCGTGAGAAGGACCGGCCCGAGATTCCCGAGACGGCTATCCGGTTTCCAGGGGCCGGACCGCATTCCTGATCCTCCCCGAATGCACCAGGTCCAGGAACTCTTCGCCGAGCGACCTGCAGGCGCGGATGACCTGCTCCCAGCATGCCCTGCGCTCGCGGTCACGCCCGCGGAACCGGATGAAATCGTCCCGGTCGGGAATTCTGCCCAACGGCAGGCGTCCGACAAAGCCGGGAGACGGACTTATGAGCACCACGTTGTCCAGGTTGCCTCCCCGGGGCCTTCTCCAGGGCAGCATCTTGTCGAACCAGCCCGGGACGATGCGGTTGCAGTAGTGCGGGAAGAGCACGAGCCCCTCGCTGCGGAACGGGAGATCCAGGTGGTAGTCGATGAGGCCCCCGTCGCGGTAGACCCCGGGCCGCGCCCCGCCCGGTGATTTTACTCCTTCCATCACCAGCGGAATGGACCCCGAGGCCATAAGGGCGCTCTTGAGGTTCTCAGGGCTGAGCGGAACCTCCTGGAGCGGAAACCCGTCGCGCCCGAAAAACGCCGGAGGGTCGCGGGGGTCCGAAAACAGGGTGCGCGCAAAGAACAGCCCGAGGCATCGCCTGCTGAGCGCATTGGCCGCCATTGCCAGGAGCATGGCTGCGCCCAGGCGGTACCGTCCTTCGCGGGCGAAGGGCCCGCGACACCGGACGGAAAGGATGCTCAGCCGGAAAAAGGGATGGCCGAGCACCGCCTGCGCGCCGGCCTCGTCGAGAAAGGCATCCATGACCGCCCGGGAACCCCGGGTCACCTCGGCGGCGCCAGGGGACGCACAATAGTGCTGGTCGAGGTAGGCTGACTCGAAAGCCTCGTACGAACCGCTGTCCATGCCCTGCGCGATGGCTGCGAACCTCCAGCTCCCTATGGATGAGCCTACGAGAAAGACCGGACGGGAAGATCCGGTGAGCCATGAAGAGAACACGGCCCGGTCGAGCCCTCCCAGCACCAGCCACTTGGGCCCGCCCGCGGCCCCGGCGACCACGTCTACTGCCCCGGGATCGAGCCCCCTGTCCCGGATGAGCGATAATGCCTTTGTTCCTGCAAGGATCTCGAGACGGCCGGTCATGGCCTGCTCACGATTCTGTTGGAACAGAGCCGCCCGGCACGGACGCCGCCTTCCGGGCAGCCTGCCTGCACAGGCATGTTATTCGAGCTCCGCGCGGAGCTGCTCAAGGGACTCCCCCGCTTCAGGAGCGATCTTGATGAAGCCCCTGAGTATGTCGCACGGGTAGTCCACGCACTCTGCGCAGTTTGCCAGATCGTTTTCCATACAGCATCTGCGGATCTCACACATTGTATCGCAGTAAAAAAACAGCCTTCCTCCAGCCCTGCAGCCATCGCAACAAATGTGTTCAGGTTGAATGTCGGTGTTGTAGAGGACCGACCATTCCTTGGCTACCTGAGCTCTCCGGGCATCGTCGTCGGCCCTGGTGGCCATGTATGCCTCGCAGAGAGAACAGTCCAAGCCGCAACACGCAATCATTTCTTTTCCTCCCCTTTCGTTTTATCGCCTGTGATGCAGTGTTTCTGTATCCTCTTACCATCGTCGATGAAACCACATTACCTATCGGATTTAACCCGGGAATCCTTCCCTGCAGGAATATTTCCCGGCAAAAAAAGCCCCCCGGCCCGCCCGCCGGGCAGGGCCTTTTCCCTGTGATTTTCGAAGCGGTACCACACCGTATAGCTCTTGCTGAGCAAGGGCATCGGGATGATGAACGAGCAGAACAGCCTGTGCTCGACCACTCTGCAGACAAGCGACCCGTCGGCGGCCCGGGAAAGCAGCACCGTCCCGCTGACGAGCTCGATGCCTTCCCGCGGGTCGATCCTCGGCCTGTACGAGAGCAGGACACCCTCGTTCACGCATCTGCCTTCCAGGTCCTCGCCCATATCCGGGGACAGCAGGTTTCCCTGCGCGTCATAGACGGCTACGGCGATCCGGTCGCGGCCTGTTTTGGATATTTCCACGCGGTCTGCCTTACCGAGATGCCTGGCAGGGACGAAGTCATAAAAAAGGCAGGGTTCCAGGATATAACTGAGGCTCTTGAAACCCGGAAGGAACCACTCGCAACTGCTGACGCCCTGGTCGCGGTATATTCCGGCAATGCTGTCGCAGGGAGCTTCCGCCGCAGCAGCAAGGGGCTTGGGCCAAGACTCCGGCCTGGGGTAATGATTGCCGGCGCACGATGAAAGACCCATGCCGGCAGAAAGCAGAAACAGACTGCCGAGCACAAACCGCATCAGGAAGATGCCCATCCTCCCGATCCCGCGACCCCCGGCGGGGGTGATCCGCATCATCATGCCCTCGAGCGCTCCCGACATCTCATAAGATCCACATATTCTACCACGTCCGCACCGAGTTATCCACACACGGCTTCCTGCCCGGATGAAGAAAGAAACAATGCGGCTGCCCGGCAGCTCTCTTCCGGGTGCCGCCCCACCGCGGTCTCGTCCGACAGAACTACCCCGCCATACCCCCTGCTCAGCGCGTCGTACAGGTGACAGACCTCGGACCTGGTGGGGACGGTGCTGCCGGTCATGTGCTCCAGCACCTGCCCGGCAAGGAGCACAGGCACGGTCATCTCCTTCAGGGTATCCGAGAACCCGTGGACGGCCTGCGCCATGCGGACGAACCCTGTCTCGGCTCCCAGATCGCCCCGGCAGATCCACAGCTCGTCCGCGGACAGGGCGATGCGCCTTGCATCATGGACCGCACTCTCGCGCTCGAGCTTGGCGATGACATAGGCCCGGTCTCCCAGGACGCGGCGGTAGCCCGCCATTTCGACGGCGTCTTTTACATAGGAGACAGCATAGAGAATGAAATCCAGGTGCCGGCTCTGTTCCAGAATCTCCCGGTCTTTTTCCTGCAGGGATTCGCTGCGGAAGGAAGAATGCGGGAGGGTGATCCCCTTCCGGGAGGAGACGATCCCTCCCTGCAGCACGCGCGCCTTCACCGACCCGGGGGAGAAAGACTCCACGGCGAACACGGCCCGGGTATCGCCGAGCACGATCTCGCCTCCGGACAGGGGGGCCGCCTGGAAAAAGTCGGGGTGGGGAACCGGCAGGATATCCCGTCCGCGGGCGGTCCCGGCATGCACCAGCTCGATGTTCCCGCCCGGCTCCAGAAGCAGGGGGTCGAAATCTCCCAGCCGCCATTTGCTCCCCTGGAGATCCAGGACCACCGGCGGTTTCCGCTCCAGGGAATCCAGGAAGGACCCGAGCCTCTCAAGCCAGCGAAAAAGCTCCGGCAGGCTGAAGTGAGAGGTGTTCAGACGAAAGGCCGTGACCCCGGCGCGGGTCATCCGGTTCCACATATCCTGGGTGCTGCTGCTCGGCCCCAGGGTAGCGACGATCTCGTAAATCACCTCTTCAAACTCTCCGGAGAAAAGATAGCAGGATAATTCTCCCAGTCAAGATCAAACGAGGCTTCCGGTCGATCCCGCTTCTCTTCTCAGGCCTCCAGGGCCTCCTTGTCCGGCGCCTCCCCTTGAGGCTCCCCGGGTTCGCGAACCGGGGCGATCATCCGGGATCGCACCTCTTCCTTGATACGCTGAATATGCCCGCGGCCCAGCCCCTTCACCTCGCAGCCGAGCTCGAAAAACCGTCGGATCCTTTCGTCGTCCAGGATCCCGAAGCAATCGATGATCGCTGCAGGGGAGCCGGTCATCGCCACCACGGCATCGGGATCGAGGTCCAGGTACTCGGCATGCCTCACCGCCAGCACCACCGCGTCGGAGCCGCCCAGCACGGCGCCGAGGTCCTTGTTTACCCGCAAGTTCTTCAATCCCTCCTGGTTTCTGAAGAACCGCGCCCAGCTCGCCCCCACCGAGGGGTAGATGTCCTGGGCCTCAAACTCCCACCAGTGCTCCACATAGGGGTCGTGCACCCGCACATCGCCGCCCATCTCGGCGATCTTCCGGATCATGAGCTCAGTGCCGCTGTAGCGCGTGTCGCCCACGTCTTCCCGGTACGACGCACCGAGCACCGTGACCACGGAGGCGGCCACGATCTTGCCCATGTTCCTGAGCGCGTCCCGGATGAGGTGCACGGCGTGGAGCGCGCGGGTATCGTTGATGTCGATCGCCTCGGGCGTGATCGTGAAGTTCTCGTCCTCGTAGCCCATGAGGTGCCGGTAGGCCCACACGCCCAGGCCCCCGTCCTTGGGCAGACAGTAGCCCCCGATGCCGGGCCCGGGAAAGATCATGTTGCTGTGGGTGGGTCTGACCTTGATGGCCTTGATCACCTTGACGAGATCCACACCGTTCTTTTCGCAGAAGGTGCTCCACTCGTCCATGAAGGCCAGGATCGTCGCCCGGAAGCTGTTCTCCACGATCTTGGCGGTCTCGCTCTCCAGGGGCCTGTCCAGGACCGTGAGCGGGAACTTCTCCACGTTGAGCACGTCGGAGAGAAAACGCTCCACCCTCACCCTGCTCTCCTCGTTGATTCCGCTGCACACGCGCCAGAAGTCGCGGATGGACTTCACATAGTCCCTGCCCGGCATGACCCGCTCATAGCTATGGGCCAGCAGCGGCTCGCTCTGGATGCCGCGCGCGGCAAAGGCCTTTTTCATGGTGGGATAGGCGATGTACTCGGTGGTGCCGGGCGGAACCGTGGTCTCGACGAGCACCAGACTTTTGGGCCCGATCTTCTCGCCGATGATCTTCATGGACTCCTCCAGGGCCGCGATCTCTGCCCTGCCGCTCCGGCAGTTGCCCAGCTCCTGCTTGAGAAAATCGCACTGCACGTCCACCACGACCACGTCCGCAAGGCTCAAGGCATCGTAGGTGTAGGTGGCCGTGAGATTCCTGCGCTCGAGCACGCAGCGCCGGATCAGGGTGTCCACCTCCGGGTCCTCGGCCTTCACCGGGGAGACGCCGCTGTTGAACATGGGGATCTTCCAGAAGCTCCTGGTGCTGGGCCGCTGCATGCCGATGACGAATTTCATGGCCTCGCCGGTCTTTTTGTCCGTGCTGTCGGCCACCACCGCAGCCATGACCGCGCCCACGAATCCCAGACCCATGACCACCACGATCTCTCTTCCGCGTGCTCGCTGCTCGCGCACCTCACTTTCAAGCCGCTCGAACTCTTTGAGATAATCGGATTCCGCGGGCAGCGGATAGGGTTTCCCGTCAGGACTGTATGAGAATGCCTGGCTCATGATTCCTCCTCGATCAGTTTATTCTTAAAACAACTTTCGTACCCGAATCCTGGGATACCGCACCGCGATACCGGTCCCGGCGCCCGTCATGCTGCCATTTTATGGATATAATACATGAACTGCCGCCAGACTCAAGCGCCTTGCCTCCGGGCGTATCCCGCACCGGCACGCTGCGTATCCCGGGATGGGACAGCCGTTCGCGACGGTCCGAAAACATCGGGGGCAGATCCTGAGCCTGCTTCCGTTCCTTCCACGGGCTTCTGCCTGAGCTTGCCGGTGAGATGCGCCTGGAGGATGCCCAGCAGCTCGTGGATCACGATCTCGCAGTTGCGGAGCCTGTTTGCATGGGGAAAGAAGGACCAGACAGAGAGGTAATCCCGGTCGATGATGCGATGCCCCACCGGGGCGGCCACGGGCTGCATGCCCTGGGCTCGGAACAGCGCCATGGATCTGGGCATGTGGTATGCCGAGGTCACCAGGACGAACTTCTGCGGCCCTATCATGGGCCGGATGAGCAGTGCCTCTTCATGCGTGTCCCTGGACACGTCTTCCACCACGATGTCCGCCGGTTCGACCCCGAGCCCGCGGGCCAGCTCAGCCATGAGGGTCGCGCTTGCCTCTGGATCGGAGATGCATCCTCCCGACACGAGCAGCCGGGCTCCCGGGAGGCTCTGCTGGATGCGGATGCCCTCTACGAGACGTACCAGCGTCTCATCGAGGAGCTGGCTGGCCACGGGCAGGCTTCCACTCGAGACATGCCCGCCCGCCAGAACGACCACCCACCGGATACCGGCGCCACGCGCGGCCTGGATGTCGATCGGCGGGTAGCGCCGCTCCAGGTCCGCGAGAATCGAATCGGAGAACACGCCATAGCCCATGACCAAAAACGCGAGCGTTGCCGCGACGAGCACGGCCCCGGCCGCGCGCCGGCGCCTGGTGAACCGGAGCAGGAGCAGGCCGGCGAGCAGCAGGCCGGTTATAACGGGCACGGGCATGAAAAACTGGCTCACGATCTTCTTGAGCAGAAACAAGGGCGTCACCTGCTGCAATCAGGGTTTGAGATCAGGCTCTTGGGTGGTCTTTTCCACAGGGGACGAGGGCTCGACCGAGAGAGCGGCTTCAACGGCCTTCTCCTCATCGAGAACGGCATCCACCAGCCGGTTGATGCCGAGAATACCCACGATGAAGATCCCGCCTACCACGATCTCCACCCCCATCCAGACATAGGGCTCGGGATTCGGGGCCCGGGAGGCGATGGAGGCCGCCAGGAAGAACAGGAAGGCAAAGGCGTTGAAGACAGGGGGCAGGGCGTCCTTGAACAGGACAATGGAGTACACGAAGATGCCGATGAAGAGCAGCTTGGACGCCTCGGCTCCGAGGTATGGCGCCAGGGCCGGTTCAACGTGTCCGAGGAGCACCGCACAGCCGATCCCTGCAAACCCCCCGATCAGGATGCGAGGCACCGACCCGGGGTCTTCGTGCTCGATGAAAAAGCATATCATGACAATGAAAGCCGGCCAGGCCGGAAGCTTGAGCCTTTCCAGAACGATCTCGAAAACGATGATGAAGGCCACCAGAAAAAACCCGAAGAGCACGCTTCTCCCGGTAAAGACCTTTTTCATGAATCCCTCCTTCTGTCAGGATGTCACCTGTTCGGACAGTTCCGATCCATCCTGAACGGAACGCCTGCCGCAGGGGCGGATGGGGCACTGATCATCTCTGCGCCTTCAGGGCCGAAAGGAGCTGCGTCCTGTCGAAGTACACCTCGTTTCGGGTGATCTTCCCCTGCGAGACCTCGACGATGTCGAGCCCGTTCTCCACCACATCGCGGCCTTCCACCGGGATCCTGGCCCTCCATTTCAGGGTGAAGCCCGTGTCCGTCAGGAACAGCTCCTCCCGCATCCACTCCCAGCCGGGATTCCGGGCCAGCAGCCTCTCGATGTAGGGCCGGATGCCCTCGTGCCCCTTCAACCCGCCGGGCACCGAAGGGTCGGAATAGTATGCATCCAGGGCGTAGAATTCCATGAGCCTGTCCGGGTTGTTCCCGGTCCAGGCGGCCAGCCACGAGTCACAGAAACCGGTTGCCTCGTCCCATGTCATTGAACCACTCCTTTATCAATGGTATGGATCTCAAGGGCAAGCCCTTCGACCCTACTTCAAGCCGCACTGTTGAAGGGGAATGCTCCCCTGCCTTCAAAATCCTCCTAAGCGGATGCGAGGAGGTTTCAGGCCGTGTCGTGAACGCTGCGGCGGTCCTTATGCATCGCAGGGACCATATTCTAAGAAGGGTCTCTTTCCGCCCGGTGTACCGGTGGGGAAAGGCCCTTTTTCTTCCATTTATACACGGGGAGCAGATATGCCGCAAGGAGGGTTGCGAGCTGGACAGGCCCCCAGGTCTGCAGGAACGCGAGATTTGCAGTGAATTCAGCCGGAAGCGGGGAATCGAGGGAAACGGACGCCGCGAGCTCGGGCAGCCGGTTGAGCTTGGGACCCAGGAGGAAGGTGCCGAAGAGAATGCCGTAGAGGGTGATCGCCCACTTTGCCGTTATCCAGCCGTGCCTGAACCAGCCCCAATGCGTGGCGATGCCGTACACGATCCCGGTTATGAGTATACCGTTCGCCGCAGGGATGATGACCCAGTCGTCGATCGTCTTGAGCGCGATCAGAATGCCGTGCAGGTCGGCCCGGGGCGCCTCGGGAACCACGGCCGTGAAGAAGAACACGAGGATCATTGCCGATGCCAGCCATGCAGACGACAGGATGATGTGGACGAACTTCAGCAGCCGCATCCGGCCGGGGGAAAGCCTCATGAACACCTCCGATGATGCATGATCAGCCCTTTTCTCTCACGATCGATCCGACAATGGCGCCCAGCACGGTGAACAGGTTGTCTTCCAGGGCCGAATGCCCGCCGGTCTCGCCTTTCCCGTACATCGCCCCGATCACCATGATCCCGCCGGTTGCGGCGCCGCAAACCTCTTCCTTGCGATCCATGCCGGCGCCCAAACCGCAGGCGGCTTTCAGGGCAAGGTCCTTCCCGATCGACAGCTCGTCGCAGAAGGCCAAGAACACCGACGGTGCGCAATGGTATCCGCCCGCGAACCTTTCGAGCGCGAGCCGGCTTTTCATATCCCTGCATTCCCCCTGTCCGCCGAATCTCTTGCTCATCGCGCTTCCCTTGTGCACACCCTGCGGGGCCCCTCCTGTCAGAAACCTTACAAGCGCACCCGATTTCCTGCCTTTTCGACAATGGTGCGCACCTGTCCTGTCCGCCCCACCATTTCGACCCGTTCCATTTCCTCCAGCTCATCTGCCCCGGCATCGATATGCGCCAGGGCTCTCCGTCCGTCCGAAAGCCTTCCGATCACGGTGCCGAGCAAAGGCCTGCCCTCCCTGTCGTGCCGTATCACATAGGCCTCGACCCTCAGGTCGCCCTCGGCCTTTTCCACCGGCTCGGGCAGCACCTCTGCATCGATGGCCGCCTGGACGGGAGCGTCGTCCCGCTCTTCCCAGGGCCGCTCAGGTGGGTCGCCGCCGTAGACGCCTATGGAGTGTTTGGTGATGTACCAGCCGTTTGCAGTGACTATGGCCTTTTTCGACCGGTCGGCCCTGATCCGCTCGGCCGCGGAGACAATGCCGTGCAGCGAGTAGTTGTTTCCCGGGCCGCCGAAAAAGGCCAGCCCGCCGGTGAGGGTGAGATCCCTCGGGTCATGCTCTGCAATGCCGATCTCCTTCATGGCGATCTGCACGGCCGAGGGGAAGCAGCTGTAGAGGTCGAAGAAGTCGATGTCGCTCAAATCCAGCCCCGCCTGCTCCAGCGCGAGCCGGGAGGCGTTTCTGATCGCGGGCGAGGAGTCGAGCCGGGGCCGCCTGGACACGTACCAGACATCGGAGAAGTCCGCCCCTCCCAGGGGGTAGGCCCATCCTGCCGGGTCGATCCCCAGACTTCGTGCGGTCTCTGCCGTGGTCATGAGCACCGCGGCCGACTGGTCGACGTTGATGTTCGCGTTCATGCATTTGGTGTAGGGATAGTTGATATAGCGGTTGTCCGGCGTAACCTCGATGATCTCCCGGGCGCTCAGCTCCTTCCTGATCCAGGCATGGGGATTGACGGCCGCAGTCCGGGAGAAGCGTTCCCAGAGCCTGCCCACATATTCCCGGTGCCCCTCGACGCTACGGCCGGACGATTCCCTCAGCGCGGTCTCGAACAGGGGATACATGACGGCCGGAAAAAAGAGGTCGTAGTCCGCCTCGATCCGGTTTACGCTCTGGCGCTCCTCGCCGTCGATATGCTCGGGCGGTTCGCTCTCGGGCCAGTCGAGCACGATCTTTCCCGCCAGGGCGCGTCTGAGGGAATAGATGGCCTCCGCCCCGGTGATGAGCACAGCCCGGACCGTGCCTGCGGCCAATGCCCGGCAGGCCCTGTTCACGAGCATCTGGGGCGTGTTGCCGCCGATGGGGGTGTAGTATTTCCCTTGGGGACGTACCCCGAGCGCCTCGGCGAGCATGCCCGGCGCGTCCCGGTAGGGCCACTGGAACAGATTCACCACATGGACCTCATCGATAAGGTCCAGCAGCCTGCCGGAGCCGGCATCGTCCAGGGCCGCCCTGCACGTGCGGACCATGAGCCCCATGGGGTCGAGCGGACGTTCAATGTCCTTCGGCTGGGTGTACTGAGCCACGCCGGCAAGGATGGGGGTATAAGGAGCTGTCATTACCGGGGACTATAGGATTTACCCGGTGCTTTGTCAAACAGGTGTTTGCCATATGAACATATCATCTGCGTGCACCGATGATAGGCCTTGTTATTTTAGACAGTGAATTCATATAATTATATAGTAATTTGCCGGTCGAAGGCGCGGCCATGCCTCTCTTGTTTTCCAAAATCCTCCTTCATTTCAGGCCCTAAATGGTATATGTTGAGGAATCGTATCTCATCTTGCATGGGAGGAGGAGGTCCGCCTGAGATCATGTTCCTGAAAGATATCATGACCAGCTCGTTTAAGAGGCTGAAATCCAGCGACGACCTGCGGGAGGCGGCCCGCCTCTTCCGGGAGACGCACCTGGAGGCCCTCCCTGTTGCCGACGTCCGGGGCCGGCTCGCGGGAATCATGACCAAGGCCAACCTCTTCGACGCGCTGGCAAAGGGTGCACAGCCGGATGTGCCCATCCACGGCCTCTTCACCACGGACGTTTTGATGCTCAACGAAAACCTGCCCTATGAAGAGGTGAAGGAGATCGTGCGTACGAGCAGGGCCGGCAACGCGGTCGTGATCAACGATTGTCAGGAGATCACCGGGGTTCTCACCAAGGCGGGCCTGATCATGTCCATGCTCAAGCGGGAGACCCAGCTCAACAGCGAGCTCAACGCGATCCTCCAGACCATGTACAACGGCCTGCTGGTCCTGGATACGAGCAGCACGGTCGTCAAGCTCAACAGGGCCGCGGAGAAGATCCTCTCCACCACCCAGGAGCGTGCCGGAGGCATGCGGGCCGAATCCCTGCTGCCCGGACTGAAGCTCGACGAGGTACTGATCGGCGGCCGGCCTTCGGTGGGATACCTCTACACCGGCCACGACATGAGCCTCCTGTGCAACATCACCCCCATCACCCGTGAGGGGGCGATCACGGGCGCCATCATCGTGTTCCAGGACGTGACCGATCTGGTGCGCATCATCTCCGAGCTGGAGAGCGTCACCAAGCTCTACCGGACCCTGCAGTCGGTGATGGACCTCGCCTATGACGGAATCATCGTGGTGGACGAGCAGGGATGCATCTCCATGGCCAACCAGGCGGCGGAGCGATTCCTGAGGAGGGACGAAAACCATATCCTGGGCAGGCCCGTGGAAGAGGTCATCGAGAACACCCGGATCATGAAGGTCATCAGGACCGGGGTTCCCGAGATGAACCGTCTGCAGTTCATCGCAGGCACCCCGTACGTGGTGTCCTCCCTGCCCATCATCCGGAAAGGCCAGGTAGTGGGGGCCGTGGGCAAGATCCTGTTCCGGAACCTCGACGAGATCAAGGAGCTGGCCCGGAAGCTCGCGCACGTCGACCGGGAGATCGCGGGCTCGGCCCGGCCCGAGCCCGAGGAGGACGAGCCCGGCGACGGGTTTCATCAGATCGTCACCGCGGACCCGGCCTTCCGGCAGATCATCGACGAGGCCGGGATCGTGTCCCGGGGAACCTCGAACATCCTCATCACCGGCGAGAGCGGCACCGGCAAGGAGCTCATCGCCCAGGCCATCCACCACGGCAGCGGCTACCGCACGGGCCCGCTCGTCAAGGTGAACTGCGCCGCCATTCCCGACAGCCTCATGGAGTCGGAGTTTTTCGGCTATGCACCCGGCGCGTTCACGGGCGCGAGCCGTGCCGGCAAAAAAGGCAAGCTCGCCATGGCCGACGGCGGCACGCTCTTCCTCGACGAGATCGGGGACCTGCCCCTGACGCTGCAGGGCAAACTCCTGCGGGTGATCCAGGACAAGTGTTTCGAGCCCATCGGCTCGAACACGCCCCAGAAGGTCGATGCCCGGTTCATCGCAGCCACCAACCAGGATCTCGAGGAGCTGGTGATCCAGGGGCGGTTCCGTCCCGACCTCTTCTACCGGCTCAACGTCATCCACCTGCACATTCCTCCGCTGAAGGAGCGCTGCTGGGACATCGACCTGCTGGTGCAGTACTTCCTGGACAAGTACAACCGCATCTTCGGGACCAATATCAGGAACGTGTCGGCAGAGGTGCGGGAGATCTTCTTCGACCACGACTGGCCGGGCAATGTCCGGGAGCTTGAGAACGTGATCGAGCGGGGCATCAACTTCGCCCGGGGCGCTGTCATCGAAAGGCACGACCTGCCCCAGTATCTGCGCGACAAGGCCCGCCACGCCCCTGCAAGGCCCGAATCCCCGCCGGGACGCCAGATGCTCAGGTCGAGCCGCGAAAACCACGAGCGGGAGATCGTGCTCAAGGCGCTGGAGCAGGCCCGGGGGAACAAGGCCCAAGCGGCCAGGATTCTCGGCATCAGCCGGTCATGGCTCTATGAGAAGATGAAGACGATGGGCATCTCGACCGGGAAGTATTCCCTCTAGCAGCCGGGGCCGTTCTTGTTCATGCGGCATCGATCAACGGCATGGATTTTTGAAAGGTCAAGCCCTTCGGTTCGACTTCACGCCGCACTATCGAAGGGGAATGCGGTCCCACCTCCTTCGTCATCCAAAGCGGACCCGGAAGGATGGTTCCCGCGGAGGTTGTTCCAACGGGCCATCCGTGGTCGGGATCCGGATGCAGTGTGTTCACGTATCTCCTCCACGCAGTGGAAGAGAAAAGGAGGTCCTGAAATGAAACCGGCAGCAGTCAGCGAAAGGGACAGGAAAATGGCGCAGCGGTGCGTCGAGTGCCCGGTATGCCGCCGGGCAAGGGCCGAACAGAAGGGCTTTGCCTTCTGGTTCGTCAAGTCCATCGAAAACGGCCTGTGCCCGTTCTGCAAGGCATACGAGCGCGTCTACGGCAGGAAGGCGCACGAGCCTGGCTCTTAAGAAAGCGCCCTTATGACATCAATACTCCTTCTCCTTCTCTACTTAAGGACTTAGTACACAGAATCGCTATCCCGCAGTCATAATCACTTTTTGGTTGCTTGGATATTTCGCATGCGCACTTACGACACCTTGTACTTGGAAGGGCTGGTCTGGTTCGCCTTGAGCTTGCTGGAGAAACAAGGTTTGCCGTTGAAGGTCCATTCAATTGATTGTCCGCTCACGCTCATGGCCGGGCCTTCAGATCCGATCACCCTGGAAGCGGTTGCCGGTTTCCGGTACCGCTGAAGACGGTGCGGGAAAAACATCCTTCTCTTGTTCCTGACGTCATCTTTCCCTCGAACCTTTTTGTCAACAGATTGTCAACCTGTTCAATTTTCATTTGTCAACCACGTGCCTGATCATCTGCGCTATGACCTGGTTCTCGTTCACGGTTTTTATGACCGTCCCTGGGTTTTCCCTGGGAAAGACGCGAAATATCTCATCGGCGAACCCCTGCCCTATGGTCTTTACCTTTCTGAAATCCAGAATGATTTCCCGGAATTTGTGAAGGCCGAACAGGAGCCGCTTGGCCTCGGATCGTGATACAAGCTCGTTTATTGTCAGGTTGACGCGCACCCTGGTTTTCTCGAACCGGAAATCGAACATTTCAGGTGAGTACTCCCTGAAAATGGCGGACAAATCCCGCCTTGAGCGCCTGGAAATGGAGAAAAATATCTCTGTCCCTTTGATGAAACGCTTTTCTTCAACAATGACGTCTCCCTGGACATTGTCAAATTCGATCCTTATGCGATGTGATCTGATGGACATCCGGTCGCCGGCCTTGGAGGTGAAAAAAACGCCCTCGCCGGAATGCCGCTCCTCCATGGTCGTGGTTTTTCCTTTCAGGAGCTGCCCGAGCGCATCATGTTCATCCTTAAGGCCGATTTTCGTGCAGATGGAGTGAAAGATGCCGATGCCGAAATCCCGGACAGTGAAGCTGCATTCGTACTGATCAAGCTTAAAGCGGATAATGCAGGACTCTGACATTGAATGATCAATGGCATTATTGAGCATCTCGGTAAATGCGTGCCTGATGATTGCATAAGCAGCGCTGCTTACATTGTTTTCTAGATTGAGCATGGTTGATATCCGGCTGAATGTCTCATGCTCCTCAAGGCCGCTCAATGCATATTTTCTTTGAATGACCTGTGATGGCACCGCTCTGCCCGCTGTATCGGCCGGCTTGTACCGGGCGCCCCTGGTAACGCCTTCCTTTATGATCTTCCCCTCGATCAGAAGGGCCTTGATATGTTTGTTGGCTGCCTGCCGGGAGATTCCAAAATGTCCGGCGACATCCTGCCCGTTTACAGACTTGTTCATCTTGATAAAATCAAGCACTTCTTCTCTTGATATCATATGCATATAGTGCCTATCGTCAACCTGTTGTCAACCCATTATTTGTTTTATTGTCAACCTTTTGCCCTAGAGGATCTGCCTGTTCAAAAAAGCGGTGGATCTGCGTTTGATGCCAGCCAGGGCCTTCTGTTTTCGAGATACGGCTTTTGGTCTCGCCGAGCAGATGTTGACAGCCGCTGACTGAATGAAGTATACACTGCCTAGAGTCCTTCATATCTGGAGAGCACAGGAATGATAAACAGCCGCTAGCGAACGGAACTTGTCCCCAAGCCAGGAACATCCTTTTTTGGGAAAAGCCGAGGCTTTTTCAAAAAAAGAAACCAACCTCGTCCGGCCCGGGGGATCGAGCCCAGCGGCTGTCAAGAACCACTCGAACATTCATCGCACCTGTTCATGGGCCGCTGCACTCTCATCCCTTTTCCGAGCCGGCCCGGTTCTGTATGAAAGGTGCTTACGAATGGCCCATCAGACTTTCTTGCGTTTCGACAATGTCGATTTTACCTACGACTCCATGACAGGCGATCTGCTGAGCGGCGTGACCCTCCATTTTTCCCGCGGCTGGACCGGGATTGTCGGTCCCAACGGCGCCGGCAAGACCACCCTTCTCTTCCTGGCGTGCGGAAGGCTCCAGCCCAGCCATGGTTTCATAAGCATTCCGGATCTGGTCTGCTACTGCCCGCAGCGCACGGACGACCCGCCAGAAGGGATCGAACAGCTCATGGCGGCCCAGGATCGTGACTCGCTCATATTGAAGGCCGATCTCGATCTGAATGACGACGACCTGCTCCGCTGGGAGAGCTTGAGCTTCGGCGAGCGAAAAAGATTTCAGATCGCTTCCGCCCTGTACCACAATCCCGATCTGCTGGCCCTGGACGAACCCACCAACCATCTGGATGCAGCCACGAGAAACCTGCTGTACCGCGCCCTGAAGAGGTACAGGGGGATCGGGCTGCTCGTGAGCCACGACCGCGAGCTCCTGGACGATCTCTGCAGGGAGTGTGTGTTCATCGAGACCCCCACCGCAACCCTGCGGCCCGGCAGTTACTCGACCGGGGCGGAACAGGCACGACTGGAAAAGGAATCGACAGTGAGCCGGCTCGATGCCACCCGCGCCAGGCTGGACAAGCTCGAGCGCGAGCACGCCAGACGCAAGCACAAGGCATCGAAATCCGCCGGAATGAACCCCAAACGGGGCCTCTCGCCCAAAGACCACGATGCCCGGGCCAAGATTGACGGCGCCAGGTTGTCCGGAAGAGACGCGGTCCAGGGGAAATTGCAGAAACAACTGGACGGCAGGCTTGACAAAGCCCGGAAGGAGCTCGGCGCCATCCCCGTCAAGAAGGAGTATCCCACGGGAATCGTGGTCACGGGCAGCGTCTGTCCAAAGGCTTATGTGCTGAGCCTCCCGGCAGGGGAGCTGCCGCTGGGCGAGCACCGCCGGCTGATTTACCCGGACCTGAACATATCGTCCCGGGACAGGATCGCCCTGACAGGCCCCAACGGGTGCGGAAAGACCACGCTGATCACCTCGATCCTGCCCTCCCTTTCCCTGCCTGACGACCGGGTGACCTATCTGCCCCAGGAGCTGCGGATCGACGAATCCGTGCGGCTAATGAACGAGTTGCACCGCCTGCCCGGCGAGAAGCTGGGATGGGTGATGAATATCGTGAGCCGTCTGGGCTCCAGACCGGAGCCCCTTCTGGAAAGCCGGCTTCCCAGCCCGGGAGAGACCAGAAAGATCATGCTCGCCCTGGGCCTGCTCAAAGAGCCCTGGCTGGTGATCATGGATGAGCCGACCAACCATCTCGACCTGGTCTCCATCGAGTGCCTGGAGAGCGCCCTGGCCGACTGCCGCTCCGCCCTGCTGCTGATCAGCCACGACCGGAGGTTCCTGCAAGCCCTGACACAGACCCGCTGGGAGATATCCCGGCAACCGGGCCGCGACTGCGTTCTTGATATCTCTCTGGCCGGATGACCGTTCCAGCCCAGGGGTCAGGTCTCGACATATGACATTTACCTGACCCCTAGATATGCTAGATATGTTTACCTGATCCTAAATGTCATATGTCGAGATCTGACCCCTAAATCGAGTTGAGATGCCAGCGGTTTACCCCTGGAACCTGCCTGTGATATGGATTGATATGCAGGGTACTAAAGCACCGGGAATCATACCCGGGGACTTTTCACATACGCTAAGGTCAGTGGGGGGGCATAATGGATCTGCAGATCGTTCAGACAATGGTAGCCGAGGCCCAGAGCCTCGCCGGCACGGACCTGATCGCCATCGGGACCCTGGCGATCCTGGAGGGGATCCTCTCGGTCGACAACTCGCTCGTGCTGGCGATCCTGGTTCGGACCCTGCCCAAAGAGCAGCAGAGAAAGGCCCTGACCTACGGCATCGCGGGCGCCTTCCTGTTCAGGCTCATCGCCCTGATCTTCGCCGCCTACCTCATCAACTTCCTCATCTTCAAGATCGTGGGCGGCCTCTACCTGGTGTACCTGGCCATGAAGCACATGTTCTTCTTCTTCCGCGAGAACGCCCACCAGACGAGGCCCGGGGTGGCAAAGAGCTTCTGGGGCACCGTGCTCGTGGTGGAGCTCACCGATATCGCCTTTTCCATCGACAGCATCACTACCGCGGTGGCCATGAGCAACAAGCTCGTGGTGGTCTGGCTGGGCGGGATCATGGGGATCATCTTCCTGCGGTTTGCGGCATCGTTCTTCATCCGGCTGCTGGAGAAGCTGCCGAGGCTGGAAGACCTCGCCTACCAGCTCATCTTCTTCATCGGCACCAAGCTGCTCCTGGAGGGCTTTCGTATCGAGATCACCCATGAAACCTTCTGGCTCATGATGGGGATCATCGTAGTGCTCGGTTCCGCGCTCGTGTGGCGCGACTATTACCAGCGCAGGACCCAGAGCAGGTTCGAAAACCATATCCTCAGGCAGTTGAAGGAGGGGGAGACAAGTGTGGCAGAGGTGCTCGGGATGGAGTATGTCCCCCGGGAGGTCATCACATACTTGAGCGAGCAGGGACTGATCGAGATACGACCGGGTGCCCTTGCTGACCGGAAAGAATAGCCCCGAAAGGCAGCACCTCCGAAACAGGAGCGGGAGTGGGGAATAACCCATGCCGTGACGCGCATCGGCAGGTCTTACACCAATGGTACGGCAATGGTACGGACTTTTGAAGGGCAAGACCTGGATGCAGCTGAAGCCTCAAAGCGGCAGAGGAATGTGACCACCTCTAAGAGTACTTGAGAAGCGGACTTTAAGAAGGTGGATTCCACCGGCAGCGCTTGTGGGAACAGATCGATGTAATACGGCATACGGCGACTACCGCCGGATGGTCGCTATGACTGCGGGAGCCTCTCCTGCCCGATTCCGGCTGCGAGCTGCCTGGTTGCCTTCTCAAGATCCTGTTCATCGATCCCCTGCTCCTGAAGGAAGCTCCGGTAGAGGGTATGCGCCCCGGGCTCGATGCCGGCGACCGGGTGCTCGGCGATCCGGCGGATCAGATCCGGAACGCCCTGCGCCCTGATCTCGATCATTCCCTTGTTCAGGACCACGAGGGAGCGGGCGTTCTCCAAGTCGTCCAGCCGGTGGGAGATGTGGATGATGGTCTTGCCCAAGTCCCGGTTCAGCTCATGGACGGTCCTGAGCAGGGTTTCCCGGTTGATGGGATCCAGCATGATCGTGCCCTCGTCGAGCACGAGCACGTCCGTGTCCAATGCCAGCTGGCCGGCGAACACCACCTTTGCCAGTTCTCCTCCCGAGAGCGCCGTGGTGAGCGAGCTCCGCAGGCCCTCACCGCGAACGGCGTGAAGCGCCGCATCGATCCGCGCGGTAATCTCGGATGGTGAAAGGGCCAGGTTCTCGGGCCCGAAGGCGATGTCCTCTTCCACCACCAGGCTCACCACCTGATTGGCCGGGTTCGCCAGGATGAGGCCCACGCGGTTGCCGAAGGCGTCCACCTCCCCTTTGTCAGGGGAGAGGATGCCAGAGATGAGATAGGCAAGCGTGGTCTTCCCGGACCCGTTGGGCCCCACGATCCCAAAATAAGAACCGCGGGGCACCTCCATGTCGATACCCCGCAGTACTGATTTCGTGCGGAAGGAAAAGCTTGCGTTCCGTATGCTGACAGCCGGCTGCACACTCTCCCTTTTTTTGTTAAGACTGTTTTTCTTCGGCCGGTTCGGCGGCTGCTGACGGCGCCTTGGCCGGAGCCCCTGCCTCGACCCACTCTATGATGGCCGTGGTCGCACCGTCACCCTTGCGATTGCGGTACTTGATGACCCGGGTGTAACCGCCGTTGCGCTGAGTGAAGCGGGGCGCGATCTCGTTGAAGAGCTTCCCGAGAGCCTCCTTGGTACGGACGCTTCTCATGGCCCGCCTCAGCGAGGCGAGGTCGCCTTTCTTCCCGAGGGTGATCATCCGGTCGGCGATCTTTCTCAGCTCCTTTGCCTTGGCCTCAGTGGTCTCTATTCTCTCATGGATGATCAGCGAGGTGACCAGGTTTCTGAGCATGGCCTCCCGGTGATCAGTCGTCCGTCCAAGTTTTCTTCCCGCAATCTGATGATACATCTCTTCACCTCGGCTTCTACTTGCTTTCCTCTTCTTCCATCCTCTTTCTTCTCTCTTCGATCTCCTCGGGAGAAGGCAGATTCGGTATCTTCATTCCAATATGGAGACCCATCTTGGCGAGCTTTTCCTTGATCTCCTCCAGCGACTTCCTGCCGAAGTTCTTGGTCTTGAGCAGCTCGGCCTCGCTCTTCTGGACGAGCTCGTAGATATAGGTCATGTTGGCGTTCTTCAGACAGTTGGCCGACCTGACCGAGAGCTCGAGCTCCTCGACGGTTCGGAACAGGTTGTTGTTCAGCTCCTTTTCCTTTTCGTCCACGCTGGCCTGGCGCTCGAGCTCCTCTTCCTGGAAGTTGATGAAGCTGTCCATGTACTCCTTGTTGATCTTGGCCGCATAGGCCAAGGCATCGTCGGGAGTCACCACGCCGTTTGTCCATACCTCCAGCGAGAGCCGGTCGTAGTCGGTCCTTCTGCCCACGATGGTGGGGGTGACGTTGAACGACACCCTCCTCACCGGAGAGAAGATCGCGTCGATGGCTATCCATCCATGGATATCGATCTTTTCCTTGTTGAGCTCTGCGGGCACGTATCCCCTGCCCCAGTCCACCCGCATCTCCATCTTGAGCGTCATGTCGTTCTCGATGGTGGCGATGTGCTGCTCGGGATTGATCACGTCGATATTTCCGCCCGTGGCGATATCACCGGCCGTCACCTCGGTGGGACCGGTCTTCTCGAGGGTCACCACCTGGGGCTTGTCCGTGTGCATCTTGAGGATCACCTTCTTGAGGTTCAGGATGATATCGGTCACATCCTCATAGATGCCCGGGATGCTCGAGAACTCGTGGAGCACGCCCAGGGAGTCTTCAAACCGTACGCCGATGATGGCAGATCCATAGATGGATGATAAAAGAATTCTCCTCAGCGAGTTGCCTATAGTAACACCGAAACCCCGCTCCAGAGGCAGTGCGTTGAAACGTGCGTATGTGTTGGTATACGTACCTTCTACTATCTCCAACTTGCCGGGTTTTATGATCTCTTTCCAGTTCTTCTCAATCATCCTATTTCCTTGCCTTTAGAAGTTTGTTATTTCGAATAGAACTCAACGATCAGCCTTTCCTCGACGGCCATGGGCAGATCTGTCCTCTCGGGCAGGGCCTTGACGGTTGCCTTCCGTGCATCGGCATCGATCTCGATCCACTCGGCCGAGCCGCGCTGTTCCCTGACCTCCAGGGCCTCCACGATGGCATGAAGGGTTTTGCTCTTTTCTTTCACCTCGATGACGTCACCCTCTTTGACAAGGTATGAGGGGATATCCGTCTTGCGGCCGTTCACTCTGAAATGACCATGATCGATGAGCTGCCGGGCCTCTGCACGCGAGGTGGTGAATCCGCTGCGGTACACGATGTTGTCGAGCCGCCTCTCCAGGAGCACCAGCAGGTTTTCGCCCGTGGCTCCGCGCTGGCTTCTCGCCATTTTGTAGTAGCGCTTGAACTGCGACTCGGAAAGGCCGTAGGTGTTGCGGACCTTCTGCTTCTCGCGCAGATGGATGCGATATTCACTGGTGCGGATTCTTCCCTGGCCATGCTGCCCCGGAGGATTCTCCCGCGTCACGATGGCGCACTTATCGGTGTAGCATCGCTGTCCTTTGAGAAAGAGCTTTACGCCCTCTCTCCGACAAACCTTACAAACAGGGCCTGTATATCTCGCCAAGACTGATCCTCCTTTTGTTAAACCCTTCTCTTCTTCGGTGGCCTGCATCCGTTGTGAGGAACAGGGGTCACGTCCTTGATGCCGGTGATCCGGATGCCACTTGCATTGATGGCCCTCAGCGCGGACTCACGCCCGCTGCCCGGACCCTTGATATAGGCGAATGCGCTCTTCACGCCATACTCCTGGGCCTTCTTGCACACCTCCTGGGCCGCCATCTGCGCGGCGAAAGGCGTCGACTTCCGGGAGCCCTTGAACCCCTGAGCGCCTGCCGTGGACCATGCCAGGGTGTTGCCCTGCGGGTCCGATATGGTGATGATGGTATTGTTGAAGGTAGCCTGAATATGGACAACCCCTTCGGGGATGTCTTTCTTGACCTTTTTCTTTCCTGTTCTCTGCCTGGCCATTAACATGATCTCCTTGAAAAACGCTTATTTCTTCCGACCTACAACCAGCCGCCGCGGACCTTTCCTCGTCCGCGCGTTGTTGTGCGTGTGCTGGCCGCGTACCGGCAGACCTTTCCGATGCCTCAATCCCCGATAACTCGCGATGTCCATGAGCCTTCTGATGTTCATGGTCACCTCGCGCCTTAAGTCTCCTTCCACGCTGAGGTTCTTGTCGATGTAATCCCTGATCCCGGCGATTTCCTGCTCGGTGAGATCATCGCTCTTTTTGGAAGGGTCGATATCCAGGCTAGCCACTATTTCTTTCGATCGAGTGTCCCCAATGCCGTAAATATAGGTCAAAGCAACATCGATGCGCTTGTTCCGAGGTAAGTCAACCCCTGCAATCCTTGCCACTTTTCTTCGCCTCCTTATCCTTGTCTCTGATTGTGCCGCGGGTTCTTGCAGATAACACGAATAACGCCGTGCCTCTTGATGATCTTGCAGTCGCGACAACGCTTTTTAACCGATGCATTCACTTTCATCTCACGTCCCCATTTATTTCGATCTGTATACTATCCTGCCCTTTGTCAGGTCATAGGGCGAAATCTCTACCTGCACCTTGTCGCCCGGCAGAATCCGTATGTAGTGCATGCGCATTTTACCGGATATGTGAGCAAGAATCTGGTGGCCGTTCTCGAGCTGAACCTTGAACATGGCATTGGGAAGGGGTTCGATTACCACCCCTTCGGTCTCGATTACGTCTTTCGCCATACCTGCCTTAAGCCCCTATTGACTGAAAAATCGCTTTGTTCACTTCTTCCATACTCCTTGTGCCGTCTATCTTTCTGACGATACCGCTTTTGCTGTAGTAGTCGATGAGAGGCGACGTCTGTGCGTGATAGGTGGAAAGACGGTCCCTGATGGTCGCCTCCTTGTCGTCGTCACGCAGATAGAGCTCGCCGCCGCACTTGTCGCATGCGCCCTCCGTCTTGGGGGGATCGAACTCCACATGGTGCATGTACCCGCAGCCTCTGCAGGTACGCCTTCCCGTGAGCCTGCCCACCAGGCTGTCGTCCGGCACCTCGATGACCACCACGTGGTCGATCCTGCTTCCCAGATCGCCCAGCAGCTTGTCCAGTGCCTTCGCCTGCTCCAGGGTCCGGGGGAACCCGTCCAGGATAAAGCCCTTCCTCGTGTCCGGCTTCTCGAAGCGCTCCTTCACGACGCCGATGACCACGTCGTCGGGCACGAGCGCGCCCTTGTCCATATATTCCTTGGCCTTCTTCCCCATGGGAGAGCCTTCCTTCACGGCGGCCCTGAACATGTCGCCCGTGGAAATCTGGGGAACGCCCAAACGATCGATCATCCTCTTTGCCTGAGTTCCTTTCCCTGCGCCCGGAGGCCCGATTAAGATAATGTTCATAACGCTCTCCCTCGAATGAATTTTATCAGCTATCTCCTGGACTTGATGCGGCCGCTCTTCAGCAGACCGTCATACTGCCGGGAGATCAGATGAGACTCTATCTGGGACATGGTGTCCAGCGAAACGCCGATTACGATCAGCAGCGAGGTGCCGCCGAAGTAGAACGGAACGTTCGCCCGTGAGATCAATATCATGGGGAGCACGCATACCACGGACAGGTAAACCGCACCCACCAGGGTGAGCCGGGAAAGCACCTTGTCGAGATATTCGGCGGTAGCCTTGCCTGGCCGGATGCCGGGCACGTACCCGCCATGCTTTTTCAGGTTTTCCGACACATCCACCGGGTTGAACACGACCGCGGTGTAGAAGTAGGTGAAGAAGACGATGGCCACCACGAAGATGACGTTATACAGCAACCCGCCCGGGTTCATCGTATCCGCCAGGGCCTTCATGAACGCGACGTTCGGGAAGAACTGTGCGATGGTCGCCGGGAAGACGATGATGGACGAGGCGAATATGGGCGGGATCACGCCCGAGACATTGATCTTCAAGGGCAAATGCGTGCTCTGCCCGCCGTAGACGCGTCTGCCCCGGATCTGCTTGGGATACTGAATCGGTATCCTTCGCTGGGCCGTCTCCATAAATACGATCCCTGCCACCACCGCGAGCATGAACACCACCAGGAAGATCAGCACGAAGATGGGCAGCTCGCCCGTGCTGGTGAGCCTCACGCTGTTGTAGATGGCCACGGGCAGCTGGGCCACGATGCCGGCGAAGATGATGAGCGATATGCCGTTGCCTATCCCGCGCTCGGTGATCTGCTCGCCCAGCCACATGAGGAAGCAGGTGCCGGTGGTCATGGTGATCATGGCGGTGAGCCTGAACCCCCAGCCAGAGAACAGCACCACGGGCTCGCCCGCGGGACCGCTCATCTGCTCCAAGCCAAAGGCCATGAAGTAGCTCTGGATAAGGCACAGCACCACGGTGCCGTAGCGCGTGTACTGGGTGAGCTTGTGCCTTCCGGCTGCGCCCTCCTTCTGGAGCTGCTCGAAGGTGGGATGCACCATGCCCAGCAGCTGCACGATAATGGAGGCGCTGATGTAGGGCATGATGCCCAGGGCAAAGATCGACATGGTACTCAAGCCCCCGCCTGCGAACATGTCGAACATGCCCAGCAGCGTCCCCCGCTGCTGCTCGAACCACTCCGCCATGATGGTGGAATCGATCCCCGGGGTGGGAATGTGAATGCCGACCCGGTAGACGAAGAGCATGAACAGCGTGAACAGGAGGCGTTTCTGAAGCTCGGGAACCTTGCCGATATTATCGAAGCCGTATGCCACGTATCACTCCTTACAGTGTCTCGAAGGTGCCGCCGGCACTGCGGATCTTCTCGAGTGCGGCCTGAGAGGCCTTGTCCAGCTTCACGGTCAGCGCCACGGTGATCTCACCCTCGGCCAGCAGCTTTACGGCCGTATCCGTAGACCGGATCATTCCCCTCTCTCTGAGGGCCGCGATATCCACCACGCTTCCCGGCTCGAAGCGGGCGAGATCCTGAACGTTGATCACCGCATACTCCTTCCGGAAGGGGTTCTTGAACCCTCTCTTGGGAAGCCTGCGGTAGATGGGCATCTGTCCGCCTTCGAACCATGCGGGAACCTTGCCGCCCGACCTGGCCTTCTGGCCCTTGTGGCCCCGGCCGCTCGTTCCGCCCTGGCCGGTTGCGTCTCCCCTGCCCAGGCGCTTGGTCTTCTTTCTGGAGCCGGGAGCCGGCTTCAGGTTTGACAGATTGATCATGATTATTGCTCCTCCCAGGAAAGCAGGTGCGAGACCTTTCTGATGGCACCCCTCGTCGCTGCGTTGTCGGGCAGTATCGCCGACCTTCCGCGCCTTTTCAGGCCGAGTGCCTTGACCGTCTCCTTCTGATCCTTTGTGCTGCCGATTACCGACCGGCTCAGTGTTACCTTGATCTTATCAGCCACTGTAATTATCCTCGCTTCCTTGAAAATCACTTCGCAGGTCTCAGGGAGATCCCCCGCTTGGCCTCGACCGATTCCCTTGTCTCCATGCTGAGCAGGGCATCGAAGGTCGCCCGGATGACGTTGTTATGATTCCGGGAGCCCAGGGTCTTGGCCACCACGTTTTTGACGCCGGCCGCTTCCAGGACTGCCCTGACCGCGTTGCCGGCGATGACGCCGGTACCGGGAGGAGCCGGCTTGAGAACCACCTTGGATGAGCCGAACTCGCCGACAATGGCATGGGGAACCGTGCCTTTGATGATGGAAACAGGCACCATGGTCTTCTTCGCCACCTCGAACCCCTTGCGGATGCTCGTGGCTACTTCCTTCGCCTTTCCGATCCCATGGCCCACACGACCGTTTCCGTCGCCCACGACCACCAGCGCGCTGAAACGGAACCGCTTGCCGCCTTTTACGACCTTGGCGACGCGGTTGATATACACCACCTTATCTATTAACTGCTCGGACTCTTCAACAAAGCTTTCTCTGTTTACCCTAGCCAACGCTTATCTCCTTACCTTAGAACTTCAGTCCGCCGGACCGTGCACCCTCCGAAAGGGCCTTGACCTTGCCGTGATATCTGTATCCGCCGCGGTCGAACACGACGTGTTCGATGCCCGCCTCTTTCGCCTTCTGAGCCAGAAGCTCGCCCACCTGTTTGGCGGTCTCGACGGTGAAACCCTTGACCTTGCCCTTGAGCTCGGGACTCAGGGATGACGCGGCCACCAGGGTCACGCCCTTGGTATCGTCGATGATCTGGCCGTAGATATTCGTGTTCCCGCGATACACGCTCAGGCGCAGCCTCTCGGGCGTGCCGTGCACCTTCTTGCGGATCCGTCCCTTCCGATATTCACGAGCTTCCTTGACGTTCTTACTCACTTCGATTTCTCCTTACCCTTTGACAATAAAAGCATTAGCCCTTTGCAGCGCTCTTGCCAGGCTTGAGCCGCACCACCTCGTCGATGTAGCGGATGCCCTTGCCCTTGTATGCGTCGGGCTTGCGAATCTTCCGGATACGGGCCGCAATGTCGCCCACGAGCTCCTTGTCGATGCTGGTGAGCTCGATCACCCCGTCCTTGGACACGGTGCCGCTCACGCTCTGGGGCAGAGGATATTCGACCGGATTCGAATAGCCCACGTTCAGCACCAGCGTGTTGCCCTTCATCTCGGCCCGGTATCCCACGCCCACGATCTTGAGCTTTTTGGCAAATCCCTCGGTGACGCCGACCACCATGTTGTTCGTGAGCGTCCTCATGAGCCCGTGGTATGCCTGCGTCTGGGTTTCATCGTCTCTTGTCGTGAAGAGCAGGGTGTCGTCCTCGATCTTGAGGTCAAGGTTCCCAACGAGTTTCCTGCTCAGCTCGCCCTTGGGACCCTTTACGCGAATGGTGCCGTCGCTTATGGTTACCGTCACCCCCTTGGGGATGGGAATGGGCATTTTTCCAATTCTAGACATCGATCAACTCCTCACCAGACTCTCAGTAGTTCCTCGCCGCCCACGTTGTTGGCCTTGGCCTTGCGGTCGGTCATAATCCCCCGGGAGGTGCTCACAATGGAGACTCCGAGTCCTCTCCTCACCTGCTGGATATCGTCCGCCTTCCGGTAGATCCTGCGTCCGGGCTTCGATACCCGCCTGATATCCGTAATGACGTGCTTGGCGTTAAAATACTTCAGATTGACCCGGATCAGGCCCTGCTTTCCGTCGTCGATGACCTTGAAGCCCTTGATATAGCCCTCTTTCATGAGGATATCGAGGATATCGAGCTTCACGCGTGAAGCGGGTATATCGACACTTTCCTTCGACGCCTGGGCGCCGTTCTTGATCCTGGTGATCATATCGGCAATGGGATCGGTATGCATCCTTTACACCTCTACCAGCTTGATTTTTTGAGGCCGGGAATCTCGCCTCTCATTGCATAGTTTCTCAGGCAAATCCTGCAGATTCCGAACTTCCGGTAATATGCGTGCGGCCTGCCGCACAGCATGCAGCGATTGTACTCCCTGACCTTGAATTTACCCGGCCTCTTCTGTTTCGCTATCATTGATTTCTTCGCCATAACCTCTCCCGCTTATCTCCTGAACGGCATGCCAAATGCACTGAGCAGGCTCCGGCTCTCGTCGTCGGTGCCTGCGGTGGTGACCACCGTTATATTCATTCCCCTTGTCTTGTCAATGGAATCGTACTCGACCTCCGGGAACACGGACTGATCTCCGAGGCCGAGCGTGTAGTTGCCGCGGCCGTCGAAGCCCTTGGGCGAAATGCCGCGGAAGTCTCTCACGCGGGGGAGCACCGCGTTGATCAGCTTGTCCAGGAACTCGTACATCCGCTGTCCGCGCAGGGTCACCATGCACCCGATGGGCATGCCCTCTCTGAGCTTGAACGACGCGATCGATTTCCTGGCCTTGGTGACCACCGGCCTCTGACCCGAGATGAGCATGAGCTCGTTCACTGCCTTGTCGATCACCTTCACGTCCTGCACCGCCTCGCCGAGCCCCATGTTGATCACGATCTTCTGTACCCTGGGCACCCGGTTGATATTGGTATACCCGAACTCCTTGACGAGCCCGGGGACGATTTCCTTTTCGTAGTATTCCTTCAGCCTTGCCATTGCCTCTCCCTCATTTGTCCAGTTCTTCGCCGCACTTCCTGCAGACGCGCACTTTCGTTCCGTCCTCGTGGATCTTGAAGCCGATCCTCACCCCTTTGTTGCATTTGGGGCACACAGGAGCGACGTTGGAGGCATGGATGCTCGCTTCCTTCTCGACGATCCCCCCCTGGGAGGTCTGGGTAGGCTTCTGGTGGCGCTTGATCATGTTCACCCGCTCGACGAACACCCGGTTTTTCTTGCTCACGGTCCTGAGCACCTGGCCCTGCCGGCCTTTGTTCTTGCCGGCGAGCACGACCACGGTGTCGCCTTTCTTTATTCTTTCCAATGCACGTTTCGCCATCTGTCTCACCTCGTTTAGAGTACCTCGGGGGCAAGGGACACGATCTTCATGAAGTTCTTTGCCCGCAGCTCCCGTGCAACCGGACCGAATATGCGTGTTCCGACAGGCTCATTCTGGTTGTTCAGAATAACGGCCGAATTCTCGTCGAACCGGATGGAAGAACCGTCGCCCCGCTTGTGGGTTCTCTTGGTTCTGACCACCACGCACTTCACCACATCGCCCTTCTTCACCTTGGAATGGGGGATGGCTTCCTTCACACTCGCCACAATGATGTCGCCCAGCGAGGCGTATCTCCTTCTGGAGCCGCCCAACACCTTGATGCACATCACCTCTTTCGCCCCAGAGTTGTCTGCAACCTTGAGCCTTGTCTGTTGCTGAATCATCGCTCGCCTCCAGCCTTATGCACCTACTCCTGCCTCTCCAGAATATTCACGACCCTCCAGCACTTGTCCTTGCTCAAGGGTCTGCACTCGCGGATCACCACCTTGTCGCCCTCTCTGCACGCATTCTTCTCGTCGTGGGCCTTGAACTTGGTCCTTCTCCGGATGTACTTCTGGAAAACAGGATGCTTCTCCAATCTCTCCACTGTCACCACAACCGTCTTGTCCATCTTGTCGCTGGTGATCGTGCCCACTAACTCGTGTTTTATGGACTTGTCCGTCATTTCACCTTCTCCCGGATGATGGTATTCACCCTTGCGATATCCCGGCGGAGTTTCATGATCACGCTCTTCTTCTCGAGCTGGCCGGTCATGTTTCTGAAGCGGTTGTTCATGAGGTCGCGGGAGAGTTTGTTTTTCAGTTCACCGAGATCCTGGACGGTCTTTTCACGCAGTTCACTCGACTTCATGGATTCCCTCCCGAACTACGAACGCCGTCTTGAGCGGCAGCTTGTGCGAAGCAAGGCGGAATGCCTCCTGGGCCAGCTCGTGGCTCACGCCGTCGATCTCGAAGAGAATCCTCCCCGGCTTGACCACCGCCACCCACTCTTCAGGCGCACCCTTGCCCTTGCCCATTCTCGTTTCAGCCGGCTTCTTGGTGATGGGTTTGTCCGGGAAGACCCGGATCCACACCTTTCCGCCGCGCTTGATATATCTGGTGATCGCGATACGGGCTGCCTCGATCTGCCGGGCGGTAACCCACTGGGGCTCCAGAGACTGGAGGCCGTAGCTCCCGAAGGACACCCTGGACCCCTTCTCCGGGCTTCCCTTCATGCGCCCGCGATGTACCTTTCTGTGTTTGACTTTGTTTGGCATCAACATGACGTGTCTCCCTTATGCACTTGCCTCATCCTGCTTCTTCGCCACGATCTCGCCGTGGAAGACCCAGACCTTCACGCCGATTACACCGTACATGGTATAGGCCTGTGAAAACCCGTAGTCCACATCGCTTCTCAAGGTGTGCAGCGGGACCCTGCCCTCGCGGTACCACTCCTGCCGGGCTATCTCGGCCCCTGCAAGCCGGCCTGCGGCGGCGACCTTGATGCCCTGCGCTCCCATCCTCATGGCCTGGGTGACGGCACGCTTCAAGGCGCGGCGGTAGGCGACGCGTCGTTCGAGCTGGTTGGCGATCCCGTCGGCGATGATCTGGGCATCGGTCTCGGGCCGGCGCACTTCCTTGATCTCAAGCATGATATCCTTGTCAACGAACTTGGAGAGATCTTTCTTGAGCTGCTCCGCGCCCTGGCCCTTGCGGCCGATCACCAGCCCCGGCCTGCCGGTGAAGATCACCAGCTTCACCTTGTTGGCGGCACGCTCGATGATGATGTTCGAAATGCCGGCGTGGCTCAGGTTCTTCGTAATGAAGTCCCGGATCTTCCGGTCCTCAACAAAGAGCTCGCCGAAACCCTTCTCGGCGTACCACTTGGCTTTCCAGTCCTTGGTCACCCCGAGCCGAAATCCGTATGGATGTATCTTTTGTCCCACTGTGTGATACCCCTTTCCTATAACTCGTCAAGCACTACAGCGATATGGCTGGTTCTCTTCAGTATCCTGGTCGCTCTCCCCTGGGCGCGGGGCCGGAACCGCTTGAGCATCGCGCCGCCGTCGATCTGGATCGACTTGACGTAGAGGTTGTCGACGTCCATCATCCCGGTGTTCATGGCGTTCGCAACGGCCGAATTCAGCACCTTGGCGATGATGCGCGCCCGCTTGGTTCCCATGAGATTGAGCATCCTCAAGGCATCGGCGATGGGCTTGTTCCGCACCTGATCGGCAACGAGCCTCGTCTTCTGGGGAGAAACCCGGGTATGTCGCAATACTGCCCTCGACTCCATCTCTCTACCCCCTTCTCTGAGATTTCCGGTCCGCGGCGTGTCCGAAGAACGTCCGGGTGGGGGAAAACTCTCCGAGCTTGTGACCGATCATTTCCTCGGTCACATAGACTGGAACGAATTTCTTTCCATTATGAACGGCAAAGGTAAGCCCGACGAACTCCGGGAGGATGGTGGACCTGCGCGACCAGGTTTTGATCACCTTGCGGCTCCCGGCATCCTGAGCCTGCAATACCTTCTTGAGCAGATGGTCGTCTACGAAAGGCCCTTTTTTCAATGAACGGGACATGGGCTTACTTCCTCCTCTTTACGATATGCTTGTCTGAATCCTTCACCCGTTTGCGTGTCTTGTGACCCTTCGTGGAGATACCCCACGGGGTAACCGGGTGGTTCCCCTTCACCCTTCCTTCACCGCCGCCGTGCGGATGATCGACCGGGTTCATGGCAACGCCGCGGACCGTGGGCCTGATGCCCAGCCAGCGGCTCCTGCCCGCCTTGCCGATGCTGATGTTGGAATGGCTGACATTGCCCACCTGGCCGACGGTGGCCTTGCACTCGGCAAAGATCTTGCGGACCTCGCCCGAGGGCATCTTGAGCTGCACGTAGCCGCCTTCCTTCGCGAGCACCTGGGCGTAAGTGCCGGCGGACCTGATGAGCTGACCGCCCTTGCCCGGCCTGAACTCCACGTTGTGGACCTGGGTGCCCAGCGGCACGTTCTTCAGCGGCAAGACGTTGCCCGGCCTGATATCGGCGTCGCCGGCCGCCATGATCGTGCTGCCCACGGCCAGTCCGTCGGGCCAGAGGATATATCTCTTCTCGCCGTCCGCATACTGGATCAGGGAGATCCGGGCGGAGCGATTCGGATCG
Source organism: Deltaproteobacteria bacterium (assembly GCA_018436855.1). Taxonomy (GTDB): domain Bacteria; phylum Desulfobacterota; class Desulfomonilia; order UBA1062; family UBA1062; genus Phosphitivorax. The sequence continues at coordinate 2,392 of JAHDKO010000048.1, read as the reverse complement.
TACTCGATCGTCATGACCTTCCCCGGAACGCCTGTCTTGTCGCGCTTGAAGTCGATGATGCGGTAGAGCCTCCGGTGGCCGCCGCCCTGATGCCTGACGGTGATCCTGCCCAGATTGTTGCGCCCGCCCTTTCTCCTTAAGGAGACGGTCAACGACTTTTCCGGTTCCGTCTGCGTGACCTCCTCGAAGGTGGACACGCTCATGGACCGTTTGCCGGCCGATGTCGGTTTGAAATTTCGTATGCTCATATTCAGTTACACCCCTTCGTAGAACTCGATGCTCTCACCGGATTTCAGCGTCACGATGGCCTTTTTCCAGTCCGGACGCTTGTAGGTGTGCATTCCGAAGCGTTTGATCTTGCCATTCATGTTCATGGTCTTCACGTCCTCGACATGCACGCGAAAGAGTTCTTCAACCGCCTTCTTGATCTCGATCTTGTTGGCGTATTTGGCCACGGCGAAGATCACCTGATTCTCCTGCTGCCGGAGCATGGTGCCCTTCTCGGTCACGATGGGCCGCTTTATGATCTGTGTGTAGTCCTTCATCCCTTCAGCCTCTCTTCGATATACTGGACCGCTTCCGTATCCAGGACGAGCCCCTTGTACTTGAGGATGTCGTAGACGTTCAGGCCCCGCACGTCGAGCATCTTGGCAGAGCTCAGGTTTCTCGACGCCAGAGACGCTTCCGAATTCATCTTGCCCGTGACGACCAGGGAATTGTCCATGCCCAGGCTCGACAGTGCCGCGGCAAAAAGCTTGGTCTTGGGCTGCTCCAGGGTAATGGTATCCACGACCTTCATGACGTTTTCCTGCAGCTTCATGCTCAGAGCGCTGCACAGGGCCTTGTTGCGCACCTTTTTAGGCAGCTTCGGGCCGTACTTCCTGCCGTTGGGGCCGAAAATCACACCGCCGTGGCGCCACAGAGGCGACCGGTTCGTTCCGGCGCGCGCCCTTCCCGTGCCCTTCTGCCGGTAGGGTTTCGCTCCGCCGCCCGAGACATCGCTTCTGCTCTTGGTCTTGGCCGTGGCCGCCCTCCGGTTGGCGAGCTGCCACACGACTACATCGTGAAGCAGGTGCGGCTTGACCTCGCACCCGAACACCGTATCGTCGAGGTCGATCTCTCTGACCTTTTCTCCTGACATGTTGTATACTTCTACTGTCGGCATGACTATACCCCTTGCTTCCTGAGTACGACGAGCTTTCCCCGGGAGCCGGGTACAGCGCCCTTTACCACGATGAGATTTTCGTCGTCACGCACATCTATCACCTCGATACCGCTGACGGTCACCTTCTCGTCGCCGAGGTGTCCCGACATCTTCTTGCCCTTGAAAACCTCGCCGGGATCGGTGTGCATGCCGATGGAGCCGGTCTCCCTCTGGATCAGGGAACCGTGAGAAGCGGGCAGACCGCCGAAGCCGTGCCTGCGCACGACGCCCGCGTATCCTTTTCCCTTGGAGGTTCCGCACACCTTGATGATCTCTCCCTTGGCGAACAGCTCGGAGGGCTTGATCTCCTGTCCCACATCGATCGCGCTCACGTCGTCGCAGGGCACTTCCTTGATATGGTAGAAATAGCCTGCGCCGGCCTTGGCCTGATGGCCCTTCATGGGCTTGTTCACCCCTTTTTCCTTCCGGGCTCCGAAACCCAGCTGGACAGCGTCATAACCGTCCGTGTCCTTGATCTTCTTCTGGATCACGTAACAGGGTCCGGCCTGAATCAGGGTGACGGGAACGATCTCGCCCTTGTCGTTGTAGGCCTGGCTCATCCCGAGTTTTTTTCCTAAGATCCCCTTAACCATTGTCAACTCCCTACATCCTTAGAGCTTGATCTCGACGTCAACGCCTGCAGAAAGATCCAGCTTCATAAGCGAATCCACGGTCTGCTGGGTCGGATCCAGAATATCAAGAAGACGCTTGAATGTCCTGATCTCGAACTGATCCCTCGATTTCTTATCCACGTGGGGAGACCGCAGAACAGTGTACTTCTCGATCTTGGTCGGAAGAGGGATGGGTCCAGCCACCCGTGCTCCGGTCCTCCTCGCTGCGTCGACAATTTCCTGAACGGACTGGTCTATCAACTTGTGGTCAAAACCTTTCAATCGTATGCGAATCCTCTGGGTCTCCATTTCCTTGCTCCTGCTATCCTGCTACTCGATGACCTTGACGATGACGCCGGAGGCGACGGTTCTTCCGCCTTCCCTGATGGCAAACCTCAGGCCCTCGTCCATGGCTATGGGCTGGATGAGCTTCACGTCCATCGTGATATTATCCCCGGGCATCACCATCTCAACACCCTCGGGCAGCTTGATGTCTCCCGTCACATCCGTGGTCCGAAAATAAAACTGCGGACGATATCCCGTGAAAAACGGCGTGTGACGACCACCCTCTTCCTTC
>JAHDKO010000125.1 GCA_018436855.1 Deltaproteobacteria bacterium | reverse complement strand
TTATTCTGTTACGATATATTCTTGTGTTCCCCTCTGCAAAAAAAAGAATGAATGCGATCAACGCAAAGAATGCTTCAGTCTGTACAGGATAAATGTATGTAGCGAATCCAAGCAAGAAAAAAGAAGTATTGAATAAGATACAAATCAGTACAGCGGCTAAAAAACCTTGCTTCCGATACAGCCAAAAGCACGATATAACAATAATAAGCGTATTAATAAATCCTATGTATACTGGGCCGGCAAGATATGTTGTAGGAATAAGCATAGAGAAAAATCGGAGCCCAATGGCAAGACTAATGCGGTCCAACCATGGCCAATAGGCATAGGTTGATTTCCAAGCCATAGGCCCCAAGTACTGAAGTGGGTCACTAGGAGCAGGCAAGGTCCAGAAATAGTGATATATATTCCAAACATAGAGTGCTATGAAAAGGAATAATATGGCAATTTCGACTGTTTTGATCTTTCTGGATAATATTTTTATCATATTCCCGTAGCTCATTCCTTACAGCTTTACGCCAAAAAGGTGCCGAACCAGAACAATAAGAGCCAATATTTCAATGACGTAAACAGAGGCCGTCGCAAGAGCGGCTCCATACATACCCAGAGCAGGAATAAGGAAAGCATTGAGTATCATATTTCCAATAACTGAGCCTGTTAATAAAAGTGAATATGTCCCCGGCCTGTCTCCCTGCATAAGCATGCCGATAAATGGCCGGTATCCCGATGCCACAACTATTCCACTAACCAAAATTGCAAGGATCCCCCAGCTATGTCTGTTCTCGCCGGTTGACGAGACAAGCCACATAATAATGGGGAATATTGCTACAAGCGCACATCCTGCAACAAACATAAAAGGATAAAATATATGTCTTATTTTTTTTGTTATTTCGCCTAACCTTTTTCTATTCCCCTCTAAAAAGCACTCGCCAATTATTGGATCAACGTTCTGACGTATCACGTGCGGGATCTGGGCAAATCCCTCGGCCAGAGTAGATGCGAAACTATATACCCCGACAATTGTATCTGTCATAAAATAGCCAAGCATAAGGACATCCACCCGGGTATTCATCTCTGTCAATATGCCGCTTAAAAATCCTCGGCCTCCGAACGATATGTGCCGTCTGAACCAGACTTGTTTTCCCGGCGATATCGACAATCTGATATGGAATAAGTTCTTATTAATATAGAAAATCAATGCCACGAACAGAGCGAGTTCAGCGATAGACAGTGATAGCGGCAGATGGGATTCAGGATACCCGAGCATCATGATACTGATTACACCTATCAGGATGAATATATATCGGAGTCCCTGAAAAACAGCAAAAGCTCGCATATTCCGTAACCCATTCAAAACCATAAGTAAAACCTTGTTCAAAGCAAAAAGGGCAAGGCCTGGGATAGCAAAGGTCAATCCTAGAGCAACGGCTGGGCTATCAAAAATTCTACCGATCAGATCACTCACACCATAAAGGATGGTACAGGTGGTAATTCCGATAAAAGCTACAAGGAGCAATGCCGAGGATGCTATTGCTGCACATTCATCAAGATCTTCCTGATTATATGAACAGTGTTTCAAAACAGAAAATTGGAGACCGCCGACTATTATCTGTGAAATAATAATATAGAACGCAAAAACCTGATTGAATATACCTAGTGCCAGAGGGCCACGGCAAGCCAAGATTACTATAGTGATGGTAATCCCGCTAATACTTAGAACAGCAAGGCTCCCTGTATTCCATACAACATCCCTGGAAAATCGATGTCTTAGTGAAATCGAATCTGTTATTTCTTTGAAACGGTTGTCTTTCAAATTGAATCTTTAAAGCCCAATAAGATATTTCACTTTCGCTTTCAAATGACCTGACACGGAACACCAACGGCTACTGAATAGGGGGGGATATCCCTGGTGACAACTGAGCCACTTCCAATAACCGACCCTCTACCCACGGTTACTCCCTTGTTTATACATACATGTGAGCCAACCCAAACAACATCTTCAATGGTCACTTCATCACATACATAGCCCTGGGTCATAATAAACTTCGTTGTATCTAAAAAATTGTGATCAGCAGTGTTTATCACCGTGTATGCGGCAATACGAACACCATGTCCTATTGACGCCCCTCCATATCCATCGATTATCGCACCCCGATTAAGGGAAGTATTCCCCCCTTTATTGTTACTCGCCAAAGAAACCATATGGTAATACCATTAGAAATGTAGGTGCTTCGTATGCCCGGTGGAAATAACCTGATAACAGCAAATCGTAATAAGTTAGAGTAGGGAAAAGATATATTTTTGAAAATAGCGTAAAGGGAGAGATACAGTCCGTGAATCATACAGTTTCTCAAGCTTTTCATCTCAGCATTGCTGCTGAAGAACCTTTTATTTTTCATTTTGAAAACTCATAACTTGTCCAGGGGATATAATCTACGCGCTTCATTAATGGTATGAATTGTGCGGTCAAAGTCTATGCCTATAGTATTACAATACCATTTCATCGATTCCCAGCGGGGTTCGTTTTCCCTATCTACTAGTTCCAGGGCCTTATCTCTTGAAATCATGCCTTCACGAATCTGATTACTGCGAAAAGTGTCGTTTTCGGTAAACCCCGCCAGAGTATAGTAAATATAGTTGTAAAAGCTAGCAGTTCCGTCACCTATGCGCCAAGTAGATGGCGTGTCTTCAGCAACTTCCCAATCATAATCATTTCGTAATGTTGTTATTATTTCCTCCTCATTCCATGGTATGTATTTGAACAAATTATAATAATCTCGGCTTATGAAGTAATAACTCGCATATGCAAATAACGTGTCTGGAATCGATGAATTTATATAGGCCGGATTAAGAAAATATTGAGATAAATAATAAAGCGTAATTTTGAGCTTATTTGTTAATGATTGTGTATAAACATGATTTTCATCATAATATGGAGGAACACCCGCGAAGCCTGACTTGAAATCTGTCCGTTCCAGCATATTTTCACAAAAAAAGTTAACACCCGCACCCACTTCGTTCCGTAGACGTTTTGCATGATAGAAGTAAGCTTTATCCCCTGCCATGAAAAGGGGCACTAATCCTAACTCCGGTCTGTTAAGCCACGAGATAATATTTTTTTGAATATGTTTTCTCTTTTTATTAATATCGGCCTCTACACGCACAAGCCGGACGTCTAACTTCTCACAGAGGCGAGACATGTTTCTGACTGCGAGATCAGTAGACATTCCCCAGTCGTATGTAAACGCCACGGGGTTCATATTGAGTACTTTTTTTATATAATGAAGCCCAAAACTGCTGTCCCTTCCTCCGCTAATACCTACCACACAGTCCGGCTGCCCATTTTTTCGCCTGTATGCGTCAACTATCTGTCTAAGATTTTCTACGCTGTTCAATTTAGTTTCTTTATAATCCCTGCAATAATTGCATATCCCGCCCTCATCAAATGAGATGAAGGGAAATGTTTCAGGTAAAATACACTTCTGGCAACGTTTGAGTAACCTTATGGCAGAATGATGAATATTATATCTATCTCTCAGGTGTTTCATAATCACCCTCTCAATTTTTTATTTCATCTTTTTTCAGCAACGCATGTCATAATGTCACGTATATTGATATATAATCTTATTGACCCTAGGCCGAGTAGCCCGGCAATCACTTGAAATGGAAGAACAACTGCGCCAAATGTTTCTCGCGCCTTGAACAAGATAAAATCTACCGTCGCATACTTCCCAGAATGAACAACCGTATTAACTACAAAGCCGCTCCTGCTGAGTATCTTTCCTATATTTTCGGGGTTAAAATATAAAAGGTGCTGTGGAGGTGTTAAAAGATGCCAAAAACGTCCCGTGACCCGAGCATATAATGACCCAGCATCGCCCGTGCTGAGACAAAGGATACCCCCTGGTCGCAGTACTCGGTTTATCTCATTTAATGTCTCAAAAGGATTTTCAAGGTGCTCTATAACATCCCAGAGTGTAACTACATCATAGGCATTAGATGGCAACCGTGCAGACAGAAGATCTCCATTATGTACATTGATACCAAGGTCATTTCTCACATAATCTGCACAATAAGATGATATTTCAACACCCATTACATCAAATGCCTCTTGTTTTGCACGATAGAGGAAATCACCCATTGCGCAACCAACATCAAGCAATTTACCAGACATGTAATATTTATTTATGATGATAATTTTTTGTTCATCATTATATGAGTAGTTATAGCGTTGTCTAGGGTTATGAACTGCTTTATATTTATTACCGCGCTTGAAATAAGACTCATTATATATCTCTAATAAATCATGCGTGGAAGGCCGGGGATGTACAAAAAGAAGCTTACAATCATCACAACGATAGATATTATAACCGTTTTTTGTGTGCCGGATTTTTATATCACCACTACATTCACATATTGGACACGTCAGAATGCTTGTTGAATAGTTATATGTCGTTTCACTCATGTTTTTCTCTGCGCATTGCAGACAGCTGGTCACAAAGGAGGCCAAACATAAAAATGATAGTTGATGAAACGGAGAGTAGTACTGTTGTATCCGCAATCCCACCTTGACTGAATACATCTATTGCCAGGCTCATCATTGCCAAGGCAAAAAGAATACCGGCAAAAGTACAAAACACCTTGAGAGGTTCAAAAAGGACAGCAAGCCTCAAAATCAGCATAAGAGATTGGGGACCATGTGTTAGCTGGCTTACAGTACTCTTACCCGTACGTTTTTTTACTACAATAGGGACGTACTTATATTTCCGATTACTTTTCATTATCGCAAACGTACTCGTTGTGGAAAATGAAAATCCATCTGGCATCAGGTGCAGATACCGCATTAGTGTATCACGCTTGAATATTCTTAAACCAGAATTTATGTCCGGGATCTTGGTCCCAGCGAGCATTTCTGCAAATTTTTTCATAATAAATTTTCCAGGGCGTCTCAAAAGAGGCTGGTGGGAACCTGATTCTCGCGCACCGACCACTAAGTCATAATCATCACATTCTTTGATCAACCTCTTCACATCCTCAACAGAATGTTGACCGTCGCCATCACAAAAAAGAACATAATCGCGTGTAGCTGCACGTACACCAGTCTTTAAAGATGCTCCATAACCCCGATTATGATCATGATGTAAGACGGTTATCCCTATAGCAGCAATTTTATCTGCGGTACGATCTGTTGATCCGTCATTGACAACTATAATCTCAGAATCTGGAAAAGCTGAAGTTATTAAATCAACTACAAGGCCTATCCCTTCCTCCTCATTAAAGGCGGGTATAATTATGCTTATATCAGATGGTTCCATAGATTATATATTTATGTATCATGATTAATTTTAAGAAGACAATATTCATGCCGTCTACTTATCTCCCCTCTCTCCGCAAATAAAACAGCGAGCAGAACATTCTGACTGTTTCGGTGAATCTTCTAAACAAGTGTAATCAATCATTGATATACCATGCGGTGCTAAAAAAGACTCGTACTCTCTTTTTAAAAGTTATGCTACCCGTTGATTGCTTTCCCTATTGGAACAGATCAGCATATTTTAGATCCTGCATCAATATGTTAGGTAAACTATTTATAGAATAACTTTTTAAACATTATATAGAACTTATCTATTTTGTAGTAATTATGTTGTCTAGCAGGCTCATTCATTACCTTATCAAATTCGTCTTTTGATATGTCCAATGCATCACAAATGTTTTTGATCTCATTTTGCATTTCACAATCAGCATACAGAGGCTCCTGTAGTTCGATCAGTGCTTGTTCTCTGGTCATCTGACCTGAAACGATCATGCTGGAAAGATGAGATCGTCGTTTATCAACCCCAAATTTATTATAAAACCAATATAATTGAATGAATTTGGTGAGGGTATTTTCCAAATGCTTGCTTCCATAATATTCGAATCCACAAAACTGAGATAGATCCTTTAGAGCTATTTCCCTATTATAATTAATATAATTCAATGGTCGAACGGTTTTGATTCTCAGCAGTTTTTGATCAATAAATCTTCTGTAATCAGACAGTAGCGGAAGTTTATCGATTGGTTCCGTGCCAAAAGCCTTATGAATAGCCTTAATATTCGTAACATCAAATGCACGATATGTGTTTCCCCTCTGAAGAATACATTCAAGAGCAAAATTACCACCTGATAAGAATGTTCTTATTTTATGTTTTCTAATTAATTTGTATATACAGGCAAACAGAATATTATCTTGCGGCACTGCTAAGTTCGGCACTCGAGCAAGGAAAAAAGCTTTTGTCAGATCATTAAATTGTTTCTCATCAGGCTTTTCAACAATATAATCAATATTTGTTGATTGTATCAGCTTTTTTATATTTCGTTTTGATATCTCAGTATCAAACCCGTCATCAACGTGAATAGCAAGTATCCTTAATCCCCATTTAAAGCCAAGATAGGCAAGATATGAAGAATCCAAGCCACCACTTATACCCATTATGCAGTCATATTTTTTTCCTCTTCCCTCATTTTTTAACATGCTAATCAGAACATTCAATCGTTCCTGTCCCTCTTGATTAGGTAAGTAAGTGGTCCCAATTCCATTTAAAGCTGAAGTGCAATAATTACAATTTCCTCTTTCATCAAAAGTTATGGTGTCATCGGATTTATTATCCATAACACACCGACTACATATTTTATAGCTCATCACATTATCCTCCTTTGAATAATCCTATAAATACCTTAAAATTATAATACTTTAATAATTTGATAGGTTAAACATGATATATAATCTATCTCCTCCATTGATCGAGATTAATTTCCTCTAATTCGTTTCTTGTAATTCATAACTCAAGTTTCGCACCCCTATTGGGGGGTTTTGGGGGTAAGAAGTCAATAAGAATGGCAAAGAAGATGGTGAAGGGGACTCGCATTTGTGGTATATAAGTTGTTGATAAGACAAACAAAACACCACAAAGGAGTCCCT
>JAHDKO010000097.1 GCA_018436855.1 Deltaproteobacteria bacterium | reverse complement strand
CGACCTTTGGGTTATGAGCCCAACGAGCTACCGGACTGCTCCACCCCGCGTCATTTGATTTTAGAGTCTTCTATAATGCATCAAAAGGGTTTGTCAAGGAGAGATTTCCTGAGCTGCACGGCAAACTTTAAATAAATTTGTATATTTGTATTGACATGGAGGAATGGTGTCGAATTTTCCCCGCTGAAAATGGATGCCCGCGAGGCTGTTCTTCGGGCAGGATGCGGAGGTTGCCGGCAGGGACGATGAAAACGGCAAAAAAAAAGCAGGCCTTTTTGACCTGCGAACATATGAGGAGGTTCTACGGGGAATGAATCTTGAAGAACCTATTTATTTCTATCGTCACGACCCGGGTTTACTTAACCCCCTGCTTTCAGATTTATTCAAATTTTTATCCCCTGGATTTTGTGGTATATGATCCGTATGGAAAACCGTATGGAAAAGCATGCCCCTCCCCTTGCGTACCGGATCCGTCCCGACAGCATCGATGAGCTCATGGGACAGGACGACGCAAAGAGGTTCATTGAAAGCTTCATAGCCGGCAACCGCCGCTCCGTCATGCTCTGGGGGCCGCCGGGTTCGGGCAAGAGCAGCGCCGCGCACATCATCGAGCTGCTCTGCAAGGACTCGTTCTTCGCCATAAGCGCGGTCACCAGCGGCATCCAGGATATCAGACGGGTGACCAAGCACGCGCAGAGCGCCCCGGAGCCGCCGGTGGTCTTCATCGACGAGGTGCACCGGTTCAACCGGGTCCAACAGGATGCCCTGCTGCCATTTGTCGAGCGGGGCGATATCGTCCTGATCGGGGCCACCACCGAAAACCCCTCGTTCTCCATTACCTCACCGCTCCTCTCCCGGCTGCAGGTGGTCGCGTTCAAGGCCCTGAATCCTTCGGACGTCGAGAAGATCCTCAAGCGGGCCACGGAGCTCGATCAGGACCTGACCTCGCTGGGGAAAACCATATCTCCCGATGCCGTCAAGGCCCTGTCCCGCGCCGCTGACGGCGATGCCCGCGCCGCGCTCAACCTCCTGGAGCTCGCCCTGAGCACCATCGACAAGGAGCGGGTGGAGATCGATGACCTCAAGGCCCTGCTCGACAGGCCCCTCTACCACGACAAAACCGGCGAGAACCACTACGACCTCATCTCGGCGTTTCACAAGAGCGTACGCGCAAGCGACATCAACGCCAGCGTCTACTGGCTGGGGAGGATGCTCGAGGCCGGCGAAGACCGGCTGTTCGTCCTGCGCAGGATGATCCGCATCGCGTCGGAAGACATCGGCATGGCCGAGCCCAATGCCCTGCGCATGGTGATCAGCGCCAAGGATGCGTTCACCACCCTGGGCTCTCCCGAGGGAGAGCTCGCACTCTACCAGGCCGCGGTGTACCTCGCGTGCGCACCCAAGAGCAACGCTGTCTACCTGGCCGAGAAACGGACCCGCGAGCTGATCAGGAAGACCGGTACGCCCGATGTGCCCCTCTTTCTGCGCAACGCGCCCACCAGGCTCATGCGCGAGCTGGGGTATGGAAAGGGATATATCTATGCCCACGACGACCCGCACGGGGCCCTGCTGCTGAACTACTTCCCCGACGGGATCGACGAGGTGAGGCTCTATGTCCCCCGCGATACCGGCTTCGAGAAACGTGTAAAGGAGATCATGAATGCTCGAAAAAAAATTGCGGCGACTCGATCAGGATCATATCGCAAAACTTCTTGAGTCCGGGGCCGGGTTTGTCTCACGCAGCGAGATCGAGAAAGATCTTGAAGAAATAAACGTTTCTCTCTTTCAGGAGCTGATGGAAGGCAGGCATCTCTACCAGGAGCCCGCCCTGGTGCGGGTGAAGCCGGTGCCCGTGGTGCCGGCCTCGTTTTCCGCGTCCCCCGAGGCCGGCCGGTACCGCGCTCACGGAGAAGACCTGCTGAGAAAGGGCAGTGTGGCGGCCCTGGTGGTGGCGGGCGGCCAGGGCTCCCGGCTGGGCATCGACGCACCCAAGGGCGTTGTCCAGGTGACCCCGGTATCCGGCAAGAGCCTGTTCCAGCTCCATGCAGAGAAGGTGCTCGCCCTGTCGAAAAAGTATGGACGGGCCGTGCCCCTGTTCGTCATGACCTCGCGCGCCAACGACGCGGATACGCGCGATTTCTTCGCCCGGCACTCTTTTTTCGGGCTCGATCCGGAGGAGGTCTTCTTCTTCGTCCAGGGCATGCTGCCTTCCATCACCCCAGAAGGACGGCTCGTCCTCTCCCGCGGCGGCGGTCTCTTCATGAACCCTGACGGCCACGGGGGGACACTCGCAGCCCTGAGGAAGAGCGGCTGCCTCGATACCATGCGGGCAAAGGGCATCGAAGAGATCTTCTACTTCCAGGTCGACAACCCCTTGGTGGCGATGTGCGATCCGCTCTTCATCGGCCTGCACAACCTCAAAGGCGCCCGGATGTCGTCCAAGGTGGTCAGAAAGCGCGACTTCGGCGAAAAGGTGGGCATCATCGCGGAGGTCGACGGGAAGACCCGCGTGGTGGAATACAGCGACATGAGCGACGACATGCGCTATGCGGTCGACGATGAGGGGAACATGCTCTACTGGGCGGGAAACGGCGCGATCCACATGATCAGGCGCGATTTCGTGGAGTCGCTCACCGGCTCGGGGCTGAGGCTTCCCTTCCATAAGGCAGAGAAGGGCATCCCCGCCCTCGACTCGCAGGGAAACCCCGTGGAGGTCCCGGGGATAAAGTTTGAGACCTTTATTTTCGATGCACTTCCCATGGCGGAAAAGTCGGTTACCCTCGAGGTGCTCAGAGAGCGCGAGTTCGCCCCGGTAAAGAACAGGACCGGGGAAGACTCCCTGGAGACCTCCCGGGCAATGCAGAGCGAGCTCCACAAGGGCTGGCTGAGGGATCTGGGGGTGGAGGTCTCAGGCCGGAGCCTGATCGAGATCAGCCCCCTGGCCGCCCTGGAAAAAGACGACCTTGCGGCACAGGCGCAGAGCCTGCCGGCGAAGATCGAGAAAGACATGTACATTCAGTGAGGGGAGGACGCCTGGTCGCAGGCAGCCGATGAAAAGGCATACGATCAATATCAGGGAGGCATCCTGGGAAATCATCATCTGGATGGGAAGCCTCGTTGTCCTGGGTTGCGTGGTCCTCTTCGCCGTGTACTCCTACAAGAGCGTCGAGCGGGAGATGGCCGGTCAGTTCAACCGCGAGCAGATGCTGCTCGCCCAGCAGACCGCCATGGGCATCGAGCAGTACATGAACGACATTACCAACATCCTGAGCCTCACCGCCCACATCCAGCCCGTTGCCGACGGAGACCCCAAGGAGATCCGCATCGCCCTCGAAAACGCTTACCGCTCGCTGAGAAACAAGGTCTCGTTCGTGTTCTGGGAAAACGCCGAGGGCGTCATGGCCCTCCATTACCCCATGGAGATCCTCCCGGGGATGGAAGGCAAGGACTTCAGCTTCAGGACCTATTTCCGGGTGGCCAGGGACCTCAACGTGCCCTTTGTCTCCGATATCATCATGGTGGGGGGCGAGCATTACCAGGACATCCCGGGCCGCTTCGAGACCTTTATCATCTCCTTCCCCCTGAAAGGGGGTGACGGTACCTTCAACGGCGTGCTGGGCTGCGCCATCGACCTGTCGAACATCACCGCCCACTACGTGGCCCCCTTGCGCCCGTCCGAGACCGGGTATGCCTGGCTCGTTGACGAGACCGGCATGATTCTCTACCACCCCAACCCCCGGTGGATCGGCCTGAACCTCTACGATGTGGTCCTCAACATGGAGCGGCAGGGACACAGCATCAAGGGGATCCAGAGCATCAAGGATGCCATGGAACTCAAAAACGACGGCATGTACGAGTTTCTGTTTCCGCACTTTCCCGACTCCTATCCCGTCAAGAAGCTCCTGGCCTTTTCCTCGGTCCACTTTCTCAACCGCCGATGGATCACGGCCGCCTCCTCGCCCTACAGCGAGGTGATCTACCTCATGTCCGACACCTTCAGGAACACCCTGGTGCTCGGCTCCATGAGCATCGGGTTCATCGTCGTAGCCACCCTGGTCCTGTTGAGGATCAACCGGGCGCGCGCCACTGCCTCCGAGCGCAACCGCTGGGCCGAGGCCGTGCTCATCGCGCACAAGAGGCTGGAGACCATCTTCAACGGGGTGCCCCACTACCTCGCCATGATTGATCCGGCCTTCATCATCACCGACGTGAACGAGCGGCTCTGCGAGCTCTATGGAAAAAGGCGCGAAGACATCGTGGACAAGCACTGCTCGCTCGACTTTCCGGAAAACGAGCGCATGTGCAACTCCGACATCGCGGCCAAGTGCTTCACCACCGGACAGATCGTCACCGAGCGCGACATGCGGATGGAGATCCAGGGCAAGCCCTACTTCTTCGACATCAGCGCCATTCCCCTGTTCAACTCCCGGGGTGAGGTGGACTACGTGGTCCAATACGCGGTGGACATCACCGACAAAAAGGCCCTGACCGAGAAGCTCATCCAGGCGGAAAAGCTCGCCGCCGTAGGCCAGATATCCGCCCACGTGGCTCACGAGATCCGCAACCCGCTCACCTCGGTGCTGCTCCACTCGGAGCTTCTGGAGGACGAGATCGGAGGCAACGGAGACAAAGAGGAGGCCCGGGAGCTGATCCGGGTCATCCGGCGGGAGATCGACCGCCTTTCCCAGGTTACGGACGAGTATCTCTCCTATGCGCGGCTCCCTCACCCCAAAAAGCACCCGGTGGATCCGAGGCGGGAGGTCGAGTCCGTCGTGTCCATGCTCATGCCCGAGCTCGAGCGCCGCAGCGTGGAGGTAACTCTCAAGTGCCCGGAAACACTGCCCGATATCATGATCGATCGTGGACAATTCAAGCAGCTTCTGATAAATCTCATCAAGAACGCGGAAGATGCCATGCCCTCGGGAGGGAACCTGGAAATATCCCTCATGAAGATCAAGGACAACTTTCTGCTCCTGGTCAAGGACACCGGCTACGGCGTCCCCCAGGAGTACTTAAGGAGAATATTTGACCCGTACTTCACCACCAAGGAAAACGGAACCGGCCTCGGGCTGGCCCTCGTCCAGTACATCGCCAACGCGCACGACGGATGGGTGGAGGTGGAGAGCCAGAAGGGCACGGGTTCGACCTTTATCTTCTCCATCCCCTTTGGTTCCACAAAAGATGTCAAGGAGGAGGCCACAGACGCATGAAGCATGTCGCTACCATCGCACTGATGATCTTTCTCGCTCCTGCGGCCCTGTGCGCGGGGAGCCTCAGATGCACGCTGCCGCCGGAGGTCACCGAGGCCCATCTCCTCTCGGCAGGCACCCCGGCAATGACGGAGCACCTCAGGGCCGGTTATGAGAGCGGTCTCGCGGCCATGAGCGCCGATCTCCGGATCGACAAGCTCGACGCGCAGGTCAAAAAGGCGCAGGACGTGCTCGAAAAAAGGAACCAGGCATATGCCGACACGCTCGCCTCCATCCGCAAAAAACATCTGTCGTCCCTGTCCATCACCCTGGAGGCCATCGAGTCATCCATCTCTCCGTCGTCGTCGGCCCTGGGCGACGTGACCTTTTTCTACACGGCGCGCAACTCTACCGACCGGATCATCACCGACATCACCTATACACCACGGGTGGGGGGCAAGCCCCTTCCCACCACCACCTCGCTCGTGCTCGAGTTCATCCACCCCGAAACCCTGATCTCCGGAGTGGGCCCCGGTGAGACCATGACCAACCGGGGCCATGATCCCGAGCGGTTCTCGTTTTTCATCAGCGAGCTCACCCGGGAAGAGATAGGCGCACTCAAGACCGATGCCACACAGCAGTTCGGCATCGAGATCATCGACATGCATTTCGCCGATCAGAAGGGCTACAAGGGCCAGGTCGAGGTACAGGACTTCCTCTCCGCCTTTTCGCGGCAGCTCAAGCCCTTGCAGCATGCCATCGATCAGGCAGAGGCGGACATGGAGGCGAGGAAAAACGCCCACGCAAAGGCGCTTGCGGCCTTCACCGAGGGGAAAGAACAGCTTGACGGCCGGCTCAAGGAATCGCTCGCGGAGCTGAAGAAAAATTCGATTCGCTGCTCGGTGCGCCCTGACAAGAAAAACCGGATTGTGTTCGACAGCGTCCCTGCCGGCACCTATTACCTCTACGCGCCCGACGGCAGCGGTGGCGCCGTGTTCGAGGAGGTCGCCGTCAGCGGCCATGGACGGCAGGAGATCGCTGCCGTGATGAAAAAGGACCCTTTTGTGCCATGAACAAGAAAATCCTGGTCGTAGACGACGAGATCGGCATACGCGAGTCTCTGCAGAAGATCCTGGGCAAGGAGGGATTCTCGGTGGAGACGGCGTCCAACGGAGACGAAGCCTTCAAGATCGTCCGGCAGGGGGGCATCGACCTCCTGATAACCGACATCCGGATGGCCGGAATGGACGGCGTGGAGTTGCTCAAGGTGTGCAAGTCCATATCGCCTTTCACCGAGGTCATCATCATCACGGGCTATGCCTCGGTGGACACCGCGGTCGACTCCATGAAGCAGGGGGCATACGACTACATCACCAAGCCGTTCAAGAAGGCCGATATCTTAAAGGCGGTCAACAAGGCCATCGAAAAGCAGATCCTGACCATGGACAACATCCGGATGAAGGAACGGATCGAGGCCTTCGAGTCGGGTCCGCTCATCGAGTCATCCAGCTCCCGGATGAGAAGCATCGTGGAGCTCGTCCGGCAGGTGGCCCCCAGCCAGGCCACGGTCCTGATCCTGGGAGAGTCGGGCACGGGCAAGGAGGTGATCGCCGACATGATCCACCAGCTTTCCCCCCGGGGAGCCCGGCCCATGGTGAAAGTGAACTGCGCGGCAATCCCCGAGACCCTCATCGAGTCGGAGCTCTTCGGTTACGAAAAGGGCGCCTTCACCGGCGCCACGGCGCGCAAGGAGGGCCGCTTCGAGGCGGCGGACAAGGCCAGCATCTTCCTCGACGAGATCGGGGAGGTCCCCCAGGCCGTCCAGGTCAAACTGCTGAGAATCCTCCAGAAGGGCAACTTCGAGCGCCTGGGCAGCAACAAGTCCATTCATACCGATACCCGGATCATCGCGGCCACCAACAAAGACCTTTCGGCCATGGTCAAGGAGGGGCTGTTCAGGGAGGATCTCTACTGGAGGCTCAACGTCATCACGATCAAGCTGCCCTGCCTCAAAGAGCGCAAAGAAGATGTGCCGAACCTGGTGCAGCATTTCATCAACCGGTTTTCCAAGAAAAACGCCAAAGACATCAACGGGATCGAGTCCAAGGCCATGGAGCTGCTCCTCTCCTATGAATGGCCGGGCAATGTACGCGAGCTGGAAAACGTGATCGAACGGTGCGTGGTCCTCGACAGGGACGGGATCGTCGGCGCCGACGACCTCCCTCGCGAGCTTGCCCGGTGCAGCACCAGGGTGGCCGAGTCGGTCACCATACCCCTGGGAACGCCTCTGGAGGAGGTCGAGCGGATCCTCATGGAAGAGACGCTTAAACGTACCGGGGGAGACAAGGGGCTCGCATCAAAGCTGCTCGGGATATCGACCCGGACCCTGTACCGGAAGATGGACCGAAAAGAAGAGTAGCCTGGAGGGAAAAACCCCCTTCTTGGCTGCGGCGGCCGGCAAGGCGGCCTATTGGAGCGTGCTTCTTTTAACCCGGTGGGAAAGAGGTGTCATAGCGCTTCAGTGCCTGAATGCCCTTAAAAAGCGCCGTCCCGCCCCCAATACGGCGGCACGCCATGCAGGGCATGATGGACGGGATCACGCGAGCTTCTTGTCCGCCTGTATCTTGAACTTCTTGATCTTGTAGTGCATGACCCGGCGCGAGATGCCCAGGATATCGGCCGCGTCCTTCTGGACCCACTTCGCCTTTTTCAGGGCGTCAAGCACCATGGCCCTCTCCTGGGCCTCCAGGGGATTGAGCTCGTCTTCGTCGTTCGCGTCCGTTCTCCCGAGATCGTGCAGGTAGACGTCGTCGGGCGTGATCACCTCGTTCCTGCAGAGCACCACGGACGACTCGATGACGTTCTTGAGCTCGCGCACGTTGCCCGACCACCGGTGATCCATGAGCAGGTTCACCGCCTCCTTGCTGAAACCCGTGATCCGTTTGCCGGCCCGGTTGCAGAACTCGGTGAGAAAAATCTGCGAAAGCCCGGGAATGTCTTCTTTCCGCTCCCGTAAAGGGGGAATGTCTATGGTGATCACCTTGAGCCGGTAGTAAAGGTCCTCCCGGAAGTCTCCGTCCTTCACCTTCTGCCTGAGATCGATGTTCGTGGCCGCGATGAACCTGATGTCGACCTTCTTCTGTTCCACCTGGCCCACGGGCCTGAACTCTCCCGTTTCCAGCACCCGGAGCATGCGCGTCTGCATCTCGGGCGAGATGTTGCCGATCTCGTCCAGAAACAGGGTGCCGGTGTCGGCCTCCTCGATGATCCCCCGCTTGTCCCGAATGGCCCCGGTGAAGGCACCCTTGGTATAGCCGAAGAGCTCGGCCTCGATGAGTGATGCCGGGGTCGCGCCGCAGTCCATGATCACGTATTTCCGGTCTCTGCGGTTGCTCTCGTAATGGAGCATCTTGGCGATGAGTTCTTTGCCCGTGCCCGACTCGCCCAGCACCAGCACGGTGGCGTCCGATTTCGCCGCCTGCTTCGCGAGCGCCAGTACCTTTTTCATGGCAGGGCTCTCCGCGTAGATGTGATGCTCGATCTGGTCCTCGACCTCCTGCTCCAGGTACCGCACCCGCTGTTTGAGCTCCCGTTTCTCGATGGCCGCCTCGATCTTGGCGATGAGCTCGATGGGCTCGAAGGGCTTGACCAGGTAGTCGTGTGCGCCCTGCTTCATGGCCTCGACCGCCCCCTCGATGGAGCCGTAGGCGGTGAAGAGGATCACCTCGATGTCCGGATCGATCTGCCTGGCCTGCTTCAGGACTTCCATGCCGTCCATGTCGGGCATCTTGAGGTCTGTGAGCAGCACGTGGAAGCTGTCGGACTTCAGTGCATCCAGGGCTTGGGCGGCAGCCGTGAACCCCCGGGCATAAAAGCCCAGGGCCTCCAGCCTGGCGAGAATAACCTCCACGATATTCGGCTCATCGTCCAGAACGATGATCTTCGCTTTTCTGATCATTGAATGCCTCGCTTCTTCTCGGTGTTGATGTGGATCTCCTCGATCTTCTGAAGCTTGTACCGCAACTCGTCCAGTTCCTGTTTCAAGCGATCATTCTCTGCCGTATACTTCTCTTCGAGTTCCTTCTTGATCTCCCGCTGCACCCGCTCCTTTTCCGCCGCGTGTTTTTCAGCGAGTCTTTTCTGGGTCTCCAGCTTATCGAGCAAAATCAGGAGATAACCTGCCTCCACCTTCAGGTAACGCGGGATAAAGGGGTCTTTGCGCAGGAGGGTAAGGGTCTTCTTGATCTCGCTCGCGTTGTAGCTGTCGCTGAGGAGCGAATCCACCGCCATGGCAATGGTATGGCGGGCTGCAACAGGGGGAGGGATCAGCGCCGGGGCCGTGGAGAGGTCCTGGGCGATCCGGTTTCCCAGGGAGAGATCGTCTTCGGCACTCTTGAGTTTGTTGCTGAAGGAATCAGCCTTACACCCTCCCAGCAGAAATACGAGGGTGAACAGGCAGAGTAAAGGAAAAAACGCTCCCCTTGCCGACACAGCTCTTTGCATATATCTTTCCCCCGTGAGCCTCTACAATACTCTTGGAGATAGCCAATCCGAGACCGATACCACTATGACCCCTGGTTGTCTTGGACTGATAAAACTTCTCAAATATCAAGGGAATGTCCTCTTGGGGAATACCTTTCCCGTTATCCTTGATTACCACCGTGATGTGCCCGTCAGATGTATCGAGCTTCAGCTCGACTTCCGAACCACTGTCAGAGTACTTGATCGCATTATGGGTCAGATTTGTCAACACCCGCAGGATCTTGTTTCTGTCCAGGTAGACCTTGCGTTCCTCGGGAAGGTAGACGGCATTGAGGAGAATCCCGCTGTTTTCAGCAAAGTGCTGCACCTCGGATATGAAATCCGACACCATAGTGTTCATGTCGACGAATTCCTTCTGCAGCGGTACCATCCCGCTTTCGAGCTTCGACATCTCCAGGAGCTCGGAAGTCATCTGAATGAGCCGCTCGATCCCCTGCCCCATGATGACGATCAGCCGCTGCTGCTTTTCGTTGAGATCCCCGCTCACCCCCTCCATGAGAAGGTTCGCGGCTTCTCTCATCGAGGTGAGCGGGGTTTTGAGCTCGTGGGAGACGATGGAGATGAACTCGGACTTCATGTTGTCCAGCTCCTTCAGGCGCCGCGACATGGAGTTGAACGATTCCGCGAGCAGGCCCAGCTCGTCGTTGGAGTAAAGCGGGATTTTGTAGGAGAAGTCGCCCTGGGCGATGTGCTTGACCCCGGTCCGGATCGTGACCAGGTCGTCCGTGATGCTCTTGTAGATGAGAAGGGGTATAATCAGGCCGATAGTGGCGGCAATGCTCACCGCCCACCAGGTGAAAACGCGGATCTGGTCTCCCAGCCCTTTCAGAAAGACGATCTTCCGGTCCAGGGCCTTCAGGGAGGCGCCGTTGACGAACCGGGCCAGCTTGATCATGGTGTCCATGTCCTTGCTGTTTTCCCTGAAAACATCCTCGAGCGCCTGGGCGTCGGTGAGGGGACCCGAGAGCCGGGAATAGAACCGCTGCAGGTAGCCTCCCCATATCTGGATGCCCTTGCGCACGGCGCGCATCTCTTCCTCGTTGGGGCACACTCCCTCCAGGCACAGGTATTCCCAGGCCCGGGTGATGTTTTCCTCCCGCTTCCCGATGAGGGATTTGTACGACTCCTTCTGGAGGAGGAGATACTGCTTCGATGTCTCCTCGAGCGAGATCAGCTCGTTGACGAGGTTGTCCGTGATCTCGCGCTTGTGCTGATCGAGGTAGTAAATGTCGGCGGTCACGTTGCCGATCCGGGAGGACACATACACCAGGAAAACCGCCAGGCCCAGGATGACGATGACGAACACCGCGTAGGCCACAATGAGCTTTTCCAGCAGACCCCGGTTCTTCATGGTCAAGATTATAGTCATGCAACCGATATATGAGCAAGGGGGAGATGATGGCGGACATCCTGATATCTTCGCTTCGGGCGCACCAGGACCTGCTTTGCGGGGCATCTTCGAACATCGCAAACATGAACACCCAAGACTACCGGTCCATCCGCATCACCATTAGTGAGGGCCTTAAAGGGTCGGTCGAAACCACGACCGCGCGGACGGAAACCCAACGGGTCCCCACAGAAGACGGGCACTGCACCTCGAACGTGGAGCTTCCCCGGGAGATTTGCGACCTGATCCGGGCCCAGAGGGGCTTCGAGGCGGTGCTCGGCGCCATCGGCACCCGCGAGGAGATGCTCGACGACCTCATGGACACGCTCACCCGGTAAGGCCGGCGATCTCCGATGTCTCCACCCTAAGAACGTGTCCTTCCCGCCGACCGGCAGGCCCGGGCATCCCTGGGCGGCAGCAGCGGATTGACATTATTGTAAAAGTTTTGTAAAATTTTACCATGTTCTGGACCTTCACCACTGCAGCAGGATCATATCTCTTCATCATGGTTATGATCGTGCCCCATGTCCTGATCTCCCTGTTCAGCAGGACCGGGAACATTCCCCATCTCCTCGCGCGGCTCTGGGCCCGTTTCACCCTGCGGTGCGCGCGGGTGAGGGTGGAACTGAAGGGGGAGGGGAACATCCCCTGCGGCCCGGCGGTGTACATGGCGAATCACGCGAGCCACTTCGATGTCTTTGCGATCCTGGGGCATCTCAACGTCCAGTTCCGCTGGACCGTGAAAAAGGAGCTGTTCACCATCCCGCTCCTGGGGCTTGCCATGAGACGGGCCGGGTACATCATGATCGACCGGTCGAACCACGAAAAGGCGCTCGCCAGCCTGCGGGGCGCAGCGGAGAAGATCTGCGGCGGGGCGTCCATTGTCATCTTCCCCGAGGGCACCAGGTCGTGCGACGGCCGGCTCCAATTCCCCTTCAAGAAGGGCGGGTTTCATCTGGCCGTTCAGGCCGGGGTCCCCATCGTGCCCGTCACCGTGGTGGGGGCACGCGAGGTGCTCCCCAAGCACGGCAAGAGGGTGAAGCCCGGCACGATCACCCTGAATGTGGGCCTTCCGATCGAGACGGCCGGCCGCAGCGTGGAGGCGCTCATGGAAGAGGTGTACAACTCGATAAAACTAGGCTATACTTTGTAGCCAATGATCACCGATATCCTCTACCGATGCCCCTCGTGCGGCAGCTTTGAGTGGATGGACGGCTCCGGGTGCGTCCACTGTCACGCGTCCGTACAGGTTGTCTCGCGCACCGAGGTCTCGATCAACGGCGAGAAGAACACCATCTCCCACTGGTACCGGAGGGTTCGCTCCTTCGATCTGCCTCCGGGCGATACCGGGCCCATCATGCAGAGCGGCAGGGTCGTCCTTTCGAGAGAGGCAACAGGCGGCATCTATCGGGGCTTTGCCGGGGTAGTGGCCACCCGGTTCACCCGGGCGGTCTGCGACGAGGGCGTCATCATCCTCAAAAACGACGGGCTGCGCTTCTCAGGTGATGTGGAAGCACTGGATGTTCCCATGAAAGACCTCATCGCGCTGACCATCGAGTCCAACACCATCATTCTCACCAGCCGCACCTCCGGCATCCTCTTCTTCGACTTTCTCCACGAGTCGGGCAAGAAGTGGGAAGACTGCATCCGCCACTGCCTGGCGCGGTTTCACGGCCCCCGGAAGATCGCCGAGTTCTATCCCAGGCTCCGCTTCGAGGACGATTTCCGTGAGAAACCGGCACGGGCCGGGGGCCACCAGAGCCTGCGCGTGACCGCACAGAGGCAGTACCGGCTCGATACCAGCCTGCTGCTCCCGGTGGTCCGGGTCATCGCCAGGCCCGTGATCAAGTGCCTGTTCTCGGTGGACATCAAGGGCCTGGAAAATATCCCGGAAAAAGGCCCTGCAGTCCTGCTGTCCAACCATACCTCGTTCATGGACTCGCTCATCCTCGGGGCGTTCCCGAGGCGAAACATCTGGTTCATGGCGAAAAACTCGGAGTACCGGGGGAGGCTGCTCACCTGGGCGCTCAGGCATGCCCGCTCGTTTCCCGTCAGGCGCTACACCATCGATGTACAGGCGGTGCGCAACGCCGTGCGGGTCATAAACCAGGGGCACATCCTGGGGATCTACCCGGAGGGAGAGCGGACATGGGACAACTCCCTGCTTCCCTTCCGATCCGGCACCATCCGGCTCGTCCTGGCGCTGGGCAAGCCGGTCATTCCCGTAGGCATCTCGGGGGCCTATGAGCTGATGCCCCGGTGGACCTCGTCCATCAGGCGCTCTCCGGTGAGAATCCGGATCGGGTCACCCCTCATGTTCGACCATATTCCCGTCCCGCAGCAGACGCGCGCCGACATCACCGAGGCAGAGCGTGTCCTGCGGACCCACATCAAACATCTGTCAGGAGAGAACTATTGAGCTTCGTACGCGTAATTCCCCTCGGGGGAGTGCGGGAATTCGGCCTCAACTGCACGGTCATCGAAACGAGCAGCGGCTCGTTCATCGTGGACGCGGGCCTGATGTTCCCGAAATACAACCCCACCGGCATTGACCAGATCATCCCGGACTTCAGTTATATCAAGGAAAACCAGGAGGCCTTCCAGGGAATCATCCTCACCCACGGCCATGAAGACCACGTGGGCGCCCTGCCCTACCTCCTGAAAGACGCCCCCATTCCCGTCTACAGCCACCCGTTTACCCTGGAGCTGGTGAAGAGAAAGCTCCGGGAGTCCGAGATCAACGGGAACACCCGTCTCAAGGAGGTTCACCCGGGCCAGAAGATCACCCTGGCCGGCACCGAGATCGAGTTCATCGAGGTGTTCCATTCCACCCTGGGCTGCTATGCCTTGAAAATGGACACGCCGCAGGGCATGATCGTGCACTCGGGAGACTTCCGGCAGGTTCCGCCCGAGTACGGCACGAGTGCAAAAGACGTGAAGCTCTTCATGTGCGAGAGCACCAACGCCGAGGTGGACCCCAGGGTCTCCGACGAAGAGACGGCCCGGCAGACCATCGCCGACATCGTCCGGAACACCCGGGGCGCGGTGTTGGTATCGACCTTTTCGAGCCATGTGCACCGCATCCAGATGCTCTGCGACATCGCGGTGCAAAGCGGCAGAAAGGTCTCCATCATCGGCCGGAGCATGAGCCAGGTGGTGGACATCGCTATGGACCTGGGCGCCCTGGAGATCGACCCCCGGGACATCGTCAAGCCCGAAGAGATCATCTCCATGGACCGCTCGAAGGTCATGGTCGTCTGCACCGGCACCCAGGGCGAGGTGTTCTCGGTGCTGTCGCTCATCGCAAGGGGGTGGCACAAGTTCAAGGTCAAAGAGGGCGACAGCGTGATCATATCCGCCCGGATGATCCCCGGCAACGAGCTCGCCATCACCCGGTGCATCGACAAGCTCATCGATTTCGGCGCCAGGGTCTCATATCCCGACACGGCGCCGGTCCACGCCACGGGCCATGCGCCCCAGGAGGAGCTGCGCAAGGCCGTCACCCTGCTCAGGCCCGAGACCGTCATGCCCATTCATGGGGAACTCAGGCAGATGAAGGCCCTGGCGGAGATAGTCCAGGCCATGCCCGGCGAGGCTCCGGAGGTCGTCCTGGCAAGGCCGGGGCAGGTGTGGGGCGTCGAGGAGGACGGCCTTCACCTGACCGGGGAGATCCCCCGCGGCAGGTGTTTCGTCGACGGAGAGCTCACCGGCGACATCCGGGACGTGGTCCTGAGAGACCGGAGGCACATATCCGAGGGCGGTCTCGTGGTCGCCTTCGTGGTGATCGACCCGGCCAAGCCGGATATCGTGCTCGGCCCCGACATCATGTGCAAGGGCGTGGTACCGGCGAGCATGGAGCAGGAGATCATGGACGACATCCGGAGCCATGCGGAGAGCGTCATGGACTCGTGCCTGGACCGGGAGATCAACGTTCTGGACCTCCAGAACCGTCTCCGCGAGGCCCTGGGCGCACGGCTCAAGGCCCGCCTCGGGAAGAAGCCCATGATCATTCCCATCATCGTCGAGATATAGGAGGAACCCTTGCACGATCTTCTCGCGGCGTTCATCTTAGGCACGGTCCAAGGGCTGACCGAGTTTCTGCCCGTCTCCAGCTCCGGCCACCTCGTCCTGCTCCAGGGTTTCTTCGGTGAAAGGTGGCTCGGGGACATCCTCTTCGATGTCTCTGTCCACCTGGGGACCACGCTGGCGGTCCTGATCTTCTTCCACAAGGAGATCCTCGGCCTGATCAGGGGTATCATGCCCGGGACCTACCGGCGGGATCAGGCCTGGATAATCGGGTGCATCCTGATCACCACCGCGGTCACCGGCGCGATCGGCGTCCTGTTCAGGGGTCACTTCGAGGCCATGTTCTCCCTGCCCTCCCTGGTAGCCGCCATGCTCCTCGTCACGGGCTTCCTCACCTTTGCCACCGACCGGAAGAAGAATACCGGAAGGCCCTACGGACAGATCCGGGCCAGGGACGCCTTGACCATTGGACTTTTCCAGGCCTTCGCCATCATCCCCGGGATATCGCGCTCGGGTTCCACCATATTCGCGGGCGTGTTCTCGGGCATGGACCGCACCTGGGCCGCGAGCTATTCGTTCATCGCGTCCATACCAGCCATTCTCGGGGCCGCGGTCCTGGAATGGGGCGGCGAAATCAGGCCCGTGACGCCGGAGCACCTCATCGGCGCCCTCTCGTCGTGTATCGTGGGTTTGATTTCCCTGAAATTTCTGGTATGGACCTTACGAAAGCACAACTTTTTCATCTTTTCCGTCTACTGTTGGATTGCAGGAACGCTCTATCTGGCAGCGCATTTCCTGGGAGGGTTCTAAATGGCAAAGAAGAACAGCCGCGATAGATCGAATTTCCCCTTCCCGCTTGCCGGGATGTTCATGATCTTCATCGCCATCTTCATCTTCCTGGCCCTGGTTTCCCACCATGCCTCGGACCCCAGCTTTTCCAACTACCAGAAGGTCGAGAGCATCAGCAACTGGATGGGCATCATCGGCTCCTATCTCGCGGACGGTCTGTTTATCGTCTTCGGCATCACCGCCTTCATCATCCCGCTCTTCCTGATGGAATACGGCGCGGGCTTCCTGCGGAACCAGGCCTTCACCCGGTGGACGAAACCCGTGAGCACCCTCATCCTCTTCTTCGTGTCGCTGGGGCTGCTGGATATCATCCAGATGAACACCGAGTTGCTGGGCAAGGAGGCCATGAAGGCGGGCGGGCTCCTGGGCCATATCGTCGGCACCGCGCTCTTCACCTATCTCTCGTGGGGGTCGGTCGTGCTCCTGCTCATGCTGCTGTGCGCCGGGGTGATGATGGGCTACGACCTCTTCACCCCCTACCACGCCCTGAAAGATCTCGCCGCGAGCATTCGGGAAAACCGGCAGCTCAGGCGCAAGCGCAGGGAGATGGAAAAGCCGGTCAGGCAGAAAATCCCCAGGAAGCCGCCGGAGGAAAAGTCGAAGGCACCCGAGGCCGCCGCGGGAGAGGCGCCCTCCGGGAAGAAGGAGCCCCAGATCACCATCTCCGGGCACGAGGACAAGGCCGTGGTCGAGCTGCCCAAGCAGGCCACGCTCGACTTCGTGAGCAACTACCAGCGGCCTTCCCTGTCCCTGCTCAGCAATCCGCCCGCGAAAAACCGCGTCATCACCGAAAAGGAGCTCAAGGCGAACGCCTCGCTCATCATCTCCAAGCTCAAGGACTTCGGCGTGGAGGGCGAGATCCTGGAGATCCGGCCGGGTCCGGTGATCACCATGTACGAGTTCACGCCGGCCCCGGGCATCAAGATCAACAAGATCGTGTCCCTTGCGGACGATCTCGCCATGGTGCTCAAGGCATCGCCCGTGAGGGTGGTGGCGCCCATACCCGGGAAAAACGCGGTCGGGATCGAGATCCCCAACCGGACCCGCGAGATGGTCTGTCTGAAGAAGATCCTCTCCAGCAGGGAGTTCGTCATGTCCGGCGCGCCGCTCACCCTGGCCCTGGGCTCCAACATCGAGGGCACCCCCGTAGTGACGAACCTGGCGAAGATGCCCCACCTGCTCATCGCGGGAGCCACCGGCACGGGCAAGAGCGTGGGCTTGAACACCATGATCCTCTCGCTGCTCTACCGCAACGACCCCTCCGAGCTCAAGTTCATCATGATCGACCCCAAGCGGATCGAGCTCTCCCACTACGAGGGCATCCCCCACCTGCTCTATCCGGTGGTGGTCCACCCCAAGGAGGCCATCCCGGTGCTCAAGTGGGCCGTGAGCGAGATGGAGATGCGCTACGAGTGGTTCAAGGACCTGGGCGTCAAGGGGATCGACTCGTATAACAAAAAGGTGAAGAAGAACGAAAAGGGCGGGGCCGCCACCACCCTGGCCACGCTCAAGAACCAGGAGGCCAGCACTGCCCTGCTGCCCAAGCTGGTGATCATCATCGACGAGATGGCCGACCTCATGATGGCCAACCGCGAGGTGGAGGTCTACATCGCCAGGCTGGCCCAGATGGCCCGGGCAGCGGGCATTTACATGATCGTGGCCACCCAGCGCCCCTCGGTGGACGTCATCACCGGGCTGATCAAGTCCAACTTTCCCTCCCGGATTTCGTTTCGGGTGTCCTCCAAGATCGACTCCCGGACCATCCTCGACTCGTCCGGGGCCGACCAGCTCCTGGGCCTGGGCGACATGCTCTTCCTCACCCCGGGCAACTCGCACCTGATGCGCGTGCACGGCGCATACGTCTCCGAGGAGGAACTCGACAAGGTGGTGGAGTTCATCCGGGAGCAGGGCGGCCCGGACTACATCGAAGGGCTTGACGATCAGATCGCGCGCATGGCAGAGGATGATTCGAACAACGGCGGATCCTCCCCGGATAACGAATACGATCCCGTGTACGACGAGGCTCTGGAGTTCGTGACCGGAAAGGGAAGCGCCTCCATCTCCCTCATTCAACGGAGATTCCGGATCGGATACAACCGTGCGGCGCGCATCATCGAGCAGATGGAGCGCGAAGGAATCATCGGCCCCGCCGATACGGCGGGAAAACCAAGAAAGGTGTTGGTAAGCTCTTATGGCGCTGAAATGGAAGAATAGCCTGATCATACTCATATTCATATTCGCGGCCTGCGCGGCATCCCCCCTGTACGCGGAAAGCCTGAAGAACATCCAGCGGTTCTATATGGACTATCAGGACTTCACCGTGAGCTTCTCCCAGAATACCTTCCAGAGCCTGGTGAACAAGGAGGTCCGGTTCACGGGCACAGTGTCCTACAGGCGCGGGGTGGGCGTGAGGATGGACGTCTTCAAGCCCCAGCGGCAGATCATCATCCTCAAAGGCCAGCAGGTGGTGATCCACATCCCGGAGGAAGACACCACCACCGTGCAGGCCCTGCCGCCCGAGATGGCGAACCAGAATATCCTGGGGTTCTTCTCCGGGCTGGAGTCCATCGGCGAGGGCTACGAGGTACAGGAAAGCTCGGACGCCCTGTTCCTCTACCCCCGGGAAGGCTCCGGCCACATCACGGTCTGGACCGACGATTCCCACGCCATCAAGAGGATCCTCCTCAAGGATGCAACGGGCAACCAGAGCGATATCCGGCTCTCGAACTACCGGTTCGACACCGGCGTTCCGGAGAGCCTCTTTCACCTGGAGGAAGAAGGGGACGCGGTGACCCAGCCTCCGGTGCCAATGGAACCGGGGATTCCATCCCAATAAACGCAGACCCGTGGCCGGCCTGTGCTTCACTCTCTCCGGAGGCCGGGACACCCCGGCGGCAGAACCGGGGAGGCGCCTGGGTTTCCCGCCCGAATCCTTAGGGCGGGCGCGCCGCAGCAGACGAGGAGAAGGCCGGACAAAATGACACCCCTCCTCTCAAGAAGGCGGATACCCGGCAGCGCGATCGAGCCTGTATTCATGCCCTTATACGCCTTGACCTTCCCCTGCTCCTCTGATAAAGCTTGAGCTATGGAATCGCCCCTCATCGACAAGACCGTGGAACTCCTGCTGGCAGCGAAGCACGCAATTGTCCTGACCGGTGCCGGTATCTCCACCGAATCCGGGGTTCCCGACTTCCGCTCCCCGGGGGGAATCTGGGAACGGTACGACCCGACCATGTTCTTTATCGAACGATTTCTCGCCGACCCCGAGGAGGTCTGGCGGTGCATGCTCGATATGAACCGCTCCAGCGAGTTCTCTCTCTGGGACGCCCGGCCCAACATGGGCCACCACGCCCTGGCCTACCTCGAGGAGGCCGGCATCGTCGAGACGGTCATCACCCAGAACGTCGACAACCTCCACCAGAAGGCGGGCAGCAGGCACGTCATCGAGTTCCACGGCAACATGCTCTTTGCCAGGTGCATGAAGTGCAGGAGGAAGTACGGCTACGAGCAGGTGCTCTCGGATATCGAGACCAGGATACCCCCCCGGTGCGAGTGCGGTGGGGTCCTCAAGCCCGACGCGGTCTTCTTCGGCGAGGCGATTCCCCAGGAGGCCATGAAGCATTCGTTCCGCGAGGCCGAGGACTGCGATCTCATGCTCGTGATCGGGACCTCGGCCCAGGTCGAGCCCGCGGCGTCCCTTCCGCTGATCGCCAAGGGGATGAACTCGATCTTCAGGGGCCTGGGCGGTATCCCCCTTCCCAAGGGAAAATGCCACGTGGTGGAGATCAACCGGGAGCCCACACCGCTGACCGGGCATGTTTCGGACTTTCTTATCCAGGGCTCTGCAGGCGAGGTCCTGTCCCTGATCGAGGAAAAGGTCCGCCGGAGAAGAGACTAGCGTGAAGATAACCGGCACCACGCGCATCTATACTATCATCGCCCATCCCAGCATCCATGTCGTGGCGCCCGCGGTCTTCAACCGCATGTTCGAGGCCCTGTCTCTGGATATGGCATACATCGCGCACGACACCCCGCCCGAGGCCCTGCCCGCGACCATCGCTGCGTACCGTTCATGGAACAACCTCGGCGGATTCAACGTGACCATCCCCCACAAGGAGTCCGCGGCCGGGCTCCTGGATGAGCTCCTGCCCCCCGCGACCGATCTCGGGGCGGTGAACACGGTGGTGAGGAGCCCCGTGGGGGCCCTCGCCGGATACAATACCGACGGCGCCGGCGCGGTGCAGGCCATCGGCGACGTGCGAGGCGCCCGGTGCCTGATGATCGGTGCGGGGGGTGCAGCCCGCGCCATTGTCCATGCCCTGCTCCAGGCGGGCGCCAGCCGCGTGGTCATCCTCAACCGCACCATGGAGCGCGCCCGCGCCATTGTTGAGAATTTCCCGGAAGACCGGGTCGATCTCTTCCACCCGGACATGCTCCCGGAAATGGACGTGGTGGTTCAGACCACTCCGGTGGCTGGCCGCATCCCCTTAAGCCTGGATATGGAAGGCCTGAGAAAGGGAACGAGGATCCTGGAGACGGTCATGCGCGACACGGTGCTCGGCCGCGAGGCAAAGGACCGCGGGCACACCCTCATCCCCGGGCACCACATGCTCTACCACCAAGCCGGCGAGAACTTCCGGATCCTCACCGGGGTCTCCGCCCCGGACGCGGTTGTCAGGCAGGCCTTCGCTGCAGCGGGGTTGCCTCTGCCGTGAGCACCTATCTGATCTGCCCCAGAAGAAAGGGTGAGCCAAGGGTCGCCCTCGACGTGTGCATGGCGTGTAAGCACCGGATAAAGTGCAGATCGTTTCAGCAGTACCGGAACCCCCGGCTCTTTCCCGAACCCGGGAAACCTGCAAGGAATAGCGCCACTTGACAGACCGGAAGCTTTGGTTTTATGGTAGCCTACTATGCCGAAAAAAGAGATCCTGATCTATCCGGACAAGGTTCTCAAATCCCGGGCACATGAGGTGGATAACATCGATCTCGATATCGTCTCCCTTGCCGAGGATATGAGACACACCATGCACACCGCCCCCGGTGTAGGCCTCGCCGCCCCCCAGGTGGGGGCGTCCATGCGGCTCGTTCTCGTCGACCCTTCCGCGGGGAAGGAGGAGAGCCAGCTCGTCGTCCTGATCAACCCGGTCATCGTCGAGAAGGAGGGCGTGGAGACGGACAGCGAAATGTGCCTGAGCGTACCTGAGACCTCTGTTGATGTCGACCGCGCCTCACGGATACTCGTTACGGGCATCGACCTCAAGGGCAACGAGGTCCGCATGGAGGCCGAGGGGTATCTCGCGAGAATATTCCAGCACGAGATCGATCACCTGGACGGAAAGGTGATCCTGGACTATGCCTCCAGCCTGAAGCGCTCCATTTATCTGAAGAAAAGGAAAAAAGGGACCTTATGAGACTCGCCTTCATGGGCACCCCGGAGTTTGCCCTGCCTTCGCTCAAGGCATTGATCGAGGCTGGCGAGCACCGGGTCCTGAGCGTCCTCACCCAGCCCGACAAGCCGAAAGGCAGAGGCCGGCATCTCATGATGCCGCCGGTCAAGGAGCTGGCCATCGAGAAAGGCATTCCCGTCATGCAGCCGCAGACACTGAAAGGAAACGCCCAGATAGCGGGGATGCTCCGTGATCTCGCACTGGACGCGGTCATCGTGGTGGCGTACGGGAAGATGATCCCCGACGACATGCTCGCGATCCCTGCGCACGGTTTCATCAACGTCCATGCCTCGGTCCTGCCCGCCTTCAGAGGGGCCGCACCCATCAACCGGGCGATCCTGGCAGGGTGTGCCACCACCGGGGTGAGCATCATGCAGATCGACTCGGGCATGGATTCCGGGCCCGTGTTCCTTCGATCCGAGGTGCCTGTCCCTGAGGATGAGGATGCCGTCGGTCTGTCGGCTCGCCTGAGCGCGCTCGGCGCGGAAAAGCTCCTGGAAACCCTTGACCAGCTGGAAAGGGGCGGGATCGAGGCGAAACCCCAGGAGCACGACAAGGCGACCTACGCCCCCATGCTGAAAAAGGAAGAAGGCGAGATCGACTGGGGCTCGGACCCCCGCTCCATCCACAACATGGTCCGCGGCCTTCTTCCCTGGCCCTGCGCCTACACCTTCTTCGGGTCGAAGATTCTCAAGATCCTCAAGAGCACGTACCGCTTCGAGGAGCACGCGCTCGGGTTCGGGACCATGAGCAGGACCGACGGCGGGCTCGCCATCGCCTGCAGGCAAGGGTTCCTGCTCCCGCAGGTGTTGCAGGTGGAGGGGAAAAAGGCCGTGGACGCCCGCGCCTTTTCAAACGGCCTGCGCGCCTCCCGGGTCATGCTTGGAGATACCGCCCGCCCGTAGCGGACGGCAAAAATGGTGCAGCAATCTTGAAGAATCCGTGGTAAAAAAGATAGTGACACTCATGTGTGGAGAAGGAACTGAAAAAACGTTCATAAGAGGTTGGGATGATACTCGCGCCGTCCATACTGTCGGCTGATTTCGCGAACCTGGGCAGTGACATCCGGAGGGTCGTATCCGCCGGGGCACAGTGGATCCATGTGGATGTCATGGATGGGCATTTCGTGCCGAACATCACCATCGGGCCCCTGGTGGTCAAGAGCGTCCGGTCCGTCACCAACGCCTATCTGGACTGCCACCTGATGGTGGCCGACCCCGACCGCTATCTCGAGGCTTTCGCCCAGGCCGGTGCCAACGGGATTACCGTCCATGCAGAGGCCGGCCCGCACCTGCACCGGACCCTGACGAGAATCCGCGAGCTGGGGTGCACCCCGGGAGTGGCGCTGAACCCGTCGACCCCCTTGAGCACGATTGCGTACTGCCTCGATGCCATCGACCTCATCCTGATCATGAGCGTCAACCCGGGGTTCGGGGGCCAGACCTTCATCGACGCGGTGGTTCCGAAAATCGCAGAGGCAAAGGGGCTCGCGGCCGGCAGGAACATCCTCGTGGAGATCGATGGGGGAATCGGCCCGGGCAATCTGGGCATGGTGCTGGACAAGGGCGTGGACGTGGTCGTGGCCGGATCCAGCGTTTTCGGCAGCTCCGATCCTGAGGCGGCCGTAAGGGAGATGTTTGCCATTGCGGACAGCCGGAAGCATTAGTCTTCTCATCGCGTTGAGCATTCTGGCACTAAGCGCCGGATGCGCACACATGCCTCCTCAGGAGGGCAGCCGTGTCGCCGGGAAACCGGACTCTCCCCGCCTCACCCTCATGCTCGCCCGGTACGAAGAAAACCTGGGGAACTGGAACAATGCCCTTGAGCTCTACGCCGCAGTTGACGACCCCATAGCATGGTTCGCTCAGGCGCGCATCCTCTACATCACCAACCAGCCCGACCGCGCCCTTGAGTTCATCGACCGGCTCATCGAAAGCGACGCCTTCGTTGACGAGGCGCTCGATCTCAGAACCCGGATATACGCACGCAAGGGCGACTGGGCCCAGGCAATAGATGATACCGAGATCCTGGTGGGAAGATATCCCGAGAACACCCAGCTCAAACTCTTTCTGGCCAACCTGAAGATCATCGTCGCGGATTTCACCGGGGCCCAGGAGATTCTCCGCGGCCTGCTCGGCTCCGACGATGACTCCATGGTCCTCTACACCCTCTCCAAGGCCTGCCAGGGAAACAAGGACCTTCCCTGCGCAAAAGACTACCT
Source organism: Deltaproteobacteria bacterium (assembly GCA_018436855.1). Classification (GTDB taxonomy): domain Bacteria; phylum Desulfobacterota; class Desulfomonilia; order UBA1062; family UBA1062; genus Phosphitivorax. Next base: position 39,529 of record JAHDKO010000097.1, on the reverse strand, counting down.
CCGCAGGGTGATCGAGCTCCAACCCCGGTTCGGCCCCGCACACCTCGAGCTCGGCAGGGTCCATGAGCTCCTGGGAGAGAAGAAGGAGGCCGAGTCCGTCTACCGGCAGTACCTCGAGATAGAGCCCGATGCCGTGGAGGCCCTCGTGGTTCTGTCCGACCTCTATATCTCGACGAACCGCTACCAGGACGCCATCGATCAGATGCAAAAGCTCAGGCAGCTCAGCAGCGACCCCCAGATCATCCGCAAGCTCGCCCTGCTACAGCTTCAGGAAGGCATGTACGAAGAAGCGCTGGGCACCATCACCTCCCTGCAGGAGATGACCCTGGAAGATTCCTACTATCTCGCCATCGTATACGCCAAGCTCGACCGTCTGCACGAGGCCTTCTCACAGCTCTCCCAGATCACTCTGACCAGCAGGCTGGGCTGTGAGGCCGTCCTGCTCAGGTCCTCCATCCTCAAAGACCTTGGCAGGCATGACGAGATGATGGACGAGCTGTTCCGGGCGTGGGACTTTTTTTCCCCCAAGGACGGATGTGCAGAGGTCGGCTACCAGCTCGCTACCGAGCTCGACGCGGATGGCAGGAGGGAGGAAGGGCTTGAGATCGCGACCAAGCTGCTCCAGAGCAACCCCAAGGATCCGGTTGCGCTCAATTTCGTAGGCTACGTCTGGGCCGACGAGGCAACCAATCTCGACCAGGCCCACGAGATGATCAGCGAGGCGCTGAGGCAGCGTCCCGACGATCCCTATATCATGGATTCCATGGCATGGGTCCTCTTTCGTCAAAACAGGCCTGAAGAAGCGCTGACCTACCTGAAAAAGGCGGTGGAAAAGCTCGATACCGACCCCACCATCCACGAGCACATGGGAGACGTGCTGCAGAGCCTGGGAAAGAAGGAGAAGGCCCTCGACCACTATCTGAAGGCGTCTCTGCTCAACAGAAACGCCCGGGACGAGCTGGAGGAAAAGATCAATGATCTGGTGGACTGAACCGATGGCGATCACCGGAGTGCAGGCATGAGCAACGAGGCAAAGGTCGGCATCTTCATCGTGGCCGCGGTCGCGGTCTTCGCCGCCCTCTCCTTCACCATCGGCGAGCTGAACCTCACGAGAAGGGGCACCTATCCCATCAGCATGGTGTTCTCCACGGTGGAGGGGCTCAACAAAGGCTCCCAGCTCGTCCTGGCAGGCGTCCAGGTGGGGAGCGTGAGCGAGATAACCCTGAACGCGGATTACTCGGCCCTGGTCAGGACCCAGGTCTACGAGGACGTGCGCATACCCATCGACAGCCAGGCCTCGGTTGCAACCCGGGGAGTTCTCGGGGACAAGATCATCATCATCCAGCCCGGCAACTCGGGGAACATGATCGAGCCCGGCGGGAATCTCGCACGGACCAGCGTGCCCCCCTCCCTGGACGATCTCCTCGTGCAGCTAGGCGAGCTGGCAGGCAACCTGACCGAGCTTTCGTTCTCGCTGAACGCGACGCTGGGAGACGAGGAGACTCTGCGGGCCATTCTCACGAACCTGAGGAACCTCACCGAGGAGTCCTCTTCCCTGGTGGCGGAAAACCGTGAAGACATCTCCGGCATCGTCTCGGGCCTGCGCCGGATCACCGACATCCTGGCGGATGCCTCGGGAAGCTTCACCTCCACCACCGAAGAGTTCGGTGAGATCGTGAGAACCATAAACGCCGGAGAGGGGACCATCGGCAGGCTTGTCCGCGATGACGCGCTCTATGTCTCCCTGGCCGGATTCCTCGATTCCCTGCAGAACATCACGGCCGGCATAGAGGATGAGAGCACCATCTCCATGCTCATGAACGATCCCGCCCTCTACAGCAACCTCCTGGCCATTTCCGAGAACATCAGGACCATCACCGACGAGCTGGCCGAAGGCCGGGGAACGCTGGGCATGCTGCTCACGGACGAAGAGCTCTATGCAAACCTCCAGGAAGCGGTCAGGAGCGCCAACCTCGCCGCGCAGGGAATCGAAGAGCAGATGCCTGTGACGGTGCTGGGAACGATCCTGGGCCTGATCTGGTAACGATCATGCCGCCCTTGCGCGCAGCCTTCCGGATCCTGCTCCCGGTGATGCTCCTTGTCCCGTGGCAGTGCCTGTCTGCGGCTACGGTCAACCTCGCCCCCCTGCTCTTCTTCGAGTCGAGCGTGCAGGGGCATCAGCTCTCCCTGGGCGGCCCCCTCGTGGACCTCACTGACGAGTATACCGCGATTCGCCCCCTTTTCTACCACGATGCCTCCCAGACAGACATCCTCTATCCACTCGGCCATTTCACCCGCGAGCGTGGGCGGTTCATCCCGATCTTCTCCTATACGAACGAGGAAGACCGGGAGAACGTGAACCTCCTCATCTTCTTTTATGGAAGGCATGAATCACAGCGCTACGGCGGGGTTTTTCCGCTCTATGGCAGGCTTGATCACCGTTTCGGGCACGACCGGATCCGGTTCGTGCTCTGGCCGCTCTATTCGCAGACGACCACCAACGGTATCGAGTCCTACTCCGTGCTGTGGCCGGTGTTCCGGTATTCGCCCGGTCGCGAGTTTCAGGTCTTTCCCCTCTGGGGGTACGAGGAGACGGTGAACTACCGCCACGATTACGTTCTGTGGCCACTCTTCCACTTCCGGCGGGGCGCTCAGTACATCAATGCATTCATCCCCTTCTTCTATTACGCCCGGGGGGACACCTACTGGAACTTCTCAATTCTCTGGCCTCTGTTCACCTACAGCAGGGACACCTCGCCCGAGCTCACGAGCGCGAACTTTCCCTGGCCTCTGCTGCGCAAGGCGACCGGTGCGTACGAGGAGCTCAAGTTCTTTCCCTTCTACTGGACCAAGATTGCCGGCGAATCCTACCGGATGAAGATCGTGCTCTGGCCGCTGTACAAGCGCGAGGCGAGCTACAATCCCGCTGCCGGCATCCGGGAGGAGCGGACCACCATCCTGCTCCTGAGCAAAAAAAGCTCCCTGATCAGGGAGCAGGCCGTGGACTCGCAGCAGCTCACCGCCTGGCCCCTGTGGCACCGGCACACCACCGGCGACCGGACGCTGTGGTACTTCCCCTGGCTCGTTCCCATCCACGACGAGGGCTTCCAGAGGAACTACCTGCCCCTGCTGACCTTCGCCTCCGGCGAATCGGCGCCCGGCTCGTCCGAGGTGAGCGTTCTCTGGCGAACCTTCCGGTATGCACGGTCCGGCCCGAAGCTCTCCTTTGCGCTCTCGCTCCTCTTCTCGTACGAGCAAGGTCCCGGGTACTCACGCATCGGGTTCCTTTCCGATCTCCTCCACTGGCGGTGGAGCACTCCGCAGGAGCACCCATAAGCCATTCCGGTCTTCCGCAGGGGTATCCGGCCGCCGGGTGCGGCTGCCGGATACAAAAGAAAACGCCCGGACACCCCTCTCGGCGTTTCCGGCGAGCGCCTCCCGGACGAAAACATTCACCATTCATTTTATTCTTGGCGAACCGGCTGTTTTTTGATATAGGAATCACCTGACCGTAACAATTGAGCTGAGACGATTCGGACGGAATACAGTTCATCAGGAAGGTTGTATGCCGTGACGCTTACACGAAGAGAAATCCTCGAGGAACTCACCCGGCTCGGAATCCGGACGATCAGGGGGCTCAAGAAGGCCTGCAGGGAATACGAAACCTACTGGGCCGAACACCTGAAACAGCGATCCAGGGGCTGATCTCCGCATCCTCCAGGATAGCCTCTGCTCCGTCACGGCCTCCCGTGACGAGTACGTGGATGACTGTCCCCTCATGGCGCAGGCACGGGAACAGCCTGCACATTTCTTTCAGTCTCTCCGGGGGTACGGGGCGGCTACGTTCCCTGTGTGCCGGTACTTACACTCGCAACAATTTCTGCCGGTCCATCCCCATGCGAGGGCCGCCCGATATCCGGGGCAACGGCCTACTCGAAAGAGACGAACCGCTCTTTCCCGGCGCCGCAGACAGGACATTCCTCGGGCAGCACACCGTCGGAGACATACCCGCAGAGGTCGCACACGTAGTAGGTGGTCTGCCGCTCTTCCAGGACATGGTCCATGGCCTCCTTGTACAGCTTTGCATGGATCTCCTCCACATCCTTTGACTGGCTGAAGTACAGCGATGCAGCCCTGTCTTCGGCCTCTTCCGCGTACCTGATGAACTGATCGTACGCGACGCCCGCCACCCTGGTCTCAGACTCGAAGCTCTCGGCGAGGTTCTCTTCCGTGCTCCTGATCTCCCTGAGCAGCTTAAGCGCCCTCTTGCCGTGGAGCTCCTCGGAGAAGGATATCACCCGGAAAAGCTTTGCAAGCTGGGGGTAGCCTTCGGCCTGTGCCTTTTCAGCAAAAACCTTCAACCTGAGCGAAGCCTTGGATTCTCCGGTGTATGCCTGGTGTATGGCATCGCGGATCCGTTCGTCCATGCCTACCTCCTTTTTATGCACATCTCAGGCGCGATGAACGCACGCGCACGACTCGATCATCCGGGAGAGATCACCCTCCCCGCGAATGCCGATCCTGGTGAGCGAGAAATCGTACCTCACCGGATCGCCCGGCTCGATCTCCCGGAACGCGGACGTGATCTCCAGGGCGGTTTTTCCGTCCGCCTGCGCCCGCGTAGTCATGCCCAGCGACCTGCAGGTCCGGAACATGTGGGTGTCCAGCGGAACGATGAGCCTTTCCGGAGAGACATCGGCCCATACCCCGGGATCGACTGCATCGGAGCGTACCATCCACCTGAGGTACAGGTGAAGCCTCTTGCATGCGCTGTTCTTTTCCGGGACCGGGATCAGGCTGTTGTAACCGCCGTCACCATGCACGTTGAGCTCGCTGACAAAGGCGCACAGGGCCGGACCGACCGTGTCGTCTCCGGAGCGAAGACCGGAGAGGAAACATGCCTGGAGCGACCCGTGCCTTCGGAGAACACCCTGAATGCCCACGAGGAGCTCCACCAGCTCACGGTCCGTGGTGAACCGGTGCCTGAATCCGCGGAACACCTCCCACATATCCGGTTCTTGCGCAGCGGCGAGAAACGCGCGTGGAGAACGCCCCATCTTCCCGAGCGCCTTGTCCACGCTTTTCAGCACCTGCGCGACCCTTCCGTAGGCTAGCGCCGAGGCGAGGAGCCCGACGATCTCCCGGTCGAGCGGATCATCATAGCGATATACGAACTCCAGTGGGTCAGGAGAAATATATTCGGGGTGATGGAACCGGTCGAACGTTTCCCGGAGAAACACCTTCCGGAGAGTATCCGAGACTGTCATGGCCGGTCAATCCCCCTGCTATAGTCCGTCTTCGGGGTTGTCTGCACCATCATCCGCACTATCCGCCTTTCGTCATGAAGAATTCTCCGTGTGGACACACTGCCGCCAGGAGCGGGGGGCCTCATGCCTCGGGCTCGAACTCGCTCTTGGAGGCGCCGCACACCGGACATAACCAGTCCTCGGGCAGTGCCTCGAAGGAGGTCCCGGGAGGGATCTCGCCCTCGGGGTCGCCTTTGTCCGGATCGTATATGTACCCGCAAACCTGACATACGTATCTCTGCATCTTATCCTCCCTAGTGGAATCTTATGCTTTTCTCCGGTGCCTGCGCACGCCCCGGCATCCGGGAACACGAATCGGAAAGGGACTTAAGCCCGGGGCAAGCCATCATGTCCTCCCCTTTAGCTCCATCCTCCATTGTCAGATAACCTTGCCGAGTCTCAGGGCGATTGTCCTGCCCAATTCATAACACGATTCGAGGGCATCGTCATCAGGGACATATTTGGCCTTGACCGGGGTCCTGACAAGGTCCACCCCCATGTCGGCAAGGAAGCCGTTGATGTGATCCGGCGCCTCGCCGCTCCACCCATATGAACCAAACGCCGCCCCCATGAGGTTCCGGAGTCTCAAGCCCTTGAGATAGGTGAGCACATCCGCCATGGACGGAAGCATCTGGTTGTTCAGGGTGGAGGACCCGGCGATGAGCGCGCCCGCATCGAGGATCTCATAGGCCGCGTCGCTGCGGTGGAACGCGTCCATGGACATGACCTTCACCCGGGTGATGTCAGTGCGAAGCCCCTCTTCGATGGCCCGGGCCATCATCTCGGTGCTGTGCCACATGGTGTGGTAGAGCACCACCGCCTTATTTGCGGGCCGCTGCTCCGCCCACGTCTGATAGTGGGAGAGGATCCGGGCCAGGTCGGTTCTCCACACCGGACCGTGATCGGGCGCGATGGTCGAAATAGTGATGCCCGACTTCCCCACCCTGTCCAGGAGCTTGATCACCAGGGGCGAGTAGGGAAGGAGGATGTTGGCATAGTACGTGGCGGCCTCGTAATCGAGAACCGACTGATCGATCTCGTCGGCAAACCGCTCCGAGGTGGCCAGGTGCATGCCGAAGGCGTCCTGTGAAAAGAGAAGCCGGTCTTCCTTAAGATAGGTGAACATACTGTCCGGCCAGTGCAGCATCCGGGTTTCCATGAAGGAAAGGTTCAGGTTCCCCAGGCTCAAGTCCTGGCCGTCCTTCAGCGGCACGATCTCCAGATCTGTCCGGAAATGCTCCTTCAAGGCCTTTGCCCCCATTACCGAGGCAAAGACCTTCTCGGGGTGCACCTGATGGATGACCTGCGGCAGGCATCCGGTGTGATCCATCTCCGCGTGGTTTGATATGATGTAGTCGATCCTGCCCGGGTCCACCACACTCGCCACGCGGGCGAGCAGCTCGCCCATGAACGGGGCCTTCACCGTATCCACCAGGGTGACCTTCTCGCCCATGATGAGATAGGCGTTGTAGGTGCTCCCCCGCTTGGTGGTGTACCCATGGAAGTCCCGGATCGTCCAGTCAATAGCGCCCACCCAGTAGACGTTCTCGCTGATCTTCACCGCCTGGAATATCTCCGCCATGGTCCCTGTCTCCTTTTATCCCTTCAATGACCCGAGCCGTTCGACCAGAACGACCAGGTGTTTCATCTCCTCGCGAATGATCCGGTCCACCCTGTCCCTGCCCAGCTCATCAGGGACCACGCCCTTCAGGCCGTTGTAGAGGATAATGGAGTTTTTCTCAGCCTCGATTCCCTTTCTCAGCACCTCTTCCACGGTCTCGGACCCGGTGAAGAACAGGGCGCGGTCGAACACCTCGCCGCTCGTCAGGGATCCCAGGTATGCGGCAGCCACCCCGTCGGGATCATACCCGTTCGCATAGGCTCTGTCCTGGGTCATGCTCTCCCGAAGAGAGGCAAACTCCCTCTCATGCTCCAGTTCCATCTCCGAGAGGCCCTTGAGCAGAGCCTTTATCACGGGGTCGTCGAAAAAATCGGACGCAGCGCGATAAAATGCCGCTCCCCGCTTCTCGATCTCGATTGCCATCTGGAAAACCTCGTTCGCGTTGAATGTTCCTTGCATGCATGTTCCTCCGTATCTCTCCCTGTCGTGGGACTCGATTGTTTTTCACAATAATATCTCTAATAAAGAATGCGGGGTCAGAATCAATTACGAATCATGAAAAATTTCAGCATCCAAGGGAGAGTGACCCTCCGGAGCACGCAGGCGCAAGGATCAGATGCAAAATCTCCGGCACGTTTCGTTCTTTTCTCCCCCGCTCCCTTTGGCAAAGGTCCTGGAAAAGGACGGCGTAGCGGGTCACAGGGGCAATTTTCCATATTGACACTGAGACCTTTGGTTGTTATGAACAGCAACAGATTATGCCGAAGTGGTGGAATTTGGCAGACACGCCATCTTGAGGGGGTGGTGGGCTACGCCCGTCCGGGTTCAAATCCCGGCTTCGGCACCAAAGATACGATATCCATAGAAAGCGAGTGAAAAAAGGCAATGTCGAGAAAATGTGAAATATGCGGCAAGGGCCCGCAAATCGGACATAACGTCTCTCATGCGATGAACAAAACGCGCAAGATCTGGCTTCCCAATCTGCAGCGGGTACGGGTCTCCTCCGCGCAGGGCGCGAAAAGGCTCATTGTCTGCACCCAGTGCATCAAGTCGGGCAGGGTGGAAAAACACTCGGTCTGATCCGCCGGGCGGACGCATCAGGGAATTGTCCGTTTTTTCAAGACTTCTTCATATCCACGATCAGGATGACGCGTAAAGCGCCATCCTTTTTCATTTCTCCGCGCCGAAAGGGCACCTCTTCTGTCCCGGGTCCGGGAGTTCGATGCTCGTCCATGCCCGCGAAAACCGCGCGCCTTAGTTGCGACCCATACTCGCTCACCAGACCCTCAACCGTGTTCGTGCCCGTTTCTTTCCCGGCCGTCTTCTTCACCATGCCCCGGCGCATCGGCTGCAGGCACATGCAGCAGCAGCCCCCGGAATCTTTCGTGCGGGCACGTGGCACGTAAGCACCCCAAGATGCGGGTATATTTTTCCTTGTTTCTCTGCTATAATGTTCTATGTTCCACGAGAATCCGTCTCGTGCACGATTGATTGCAATGAGGAGACGCGCAATGAAAACGAAGTTTTACCTCTCGGTGTTGCTGGCGGTATTTCTCGCAACCGGCTGTGCTTCCGCCCCGAAACAGGCAGCACCGGCCTTCAAGGATGATACGGCGTTTTATCTCGCCCGCTTCGACAAGGTCTGGGACACCGTGGTCACGACCCTGAATGCGGAGTCGATTCCCATCGATTCCATAGACAAGGGCAGGGGTGTGATCACGACCAAGTTCGTCAACTATTCGGTGGGGCCCCAGGCGCACTACGAGATCGAAGCCATCGCGGAGAAGCCCTCGGCCGCACGGCTGGCCATCTGGTCGCAGGCCGGATATACCCTGAGCATTCTCGTGACCTCCATCAACGATATGAGCACCAAGGTAAAAATCACCGCGCATATCGAGGCATACGACAGGAACGTGTCCCAGGAATGGCACGAGTGCATTTCCAAAAAAACGCTGGAAGGAAACATCATCGAGAAGATCAGGGCCCAGCTGTAGACGGCGCGGGTCTCTTTCAGTGCCGCTCGATCCTCTCCACGCCCTTGAGCCTGCGGATATCGCTGAAGAGATCCCTGAGCTCGGAGAGGCTCTTGACCGTGACCCTGAAGACGCACATGGCGCTGCCGTTCGCCACGGGATAGGCCTTCATGTGGATGATATTGACGTTGCGGGTGCCGATGGCCGCGGTGACCGAACCCAGCATGCCCGGCTTGTCCGCGCACATCACCGTGAATTCGATCTCGTGGTTCTCCGAGAAATTCTTGTCCCATTCAACGGGAATGAGCCGCCTGGGATCGATCTCCATCACATACGGGCAGCCATTGCGGTGAACGGTGATGCCCCTGCCCCGGGTGATGAACCCCACCACCTCGTCACCCGGGATAGGCCTGCAGCATTTGGCATACCGCACGAGGAGGTCCTCCACCCCCTTGACCACGATGCCCGATGAGTCCTGCCTCTTCTTCTGCACCTGCTGCTTGGGCGCCTTTTTCTGCTCTTCGGGCGCGATCCGGTGGATCACCTGGTTGACGGAGAGCCTGCCGAACCCGATCGCCATGAAGAAGGCATCCGTATCCGGGAAGGAGAAGTCCTTGGCCATGGCCTCGTAGTCTGCCTCCTTGCCCAGATGCAGACTCCTGATGCGCTTCTCCAGGATCTCCCTGCCCAGTGCGATGCTCTGCTCGTTTTCCTGGGCCCTGAGCCATGCCTTGATCTTGGTCTTGGCGCGCGAGGTCTTGGCGATGCGGAGCCAGTCCTTGCCCGGGTGCTGCTTGGAAGAACGCAGAATCTCGATCACGTCCCCGCTGTTGAGCTTGTACCTTAACGGTACGATCTTCCCGTTGACCTTGGCGCCCATGCACTGATTCCCCAGCTGGGTGTGCACGCTGTAGGCGAAATCCAGGGGCGTGGCCCCCACGGGGAACCGCTTCACCTCTCCCTTGGGGGTGAAGACATAGACGTCCTCCGGATAGAGGTCGATCTTGACACTCTGGAGGAACTCGTGCGGGTCCTTGAGCTCCTTCTGCCACTCCAGGAGCTGCCGGAGCCAGGAGAGCTTCTCTCCCTCGTGATCGCTGATCTGCATGCCGTCCTTGTAGCGCCAGTGGGCCGCGATGCCCTCGTTGGCGATGTAATCCATCTCCCGGGTGCGGATCTGGATCTCGATCCGGTCGCCGCCTGGCCCGAACACGGTGGTGTGCAGCGACTGGTACATGTTCGCCTTGGGCATGGCGATGAAATCCTTGATGCGCGACTGGATGGGCTTCCAGATGGAATGGATGATCCCGAGCGCCTCGTAGCACTCGGCCACGCTCGAGACGATGATCCGCATGCCCATGACGTCGTACACGTCCTCGAAGGGTATGCCCTGCTTCCTGAGCTTCTGGTACACGCTGTAGACGTGCTTGATCCTGCCCTTGACCTCGGCATTGATCCCCACGCTCTCGAGCTTGGACCGTATCTGGCCCATCACCTCGGTCAGGTAGGCCTCCTTGGCCTTCTCGATATCTTCGAGCTTGGCCTTGAGCGTCTTGTACCCCGTGGGGTCGAGATACTTCAGGCTCAGCTCCTCCAGCTCGATCTGGAGCCAGTGGATGCCGAGCCTGTTCGCGAGCGGGGCGTAGATCTCCAGGGTCTCGCGGGCGATCCGCTCCTGGGACTTGGGCTTGTGATACTGCAGGGTCCGCATGTTGTGCAGCCGGTCGGTGAGCTTGATCAGGAGGATCCGCAGGTCTTTGCTCATGGCCAGGATCATCTTGCGGAAATTCTCCGCCTGCTGCTCCTCTTCGGAGCGGAAGTCGATCTTGGAGATCTTGGTGAGACCGTCCACCACCTGGGCGACCTCATCCCCGAAGCCTGCGGCGATATCCTCCACCTTGGTGAGCGAGTCTTCGATGGTGTCGTGGAGAAGGGCCGCCGCCACCGCGGTCACGTCCAGGTGCATCTGGGCGATGAGATAGGCGACCTCCAGGGGATGGTTGAGGTAGGGCTCGCCGCTCAGGCGCGTCTGGCCCTGGTGCACGCGCGCCGAAAACACGTATGCCTTTTCAATGATCCTGGTGTCCGCGTCGGGGATGTACCCCGACACCTCTTCAAGAATGTCGTTTATCCGTACCGTCAATAATCGCTTCCTGCCTCTTTGGTCTTCGCCATACAGTAGTCAACAGCCTCGTCGACCCTGATCTTTTCCACTGTCCCGGTTGCACGCTCCTTGATCTCCACGACCCCTTCCTTGAGCCCCCGCATGCCCACGGTAACCCGGTAGGGTGCGCCGATGAGATCCGCATCCATGAACTTCACACCGGGACGCGCATCCCGGTCGTCCAGAAGGGCATCGACCCCGCGGGCCGTGAGCTCTTCATATATTTTTGATGCAGCACCCATGACTTCCTCTTCACCCACGTTCACGGGAAGAACCACAACCGGGTACGGGGCAAGGGAAACGGGAAGCACCATCCCGTTCTCGTCGGCGTACTGCTCGATGGCCGCGGCCAGCACCCGGCCCACGCCGATGCCGTAGCACCCCATGATGATGGGCCGCTGCTCGCCGCCCTCGTCCAGGAAGGCGGCGTTCATGGCATTGGAATACTTGGTGCCCAGCTTGAAGATGTGCCCGACCTCGATTCCCCGTATGTCGTCCAGAGGCGCCTGCCCGCACCGGGGACAGAGATCGCCTTTCCCGGCGTTGCGGATATCGGCGACCTGGTCCACCTTCGCATCCCGGGAGAGCCAGACGTTCGTGAGGTGATGATCTTCCTCGTTGGCACCGGTCACGTAGGGGCCTGCGTCCAGGAGCCCGTAGTCGGCGACGATCTGCACGGGCAGGTTCACCGGCCCGGCAAACCCGCGCGGGGCTCCTGTGTGCTTCTCTATGGCCGCCTCGTCGGCCAGCTCCAGGCTCTCGCACCCCACGGCGCGTTTGAGCTTGGCCTCGTTCACCTCGTGGTCTCCCCGCACCAGTGCGGCCACCACTCCCTTGCCGGTATCGTAAATGAGCGTCTTGACGAGCTCTTGCGGGGTAACGCCCAGGAACCCGCAGACCTCTTCGATGGTTCTGACGTCCGGGGTCCTCACCTTCTCCGGGCTGCCTGCAGGGGCCTGCCGGAACGCCGGCTCGGCCGGGGCGGCGATCTCCGCCTTCTCGAGGTTCGCGGCATAGCTGCACGAGGGGCAGCTCAGGATGACATCCTCGCCCGTGGAGGCCAGGACCATGAACTCGTGGGAGTAGCTGCCCCCGATGGGTCCGGACTCCGCCTCCACGGCCTTGAACCTGAGCCCGCACCTGCTGAAGATGCGCTCGTATGCCCTGCGCATGGCGTCGTAGCTCTTCGCGGCCCCTTCTTCATCGGTGTCGAAGGAGTAGGCATCCTTCATGATGAACTCGCGGGAGCGCATCACGCCGAAGCGGGGCCGGATCTCGTCACGGAACTTGGTCTGGATCTGGTAGAGGTTGATGGGGAGATCCCGGTAGGAACGCACCTCGTCGCGGACGATGGTGGTGATGACCTCCTCGTGCGTGGGGCCCATGGCGAACTCCCCGCCCTTGCGGTCGGTGAACCTCAGAAGCTCCTTGCCGTAGAACTCCCACCTGCCGCTCTCCTTCCAGATCTCGGCGGGCTGCACCGCCGGCATCAGGACCTCCTGGGCGCCTGCCTGGTCCATCTCTTCACGGATGATGTTCTCCACCTTTCGCAGGGCCTTGAGCCCGTAGGGGAGCCAGGAATAGATGCCTGAAGCGAGCCTCTTGATCATGGCGCCCCTGAGCATGAGCTTGTGGCTGATGACCTCGGCCTCGCGGGGATCTTCCTTGTGCGAGTGCAAAAACAGCGATGACCATTTCATTTACGATATCTCCTTTTCCACCTCGTCCACGAGTGTCTGTACTATTTCAGAGGCCTCAATGTGCCGCACGGGCGTGCCGTGAACGAAGAGCATGGCGCCCTCCCTGTCGCAGGCAACCCCGAGGTCGGCGATCCGGGCCTCTCCGGGGCCGTTCACCACGCACCCCATGACCGCCACCACCAGGTGCTTCTTTACATCCTTGAGCGCGTCCTCCACCTTCAGTGCGATGCCCGCCACGTCACCGTTCGTCCGCGCACAGGTGGGGCAGGCGATCACCCTGACGCCTTCCTTCCTGAGCCCGATGCTCTCCAGCAGCACCCTGCCTGCCATAACCTCCTGGACGGGGTCTGCACAGAGCGATATCCGGATGGTGTCGCCGATCCCCTCCAAAAGGAGCGCTCCGATCCCCACCGAGGAACGGATGAGCCCGGAAAAGAGTGTGCCCGCCTCCGTGACCCCCAGATGCAGCGGCCACGAGCTGATCCGGGAGAACCGCCGGTAGGCGTCCAGCGTCTCCAGCACATCGGACGACTTCAAGGAGACCTTGAGCGAGCCCACGCCCATGTCCTCGAGCATGCGCACGTACTCGGCCGCGTTTTCCACCAGGGCACCCACCCGGTCGCCGCCGTGGGCATCGAGGACCCGCTTCTTCACCGAACCCAGATTCACCCCGACCCGTATGGGAATCCCGGCCTGGATCGCCGCGCGCGCCACAGCCTCCACCTTCTCCGTGCGCCCGATGTTCCCGGGGTTGATCCGGATCCCGTCCGCCCCGTTCTCGATGGCGGCAATCGCGAGCCGGTAATCGAAATGGATGTCCGCGATGACCGGGATATGCGCCGCCTGCTTTATCTCGCGAAAGGCGCCCGCGGATTCTGCGTCCGGCACGCTCACCCGCACAATCTCGCATCCGGCCCGTTCGAGGGCATGGATCTGGGAGACGGTCTTGCCTACGTCCCGGGTGTCGGTGTTGGTCATGGACTGGATGGTCACGGGAGCGCCTCCCCCCACGGGAACCGCCCCCACGTGAATCATTCGGGTGTTGTCGTGATGCGCTGTCATTTTGTTCTGAGTATCATATTCGGTATCCGGACTCAAGATTGGAACCTGAATAATCGATAAGACATTGGATGAAAAGAATCGCACACGACGAGATCGAATCCCTTCTGGAGGACCTGGGTGATATCCCCACATTGCCCTCCATCGCCACCACCATCATGGAGAAGACGCTCGATTCTCAGGTGAACGCGCGCCAGATCGCCCAGATGGTGGAGAGGGACCAGGCGCTCGCCGTCAAGGTGCTCAAGGTGGCGAACTCGCCCTTCTACCGGAGGATCAAGGAGATCTCTACCATCCGGGGGGCCGTGGTGCTGCTGGGATTCAACGTGCTCAAGAGCATCGTGCTGAGCATCAGCGTGGTCAACCTCTTCAACGACAAGGAAAAGCGCAGCCTGGACTTTTACAAGTTCTGGCAGCACAGCATTGCCTGCGCGGTCTGTGCAAAGGCCATCGCGAACAAGGTTTCGCCCTCTTCGGCGGAGGATGCCTTCATCGCCGGTCTCCTGCACGACCTGGGCAAGGTGGTGGCCGATCAGCTCATCTGCAAAAAGGGCGAGTACCGCGAGGTCCTGGAGGTCATGAACCGCGCCAACTCCGACATCATCGAGGTGGAAAATAGCATCGTGGGCGTGGACCATGCAACGCTCGGCATGTACATCATGGAAAAATGGAACCTTCCGTCGCTGCTGTGCAGGACCGTGGGGTGCCACCACAGCCTCGCCGATTCAGGGGAGGATGGGGAGACGAGGCAGCTCTGCGCCATCGTCCACGTGGCGGATATCGTGACCAACCATCTGGGGCTCGGCCTCGGCCAGACCGACAGGGGATTCGTGGATCCCACGATCCTGAAAGGCCTGAACCTGAGCAGCCACGACATCCAGGACATCTCGCTCACCCTCAAGGACAGCATATCGAGCATCAGCGACGAGATGGGGATACCCAAGGCCGAGCCCAAGACCTATTTCGAGGTGCTCCAGTTCGCGAACGCCCAGCTGGGCAAGCTGAGCCTCGATCTCGAGCAGAAAAAAATGGCGCTCGAGCGCAGGACCGTGGAGCTCTCCAGCCTCAACCAGATGAGCAGCCAGCTCCAGTCGTCGCTGAAGCTCTCGGACATCGTCAATATCCTCGCCTCGAATACGCTGACCATCCTCGAGGCCAAGAAAACCCGGTGCATCATGCGGCTGAGCAACCTGAGGATCATGATCACCGAGTCGTTCTGGCTCAACAACGTTCCCCATACCCGGAGCGGGATGGCGAGCGCCACCAAGGAGCTCCTCGATAGATCCAATGCTGTTTATCCCAAGGGTGTCCACTTCGTATACGCACCCTTGAAGGTGGACAACAAGATCATCGGGGTCCTGGAGGCGATGCCCCAGGAGGGAATCAGCCAGGAGGAGTCGAACCAGAAGCTCCTGCTGCTTCGGACAGTCGCCGAGGTCGGGGCCCAGGCCATCCAGAGGGCCATGCTCGTCACGAAGAACATCAAGGCCCAGAGGCTCGCCGCCGTGTCGAAGACCGCCATCGCCGCCAACCACGAGATCAATTCCCCCCTGACCACGATCCTGCTGAAGCTCGACATGATCGTCAAGGAGGCCACGGTGAACAAGTCCGTGATAAGCAGCCTTCAAGAGATCAAGAACGAGGCCATCAAGATCAAGACCATCGTCAAGAAGATGCTGGAGATATCGGACGTAGTGGAAACCAGCTATATCAAGAACGAAAAGATGCTGGACCTCCATCAAGGCGCGGAGATACAGAACGCATCTTCTCCCCCGGAAGACGCGCAGCCTGCCCCCGCCTCTGAAGGTGGCGCAGCCGGGTTCGAGGATTATCTCCCCGAAAAGAACGGCCGGAAGGCCTCGGCAGGAAAAGACCGGTCCATGCCCTCAGGTGACGCAACGCCCGGCTTCGAAGACTATATGGAACAGCAGACCGACGAGCTGAGCAAAAAGATCTCGCAGGTGTCGGGAAAGCCTCTGGACTCCGATACCCCGGGTTTCGAAGATTACCTCGAATAAAATTTCACTGGACACCCGCCGGTTTTCCGTTATCTTCTATCGTGAGTAAGTATTTGCCTGGTACGGCTAGAATCTACGTGGAGGAGGGAGCCATGGATACACTGGTCAATGGACGAGGCCTCGTGAAATGGGGCACCTACAACGAGCCGGTTCACCGGATCAACTACCAGGATTACCGCCTGGAGACCCCGATGGGCTTTCGTCTGCCGAATCTTCTCAAGCGGCTTGTTGTCAACCGGTTTCACTTCATCGGCATCATCGGCCCGGAGCTCCTGGCAGGGGTGGCCGTCGTCGATCTCGCCTATCTCTCCAACGGCTTTTTCTACCTCTACGACCGGCAGACCGGCGAAATAACCGAGTCCAAGGCAATGGGGCATCCCTTTGCCGGGACGTCCATCGAGCCCTCTCCCGAGAAGCCGAGGAGCCTCTTCAACACCGGCGGCCTGATCATCGAGATGCAGCGGGACTCGCTGAAGGCCCTCGGCAGGGACGTGTCCATCGACCTATCCATCGACCCCAATGCCACCAGCCCGCTAAGGATATGCACCCGGGCAGGATACCGGGGATGGGTGTACACCCAGAAGACCTCCCCCATGAAGGTCAGGGGCACCATAACCCGGGGCGACACCCAGCACGACCTGTCCTCCCCGGCGTACTGGGCTCTTTCGGACTGGACCTGCGGGTTCATGCGCAGGCAGACCTGCTGGAACTGGGCATCGACTGCGTCCAGCCTCGACGACGGCAGGAGCCTGGGCCTCAACCTCTCCTGCGGGGTCAACGAGACGAGCTTCACGGAAAACGCCTTCTGGGTCGGCGGCATGATGACCAAGGTGGACATGGTGGATTTCGATTTCGACCGGGACAACCTGTCCGAACCCTGGCACATCCGGTCCAACGACAGAAAGGTGGACCTGGTGTTCTACCCCGATGCGAGAAGGGAAGAGAAGGTCAATGCCCTTTTCCTGGCATCACGGTTCACCCAGCTGCTGGGGGTCTTCGAGGGGACGCTTCTCACGGACGAGGGCGAGGTGATCTTTATCCAGTCGTGCCCCGGTTTTGCGGAGGATCACTACGCCAAGTGGTGATCGTCCTGGGCGATCTGGTTCATCCAGTCCTTGTACATGATGGAAAGGGTCATGTAGTCCTTCTCGTTGTCCACGTCCAGGGCGGCCCCTCCCACGGTCGTCTCCGCGATCTTGAACCGGGCGTTCAAGAGGCTTGAGACCAGACGCTCCACCCGCTCCCTTGTCACGGGGAAGCTCACCAGGCGTGCGGCCCTCTCCATCCCCAGGCTCGAGAACCCTGTCGAGAGCTGGAGGAGCAGGTAGATGAAAAGCGCCTGGGCCAGGTTCTTCCTGCCGAACTTGACAATGGCGAAGATGGCCCTGACGATATTGACGAACTCCTTCTGGTACCGGTACTCGTACGCGTTGAGCACCAGATCGATGCTCTCCCTCAGGGCAAAGGGCCTGGCCATGTGGAGGTTGTTCTGCCGCAGGTTGCCGTTGCGCATGTGAAAGGTGGCCATCTTGATTCCCGGCCTTCCCTTCCTCGGCCCGAAGAGCCGGAGCACCTCTTCGGAGGTCGCCCCCGCAACGTAGTCATAGCGCTCCATGTCGCACTGGGAGAGAAACTGCCTGATCTCACGCACGGAGATGAGCGGGATATCCCCCGAGAGAAACAGGACATACTTGTCCCGGTATTTTTGGATGGTCTTTTCCGAGCAGAAACCCTCCTGCCGGCATTCGGGAATCGTGCGGAGAAACCCCTCCCAGCCGTTTTCCGCAAGGCTGCGCTTCTGCTGCACGATATCCACGTCCAGGTCGCCGATCACCTCCAGAAACTCTTCGCGGGGCCCCACCACCACGATCCGGTCGATCTCCTCGCACTTCAGCACGACCTCCGCGATGTGGCGGATGATGGGCCTGCCGGCCACGTCCAAGAGGGCCTTGTTCTTCTTGAACAGCCTGCGGGCGGCCTTCCCGTCCCCGGCGGTGATTACGGCATCGATCTTCATAATTTCACATGACAAAAAAACATTTCCCCTGTCAAGATTGCATAGCATCCTCCAGATACAAGACTCCCCAACAGCCGTCAACAACCAATGATATGGACATTACCTGGCAAGCCCTGATCCCAGTTGAAGCCTGAAAAGCGCACCGGAATCTCGTGAAAACCACGGGACGTTTCGGGAACATATTCTTAGAATAGGAATGAAACTCCTGATTCCCAGTATCGGGGACGGGTTCTCATTTCGCCTCTGCCTTGTCCCAGTATCGGGGACGGGTTCTCATTTCGCCTCTGCCTTGAGCAGCGATCTGAAGACCCGGATAAGGTGCTCGTTCCTCAAGGGTTTTGCAATGATCATGTCGGCGCCGCTCTCCAGCGCGGTGTCCACGCTGTCGGAATCGGTCGCCATGCCCGAGAACATGACGACGGGGATGTGTCTTGTCCTTTCGTCTTCTTTGAGGCGCCTGCAGGTCTCGAAGCCGTCGATGCCCGGCATGTCCACGTCCAGAATGATGGCGTCCGGTTGCTCTTCAAGTGCGGCTTTGATTCCATCGATGCCGTTGTATGCCGAGGAAAACGCGCAGTCGGGCATTTTTTTCTGAATGATCGCATGGATGATGCTATGGACTCCGGAGTCGTCGTCGATAATCAGAACCTTGTTCATGGTCCTCCTCCTTCTGCATTCACCGGCATGTTCACGCCCCTTGCATTTTGCACCTTATAATTATATGATCGTATGTTGCAGGATAAACTTGAATATGGAAGAAGCGGGCATACCCCTTCCAGGAAGAGCCGGCACAACCTCTTGAAAGTGGAGGAATTCACCGGGCGGTTAAACGGCGTGCACGGGCGCTCACCCATCCGTGTCCCGTGCACCGAGCCGGAGGCGTTCCATAGGAGCCGGTTTTCATTTGAGGGGACAAATCTTCGATCAGTGCTTGACATGTGCATCTGATTTCGGCTATATCCGAGCCCTATTTATGGTTTAAGGAGTTATATCTATGAGTACGTTCATCGCAAAGAAGGACGAGATCGAGAGAAACTGGGTGCTCGTCGACGCCAGGGACAAGGTTCTGGGCAGGCTTGCCGCGGATGTGGCATCCATCCTGAGAGGAAAGACGAAACCCACCTATACCCCGCATACCGATGTGGGGGATTTCGTGGTGATCATCAATGCGGAAAAGGTTATCCTCACCGGCAGAAAGCTGGAGCAGAAGACCTACTACCGCCACAGCGGGTACATGGGCGGGCTCAAGTCGCGCACCGCACGCCAGCTCATGGAGAAGAACCCCGAAGAAATCATCCGGCACGCAGTCAAAGGGATGCTCCCCAAGAACAGCCTCGGCAGGAGCATGTTCAAAAAGCTCAAGGTGTACGCTGGCGAAGCCCATCCCCATGAGGCACAGCAGCCCAAAGAGATCAATCTGTAAAGGAACGACATATGGCAGCAGAAAGAACCTACGCCACCGGCAGAAGGAAAAACTCGACGGCCCGAGTCTGGATATCCATCGGCACGGGGGAGTTCACGGTCAATGGAAAACCGCTGGATGAATACTTCGGGAGAGAGACGCTGGTGATGTCGGCCCAGCAGCCCTTCGATCTCACCGAGACCCGCGGCCAGTTCAACGTATTCGCCACCGTGAGCGGCGGCGGCATATCCGGCCAGGCAGGGGCTATCCGGCACGGAATCTCCCGGGCACTGTCCGAATTCGACGTGGAGAAGTACCGCCCCAAGCTCAAGTCCGCCGGTTTTCTCACGAGGGACCCGAGGATGGTCGAACGCAAGAAGTTCGGGCTCCACAAGGCCAGAAAGAGACCTCAGTTCTCCAAGAGGTAACACCCTTGTCACTCTCCATAGGGATCCTGGGAGCCACAGGATACACCGGGGCAGAGCTCATCCGGCTTCTGCACAATCATCGTGACTCCAGGATCACCTACTGCTCCTCCCGCCAGTACAACGGGAAGAAAATCACGGAAGTCTTCCCCTTTCTCCAGGGAAGCTTCGACATCGAGCTGGAAGAATTCGACGAGGCTGCGATCAAGGACCGTTGCGACGTCGTGTTCAGCTGCCTGCCCCACGGGACCGGCATGGACTTCATCTCGCGGATCGCGGGCTCGGTACGGGTGGTCGACTTGAGCGCCGATTTCCGCATCCGGGATCTTAATACCTACCGCACATGGTACGGCGAGCATACCGCTGTGGATCTCATGGAGACGGCGGTGTACGGCTTGTGCGAGGTGTACCGCGACAAGATCCGGGATGCCCGGCTGGTTGCGAACCCCGGATGCTACCCCACCAGCGTCCTGCTTCCTCTCATCCCGCTCTTGAAAGAAGGCCTCATCGAGGCCGAAGGCATCATCGCCGACAGCAAGAGCGGGGTATCGGGCGCAGGCAGGGGCCTGAGCCTGAAGACCCACATCTGCGAGACCGGGGAGTCGTTTTGTGCCTACAAGGTCGGGCGCGCCCACCGCCATATCCCGGAAATGGAGCAGGAGCTCGCGAATGCCGCCGGAACGGGCGTGAGCATCGAGTTCGTCCCGCACCTGATCCCCATCACCCGGGGCATGCTCTCCACGATCTATGTCAAGGCCCTGGCCGACGAGGCCACGCTCAAGGACCGCCTCCGCTCGTATTACGAGGGTTCCCGGTTCGTCCATGTCCTGAAAACCGGCTTCCCCTCCACCAAGGACGTCCGGGGGACCAACAACTGCCTGATGGGCCTTGCGGTCAACGACACGACCAGCCGGGCCGTGATCGTCAGCGTCATCGACAACCTCACGAAGGGTGCCTCCGGCCAGGCGATCCAGAACATGAATCTCATGTTCGGCATCGACGAGTCCGAAGGGATTGACTCCCTGCCGTTATTTCCTTAATATTAGAGAGAATCGAAAACAACAAGACGTATGTTCTTCAGGAGGAATTGCTCATGAAGACACATATCAGAAAGCCGGTCATTGCCGGAAGCTGGTATCCCGGCAATCCCGAGGCCCTGAAGCGGGA
The DNA here is from genome assembly GCA_018436855.1 of Deltaproteobacteria bacterium. Classification (GTDB taxonomy): domain Bacteria; phylum Desulfobacterota; class Desulfomonilia; order UBA1062; family UBA1062; genus Phosphitivorax. The sequence continues at coordinate 18,677 of JAHDKO010000097.1, read as the reverse complement.
CATCGACGGTTTCCTCGAACAGGCGGCAATCACAGAGATCCCCCGGAAACCCGTCGCCATCGTCAGCCCCCATGCGGGATACATGTATTCCGGACAGGTGGCGGCGCATGCCTACAAGGCGATCGCCGGACAGGATTACTCCACGGTGGTGGTCATCAGCCCCTCGCACCGGATGTATCTGCCCTCTGTCTCGGTCTGGAAATCGGGTGCCTTCGAGACCCCTTTGGGCTCTCTGGATGTGGACGAGGCCCTCTGTGAAAAGCTGATGGCCGTGTCCGGGGTGTTCACGGACGACACGCGGCCTCACGAATCCGAACACGCCCTTGAGATCCAGCTCCCCTTTCTCCAGGTCGTGCTTGGGAATTTCAGGCTCTGCCCGCTGATCATGGGCCGGCAGGAGCCCGATGCCTGCCGGGAGCTTGCCCGCGCCCTGCACCGCTCGATCGACCACCCCGACAACGTCCTCATCGTGGCGAGCTCGGATCTGTCCCACTTCCATCCCGCCGCCAGGGCCGAGGCCATGGATGCCCGGGTGGCCCTGGCTGTCGAACGCTTCGATATCGAGGGCCTGGCCAGGGATCTGGAGAGGTCTGAGAGCGAGGCATGCGGGGGCGGCCCCATCCTCACGGCGCTCATGTATGCACAGGCCCTGTCGCGCACCGATTCCCGGGTTCTCAAGTACGCTCACTCCGGCCACATCACCGGAGACAATTTATCGGTCGTGGGTTATCTGTCCGCCGTGATCTGGTAAGTCCGGTCCGGGTCCACACCTTCAGCGACGGGAGCCCTGAACGAGGGCATCTCTTAAACAATATCCCTTCACAGCCGCTCGCCGCCTTGGTGTTCTCTTCCCCTTGCATCAGGCAGCTTTCCTCCCTGCCTGCCCATGTTGCCTTCCTCTGTGCATCCTGCCCCCTCTCCAGGATGAATTGGGAAGAGAGCCGCCTGTCACGACTCGGGCACCGGCACCGGGGAAGGACCTTGCCGGCTTCTTTCTCTGGCAAATGACCGATTCCAGGGCAAGAACCGCTCCCCATGCAAGCCCCCTCTTGACAAAGGGGAAATAAATGAAGCAACCAATGGGGCAAAAGGAAGGCAGCGTCCATCATCATCCCGGTATACCAGATGTATAACAGGAGGAATCCATGGCACCAAAAAGCGGCAATATCCACCCGATGCTCTCCGCCCTGCCGCCCTCACGGATGCGCAGGGGCAAGATCGTGTCCGCTCAAGAGGCGGTCCGGGCCATCCGGGACGGAGACACCATCGCCACCGGCGGCTTCGTGAGCATCGGGGTCCCCGAGGAGATCCTGATCAAGATCGAGGAATATTACCTTGCGACCGGCAAACCCCGTGACCTGACCCTGGTGTATGCGGCCGGCCAGGGGGACGGCAAGGATCGGGGGCTCAACCGTTTCGGGCATGAAGGCCTCGTCAAGCGGGTGATCGGGGGCCACTGGGGCCTCGCGCCCAAGCTCGGCAGGCTGGCCATCGAAAACAGGATCGAGGCCTACAACCTCCCTCAGGGCGTGATCTCCCACATGTTCCGGGACATCGCGGCCCACAAGCCACGCACGCTCACGACCAACGGCATGTGGACCTATGTGGATCCCCGGTTCGGAGGGGGCAAGATCAACGAGATCACCCGGGAAGACTTGGTGGAGACGGTGAGCTTCGACGGCACGGACTATCTCGCCTACAAGACCTTCCCCATCAACGTGGCCATCCTGCGCGGCACCACCGCAGACACGGATGGCAATATCACCATGGAAAAAGAGGCCCTGACCCAGGAGGCGCTCTCCATCGCCATGGCGGCCAAGAACTCGGGCGGGTTCGTCATCGTCCAGGTGGAGCGGATCGCGGACCGGGGCTCGCTCAATGCGCGGCAGGTCAAGATCCCGGGCATCCTGGTCGACTGTGTGGTTCTCTCGCGGCCCGAGAACCACTGGCAGACCTTCGACGTCCAGTACAATCCCTATTACAGCGGCGAGATCCGGGTGCCCATGGATTCGCTCCCGGTCATGGACACGTGCGCGCGAAAGATCATCGCCCGCAGGGCCGCCTTCGAGCTCAAGGGCAACAGTGTCATCAACCTGGGCATCGGCATGCCCGAAGGCATCTCCAGCGTGGCGCATGAAGAGAAGATCCTCGAATATATCACGCTCACCGCAGAGCCCGGGATCATCGGCGGGCTTCCGGCGGGGGGATTGAGCTTCGGCGCGGCGGCCAACGCGGACTGCATCATCGACCAGCCCTACCAGTTCGACTTCTACGGAGGCGGAGGCCTGGACTGCTGCTTCCTCGGCCTTGCGCAGGCCGACGCGCAGGGCAATCTGAACGTGAGCAGGTTCGGCAGCAGGCTGGCAGGCGCGGGAGGATTCATCGACATCAGCCAGAATGCCCGGAAGGTGGTGTTCATGGGCACCTTCACCACAGACGGCCTCAAGGTGTCGGTCAAAGACGGTCTGCTGGATATCAGGAGCGAGGGCTCCCGGAAAAAGTTCCTTCAGGAGGTGGAGCACGTCACCTTCAGCGGCCGCTACGCGGTCATGAGGTGCCAGCCGGTCTCCTATATCACCGAGCGCTGCGTCTTCTCGCTGACCGAGGACGGCATGGAGCTCGTGGAAGTGGCCCCGGGCGTCGACATCAAGCAGGACATCCTGGCCCACATGGAGTTCATCCCGGTGATGAAGAAGCCGCCCACGCTCATGGACCCCCGGATATTCAGGGAAGGCCCCATGAACCTCAAAGATGACATCTTCGGTCTCTCGATCCGGGAACGCCTCACCTTCGATCCGGACGAAAAGCTCTTCTTCGTCAACTTCGAAGGCCACAAGATCAGAAAGCATGAGGACATCCGCGCAGTGGAGGAGATGGTCTCGGAGATCCTCTCCCCTCTCGGGGAAAAGACCTATACCATCGTGAACTATGACAACTTCGACATCCTGCCCGAACTGGTGGACGAATACACCGACATGGTCAAGCGGCTTGTGGACAAGTTCTATACCGGCGTCACGCGCTATACCACCAACACCTTCCTGCGGCTGAAGCTGGGAGACGCCCTGAAGGAGCGCAAGCTCGCCCCCCATATCTACGAGACGCGGCAGGAGGCAAAGAACGCCCTCGACCATGGGGGTATGACACCGCCATAGCCCTTGAATCAAACGGGGAATACGGGAAGAAGCCCCGTCCCTCCCGTACTCCCGGCTCAACCGGGGGAGAACGTCGTCTCCCCCCTCCCCTCTTTCAGCCCTGGGGGCTGATGGAGACGAAATCCTCGTAGATCTCGATAGCGGGCTCTCCATCGAGCAGCGGCGCTATCTTCCCAAAGAACTCCGCGAAGTGGGGAGTGGACCCGTGTGCCTTGAAGGCGTCCTTATCGCGGTATCTCTCGTAAAAGAGAAACTTCCCCGGCTCCTTGCGGCCGCGGTGCACCGCGTACACCAGGGTACCCTCCTCGGCCTGCACCTCCGTCACCAGGGCCCCGATCGCCTCTTCCATCTCCTTTTCCCTGCCCTGAGCGGCCTTCATGACGGCAACAACAGTAAGCATTCCATTCCTCCTTGCAGCATGCGTTTTTGCCATTATACCAGGTGCGGGGAGGAGGGGCACCCGGAAACTTGGAAGAAAATCGGCCTATGGTCTCCCCGGGCCGCGCCTTGAATTATGGCACCCGCACTGCACTATTTCTTATGGAGGTACTTCGTGGGCCGTTTTCATGCATACCTGCATTTCACGGCATCCGCAATCTCTCCCGTCCACTGCCCTCTTTCCGGGGAGACTGCGCCCACGGGGACAACCCGATCCCAAGAGAAAACACGTCAGCATGGGAGGCACGGCGAGCATGGCAGATCAGGATGAGCGCACCTATCGGGTTGGCATATCAGGCTCCTACGGCGGCCTCAACATGGGTGACGAGGCAATCCTGGAGTGCATCATCAACCAGCTCAGGGGCTCTGTTCCCGTGAACATCACCGTGTTCTCACGGGACCCGGGCGACACTGTCCGGCGATATCCTTTCTTGAGGGCGGTCCCGGTCAGGGATATGACCAAGGGCGAAGCGACCGAGGAGATCAGGAACCTTGACCTGTTTCTCCTGGGAGGTGGAGGCATCCTCTTCGACCAGGAGGCCAAGACCTTCCTCCGGGAGGTCGTGGTGGCCCACGAGCTTGGGGTGCCGGTCATGATATATGCCGTGAGCGCAGGCCCTTTGAGAGATCGCTCAACCCAGAACATGGTGAGGGACGCGCTGAACCGGGCCGCGGTGGTGACTGTCAGGGAGCGCGGGGCCAAAAGGATTCTGGAAGAGGCCGGGGTGGAAAAGGAGATCGTCGTCACTGCAGATCCCGCGCTGCTCCTCACCCCACAGACAGTGGACGGCGGAATGCTCATCGAGGAGCACATGAGCGGAAAGCACATCCTGGTGGGAATGTCGGTCCGGGAACCGGGGCCGGCCGCCCCGGACATGGACCCGGATTTTTACCATTCGCTTTTGGCAAATGCCGCCGATTTCATCATCGACCGGTTCGACGCCAACATCGTGTTCGTTCCCATGGAGCGGGGGAAACAGGACATGCAGCACTCCCACGCGGTTATCTCCAAGACGCTCAGACCCCAGCGCTGCTCCGTGCTCCGGGAGGAGTACACCCCGGGTCAGCTGCTGGAGATCATGCAGCATTTCGATTTCGCCGTGGGAATGCGCCTGCATTTCCTGATCTTTGCGGCATTGCAGGGGGTTCCCTTCCTGGGGCTCCCCTATTCATCGAAGGTGCTGAATTTCCTCAAGGACCTCCGGATGGAAACCCCTCCCCTGAACCTGGTGAACGCGGGAAGGCTGGTCGCCTACATCGATCACTTCTGGGACACCAAGGAAGAGCTCCGGGATCATATCAGGGGGATGATCCCGGAGATGAAGAAACGCGCCCTCATGACCAACGAAATTGCGGTCCGGCTTCTCAAGGAGGGGCTGGGCATGAAAATAGCCTGAAGATTTCGGAGTGAACCTAGTGAAACAGTTTGTGAAAAATCACAGGGGTGGCCCATGCCCCCATTGAAGCAGCCCGAGAAGGCAACTACCGTGGTGCTTGCCCCCCGCCGGGCCCTGATGGCCGCCCGAACGGACATACTCGTGGTCGGAGGGGGCCCTGCAGGGCTGGGAGCCGCTCTGGGGGCAGCCCGGGCCGGGGCCGAGGTGATCCTGTGCGAGCAGTACGGCTTCCTCGGCGGAAATGCGACCGCGGCCCTGGTGAACCCGTTCGTGTCGTACTACACCCAGCATCATCGCCGTGAGACACCCGGCGCGATCAACTTCTTCCCCACGGACCACGGGCCCGGAGACCCGGTGATATCGGGCGTTCTCGCAGACCTGGTCGCCCGCCTCGTACGGGTCGGCGGGATCATCCCCCCTTCTCCGGAAACGGCGTACACCGTGCCCTTCGACCCGGAGGCCTTCAAGACGGTTGCCGACGACATGATCGACGAGGCCGGGGTGCGGCTGCTCCTCCATTGCTTTGCCAGCGATGTGTTCCGGGAGGGAGACCGTATCCGGGGAGTGATATTCGAGACCAAGTCAGGGCCCGTGGTGATCACGGCACGGCTGATCATCGACTGTACCGGAGACGGCGATATCGCCGCCCGGGCGGGCGCCCCCTTCGAGGTAGGGCGGGACGAGGACGGCCTGGTGCAGCCCATGACGCTCTATTTCCGAATGGTCGAGTTCAGAAAGGCGGCGTTCAGTGCGTACGTAAAGAAACATCCCGACCAGTGGATGGGGGTCCACGGCCTGTGGGACCTCATCGGAAAGGCTGAAAAAGAAGAAGGGCTCGATCTGCCCCGCGAGGACATCCTCTTTTTCGGGACCCCGCACGAAGACGAGCTGAGCTTCAACTGTTCACGGGTCATCAAGGTACTGGGGACCGATGTGTGGGACCTCACCTGTGCCGAGATGGAAAGCCGGAGACAGAACCGGATGATCGCGGCATTCATGAAGAAGTATGTGCCGGGCTTTGAGAAGGCCTATATGGTTCAGAGCGGCGCCACCGTGGGCGTCCGGGAGTCCAGGAGAGTCCTCTGCGACTACCGGATCACGTCAGAGGACATACTCGGGGCGGCGAAGTTCGACGATGTCATCGCCCGGGGGACCTACCCCGTCGATCTGCACAACCCGGAAGGCAAGGGCACCGTGCTGGTGTACCTCCCCCCCGGGGAATCGTACGACATCCCCCTGCGCTCCCTGCTGCCCCAGGGTTTCGACAGTCTCCTGGTGGCCGGCAGGTGCATCTCGGGCAGCCACGAGGCCCATTCATCCTACCGGGTGATGCCCATCTGCATGGCCACCGGCCAGGCAGCAGGCGCTTGCGCCGCACTGGCGGCGCGTTTTTCGCGGTCTGTCCGGGAGGTTCCCACGCGCGAGGTGCAGGAGGAACTCATCCGGCAGGGTGCGAACCTGGGAAGGGACCGGTTCTGAGGATTCCCGCCCGCGGTTTCCAGGCAAACTTGCAGAACACCTTGCGGCGCCTTACTCATATTCTCTTATAAGGAGCCCTGATGGACAATGACGGAGGAAGCCCCGGACAAGAAGCTGAGCCAGGCCTCTGAAACCGAGCGGGTGGGTGCGCTGGAGCAGTTCCAGGCATGGATCGACAAGCCCATGTTCGTGCTCGCCTTCATCTGGCTCGCCCTGTTGATCATTGAGTTTGTCCGGGGGCTCAATCCCCTGTTTCAGTCCATTGTCACCATTATCTGGATCGTCTTCGTCGCTGAGTTCGCTCTCGAGTTCATCCTGGCCCCCCGGAAGGCGGTCTACCTCCGCAGCAACGTGATCACCGCGGTTTCCTTGTTCATCCCGGCGCTCAGAATCTTCCGGTTCGCCCGGGTCTTCCGGTTCCTGAGGCTGGCGCGCACCATGCGGGGGCTGACCCTCATCAGGGTTGTCAGCACCGTCAACCGCTCCATGAACGAGCTCAGGATCTTCATGGGAAGCAAGGGGTTCGGCTATGTGCTCTTCTCCACCCTGGTGGTCACCTTTGCGGGGGCCGCGGGCATGCTGGCCTTCGAGCGGGCCCAGCCCGGCGGGGAAGGATTGCAGGACTACGGCGACGCGATCTGGTGGACCGCCATGATCCTCACGACCCTCGGGTCCCAGTACTGGCCGATAACGCCCGAGGGCAGGGTGCTGGGCTTCCTCATCGCGCTGTATGCATTCGCCGTGTTCGGCTACTTCACCGCCCTGCTGGCCTCGTTCTTCGTGGGGCACCGGCCTCGATCCCCCGGCGCACACGGGGATCCCGGGAACGAAAAAAAGCGGGACAGCCTCTGAGTCCAGTATGCGGCCATACCAGGGCTGCCCTCCGGCACAGCCACAGGGGTCGGGCTCAGGAGATCCTGCATCGAGTATGCAGCCTCGCCAGGGTTCATGGCCCCGACAGCCGAATGGTCACCGGGTATCCGGGGGCGACACGGCACACAGTTCAGCTGTACTCACGGGCGCGGCCTCTTTTGCCGCTCAACCTCCCTTCTCGAATACGACAGGTCGTGCCATTGACCGATCCGGCAATCTTCAGAAAAAGCCTTGTTTTGTGAGGAAAAAAGAGAATAATCATCCAGCTGTCAACAGCCGATATATATGAAGGCCTGGGCCGCTGTCTCTTTGTCTCAACAGGGGTTTCGAGCCCGGACTGAATGGTACGATGGCCACATCATAAGGAGGGATCGACGGTCATGAGAAAACGCCCGGTATTGGCAACAGGCTTGGCACTGGCCCTGGCAGCCCTGGTTCTGAGCGGCTGCAGCGCGGCACGGTACACCAGCACCCTGAAACCTCTCGATGACAAGAACTTGGAGTTCGGCTCCGTGCGATTCGCCATGTCGAGCTTCACCTATGAAAGACCGGGCGTACAACCGTCGCCGCAACTCATCGACGAGAGGGCCAGGGCCCTTTACCCGAGTGTGTTCACGGACGACAGGGCAGGACTGCCGGTCATCATCGATTTCAAGAGGTCCGACAGCTCGCTCTCAGATGGTGGCAAGATGCTCTTGATGATCTTCACCATGTTTGGGATAGTACCGATCCCCCACACCGACAGGCATGGTTTTACCGTTCGCGCCTGCGTGCTGGATTCCCTGGGGGAACCTCTTTGTGAGAGAGAGGAAACATTCGAGATCGACGTGATCGCCTGGGCCAGCTACTGGCCCTTGGGCCTCCTGCCGGTTCCCGGTCCGTCTGACCTGCCGAGAGAGTATCGGGCCGGAGATCTTGTGGAGTGGGGCGAGGCCTCGAGAAACAAGGTCAACAACCATGCAGCCGAATGCATTGCCGGGGTTGTTGCCCGGGCGGTGAAATCGGCCGATCAGGCCAAGCTCCGGGCCGCCTTCCAGGAGCGGAAGTCCCGTGTGCAGGAAATCATTGTCGACGGAAAGCCGTACAAAAGCTTTCTCACCATGGTGAGCGTATCCAAACCGAAACCCGGCAGCACCTTCGACCTGCTCGTATACCAGGGCGACGTCAGATACAGCGCAAAACCGATAGACCAGGCGGTCGTGGCACGCCTCGACGAATCCGGCCGCTGGCAGCCGGTGACAAGCTACCTGCGCAGCGCACGCACGCTGACCCGAGTGAGCGCCCTGATCGAGAACAACGTTCCGGTGAGAGCGGTTGTGCAAACACCTGAAACGCCGCCCCTGCCAGACTTCATCGACACCCCGGACCTCTCCGGCCCCGACCGGATGGACAACCTGCGCTGGAACAACGATATCCTGCTCGAGGCCAAGAACCGTTCGCTGGAAAGACTGCTGAAGACGGAGAGCCGCAACGACCTGCTCGACCTGGCGACCCGGATCGAGAAGTCGATCCTGGATTTGAGCGCGCAGGCCGAACGCGCCAAGGACCGCGCCCAGGCAATGGTGGAGAAGGGAGAAGGCGACCCTGCGCCCGACCGCGAGCTCTCGGTCCTGTGCCGCCAGCGCATTGAAATACTCAAGCCCGTCCTGGCGGCCGTGAAGTACGCCGCAACCGGGAAATAAGACACCGGAGAAAGACTATCCGGCGCGGACGATCCCGGCCGGGCGGACGGCTGGAACGAACATTTTTGATTCACGAGAAAAACAGGAGGATCCACGATGAATACGTACCGGGCATCTTTGAAATGGTTGGGAGTGGTTATGGTTTGCCTGCTCATGAGCGGGTGCGCCTCGCAGCGGGTGGCAAGCACCCTGAAGCCCTCGGGCGACACCGGGATCGAGCTCGGTCAGGCCCGGTTCTGCATTGTGGGCTATACCGATGTCCATGACAAGGAAGTCTCGCCTGCGATGGAGAAGTACCGTCTTACCGCCGGGCTGCTGCAGGAGCGGGCCAAGGTGCTCTACCCCAGGCTGTTCACCGACGACCTGACGGCTCTGCCGATAACGGTGAGGGCCGGTATCAGGGAGGATACCAGCGGAATGGATCTACCGGTAATGCTGTCGGCTTTCACGTTGGGCATCGTTCCGTTTACCGGGAAGATCGTCACGAGCCACGAGATAGCGACAGACGTCCGTAACGCCATCGGAGACAACCTGGTGGACTCAAAGGTACATTTCGATACCGAGCTTGCGATGTGGGTTACCCTCTTCAGCCCGCTGGGCAGCATGCCGGTGCCGGGAGAGGCGGACCTGCCCCGTGACACGATCCTCCTGGGCATCCCGCTGTCCGGGGACCCGTATGCCGTGGGAGACAAGTATATGACCTATAATGCCGACATCATGATCGAGGCGATTGTCAGGAATCTGCGCTCGATCGGCGTCGCCTCGCTGGAGGCGGTCTGCCGGGCACGGCAGGCGCGCCCGCAGGAGCTCTCCATCGACGGGCAGAGGTGCTGGAGCTTCCTGGCTCCGGTCGTCTCCCCGGAGAGCGGAAAGGCGATGTCGTTTGCCGCCGCGCTCTTTCACGAGAAGCCGGAGCGCGACTCGAAGCCCTATGCCCGGCTGGTCGTTGCCCGGCGCAGCGAGAGCGGCACATGGGTCCCGGTGAACGGATACCTGCGAGGTACCGGCAGGCTCACGGCCGTGAGCACGCTTGTCGAAGGCGGGGCGCCCGCCCGGGTGATCGCGCGCGTAATCGAGGAGCCGCCGTTGAAGGACTTCGTCGACACCCCTGACCTCTCCGGCCCCGACCGGATGGACAACCTGCGCTGGAGCAACGGCGTCCTGCTCGAGGCCAAGAACCGCTCGCTGGAGAAGATGCTGAAGCTGGAGAGCCGCGATGTCCTGCTGGACCTGGTAACCCGGATCGAGAAGGCGATCCTGGAGCTGAACGAGACCTCCGAGCGCGCCAAAGACCGGGCACAGGCCATGGTGGAAAAGGGTGAAGGCGACCCCCTGCCCGAGAGGGAGCTCTCCATTCTCTGCCGCCAGCGTATCGAGATTTTGAAGCCAGTCCTGGCCGCCATCAAGCAGGAAGCTGCGGCGAGAGCCACCGGCAGATAGAGGAGGCATGCCATGCGCAAAACAGCCGCTGTGGTAATCCTGGGTCTTGTCACCGCGTTTTTCATGACGGGGCCGGTCACGGCCGAAGAGCCGGCGGGGGCCCGCGGGCCCTCCGCTCAGGGCCCGGCTCAAGAACTTGAATGCTGCCTCGCCTCGCTGGCGGACGAAGGCAGGTGGCTCGAGCTCATGGCAGCGGCATCGGAGGCTGCCGGAAAGGATGCAGCCGACCCCGGCCCCCTGGCGTACCTGCTCCGGGCCATGCGCATGCTGGGGGAAAACGATGCGGCATTGAAACAGGCCGACGAAGCCGTCAAGCGTTTCCCCGGCGACGCTCGCATACTCCTCGAGCGCGCCTGGATTCACTCGTTCAGAGGCGGCTGGTTTCAGGCCCTCTCCGATGCACGGCGCGCGGCAGGGATCGACCCGGAGCTCTACGACGCCCTGATCGTCCAGGGGATCGCCTGCCGCGAGATGCGCGACTGGGACAATACTGCTGCTACTTTCTCGAAGGCCCTCGCCCTCAATCCGGACGATCCGGCCGCATGGCTGAACCGTGGACGTGCCCATGTCGAGAAAGGGATGTGGCAGGAGGCGATGGCGGATCTGGAGAAGAGCATATCCCTGGACGGAAACTCGGCGGAGGCCTTCTACCACCGGGGCAGGGCATATGCCGGCTCGGGCGCGCTGGCCGATGCGGCAAAGGATTTTACCGCAGCCGTCAGGCTCAGCCCCGAGGCGATCGCTCCCTACATCGCCCGGGCAGAGGTGCTATCCCGCGGCGGCCAGTGGGAGGCCGCGGCCCGGGACGCCTACACGGCCATCACGCTGGGCTCCCGCGACGCCCGGCCCTTCCTCACCGGCTGTCAGGCATCGATTGCGCTGGGCGACTTCGAGGCCCTGGGCCAGTATGCAGCCGGCGGCACTGAAATCGACCCCGGCAACCCGGAGTTCCACCGCTTCGCGGGCAGGGCCTTCCGCGAGAAGGGAGAGCTCGACCGGGCGCTCGAGGCCTACGATCAGGCGGTGAAGCTCGCCCCCCGGGATGCGGGTGTCCTGCTCGACAGGGCAATGACCTGCATCATGCTGGGCAGGTACTCTCAGGCTGCCGGCGACTGCACCGCGTCGCTCACGGCCAAGCTATCGAGCACGGCATACGCGCTGCGCGCCTTCGCTCGCCTGAAGGAGGGCTCGCTCGATGCCGCACTCGAAGACAGCACCAATGCGCTCACCCTCGAGCTCGACGAGGTCACGGCCCTGCTCGTGAGGGCGAACATCAGTCTCCTCAAGGGCAGGACCGAAGACGCCCTTTCCGACAGCCGCAAAGGCTTGAAGCTCGATCCCGGTCAGCCCTGGGCCTATGTCACCTACGGGTCCGCGCTGGCTGGAAACGGCCGCCTGGATGAGGGCCTCAAGGTGCTCGACCAGGCCCTGGAGCTGGCCCCAGGAGACTCAGAGGCACACCTTGCCCGGGGCAGATGCCTCGCAGGCCTGGGCCGCCCGGACGACGCGGCAAAGGATTTCGAAAAGGCAGCGGCCAACCCTCTGTTCAAGAAGGCCGCCATGGAAGAGCTCGGGAAGCTCCGGGCGCACTAGACGCACCCCGAGCAGCCCGTGAAAGGAGAACGCGTTATGACATGTGCCCGTCTTGCAGCAGTCATCGTGGCCGTGCTCTTCATCGCGGCCCCGTCTGCAGCCCCGGCTGAGAGCGCGATCGGTCAACTCGAAACCCTCACCAACCAGACGATCGACCGCTCCATCCCGCAGCCGACCTACTATCCCAGCCGGCCGCCCACTTATGTGAAGAAAATCACCCCCCCCAAGGCAAGGCCCGCGGTCAGCCGGCCCTCCTCATCAGACATGGCCGCCATGAACGCCCTCTCCACCGGGCTCATGGTCCTCAGCATCCTCGATGCCATGGATGCCGCGGATGCAGCCGAGGCCGAGGCGGCACGGGCAATGGCCGAGGCCGAGCAACAGAGGCTTGCAGAGGAGCAGCGCCGGCAGCGGATCATCTCCGCCGACCGCCTGCGCACGTTCTGGGACGGCAGGGACCGCGAGATGGCGGAGAGCCTGGACGACGTGTTCAGCGTGCCCGGCCGGGGCCAGGGCACGGCCTTCTTCGGCGTGCCGGCCAACCCTGCCGTGATGCCGTCGGATCCGGGCATGGGCCCGGTCGAGGGTGTGCCGCTGGAGACGGGCTGGGATACCGCAACGGCCCCGATCCTGGGAACAGGGGCTCCGGAGGTGGTGCGGCCAAGCATGGTGCGCCCTCCCGACCCCCTTGCCTGTGAGACCTCAACCCTGCAGGAAGGCATCATGGAGTCGGGCCTGGACCATGCGCGTAAGGCGGCCCGCGATACGGTCAAAAACATCACAAAGAAGCTGCTCAAAAATGCCCTGCCCACCTATGCGCGAAACATCGAGCTCATGGCCGGGTACACGGAGAGAATGGAGGATTTCACGGGCAATCTCTTCGGGACACTCGAGCCTCAGCGCCTGGTCGGCACGCTGAAAAACGGCGGTCCCGGCGACTACCAGGTCATCATGAACGAGCTCAACGGGGCGGCGAGGCAGGGGACCGAGCTGGGGCTGGGGGACAACCCGTTTTCCAACACCATGCTCGAGACCGGCTACAAGCTGCTCAAAGGGCACTACACGTCCGCAGACACAACCGAGGTCGTCAAAAGCGAGTGGAAGGGCTTTGTCAGCGGCCAGCTCCAGGACCGCCTGAACAGCGGCTGGATGTAGCCTCCGGACTGCTCCCCTGCGGCGGGTGACACCCCGGCGCCGGGAGAGGGTTTGACCGGCGCGACGATGCAGCGGCAGTCCCGCACCGGGAATGCGCCGACAGCTCAAGTATGTCACTTGTTGATCGAGACCGATAGTGCTCCCTTCCTTTCCGTCACCTGGATGCTCACATCGTTGTGATGCCGTATGGCTGAAAAATCGATCGTCCCGTCGCCTACCGTGAGGTTTTGGATGTGGACGGCATCAAGGAATTCCGGTAGATAGGGCCTGCTGAAGTGGACCTCCCGTGTGGTTGCCCGGATGGTGAGCCCCAGGCAGGACCTCAGCAGGGAAAAGACGCTCGCCGCGGCCCACGCCTGAGGCGAGCAGGCAACGGGGTAGAGGGTCGGCCCCTGATCGGGCCTGCGCTCGAAGCCGCAGAAGAGTTCGGGCAGCCTGCCCAGCTCCGTGAATTGGCTCATGTGGAACATGGCCTCGAGAATTCGCCCGGCCTCCTTTTTCCAGCCGTAGCGCGCCATGCCGTCCGCGATGATGGCGTTGTCATGGGGCCAGATAGAGCCGTTGTGATAGGCCATGGGGTTGTACCGCGGCTGTCCCCTTGCCAGGGTCCTCACGCCCCACCCGCTGAAAAACGTGTCGTCCATGAGCGCTTCGGTCACGATCCTGGCCCGGTCGGGAGAAGAGATGCCGGCAAAGAGGCAGTGCCCCATGTTCGAGGCCCTCACCCGGCAGGGCCTCTTTTCCCGGTCAAGCGCAAGAACGTAGCCCGGGAGCCCGTCGTCCCAGAAGGTGAGCTCGAAGCGCTTCCGCAGATCCTCCGCCTGCGCCAGGAGATCGCCTGCTATCTTATCGAGGCCCAGCCGCTTCCCGATAAAGGCAGCCTGTCTCCTGGCGGCGAAAACGTATCCCTGCACCTCGCAGGCCGCGATGGGGGCCTCGGCAAGACTGCCGTCTTCATGGAACATGGAATCGAAGGAGTCTTTCCACACCTGGTTCTGCAGGCCGTGAGCACTCATGCGTGCATACTCCACAAACCCGTCGCCGTCGATGTCGCCATAGGTGTCGATCCAGACGAGCGCCTGCCTGATCCGGGGCCAGAGCATCTCGATGAAGTCCGTGTCTCCTGTCCTGAGGAGATAGTCGCCCGCCAGCATGATAAAAAACGGCGTGGCATCCGCGCTGCCGTAATACTTGGAAAAGGGGAGCTCCCCGGTGTTGGTCATCTCGCCCATGCGCACCTCGTGGAGGATCTTGCCGGGCTCGGCATCCTGCTCTTCCACGACCTCCCGTGCCTGGTTGGATGCCAGGTACTCGAGCACGCCCCGGCTGATGTCCGGATTGAACCAGAGGGTCTCCCAGGCCGTGATGAGGCCGTCCCGGCCGAAGGGCGTTGAGAACCAGGGAATGCCTGCGTCCGGATAGAGAATGCCGCCGTCCACCTCGCTCAGCAGCATGCGCAGGTCGGAGACGGCACGCTCCACCAGGGTGTTGAACTCCTCGTTGGAGGTCCGGATCACGCTCTCGCGCCCCCTGGCCGTACGGAAAAGGCGTGCAGACTCCTGATAGGCCCGGACATACGAATCCTGTTTCTGTGCCGCTCCCCCCTCTTCCAAGCAGGAAACGACCGCCTCGAACTCGATTTCCTCGTGCCTCCCGAGCCGGATGGAGAACTCGGCCCTGTCCGGCCCGACTGAATCAGGCATCCGGGAAAACTCGATGTGCGTGCGTCTGAGGATCTTGTCAAGGCCCATATAGGGGATGTCGATCAGACCTTCTCCGGCAAGGATCTCTCCGTGCTCGCCCCTGCTGGTTCTCATCATTCCCCTGACCTCGAAGATGTCCGCAAAGTCGGAGGCCAGGTTGATGGCAATGGTGAATGACAGCGGGACCAGATCGTAGTTTCTTATCCGGTACTTCTCGTAGCAGCGCCCTTTCCAGAGAAATTTGGACCGGAAGATATGGATCGAGCCCCGCCGGATCTGTTGCTTTGCATCCAGGATTAGGTCGGGGTTGGTGAGGTCGATGGTAATGAGATGGTTGTCCCGGCTGATGTCCGAGCTCAGGAGAAGGGGCCTCCTTCCCTCGAAAGAAAGCTGGTACTCGGACAGGTAACGGGTACCGTTGTGGAACAGCCCCTGGGTGCTGAAGATCCGGGACCGGACGTCCCCGTGGGTGTCGAACACCGCAAAGGTGTCTTCGTGCTTGACGATGCGATTCTGCTCCGCGGCCAGGGCCGTGGTGGCCAGAACATAGTGCTCTCCCGAGACATTGATGATATCTTCCGCCATCAGGGTTTCCTTCCGGCCTGCGCCGCAACCTCCCTGTCTCCCGGCCTTCCGCCCTTTCCGGGGATACCCCCGATAAAGACCGGCCGCTCGCTCTCGTTCTGCATCACGTGGAGCATGAGGAGCAGGTAGTCGCGGACATGACGGGTGATGAGGAAGTTGTACCGCACGTGCTCCCGCCCCCTGGCCCCCATGACGCTGCCCACGTGCGGATGGCTCAGCAGATAGCGGATGCGGTAGGCCGCTCCTTCAGGCGAATTGACAAGGTACCCGGTCTCGCCATGGATGATCTGGGCGGGGATCCCCCCCACCGCGCCGCCGATCACGGGCTTGCCCTTCCACATGCCCTCGGTGACGGTCAGGCCGAAGCCTTCCCGCGTGGACTTCTGGACTATGATGTCCGCGGCCCGCTGCAGGGCATTGACTTCCAGGTCCGTGGGCTGGAAAAGGACAAAGATATCCGGGTCCCCGGCCGCCGCCTCCTCGACCTCGGCCTGGACCATGGGTCCTTCCGGATCGTCGGTCGCACTGCCTCCGGCGAGGACGAGCTGGCAGTCGAAGTGCCTGCGGACCTGCCTGAATGCCGCGACCACGCCCATGGGGTCCTTGAACCGGTCGAACCGCGATACCTGGACAATGAGGGGCCGGCTGCGGTCGATCCCGAAGCCCTCGACGATCCGGGTGATCTCTTCCTGCGCGAGCTCCCGGTTCTTCTCTGAGAGCGGGTCGATGGACGGACTGATGAGAACCTTGGGGATGGTGAGGTCCTTCTGTGCGAAATGGGGGATGTGGAACACGGCCATGGCATATTTGTTGATCGCCGGACGCAGAAACCGCCATATGGCGGGCATGGGCCGGGAGAGATCGATGTGGCAGCGCCAGACCATGGACTTGCGCCGGCGGGGAAAATATTCGATGAGAAAGGCGGGCTGCGGATCGTGGACCATCACCACGTCGGCGGCGGGCTCGATCCTGCCGGAGTTGTGCGCGAGGTGAGCGAGATACATCTCCTTGTTGCAGCACGATATCTCGACATCCGATCCCTGCAGGGCATTGTGGATAGACTTGGTCACCTCGAAGAAGTCCTGCCTCCCGTCTATGACATCCCAGGTGGTGGGAATGCCCAGGGATACGGTCCAGGGGATCATGCGGTTGAGAATCTCTGCCACTCCTCCGCCGATCCGGGTGGAGCTGACATGCTGCAGGGTACGCCCCTTCAGTGCCCCGGCCAGGGCGCTGATCTCGGAGAGGATCTTGTCAGGAGCGATATTCCGGTAATTTTCTATCATCGTACCCATCCGCGTGAGGACCCGCGCACTCGCTCTCGATCAGGTCCAGGAGAAAGTCATGGTTTTCCCTGAGGCTCTTGAGGTACGGGTCGAACGAATCGAGCCTGTCCGCAAGCCGATGATGCCCCCGCTGCCGGAACCAGAGCGAGAAGTCGTTCACCATGGTCTCGGACAGGAGTCTGGGTGCGATGAAGAGATGGTATCCCACGGTATCGCTGTCCATGTCCTTGAGAATGCCGATGAACTCGTCGAGCGTGCGGGCTGTTAGTCCGGTATCGAGCACTGCCAGGCGGGGCTTGCAGAATATGAAGGCGTTCTCGGGCGAGGTGTGGCGCTCGCCGGAGATCTCCTGGAGATGCTGAGCCAGAATAGTGCAGATTTCACGGCGCACCAGCTCCAGGTCCATGCTGCGGACCAGATTCAGGTTGGCGAGCTTTTCCGCAACCGCATCTTCGGCCAGATAGGTGTGGACCCACGAGGAAAAATCGTTGGGGTATTCAGGGATGATGTGCGGGTCACGGAAAAAGTGCTGGTGCAGATGAAAGAACAGCGACCACTGGGAGGTGGTGGTCACCTCCATCAGCAGCTGGCTCAAGGATGTCGCCCTCTGGTTGGTCACTTCCGCCAGATAGACCGCCTTGAGAAACCTGAAGGGAACGGGAACATCCCTGTGCTTGGCATCCATTGCAGCGACCCTTTGGGATCCTTGGTCATATTCGTTACCTGACGGACCTGACCTCGTGCACCGGAGAAGACTGCAATCCGTGACGCCGGGCCGTACCGTCACAGGACGCAAGATTCTTCTCTCTGGAGAAAAACCGGCGTCCTTGACCTCTCTTCATACAATGCGGCCTGACATCGTTCCGGCAGGGAGGAACCGGCGGGTGTCCTGTCGATAGCCTGCCCCTCCTTCGATGAGGGCCTGGTATATCTGCTCATACCTGTCTGTCATGACCGTTGCCGAAAAACGGTTCCTGGCATGCCGCAAGCAACGTTCACGGTCCAGTCTTCCGATCCTCCCGACCGCATCGGCCATCTCTTCGATACCTGAGACGATAAAGCCGGTCACCCCGTCATCGACCACCTCGGGGACCGATCCGTACGGCCTGGCGATCACCGGGGTCCCGCATGCCATGGCCTCGACCATTGCCAGGCCGAAGGGCTCAGGCCAGTCGATGGGGAAAATCAGCGACATGGCGTTCCCGATCAGTTCCGGCCTCTCGGCGTCGTGGATCTCGCCCAGATACTCGATGAGAGGATCGTCCAGCAACGGCTCGATCTCTCGGGTGAAGAAGGGCAGGTCCACCTTGTCCACCTTGCCGGCCATCTTCAAGGGAATCCCGGTCCTCCTGGCCACCTCGATGGCTATCTCGGGATGCTTTTCCCGGGCTATCCGTGAAAGATACGCCAGATAGCCGCCTTCCCCGGGGTAGAGCCTGAAGGATGATTCCGGCAGGCCATGGTACACGGTATCGGCCCAGCTCAGGTTCAGGTCTTTAAGCGGCCTGCGCTGATCGTTGCTGATGGACACGAGATGCATATCGGGAAAGACGGCCATCAGATCTCTCCAGTGGGGAAAATCCATCCGGCCGTGGAGGGTGTGCACGCAGGGAACCGGGCACGACCGCGCAAAGGGAAAGGCAAGGAAGTCGTTGTGGCAGTGAATCACATCGAACTCATCCGCGCGGGCAAAGGCATGGGCGAGCTCCACAAAATGGAACGCCGACGGATCGGGGATGCCCGGATCGAGACGGAGCGATCTGGACACCACGCTGTAGAGCCGGGCGCTGGTCCTGGAATCACCGCTCGCGAACAGGGTCACGCTGTGCCCCCTGCGGACGAGCTCTTCCGTGAGATGGGAAACGACACGCTCCGAGCCGCCGTACAGCTCCGG
>JAHDKO010000103.1 GCA_018436855.1 Deltaproteobacteria bacterium | reverse complement strand
GAGATGCCGACCTTCAGGGCGCCGAGGCCGAAGCGGACAAAGGTGGTATCGGCTGCGCCGCCGACTGCCGTTTTGTCGCCGGTTGCCACGTCGATGGTGATCGGCTTGAGGAACAGGGTGGAGTAGCCGTTGTAGGTGTCATTGGAATCGTACCTGGCCACGATCGTGAGCTGGTCGATGTTGAACCCTGTCACACCGATGTAACCGCCGACCGGGTCCTCGTTGAACCAGACGAAATTGGCTGTCGCATCGTTGATACCGCTCTCATCGCCCCATGCCATGGTGCCGATGTTGATGCTCATCGTAAGGTCGGCATTGATGTTCACGCCGGCCTGGCCGGTGACATCGGAAAGGGCGGAGTCTGATACCGGTGTCATTGCCCATACGGACATCGGCAGCAACATGATGATAAAAAGAAACATGACCCTCTTCATAAAATGTCCTCCATCAGCAAACAGATGTGGAAATTGCTCATGCATCTCATCAGGCACCGATTTTTTATTGAAATCAAATACAGATACTTCATTACAGAAAAGTGGATTACATTACATAAAGCAATGCTTGTGCCATTACTATCTGTTGAAAATACCAGTAGTTATAGAAAGAGATGCGGATTTGCATACCCGGATGGGCGAAATAAATACCCAGAAAAAGAAAAAATTTCTCCTTTTTTGAGTTCCCGTAAGCTCTTCAGTTTTCTGGATTCCGGCTGAAAAGTGTGAGCAAGGCATGAAAATTTTTTGTATGAAAATATCTCATCGCACTGATGGTGTTCAGGGTGCCCAGGGTACCTGCAATGAGCAGAGTCGTAAACGATACGAAGACAGACAGGAGGATCCCGTCGCCGGCTGTACCTCCGAGAAGGGCTATGGTGCCGCCCGAAACCAGCTGCTCAACCCCGAGGTTTCCCGGTGTGAACCTGAGTATAACCGAAATTTTGAGCACGAGCGCAAGCATGAGGATCGACATCGCCGAGAGGGAGAGATCGAACACCAGGCTTGCCCAGTAGTACAGGATGAACGTCAGCAGGGTGTGGACGACATTCGTGGCAAGGAGAAAAAGGGTGGTTTTCACGTTCGTCCATGATGCGTTCAGATCGTTCAAAAGCTGAACAAAAGAATCAAGGAAGATCCTCGCGGTTTTGTTCTTCGGCAGAGGAAAGCAGGGGGCTATTTTGCTCATGACCCCGACCATGGCCGGAGCCAAGATGAACAGGCATGAAAAAAACGAGATGAACGAGACATACCGGCCGCTTGTGAGTGCGACAAAGAGGCCGATGCAGCCCATGATGAACAGGGAAGACAAGTAGATATAGCCGCTTATGGAAAAGCTCGTGAGCAGCCTGATCCCATATTTACACTTCAGATACGCGCTCGCATATACCAGTCCGCCCTTTGCCGGAAGGATGTACCCCCATAATCTCATTGAGGCCGGCAGCATCACGATATCGGATATGCTTATTCTGGTACCGTCCGGTAAGGAAAGAAGAGAGTGATACTGAAACCCTGACACGGACAAAGTGATCAGGGCGAGAAGGATCGAGACAGCCAGCTCATAAAGACTGACCTGGTAAATAAGCGAGCAATCGTAATAGCGAAACAGGAGTACAAAGGAAAACGCGATAAAAAGGAAGGCGATGATATAGGGAAGGACGTATTTGAGTCTCATTACCTGCCGTTACCAAAAGATTTATGGCGATATTTGCAGGCCTTGACGATTGTATAATGACACCAGGGCCTCGGGAAGGGAAGGTTGCCGAGAAGGGGAAGAGTAATTCCACCGGAAAAAAGCCGGACGTAGTCAAAACCGGCCCGCTCACACATCCGGATCAGCCACCGTTGCGGAAAAATGCATACGTGATCAGGTGTGAAAAAGAATCTCCGCGAGAGTGAGAGGGTTAAAAGGCGTTCAAACGGCGAGTTGGGGTTCGGGGTCGATAACACCAGAATGCCTCCGTCTTCCAGGCAGAAAAAGCAGGCTCTCAAGAAATCGACGGGACGTTCCAGATGTTCGAGCATCTCCCCGCACACGATTGCGTCGAAAGATCCCGGCTCGAAGATTTCCGGCAGCTGCATGGCGTCACCCGGCACGAATTTGTGGTAATTGGACGTCAGCCGGGTTCTCCGGATATCAAAGCCCGTAACCTCTTTGTTTTTCAGATAGATATTCGGCATGTCAGCACACCCGATATCCAGGACACGGGATCTGTCCGCGACCAGCGCCGCCATTTTTTTCAGCCGGTAATGTTCTGTTTTGATCTGCTTGCCTGCCCGAGCTTTCATTCAAGACACCTTGGCCTGGCGTGAGGATGACGATCCTGCACACGCATCTTCAATCCGGTCGGCAATATACATCGACACGTCTATGGTTTCTGAAAGCATCTTTTCCCTGGCCGCTTTTCTCACTGCATCTCCCAGGTCGTCATCAGGCATCTCCTTAAGCGCCATGATCGCATTTTGGCTGTTTTTATATGATTTCAGCAGGTGATATTTTTCGTAAAAGAGTATACACCCCAATGATTCCGCGAAAGGCGAGATGTACATCGCGGGAATGCCCATGCATGCTGCCTCTGTGAGAGTGGTTGAACCGTCCCCTGCCACGAATGAAGCAAATGCGATCACATCGTGGAGACGAGAGGGTGGAACTCTGAGCCGATAGGCTTCGAGATCGGGAGGGAGCTGCTTCTCGGCGGATATGAAAACCCGGTATCTCCCGCTCAACACAGACACCATCTCCCGCTTGAAATCGATATCGACAGGTCTCTGTCCCCAGTCGTGCGTGGCTTCCCACGACACGAACCGCAAGACAGCATATGCATCACTTGGGCCCAACCCCAGTTCGGCTTTGATGGATGGGTCGGGGGTGAACCATTCAGGCCTCAGGTAGGCGAGGTCATGAGTTCCCTTGTATCTGATATGTTTGGCCCCATAGTCGGCGAGCAGGCAATCGGGGGTATAAATTTTTGCTGATGCGGGCTTGTAGAGCAACCGCTGAGAAAGGGCTGTCTCGGTGTCGTTGAATGCAAGATGGGGAATGCCGCATGTTTTCGCAGCCCATGCGCCTGCCGGTGAACCGATGCTCGCCACGATGTCGATTGATTTTTCTGTAATAACGCGCCGTGCCTTCATGCACCATTGCATGAGTTCCAGGGCGCTGAAAATGCCTCTCAACTTCTTCGTGCCTGGTATGTAGTCTATGGCGTGATCATCCAACAGGCTGCGGGTTACTTCCTTTTCCCGCGCCAGCACAAAGACCTCCCAGTCCCTGTGCATGAGAATCTTGCGGGGATTCTTGAAAAGGTGCACATGCGCGGGGTGACCGATGTCAAAAAGTATTTTTCTGGCCATGAACCTGTATTATCGGGATGCCCGGCTCGATCCCGGTCATGACGGCCCCAGACCGCCCCGGAAGGTCGTCATCGGCAATGCCCGCTGGAAACAGGGTGTCGAGCTTATTTTCTGTCACCGATCTCATATGTACCGTTCTTTGTCGTTTCTTCATACCCTTTCGCACCACCTGCCAGATAACCGGAGAGACCCATAGTCCCCTGGCTTCCCTTCAAGTCTTTGTTCGCTTCCATATCGAACCACATGGCAAAGAGGGTGAAAAGGCTCGCGCTCATGAAAGAGAACATGGCCGCCAAAGCATTTATGGGGGGTATGTGCCCGAAAGCATACCAATACCAGAAGAGCCTGATAAACAACCCCACGGTGAAGATTCCAAAAACCGAGCCCAGAAAATAAAAGAATATCAGGGGGTGAAAATCGCGGATGATGTATTTCTCCTTCATTCTCCAGAGAAAGAGTTTCAGCAGGAGCCAGCTGATGGTGAAGAGGACCTTGAAGATGTTCATCTTCGATTTTTCTCCCACATGGTAGACAGGCCTGATGGGCACATCCATTACCCGGAAGCTGTAGACGTTCAGGCGGACCAGAAGATCGTTGGGCTGACCGAAACGCCTGTACATCCTGTCCCAGTCGATCAGGTTGAGGGCAGGCTTGTTGATCACCGTATAACCGGACTGAAAGTCGGCTACGTGCCAGTATCCCGAAGCGATCTTGGTGAGCAGAGAAAGAAAGGCGTTTCCGAAGTATCTGACCTTGGGTATGGTTTTATATGCCTCGCCCGTGAAGAGGCGGTTGCCCTTGGCATAGTCGGCCCGATCTTCCACCACAGGATCGAGCAGAGACGGCAGCTCCTCGGGATCCATCTGCCCGTCTCCCGCCATGACGGCGGCTACGTCGTACCCATTGTCCCTGGCCCATTTGTATCCGGATGCGATAGCCCCGCCAACACCCTGGTTCTCATCGTGGGAAATCAATATGATATCAGAACGCCTGCCCTGGTATCTTCTCACTGCCGATGCCGTGCCGTCTTTGCTGGCATCGTCGATGATCACGATCTTGTCCACACAATCCGGCATGGTATCGATCACCGTGCCGATCTGGGTTTCCTCGTTATAGGCCGGCACTACGACACAGACAGATTTACCCTTGTACATCCAGTTTCCTCCTTGCCAGTCCGGCATGGTGTGGCGCATGCTCTGCCGGTTTCAACACATGCACTCCGTGCATCATGGGTGAGGGCATACACGTGGGTCCCATTCGGCATTGAAAATTAATTATCTGAATTCACTGGTTTTGTGTCAAGCATATTGTGCCGGCCCGGATCAGCCGTTCATCATCATTTCACCGTTTCACAGGATGATAAGGCATGCGATGACAAATCTCCTGAAGCTCCGGACAAGACACATGCATCGTGAAAGGCATGGTTTTATCAAGAGAATATGATATGAATAGAAAAGGGATCTTCTGCAGTTGAGATCTCTTTTATTGGCATTGTGTAACGAAAGGACAGGGTAATGCCTCGGTTTTTTAGAATACGCAAGGATTATATCAGGGTGAATCCAAGTATATATCAATTGCTCTTCCCGGGTATTCTCCCAAGACTGAGGTATTACAAGACCGGAGATTCCGTTCCGAGAGCTTGGAAATCGAGATCATGCCGCCGGTCAAGCCGTGCCGAGTCGTATCGGTGAACGATGGGAGTGTGCCGGGGTTTGACGATATGAAAAAAGCACAGGGGAAGAACGAAGACAGGGCAAATGCCCCGGTGCCGGGGCAAACCGATTCCCGCAGGACCGCGATTCTTGGCCGGAAGGGGGTCAGGCATCTCCTGCTCATCCTGCCGATCCTTCTGGTGATCGGCATCTACCAGGCATCGGTTCACGGCCCCTTTATCTTGGACGATGTTTCCAATATAGCGGAAAATGAGCACATCATGCTCAGGGAGCTCAGCTTACAAGGCTTGTGGGACGCGGGATTCAAGAGTGTGTGTTCCAGGCGTCCCCTGGCAAATATCAGCTTTGCCCTGAACTACTATTTCCACGGATTCGACGTATCGGGTTATCATCTCGTAAATATCCTCATCCATCTGGTGAGCGGTATCCTGCTCTATCTCTTTCTGACCGCCACGATCGACATCATCCGGCGGCGATCCGGGGAGGCGGTTCTGCCGGGGGAATCGGGGAGTTTTGTTGCGGCATTTCTGGCGGCGGCGGTGTGGATGGTCCATCCCCTGCACACCGAATCAGTGAGCTATATCGTGCAACGGATGGCGAGCATGTCCGGCATGTTCTATATCATGTGTATACTCATGTATGTATGGGGCAGGAGTACGCGAAAGCCGGTGCTCAAGTGGGGGTTGTATGCCGGATGCATCGCCTCAGGAGCCATGTCTGCCGCATCAAAGGAGATTGCGGCCACCCTGCCTTTTTTTATCCTTCTCTATGAATGGTATTTTTTCCGGAACCTCGACAGGGAATGGATCAAACGTGTTATGCGCGTAACGATCCCGGTTATCGGGATCGCGGCGGTTATATTTCTGGTTTTTTATGGAAGCAGGTTCGTGGACTATGTGCTTTCGGGCTATGCGTACCGCGAGTTCACGCTCGGGCAGCGGGTATTGACCGAGTTCAGGGTGGTCATCCATTATATCAGCCTCCTGATTTTTCCCCATCCTTCGAGGCTGAATCTGGATTATGATTTCTCTATCTCTCACTCGCTCTTCAACCCGGCGACCACATTGTTATCGGCCGGGGCGATCGTTTTTCTGATTGCGTCCGCCGTGTGGGTCGCGAGGCGGGACAGGCTCCTGTCGTTTGCCATCCTCTGGTTTTTCGGGAACCTTGTAATCGAGTCCACGGTCTTCGGGCTTGAGCTTGTGTTCGAGCACCGCACCTATCTGCCGTCCATGCTGATCATCCCGGTCATTGTTTTCAGCGTCCTGAGATACATCAGGCCTCAATGGGCCGCGCTTGCCCTGCTGTGTGCGTCTATAGTGGTTCTTTCATTCTGGACATACGAGAGGAACGAGCTCTGGGCGGACGACGAGCTGCTGTGGCAGGACTGTGTGAGAAAGTCGCCCGGCAAGCCGAGGGCCTATAATAACTACGGTCATGCCCTTGCCCGCAAGGGACGGCATGAAGAGGCGATAAGTGAATATTTCAAGGCCTTGGACTTCCAGGAAAAGAGATATGCCATTGAGGCTCACGGTAATCTCGGCATTTCGTATCTGAAGCTGGGGATGCCGGACGAGGCGATCAAACATCTGTCGGTCGTGCAAGAGATGAGTCCGAACGATGCAAAATCACGCTACTATCTGGGGGAGGCGTACGAGAAGAAAGGCATGTACGAGCAGGCAGCCGAGCATTATCAGCATGCACTGGAGGTCAACCCGCGCATGCTTGCCGCCCACTACAGGCTGGCCGAGGTGCTGGGCGAGCAGGGCCTTTTTCACAAGGCCGCCGGCCAGTACCGCAAGGTCATCCATGCCGATCCCGGAAATCCGGTCCACTACTTGAGGCTGGGGAATCTTCTCGGGAGGGCCGGCATGTACCGGGACGCCATAGAGAACTATCACGAGGCATTACGGCTCGAACCGAATCTCCCTGAGGCGGAGACAAGCCTCGGCGCCGCGCTCTTTCACGAAGGATATACCGATGACGCGATCTTGCATTTTCACAAGGCTCTCAAGGTCGATCACGACCATCTGCAGGCACGCTATAATCTCGGCATTGCCTTCATCGAGCAGGGGAGGCTGATCGAGGCCATGGAGCAGTTCCAGGCAATAACCATGATCGATCCCGATCACGGGGAAGCCCGGAAGTACCTCGAGGCTGCGGGCGCGAGAAAGGAAAAGATCGATCTCGCACTGTCGGAGCTCGGGGCAGGCCTCGCGGGCGATCCGGATAATGCCCGTCTGCACATGAAAATGGCCGACCTGTACAGGGCACAGGGCGAGTTCGAAAACGCGCTTGCCCACTATGACCATGTTCTCGCCCGGGAACCTGAAAATATCGGCGCACTCCACGGCACGGCTGTTCTCTACTCGATGTTCGGGCGGTATGACAAGGCACTGTCTGTTCTCGGTACCATAAGGAGCCTCCGGCCTGACGACCCCGACGTTTACTACAATACCGCGTGCATCTATTCCAGGCAGAAGAAGGTGCGGGAGGCGGCCGAATGGCTTGCCCGGGCTGTCGACAAGGGATTCGACAACTGGAGCCTGATCAGGCAAGACAAGGATCTGGAGCCTATCAGAAGCACTGATTATTACCAGAACCTGATCAAGGACAAATGAAAAGGCCGGGCAGCAAGACCGCAGCTATCGTCCCTCAAGAATGCCCTGTACATAAGGCGTGCTTTTGATGCATGTCAGGTCGGGGTCTTTCTTGATGAGATCCCAGTCGTCAAACCCCTTTTCTATCGAGAGCTTCAACCAGTGAACTGACGCATCATTCCTGCCCTGTCGTGCATAAATGCACGCAATATTATAGAAGACGTCGGGATTGTCCGGCTGTATCGCAGCCAGCCTCTCCAAAACAGCCAATGCCGCATCGTAATCCTGCTCGCCGGCATAGAGAACGGCGAGGTCGCCGAGCGCATGGGGGTGAGACGGTTCTCTGGAAAGAAGGTTTCTGTATGCGGAGACCGCATTGTCCCGATCACCTTTTTTTGCAAGGACTCTCGCCAGCATCAGGCATAGGACGGCGTTCTCGGGCTCTTCCTGCAGCCCCTTTTTTATGGTCTGGGCAGCCTCCTCATATCTTTCCTGCCTGTTGAGTGTTGCCGCGAGGTTCAGACGTGCCCGCAGAAAACCGGGCTCTGTCAGGAGCGCTTCCCGATAGTGGCGTATCGCGTCTTCGTATTCCCCCCTGCTTTCCAGCTCGATGCCGAGATTGTTGTGAGCCTTTGCATGCCCGGGGTCCAGCTTGAGAGCGTTCACGTATTCCTGCGCGGCCTCATCAGCCCTCCCCGTTGCAGACAGGGCCAGACCGATGTTGTAGTGCGCCCCTGTATAGCTCGGGTCAATCTCGAGCGCGGTACGGTAGTGAGCGATCGCATCCTCATACTTGCCCTGGCTGGCCAGTGCAGCCCCAAGGTTGTTGTGGGCGTTTGTGTATCTGGGGTTTATTCTGAGTGCCTCTCGATAATGATGCAAGGCGGCATCGACATTTCCCTGATCGAAGAATGCGGCCCCGAGGCTGTTGTGCGCCAGAAAATTGCGCTCTACGACCTCTGCGGCATGGCTGAAGAGGGTTATGTTGTCTTTCCAGTATCCTGTCTGTAGCCATGCAGACCACATGAGAAGAGCAATGCCGGAGCAGGATATCCCTGTAAGCATGCGTATTCCCCACTTTCGTCGATCGAACATCCGCTCCAGCCCCCAGACAGCCAGAATAAAAATTCCGACCAGGGGTATATAGGTATACCGGTCGGCCATGGACTGTGACCCTACCTGCACAATCCCGATCACCGGGAAGAGTGTGCCCAGATACCACAGCCATCCTGTGAGGAGAAACGGGAATTTTCCCGCGACATAGAGTGCACCCGTGGTTGCCGCTGTCAGAAGCAAAAGCGACCCGATCACCGCAAAAAGGGAAAACGACCCGGGATAGGGATAAAACACTGCAAGGTCGATAGGCCAGGCGGCTTTTGCCAGGTAGGCGACATAAGAGGTTATCGCATTTTCGATTCTTATGTGGAGCGGGATCAGATCGAAAGTGCTCATGGCCCCGCCGCCTTTTTGCGCAATGATGGTAGAGACGCTCGCTCCGGCGGCAAGGACAAGCAGGGGGACTTTTTCCAGGACAAGCACCGGCAGCCCTGAAAGCCTGATACCCGGCATCCGGCCGGGAGCAGTCCGGTCTCGGGGCTTGACGATCTCAGGGCGCTCAAGCGGCCAGAAATCCAGCAGAAGGAGAATGAGCGGCAGCGTCACCAGCATGGGCTTCGACATGAGGCCGAGGACATAGCACGAGGCCACGAGGATGTATCTTCCCGGGGTGCGCTGTCTTACATACCATGCATAACCGACCATAGTGAGCATCCAGAACAAGGTGCTCAAGACATCCTTTCGTTCCGCCACCCAGGCTACGGATTCCACATGCAACGGGTGAAGTGCGAACAGCGCGGCCACTGCAGCACTCTTCCATACTGCACCGGTGGTTTTCCTGAAGAAGTAAAAAAGCAGCAGTGTATTGAGGACATGGAGAACAACATTCGTGAAATGGTGCATCCCGGGATTCAACCCGAAGAATTCCGCATCCGCCATATGCGACAACCAGGTGAGGGGGTGCCAGTTCGCCGCGTACAGGGCGGTGAAGGCCCATTTGATGTTCTCAAAGGTAAGGCCCTGCCTGATATGGGGGTTGTCCCGGATATACATGTAGTCATCGAAGCTGATGAACTCGAACTCCCTCACCTGCCAGTAGACGGCAATGATCGATACCGCGAGGAGCACGGGGATGAAACCCTCTCGAAGAATTTTGAGCCCCGAAGCGCCTGTGCCCGCACCCACGTCAACGAGCTCCGAGGATAGTGGAACAAGTCCCTGCAGATTCTGCAGGTGGAAAAGCGGCTGACGCAGGAGGGTCAGACCACGGATTCCCTCGGGTTCCGCCTTCTAAGAACCACGCTCGCACGAGATCTCCTCCTTTCCGTGTCCCAGCGTTTCAAGGTCCTCTTCTCCGATTTTTTTCGCCTTGACCATGTCGAAGCCGGTGATCATCGCAGAAACAAGGCCGATGAGGATTATCGGTATGAGATGGAAGAAATGGTAGGCCAGCGTCATGCCCGCCGCCTCTTTAGCCGGTATGCCGAACACCATGAGCCCGAACACGCCGCCCGCCTCCCAGAGCCCCCAGTATCCCGGTACGGATGGAAGCATGATGGCAAAGCAGATGATGATCTCCACGGCAAACGCCTGAAGAATGGAGACATGGATGCCCGGACATCCCAAGGAGAGCACATACACAGAATAACCCAGAAGCCACCAGAGAACGATCGAGAGGGCCAGGCACAGGATCAGATAGCCCGGACTTTTCAGTATCTCAAAACCCACGGAGAGATGATCCAGGAAACCGGTGATCTTTATGCAGAGACGTTCCCTGATCTTTTCCCGGGAGGATTTTTTCAAAAAGATCAGGATATCCGGCAACCACATAATGGTTTTGTTGAGCAGGGCGCGCGTCCGGGAAAAGCACACCAGGATAATGAGCCCGACCAGAACAATACTGAATTTGAGCGTAACCCTCCAGAGCATGTCGAGAACGGCAGGCGTGATCTGGTAGCCTGCAAAGGTTATGTTTATGGACGGATCGATGGTGATGCCCGCCATGATATAGATGAAGAATCCGAGAAGGCACAGGGCGTCGAGGATCCTCTCGATGCCCACCGTGCCGAGCACCTTTGAGAAGGCCACATGCTCCCGTTTATAATAGATGACAGGCCTGGCTATCTCTCCGATCCGTCCGGGAAGGATGCAGTTGAGCATGAATCCTATGACAAGGGGATGAAACGCGCTTTTGAACCCTGATCTTTTTACGGGATACAGGATGATCTGCCACCGCCAGATCCGAAGTATATAACTGAATATGGCGATGAGCAGAGAGGGAATGATCCACCAGTAATTGATCTTCTTCAGATAATCGACAAGGTCACCCAAGGGAATATTCACAAAGGTGAAGTATAGGGCAAGCACGGAGAAAACCAGGCCCGTGCCAAGAGATAGCCATGTTTTTCTATTGAATGATATCATCCATTATCCAGACTCATACGAGGGTATTCCCTCGATGTATTGGCCGAGTTCCATGAACACCGTATTCTACAATCATTTCACGGGAAGTGTTCATCCCCAGCTTCTCCGCCATAAGCTGTTTATTATCGGGGAAATATCACTATCATCCGCCAGAACACGACCTTAACCTTTAGGTGATGAGTGCAACCATTGTCAACACGGAAAGCTTTTGGGGCCGCTGTAAAGGGCGACAGGCATTTCGTGCAAAAACTTTTTAAAATGACAAAGTTGCCCGATGATGGTAATATTATATAAATTTGCTTGTTTTTCGAGAGATTATGCGAAAGGAAGATCTTGGCCGCATCGCACAGGCAAGAGCTCCGAATCCAGGAGGCAAAGACGCTGGTTAAGGGATTTTTGCCTTTGTGGAAATCGCTGACACGGATACAATGCTTGGAGAATTATCCATGGAACAAGGGGCAAGAGGTTTCAGGTGTTTTTTTAAGAGGATCGATTGATGAAAAAGGCACTTATTACAGGAATCACAGGCCAGGATGGCGCTTACCTTGCCGATCTTCTTCTGGATAAGGGGTATACGGTCCATGGCATCAAGAGACGGTCGTCAAGCTTCAACACCTACCGGGTGGATCATCTCTACCAGGACCCTCATGAAAAGGACGTGCGATTCTTCATGCACTACGGGGACCTGACCGATGCCACGAACATCATTCGAATCATCCAGGATGTCGAGCCGGACGAGATATACAATCTGGGTGCGCAGAGCCATGTCCAGGTATCGTTCGAGACACCCGAGTATACCGCCCAGTCGGATGCCCTCGGGACATTGAGGATTCTCGAGGCACTGAGGATCCTCAACATGACGGAAAAGGTAAGGTTCTACCAGGCATCGACGAGCGAGCTCTTCGGCAAGGTGAGCAAGGTTCCCCAGGATGAGGAAACGCCGTTTTATCCGAGAAGCCCCTACGGGGTCGCCAAGCTCTATGCCTACTGGATTGCCGTTAATTACCGCGAGGCGTACGGAATGTTTGCATGCAACGGTATCCTGTTCAACCACGAGTCGCCTGTCCGCGGCGAGACCTTCATCACGAGAAAGGTGACCAGGGCCGCGTGCAGGGTGGCGCTCGGCCTCCAGGAAAGGGTCTACATCGGCAATCTCGATGCCAGGAGAGACTGGGGGCATGCGAGGGATTACGTTGTCGCCCAGTGGCTCATCCTGCAGCAGGACGAGCCGGACGACTACGTGATAGCAACCGGAAAGCAGTATTCTGTCAGGGACCTCTGCTCGCTTGCCTTTGAACGGGTGGGAATCGATCTGGAATGGCAGGGCGAGGGTATCGATGAAAAAGGGGTCGCCAGCCGTATCAGGCAGGTGAACGACGTGGTCGTGAAGATAAAACCGGGCGACACCGTTGTCATGATCGACCCGAGGTATTTCCGGGCCACCGAGGTGGACACGCTCCTGGGCAATCCTGAAAAGGCGAAAAGGAAGCTCGGATGGGAGGCGAAGATATCCTTTGAAGATATGATCGCCGAGATGATCGAACACGATCTGGAAGAGACCAGAAGAGACCTGTTGTGCATAGACAGCGGATACACCGTGATGAACCGGCATGAATGAGGACGCAAAGATATTTGTGGCAGGCCATGGGGGGTTGGTAGGTTCTGCGATCACGACCGGTCTGAAGAACCGGGGCTATCGCAATCTTGTCCTCCGGACCCACGCCGAGCTCGACCTCACGAGACAGGCGGATGTCGAGGACTTTTTTGAACGGGAATCGCCCGAGTACGTGTTTCTCTGTGCCGCGAAAGTCGGCGGGATCATGGCCAACAGCACGTATCCTGCAGACTTCATTTACGAAAATATTATGATCTCAGCCAATGTGATCCACTCGAGCTTCCGGTTCGGTGTGAAGAAGCTGCTCAACCTCGGATCTTCCTGTATCTATCCCAGAAGCGCTCCTCAGCCTTTGAAAGAGGAGTATCTCCTGACCGGCGAGCTGGAGCCCACGAACGAGGCCTATGCCGTTGCAAAGATCGCGGCCATAAAGTTGTGCCGGTATTATAACGAGCAGTACGGCAAAGATTTTGTTTCCGTCATGCCGACAAACCTCTACGGACCGAACGACAATTTCGATCTGGAGACCTCTCACGTACTTCCCGCACTGGTGCGCCGGTTTCACGAGGCAAAGGTGAGTGCTGCACCAGACGTAACACTCTGGGGCACTGGCAAGCCTCTGCGCGAGTTTCTCTATGCGAATGATCTCGCAGATGCGTGCGTGCATATCATGCAGCACTATCACGCGCGGGATATCGGTGAGTTCGTGAACATCGGGACCGGATGCGACATCTCGATCAAAGAACTTGCCGAGCTCGTTGCCAGGATTGCGGGGTATGGCGGAGAGATTTGCTGGGACACGTCGAAACCGGACGGGATGGAGAGGAAGCTGCTGGATGTGTCCCGGATACATGCCATGGGGTGGAAGGCAGGGACCTCCCTTAAGCAGGGAATAGCGGAGACGTATGAGTGGTATCGGGCGCATGCCCGTCGATGACGGGGAGGAGGTATGGATTCGGTCCTGAGATTCAGGCGTAATGAGCAGGCATTCTTACGGTACCAGAAGGCCAGAAGAGAGCACTGGGATTCTATCGGGAGAAAAAGCGATCACTGGGTTTCCCGCGGGGGCTATTACCACGAGAGGATCGGCGAGGTGTACCGGTATCTGGTCCCTGCCGGACAACGTGTTCTCGAGATCGGATGCGGAACGGGAGATCTGCTCGCTTCGGTCGAGCCCGAGATAGGGGTGGGTATTGATTTTTCCGAGGAAATGATACGGCGTGCCGAGAAGAATCATCCCGGGCTGAGATTCATTACCGGCGATATCCATGACCTCGATCTGGACGAATCATTCGATACGATCATATTGTCTGACGTTGTGAACGATCTCTGGGATGTTCAGGCTGTTTTCCAGAGGGTGAAATTGCTCTCCAAGCCCGAGACAAGGATTGTCATCAATCTTTTCAGCCACCTCTGGGAGCTTCCCCTGAAGCTGGCCCAGAAGGCCGACCTGGCGACGCCACTCCTTCCTCAGAACTGGCTCACGGTGGAAGATGTGGCGAATTTAATGGGCCTTGCCGGGTTCGAGGTAATCCGGAGCTGGCCCGAGGTGCTTTGCCCTTTGAGGGTTCCGTGGTTCGGTGACGTGCTGAACCGGGTCCTTGTGAGGATCTTTCCCTTCCATTATTTTGCATTGACGAATTTTATCGTGGCCAGGCCCCGGCCCGAGAAGAGGAGAGGGAAAGAGCCCGTGGTGTCGGTCGTCATTCCGGCTCGGAACGAGGCCGGTAATATCGAGGAGATTTTGGCAAGAACCCCTGAAATGGGAGGGGGCACGGAGATGATCTTCGTGGAGGGCAATTCCCGGGACAACACCTATGAGGCCATCGAGAGGGCAGTTGCCTCCTGTCCGGAAAGGCAGTGCAAGCTCTTTCGCCAGACCGGTGTGGGCAAAGGCGATGCGGTCAGGCTCGGATTCAGGGAGGCCTCCGGCGAGATCCTCATGATCCTTGATGCCGATATGACCGTGCCTCCGGAAGACCTGCCGCGCTTTTACGAGGCCATAGTGTCAGGGGAGGGTGAGTTCATCAACGGCGTAAGGCTCGTCTACCCCATGGAGAAACAGGCCATGAGATACCTGAACCTCGTGGGAAACAAGTTTTTCTCCCTTGCATTCTCCTGGATCCTGGGCCAGCCGATCAAGGACACCCTGTGCGGTACCAAGGTGCTCGACAAGAAGAGCTATGAAAAGATATCACAGAACAGGGCGTATTTCGGCGATTTCGATCCCTTCGGCGATTTCGACCTGCTTTTCGGAGCCGCGAAGCAGAACATGAAGATCGTGGAGATGCCTATCCGGTATGCGGAGCGGAAGTACGGTTCCACCAATATCGACCGGTGGAGGCACGGGTGGCTCCTGCTGAGAATGACCCTGTTTGCGATGAAGAGGATCAAATTCATTTAAGCTTGTTATTCCTTACATTCAGAGCACTTTTGGAAAGAGGAGAGATATCGTTTGCTCAGAAACAAAAAAGAAGGGCGGTTTTGTGGGGCAATGACAGATAAGCGGCATCAAGGCCAAACTGTGTCCGGGACGGTCGAAAACAACGAGACGGTCTTCTCCCGGCACCGCAGTCTTTTTGTCATCCTGCTCCTGTTCTTTACGCTGGCAGTATATTGGCAGGTAAGCGGCCATGAATTCGTCCATTTTGACGACGATGTCTATATAACCGAAAACGCACTGGTCAGAGACGGCTTTTCCCGGGATGGTCTGCTGTGGGCCTTCAACATCGGAGGCGGGGAGGCCTTCCACTGGCATCCCCTGACCTGGCTCTCGCATATGATGGATTGTGAGCTTTTCGGCCTGGATTCCGGCATGCATCACCTGATGAACGTGCTTTTCCATGTGCTCAATGTCTTTCTCCTGTTTCTGCTCGTGCACAAGATGACCGGTGCTGCGGGCAAAAGCCTCTTTGTCGCCGCCCTGTTCGCCCTGCACCCGATCAATGTCGATTCCGTAGCGTGGGCCGCCGAAAGAAAAAACCTTCTCAGCACATCCTTCTGGATGCTCGCCATGCTGGCGTATGGGTACTATGTCCTGCGCCCGGGAGTTGCGCGGTATTTCCCGGTTATTGCGATGTTCATACTCGGGCTGCTCGCCAAACCCATGCTCGTCACCTTGCCCTTTGTCCTGCTTCTGATGGATTACTGGCCCCTCAAGCGCTTCTCGTTGACCGTGAACAAGAAGAGAGGGGGGAAAGATAACCGGGCCATGTCTCTCTTCCTCTATCAGGGGGTTTCATTCACGCGGCTGATCATTGAAAAGCTGCCCCTGTTCGCCCTCTCCGGTCTGTCGGTCCTGTTTTCCATGACATCCCTGCAGCACGGGGGAGTCGTTGCCGACTCGGCCCTGTCTCCCATGGGGCTCCGGTTACAAAACGCGATAACATCCTACAGCGCCTATATGCTCAAATCACTGGTTCCGGTGAACCTCACCTTTTTTTACCCGTATCCCGATGCGGTTGCCCTTTGGGCGGTTCTCGGTTCCTTGGGCTTTGTTCTTCTGATAACGGTCTGGGCGATCAGGCTTTCCATCCGGGCCCCGTATGTTCTGATCGGGTGGTTGTGGTTTCTCGGGACCCTGGTGCCGGTCCTGGGAATCGTGCAGGTAGGCTTGTGGCCGGCCATTGCCGAGAGATGGGCATATGTCCCGCTTATCGGGCTGTATGTGATCGTTGCCTGGGGTGTTCCCGATTGCCTGCGCAGGCTCCGCAGTGCCAAAACCTTTCTTCCGGCATGTGCTGTGATTCTCCTGGTATTATTTGCAGGAATGACTTGGAAGCAGACCGGGTATTGGAAGAATGACGTGACACTCTTTTCCCATGGTGTCCGCGTGAACCCGGGCAATTTCGTCGCGCACGCGAATCTGGGGAAGGCATATGGCGAACAGGGCAGGGTAAGAGATGCGATATATCATTTCGAGCAGGCGGTTGCCGTCAACCCGAACGACGTGATGGTCCTGAAGAATCTGGGCAGGATCCATCATGAACATGGAGACGCAGATGCCGCGATACGCTATTACTCGCAAGCCGCAGGGTATAGTCCGGATGACGTTCAGGCCCGCTATGCACTGGGGTGCGTCTATGCGGAACAGGAAAGAACGGATGAAGCGATCGAGGAGTTTCTCTCGATACTGAATCTGGACGACAGGCACGCAGGGGTGCATTACAGTCTGGGAGTCCTGTTCGCCAAAAAGGGCGAAATGAACAAGGCAATAGAATATCTCACTGCGGGACTGAACATCGATCCCGCGGACGCCGGGTCTCATAGCGCCCTTGGCGTGATCATGATGAACAAGGGAAGGGTCGATGATGCAATCGGGCATTTTCAGGAGGCTTCGCGGATTCAGCCCGATAACCCCCGGATTCGCAATCATCTGGATGCCGCCTTGGAATACCGGGAAAAGAGGAATGCAAATATCGCGGCGCTGGAGCAGAAGCTGCAGGGAAATCCAAACGATTTCGATTCACTCTCTAAGCTGACGTTATTGTATTCGACAAACAATGAAAATACCAAGGCCCTTGATTCATTGTTCAGAATGAAGGAAATAAAGCCTGATAATCCGGATGTCTACTATAATATCGCCTGCATCTACGCTAGAGAGCATAAGATTGACCAGGCCGTGGACTGGCTGGGAAAGTCCGTTGAAAAAGGATTTCGCAACTGGGGTTTTATCCTGATCGACCAGGATCTGGAGGATGTCCGGGCCACGGACGCCTTCAGGGATCTCATGTCGCGGGAGCGGATTCCCGCTCATTAGCGGGGGATGCATCAGGGGTATAAGACAGGAATATATTCCCGATCCAGCCGTGCTGCCTCAGTTTGGGCAGTTTTGCAGGGCCGGTGAGCACACGGGAAAACACCCCGGTATCGGGGTTGTTCGTCACCGATACCCGGTCACTGATATGATTGAAGAATGAAATTTATCAT
This sequence comes from Deltaproteobacteria bacterium, assembly GCA_018436855.1. GTDB lineage: Bacteria > Desulfobacterota > Desulfomonilia > UBA1062 > UBA1062 > Phosphitivorax. Next base: position 24,257 of record JAHDKO010000103.1, on the reverse strand, counting down.
CAGAGGGCGCGGAAATGTACAACGATAAGAGGGTGATAGTCGTTATGCCTGCATACGAGGCCGAGCGGACGCTCCGCATGACATATGAGGGCGTCATGTCTCACGGGATTGTAGATCTGGTCATCGTCGTGGACGATGCGAGTAACGACGATACGATCGCCATAGCCAAAACCCTGCCTCATACGCTCGTCCACAGGCACGAGAACAACCGGGGATATGGAGGCAACCAGAAGACCTGCTACCGGCTTGCCCTCGACGAGGGCGGGGACATTGTCATCATGGTCCACCCCGATTACCAGTATACGCCGAAGCTCATTCCGGCAATGGCATCGATGATCGGGTGCGGTCTTTATGACTGCGTGCTGGGGTCGAGGATTCTGGGAGGGTATGCCCTGAAAGGGGGGATGCCGCTGTGGAGGTACGTCTCAAACCGTTTTCTGACCCTGGTGGAGAATGTTCTCACGGGCGCCAAGCTTTCCGAGTATCACACGGGGTACCGGGCATTTTCCCGGAGGCTGCTGGAACAGGTTCCCCTGGACAGGGACTCTGATGATTTCATATTCGACAACCAGATGCTCCTGCAGATAATCTGGCTCGGGTACACCATATCAGAGGTAAGCTGCCCAACGAGCTATTCACCGGAGGCGTCGTCCATAAATTTTGCCCGGAGCATGGAATACGGCCTCGGCTGCCTGTACACCGCTCTGAGGTACCGGCTTGCCAGGACGGGCATCCTCGGCTGCCGTCTTTTCCCAAGGGAGTTGATGCGAGCACACGATGGAGAATGAATCTCCTACTTCTGCAACCAATAGGGCTTGTAGGTGTCTTTGAACCTCAAATTGTTGTCTTCCATATAACTCTCGAGGATATTGTTTGAATAGAGGTGCTTGTAGATCTTGTTGATGTGGAAGCAGAGATTTTTCAACCGCGGTCTGGATGCCTCCACCAGGGTCTCCATCTTTCCGCCCGATTTCATGTGCCGCACGATATCGTACTTGGTGAGCATGTCGCCGATTCCGAAGTGCTTCTGGAGATACAGCACCCCGGTCTGCGCATTGGCATAGACAGGGACCGCTCCATAGTGCGTCGCGTGATGCCTGATATCGAGCTGGTTGTCGCAGTCATTGAGCATATTGCTGAATGATTTGAATCTTGGATGCCTGTTCATCTTCAGCCAGTATCTCAACTCGGATGGACTCATGGCAAGGGGCTTTCTCTGGTCGACCTTGATCGGCGTAAAATGCTGCCGGTTCAGCAACTTAAAGATCTGGTTCGCGATCGCGCAGCATGCCTGATACATGTCTTCATTGACCGCATCAAAGGCCTCTTTTGCCTCGAACACGCGAAGATCAAGGCTTGACCCCTCTCCGAGCGGTGAGCCGAACAGCCTTTCCATCTGCTCGATCTGGTAGAATGCGCCGGCAAGTTTGACCTCCACCGTATAGTGAAGGAGCTGGATGTAGGCGATTTCATCCTGCAGCTTTTGAGGAAGCTCGCCGCCGGATGACGTCTCGTAATTGTTGATGTCGAAATCCGCGGCCAGCTCCCGCAAGCCCCACCAGTAGTCCAAGGCGGTCTGGTCCTTATACTTCTCTTCCTTGTCTTTGCCGTGGCACTGATGACGGTCTATGGTTTCCGGTTTCGTCATCCGACTCTCCATTACCTTATCAGGGTTTTAACCGTGATCATCTCTTATAAAAAGATCCGCTCAGCTCTGTCTGCCCGATGATCCTTGCGAAACCCCCGAAACAATACATACCATTCCGTGCATGAAACAACATACTTTTTTACACAAAACACACAAGGGAAGCAACCGGATTCCGGCAGTGCACTGATCAATGGTAAATGCAGCCTTGTTCTTGAAGGGATAGCTCAGCTCGTCCGCAGAGAGTCGACGATATTCAGGCGTGATGCCCTGAAGGCGGGCAGAACCCCGCCGATGAGCCCCATTATAAGGGCAAAGGCCAGGGATTTGAAGAAGACGGAAGGTGTCAGGGTGAACTTGAAGGCCAGCTCTGCGAGTGATTGAAAGTTCACGGTCGAGATGGTGATGAGCTGCATGAACGAGGCGAAGAAAATGCCCATGCATCCACCGATAAGCCCGAGAAAGACCGACTCCGCGAGGAAGCTCATGAGTATCCCGCGCCTCTGGAAGCCCAGGGCACGCAGTGTGCCGATCTCGCGGACGCGGTTTGCTACTGCAGAGTGCATGGTGATCATCGCACCGATGACGGCGCCCAGCGAGAAAATGATTGTAAGGCTGATGCCGAGGATGGTCAGGAACTTGGCCATCATCTCGGACTGATCGAGATAGAATGCGGTTTCTCTCTTGGCCTGCAGGGTGAGGCGCGGGTCGTCCTCGATCAGGGATTTCATCGCATCCAGTGCTGCGGAATCGCGCATCCTGAAGATCACGACCGAATACACCGGCCGCCTGAAGCCCTGCATGACCTGCTCGGCATCCCCCCATATCTCGGAGCTGAATGCTGTGTTGCCCGCATCCATAATGCCCACGATCCTCCAGTTCCTGACACTGTCTGAGATGGTGCTTCCCAGGGTGAGTCCCTTGAATCTCTTCACCAGGCTGGAGCCGACGGCCACCTCGGGAGTTCCGAACCTGGGCATGCGTCCCTGAATGAGCTTTACCTGGGGCCGTAAGGCGAACGACCTCTTTCCGATGCCCCTGATGATGACATTGGACGTGCCTCCCGCTTTTTTCGGCAGTGTGATCAGAACCACGACCTCCTTTGCCAGTACAGTCTCGCCGCTTTGATCGACAGCGATCCCGGGCAGGGTCTCTACCACCGCAGCCTTCCCGCGTTCGATGCCGCTGTCCACCTCGCTGGTGGCCCCCTGCCGCAATACGATCACGTTGCGGTACGATCCGGTCTGCACCAGGGTCTTCTGCAGGCCGGCGGCGAGCATGAGCACCGTGGCAAAGACAAACACCACGAGCGCCATGCCGGAGGCGGTGAGGAAGGTGGTGAGGCGTCTCGCCCAGAGACTGCGGAAGCTGTATGACAGAGGTACGGCCATCTAGCCTATCCTCCGCAGGCCGTCCGCTATGCGGATGCGAACGGCCTGTATGGCCGGTATGAAAGACGCGGCAGATCCGACCAGGACTGCGATGCCGAGGTCGTAAACGATGGTGGAGGGATCGACGTTGAAGGTGGGGAAAAAGGCGCTGAGCCCCTGCTTGAATCCTGCAGCGGCCGGATAGGTGAGTACAATTCCGAGAATAGACCCGATGGAGGTGATCACCAGGGCTTCTCCAACGATCAGGGCGAAGGTGTGGGAGCCGGTATAGCCAAGGGTTTTGAGCACGGCATATTCCCCGATCCTTTCCCGCGTGGTCATGGCCATGGTGTTGGCCACCACGGTGAGTATAATGACAATGACCACGATCGAGACAATGTTTATGACCTGGATGATAGCCTGGCCCATGGAGATGAAACCCATGATGAATGCCGCCTCGGTCTCTGTGAAGGTCTCTGCAAGCGAGTTCCTGAACATGGTGTCGATTTCCCGCGCCACATCCGCCGACCGGTTCGGGTCCTGTACTCCGACCAGATAAAATCCCACCTGGCCGGAGCGGGAGGGGGCGATTTGTTTCAGGGTTTCATCGAGATACTCCCAGTTGAAGAGAAAAAGGGTCTCGTCCGCACTGCCCGTTCGTCCTTGGTAGATGCCCTTGAGCTGGAAGTCCCAGCTGCCCGGGAAGATCGTTCCTTTCAATGTCACGATGTCGCCGATCTCCCACCCGAAGCGCTCGGCCAGTTTTCTCCCCGCGACGAAACCCCGCCGGTCTCTCAGGAAATCGTCCTTCTGATCTTCAGGCAGGACAAACTCGGGATAGAGCTTCAGATAGGTGTTCGGCTGCACCGCATAGTTTGCAAAAAAGTTCTTTTCACTGATATAGACACCGCCGAACCAGTTGCCGTAGGATGCCGTCGAGACACCGTCGGTGTGACGTATCTTATCATAATAAGACAGCGGCAACGGAAAGATCAGGGAGACGGCGTTCCGGACAACGAGCCTGCTGGCCGACGAGGCCTCGACCCCGGTATACCACGCGCTGATGACGGTACGCAGCAGTCCGAACGCAAGGATTGCGATCGCGAAAGCGAGCACGGTAAGCCCTGTCCTCACTTTTCGTCTGAAGGCATTCTTCAGGATCATCTTGAGAATGATCATGGAATGAATTCACCCTTTTCCAGATGACGGATGAGGTGAGCCCTCCCGGCTGCATGAGGATCGTGCGTCACCATGATGATGGTCTTGTTCAGCTCCCGGTTGAGCCGTTCCATGAGGTCGAGCACATCCGCTGCCGACTTGCGGTCCAGGTCCCCGGTAGGCTCGTCCGCAACCAGGATCAGCGGGTCGGTCACGATGGCCCGCGCTATGGCGACCCGCTGCTGTTCACCGCCCGAGAGCTGGGAGGGAGAGTGATCCATCCGCTCAGTAAGGCTCACCATGCGAAGCGCCGCCTCCACGTGCTCCCTCCTCTCCTTTTTTGAAAGCCCGGTGAGATGCAGCGGCAGCTCCACATTCTCGAAGGCCGTGAGCACAGGGATGAGGTTGTAGAATTGAAAGATGAAGCCCACGCTGCTGGAGCGCCAGCTTGCAAGCTCGGTTTCCGAAAGGGTGGTGATATCGGTGTCGTCCACGAGGATAGACCCGGTGTCCAGACGGTCGATCCCGGCCATGAGATTGAGCAGCGTGCTCTTGCCGGAGCCCGAGGGGCCCATGATGGCGAGGAATTCTCCTCTGGCGATATCGAAGGTGATGTCCGTGAGCACGGGAACGACAAGGTCGCCCCGGTGATAGCACTTGGACACGCGCCGGATTTCAACGATATTGGAGGGGCTTTCCATGGCTACTCCCCGGAGGTCTCGATCCTCGACCCGTCCCGCAGGTTCTCCGGGGGATTCAGAACCACTGTATCACCCGGTATGACGCCCTGGAGCACCTCCACCATGTCTCCATACGTGTCGCCCGTACGCACGTTCTGTTTCACGGCCCTGCCGTCCCGGACGACAAAGACCGCAGGTGAGTCTGCAGAACCCGCCACCACGGCACTGTCCACCATAACACGGGCCGTTGTCTCTTCCCTGGTCAAGGGTCTGGAGAGGAATCCGACCTTGGCGCTCATCTCGGGCAGTATGCGGGGGTCCTGGTCAGTAAACCTGACCTTCACGAGCACGGTTGCCTTGGTTCGGTCGACCGTGGGGACGATGGTATCCACAACCCCCTGGAAGCGCTCGCCCGGCAGCGCATCGAGGACGATGTCGCATGGCTGGCCGGCACGGACCATGCCGATATTCGATTCAGCCACATCCGTCTCCACCTGGAGCGATGAGAGGTCTGCAATGGTGACAACCGCAGCCTTTGCATTGGCGGCAGCGCCCATCGGGGTGATAATGTCCCCCACGTCTGCACTCTTGGTCAGGACCACTGCATCGAACGGTGCTTTGATCTCTGTGTACGAAAGAGCCACCTCTGCGCTCGCAAGCGCAGCGCGGCTCGATCTCACCGATGCCCGGGCCGCCCCGAGCGATGCCTTGGCTGCGAGATAACGCGTTTGGGCCGTGTCGAACTCGGATTTTGAGACAGCCCCTGTCTTCACCAGGTTCTTCATGCGCTCAAAGTCCCACGAGGCGTTGTTCAGATTCGCCTCGGCCTCCTGCAACCGGGCCTGGGCAAGTGTGAGATCGGCCCGGCTCCTGTCCGCAATGGCCTTTGCGTCATCACTTTCGAGCCTGGCCAGGACCTGCCCCTGTTTCACCACGCTTCCCTCCTGGACCATGAGGGATACGAGCTGGCTGGTAATCTTGGTTGCCACATCGGCCTTTCTCTGCGCAACCACGTAGCCGCTCGCGCTCAGATTGGCCAGGAGCTGTGACGGATAGATCTCGCTGACGGTGGCGACGGATACAGCCACCCCTCTCGAAAGAAAAGACCAGGCAACGGCGAGTAAAGCGACAACCCCGGCTGCGACAATGACTGTGGCGAGAGAGGACCTGGGCCGCCGTATCCTTCCCCCCTGTTCTTTTCTCTCAATTGACAGTTTCTGGATATCTCTGTTTTCCATCCCATTCCCTCACGTCAGGCAAGATCATCGGCCGTGAACCACTGCAGTGCATTCATCGACCCGTTATACCAATGGGCACGTCCTTGCCCGCTATAAAGGATCCCCCATTGCCGAGCCGGCAACCTGTCATTTTCTCACCATCCTTCTTGCCATGATCTCGAGAAAACAACGGTATGAGCTCCCTTCCATCTTGGTGAGCCCCAAGAGGTCTCTCCGGTCCGGCAGATCACTCACCGCGCCGCTGAGCACGATATCGAGGAGAAGCTCATTGAAGGAAAACTTCAGGGCATGGACACGGTCGAGTGTATAGGGCGATATGACATCGAACCTCATCTGGGCTTCTGCCAGAGCCGTAATGTCTGCCAGTGCTTGCTGGTGAAAACCGGACAATCGCAGGCGCCCGCACCCGGTCAGCCACTGGAGGTGTGACAGTGCCACCCTGACGAGCCGGGGGCGGCATATGGACAGCTGTTTCGCAACAGGTGCGAAACCTCCACCGATGAGCTTTTCATTGCTCGAGAGCGTCACTTTCCCTTTGACGTTGCCCAACTGGACATGGCCGTCAAACCACGCGTCCCCTGCTGCGTGTTTTTCCAGTCCGGCATATTTCTCCGGCTTCAGTCCATAGACCGCGGGCAGAAAAGACCCGGGATTCCGAACGACGACGATGGCACAATCACACTGGACAGCATTCATGCCATGAAGTTTGTCAATGGTCAGAAGATGGTCATCGTCCTTCACAATGGTCTGGGAAATCCAGGTATTCATAGAGGGGCCGCCGCGGTCGGTCATGAGAAAGCAGCCCTTGAGACCTCTCCTGATCAGGCCGAGCAGTTCTTCGACCTTCTGCTTCTCCGCAGTGGAGGTCATGGCGATGATGACCCAGAAATAGGTGATCAGGGAGTTGAAGTGCGGTCCGATCCCCTCTCTTCTCGTTCCTTCGATGATTGATTCGATCTCGCCGCTGTCGGGGATCTCGCCGATCGGGTATCCTTTCGCAGCGGCGGCATCCCTCTTCCCGTCGCGGTCACGGAGCTCGCCCTCTATGATCATCCTGGAATCAAGGGTGCGCACGCACGCTTTCTCCACGATCTCCCTGAGCTTGCTTCCGACCGTGCCGCACGATTCGATCAATTCAATAACTATTCTGCCGGTGTGGTCTATCATCTTCTAATCTCCTAGAAGACCGGGAAGATCCAGGAGGCGGCTTCCGTCATGGGGCTGAGGTGCTTGTCGCGAACCGAGAATATGTGGAAGGTGTGCTTTGTCTGTGTCTGGCCGAATCCCAGTGTCTTCAATTGAGACAAGAATGTGTCGTTATAGAAAGTGGGGTTCTGGATAAGGACACCGTTCATCCCGAGGGAATCCCTGAGCATTTTTATAAACTTATAGGTCAGCGAGGAAAAGACCTCTCCATCCAGGGCATCCTGTGCATAAATCTCGATATACCCGTTCGGGACCTCGCTTGCCATGGTTCGGTGCACATTGACGAAAAGCACAGCGATCAGTTCGCCATCGCGGTAACAGTGCCATGCCCTTTTTTTCCTCATGCCGAAGAACATGTGGCGCCAGACATCCTCGGGGAAGTCGGAAAAGGCGTCCACCTCGAGTTTTTTCCGGTTCAGGAAATCGATATATTCACTGAAACGGTTTTCCTCCACAGGACCGATTTCCAGACCGGAAAGCATGTTTTCGTCGATCGAGACGTTCTCAAAGACGCTGTTTACGAGAATTCTCACAAAGAAACTGGACGCAGGAGCGTAGTGGAAGTTGATCGTTTCCAGAAACGCGTTCATGCTGTCCGATGAAGACATGAACGTGGGAACGGCCTTCGGCATTGCCAGTCCGACATACTGGATGTAGCCGAAACGCTTGAGCTCCAGCATGGGCTTCACCAGTTCCCACACCAGCCCGGAGTTCCGGTATTGCTCGTCTATCACCACAAGGGAACCGTACACGCTCTCGTATGTACGCCCGAGTTTCCGGTAATAGACCGGAACCTTGAAGGCGCAGCTCATACCGCATATCTCTCCGCCGGCATCGTATATTCCTGCGGAAAGATGTTCCTCAAAAAAAAGCGGATGAAAAACATCGCGGAGAAAATCCTCTGTAAACATGATGGAATTCTTGCCATAGGTCTGCAGCCAGCCCCTGTTCAGCATTGCGGCGATTCTGGCTGTTTGTTTCGTATCCACCCGATCAATGCGAAAACCGTCTTTTTTCATTGCATGCCTCCCATAAGAACCAATCAACCCGCTTCACCCTTTACCGCCTGTTCCGGAACACTCAGATCGATAGATCGAGAAGCTGCTCATGCAGTTCTTTCAGAGAGGTGTATTCATTGATCTGGAGTGCCTCAGGGTTTTGAACGTTGGGATAGATGTACTCGCACGCAAGGATCAGTTCGACGATATTCAGGGAATCGATCCCCAGTTCGCTGAATGTGGAATCGGGAGTGACATCCTCTTTCCCCAGAATCCGTTTCACCTCACTGATCATCTGCTCCAGCATTTGTTCATGATTTTCGTACTCTTCCGTAAGCATGATGTAGCCTCCTTTTTAATGAATATTCAAATACCCCGCGAGGAATCATGGTGCCTGCGCCACCTCGTGATGGGACAATTCCTGCCGGCCATCCATAGCCTTGCCGCCATGTCGTATCAGAACATATGCCTGTTCCCTCAGCATGTGAGGTCCCCAAGTCTTGTCGTAATCCACTGCCCGATTTCCCTGCCTGCACCCCAGACAACATTGAAATGGCCGCATCCAGGTAGAAACTTGAAGGTTTTATCGATGCCCGTGGGCACGTATCGATCAAAAACACGCTTGAGATCTTCAGCCGGGACCATTTCGTCTTCCTGCCCGATCATCATGATAAGCGGCTTGTCTAGAGAACCGAACCCGTAATAATATCTCTGGAAATCCATTTGTCTGATCATGGTGTAGCTGTATGATTCCACCTTGTTCTGTGCTCTCCTTTCGATATCCTGCGGGAAACGGAAGTGCACAATGGGAAGGCTGTTGAATGCGGTGAGCCCTAAACGGTTCAGATAATCAAGCAGAATGAGCCTCTTCAAGTGAAACTTGCTCACAACGTCGTGAGCACCGGCATAAACCTCCTTCTTCTGTTTGCCGTTCATCCCGGGAAGCGGGCTCTCGATCAGGAGAGAGGAAACGAACACGTAACCTTCAGGCGGTATCACCTCTTTCAACCCTGCATAGCGCACAATCACCGAAGATCCTATGCAGTGGGCTCCGAGAAACAGAGGGAGTCCGGGCGATTCGAGCCTCAGAAGACTCAGGATATCATGCAGATCATCCTCGAGCTGTCCACTGTATGCAACGTGCCCCCGTCTTCCTTCCGATTCTCCATGTCCTCTCATATCGATGAATACCGCCCGTATGCTGAAAATCGACGACAGGCGAACACCGATAGGCGCGTACAGCCGGCTGTTGAGCGCTGCGCCGTGGAGGAAAACAAGCACTGCACGGGAATCGCCCTTGGGCTCGAACACATGGCAGGCTATCCTGGCGCCGTCTCGTACCGGAAAATGCTTCATGGAGACGCTGTAGGCAGCCCTTTCCTGTTTGAGGTTTCCGTTCATACTGATCGCCCCAGCATGTCAGGCGTCGTCTGGATGCACGTATCATCCTGCGATGCAATCACCTCGGCACGGGCCGATACATGGGGAACGATGTTTCTGATAAAAAACCTGGCGGACATGATTTTCCCCTGATAAAAGTCACGGTCCACACCGGTTTCCGCGCCCGATAGTTTCTCGCCCGCAATCCGTGCATCGTCCAGGAGCAGTGCCCCCACCATGACCTCTGCCATCATTTCCAGAAAGCTGGTGACCACGGGGTATGTCAGGGCTGCCTTTTTTTGCCGTGCCCAACCCCGCATGACGCTCAACGACTCGCCGACCCGGTCGAGGGCCTTTGCGAGAAGGGCGCAATCGGAGCGAAGCCCGGTATCCCCGGCCGCCGCCTTGTTCAGGTACCCCCCGATCTCGTCGCAGTATCGCCGGAAGAGCTTCTCGTTTCCCCCCAGCGCCAGTTTTATCCTGAACAGATCCAGTGCCTGGATGTAATTGGTTCCCTCCCAGATGGAAAGGATCTTGACGTCCCGGGCGTACTGCTCCACAGGATAGTCCTTCGTATATCCATACCCTCCCAGCACCTGTATCGCCAGCTCGCACACACGCCAGGCCTGGTCCGACGAGTAGGCCTTCACGAGCGGGGTCAGCAGGCCGATAATTTGCTCCTGGCGGGCGATTTCCGGTTTGTCGGCCGGGTCTTGCCGCATCCGCAGATGAAGATAGATGGACAAGTGATATGCAAGCTTGAATATCATGGCCCGGCAGCCCTCGACTTTGCTCTTCATCTCGAGGAGCATGCGGCGCACGTCGTAGTGTTCGACAATGGGTACCCTCCTGGCATCGGGCGCGAACGGCGACTTCAAGTCGTCGACCCCCTGAATCCGCTGCTTCGCATAATCAAGGGCGTTCAAAAAGGCGCTCGATGACAGCCCCACGGCGTAGATACCCGTGGCCATGCGCGCAAGGTTCATGATGGAGAGAACATGGAGCAGACCGATATTTTCCCTCCCGCCCAGAAGGTAGCCGACCGTCTCCCCGCCCTCCCCGAAGGCCAGGTGCGTCGTCGCGCACCCGTGCAGCCCCATCTTCTCCTCCACATTCAGGCAGCGGACATGATTGTCTCCGGCTACACCGCCGTTGCCGTCGGGGAGGAAACGCGGGACGATAAAGCACGAAAGGCCCCGTGTTCCGGGAGGAGCCCCTGCCACGCGCGCAAGAACCGTGTAGATGATGTTCTCGGAGAGGTCGTGCATCCCTGCGGTGATGAATGTTTTCGTTCCTTCTATTCGATACAGACCGTCATCCCGTCTGACCGCGGATGTACGGATATTCCCCACGTCGGTTCCGGCATCCGATTCCGTCATGCAAAATGCCGCTGCCCAGCGTTGGGTGATCAGATTCCGCGAAAACAGATTTTTCAACCCGCTGTCGCCGTACTGCTCCAGAAGGATAAACGTTGCCGGGCAGAAGCCGTGATATGACATGAGGGCCGGGTTCGCCCCGAGGAAGAGCTCGCTCACCGCTATGGCGAGGATATAGGGTGCCCCGATCCCGCCATGGATTTTCGGTGCGCTCATCCTTTCCCACCCTGCGTTGAGGTATTCCTCCCATACTTCACGGAACCCCGTGGGAACGCTGACGGTGCCGTCAGCGTTCAAGGAGCACCCCTGCCTGTCTGAGAGCTGATAGTAGGGGCCGAGGCGCTCGGTCGCGAATTCATAGGCTGCGTTGAGAATGCTCTCGATTATGTCCTGGGTGAACTCGGTCTCAGGGTCAAGGGTCCGGAGCATCCGTGCCGTGTCAAATTTTTCCAGCAGCAGGTACCGGAATTCCCGCAGATCGGCCCGGTAGACATTTCTAGGCTCCATGTCTCTGATCCCTCCCGTCTGAAGCCTCTCCGGTTGCAGGCTTCTGAATCTCATCGACCCCCAGTTCAATGAGGTCTCTCCGTATTGCATCGAATTCTCGGGCCCACTCTCCGGGTGAATAGAGGTCTACATACACCGTGTTGTTGCCGGCGACAAAAGAATGGATCTTGATATAATCCCGGAACACGATGAAAGACTTCCCGAGCCTTTGCAGGTCCTCGACCTCCGGTGCTGTATCCTGACAGACGAACACCTTCTCCATGAACATCGCAGGCGCCATTCTCACCAGGGCCGGCTCCACCAGGCGCATGAGAATGATCTCGACTGCAGGAAGCTCCCTTTCCACCACCTCGATGAAATGCCCCATGAGCCGGTAGTGCTGCGAGGGATTGAGCAGTACGGGGATGTTTTTTTCAAAGGTCAGCGTCGAGAGCACCGTCAGGTCGTGCTCGTTCATGCTCGAGAACGTGGATATGGTTTCGTTCCCATTGATCGATGGGAACTTATAAATGAATTTGTCCGCCAGGATCCCCTGGTAGATCGGATGAGAAATCCTGCCCTCGAAATGGTAGGTGAAGTACTTCATTCCCCCTCATCAAAAAACAGTTTTTATGATAACGTGTACTCGTCTTTTCCCATCCGGGCCGCCGGCGCCTGACCAACCAGGACAAGCGGAGCGCCGGGAGGAACGTCGATATCCAGAAGGGAATAGTAGCCGTTGAACGCCAGCGAACACGCTGTGAATTTCTCCACGCGCCGCATATCCGGCATGGTTCCCACAGAATCAAGGATCGCTATCCACGGATCGCTGCCAAAGGAGTGTCCCCACCGGGCATGACCGTTGCGGGTCAGTCTCCGGCCCTTCAAAACCGTGTCCATGATTCCGCGCACGTTAGCCGGGAAGAAAGGCAGGGCAACGATGCGGTCTGTGCCTTCCTGTGCCGCCTTGCGTATGGCAATGGCGAACTCCATGATGATGTTGGAGCCCCTCGAAAACCCGGTAACCAGGTCCGCAGAGGTCTCCTCTGCCTTCTCGATCAGCATTGTGCAGCATCCATAGCCGGAGCGGCCCCAGATCTGCTCTTCATCCCAGAGGGAAAAATTATAGAGGTTGACGTCTGCTATGGTTATCATCACACAACGCGCAGCGGGATTCTTCAGGAAATAATAGCGCAGAATATAGCCCCATGAGGCACACTCGTATGCATTGACGAATACTGTCGGCGTGAATCTTCCGGCATATTCGTGCAGGCCGTCCCTGACACGGCTCCAGGGGATGTGGTCAAAGGAAAAACATTCCCTGATGAGAGTGGAGCAGAGAATATGCCCTGCCGGTTCGGCATTGCAGGGCATCGAAGCCCCCACAGACGCGATCTGCGGCCCGATGGACCCCGCGAGTGCACCGAATGTGTCATCGATGGACAGCCACGGTTCGCAGAAAGGGGACCGGAACTCCTGAAACGACATGGCACGCAAGGTAAAGCCGCTCATGCGCGCTCTCCGTGCAACACGTTTGGAGCAGGAGCGTTGTGTCTCCCGTTCACCGGGGCGTAGTTGATATGAAGATGCTCGAACCTAGACAACGAGATATTCCTCCGCGGGATGGAGCGACAGGAATTTCGAGACCGAGTAACTGAAGTTGTATGCTCCGCAACCGGTGAACACCAGGAGGTCGCCTTCCCGGGGACAGGGCCCTTCCTCCGGTAGAATGGAAAAGATATCGTCGCGGGAGCATGAAGGCCCCACGCATACTGCCCCCTGGCCGATACCGCCGCTCGCGGAGGTATCGACGAAGCCCCCGTCCCGCCAGAGAAGAGGGCGGCGATAGTGCTTCTGGAACGGACGTTCGGTCTGGGCGAGAAGGAAGTTGTGGCTGATGCCCCCATCGCAGATCACATAGGGACGGCCGCCCAAGGATTTTACGCCGATGACGCCGACGACATAGAATCCGGCAGAGGCGAATACGCCCCGGCCCGATTCGTGAGCAATCCGTATCCGGGCAGGTATTCTGCCGAGCTCTTGCCGGTACGATGCAAAATCCACGTCGTCGCCACGCCATTCATCGCTGAATCCGCCTCCAAGGTTCGCGAACGAGATTTCTCCTGCATACCGTTCTTCAACCGCCTGTATGAGGTCCGCAACCGCCCGGACCGTTTTGAAGCACATGTTTTTGAACTGATGCGAGCCGTGAAAGATATGCAATCCGCCCAGCTGCAGGCCCATGGCTTTTATCTTGTCTGTTGCTTCAAGGATATCGGTGAGGTCCATGCCGAAATGATTTTCAGGAATGGACCCCGAAACCTCGATGAAATCACCCAGAACTCTGCTGTTTACCCGTATCATCAGAGGCTTCATGCCGGGTTTTCTGCTGGAATTCCCGATCATGGCGAGCTGTGCGGGATTGTCGAGTACAATGGTGGCATTCACTGCAAGGGCGGCCTTTATGAAACGGCTCGTATAGGCCGGAGAATTGATATAGAGCTCTGTATTGGGGTGCTGGATGATCTCCAGTTCGTTCAGCGATGCCGCTTCCATACCGTCTGCGACATGCCGGATCCGATCGATCAGCTCGAAGTTGGAATTCGCCTTTACGGACAGGATCAATGCGGTGCCCAGCCGCTCTTTCAAATCCCTGTAGTTGTCCAGCACCGTCCGGATGTCATAGAGATAGCACGGGGTCTTGAAGCGCCCCTTTTTTTCGGCGATAGCTTTTTCTATTCTTTCCATCAGCTCCAAGGCAGGCCTCCTCAGCAGGATGCGGAACGCAAGAAAGAGCCTTCCATGAGCGCCTTCTTGTTTATCTTGCCGTTTGCATCCACCGGAAATTCATCCACGAACCGGATCTCCCTGGGGGCATAATCGGTGCCCAGGCTGCGTGCGATCCATGCACTGACCAAGGTGCGGTTCTCCTTCGTGTCATCCTTCAGCTTCACAAACGCGGCGGCATATTCGAGGCCGTTGGCGTCTGTTTTTCCGATTATGGAGACCTGCTGAACGTGTTCGCACTGATGTATCCGTTCTTCAATATCCGCGGGATACAGGCAGTAGGCGCCCTGTTTGATGAGCTCTTTCCTGCGGCCCTTGAAGTAGTAATAGCCTTCTTCATCCCTCATGAATAAATCGCCCGTAGCCAGCCAGATGTCGTCACGGTATTTCCCCTGGACGATGCGGGCTCCTGCGGATGATCCATTATTGTATTCCTGCATTATCGTGGCCCCTCTCATGAACAGCTCCCCGATCTCGTTGGGGCCGTGTTCGAAATAATCCTCAATGGAGTCCCCGCTGGCTGCGGGATCGTCCTTTTTCGAAAAGATTCCCGCAGCAAGACCGGGGATCGGGATTCCTACCGAACCGGGTTTGCGCTTTATATCCTCGGGAGGCAGGTACAGTGCGCGCTTACATTCGGTGAGCCCGTACATCGCATAGATGTTCACCCCGGGAAGGAGCTCTGCGAGACCAAGTATGATGGAGTTGCTGAGATGGCCGCCCGTGTTCGTTATCTTCCTGAGCGATTTCAGCTCCACCGGTCTTACCCTTAAGATTCGCTCCAGCATTGATGCAAGAGGCGGAACTACCGGCAGGACCGTTATGGAATGGTCGTTTATGGCTTTTATCAATCTGTAGGGCTGTACCACATCATGGTAGAGGACCGTCCTTGCGTCCGCCGCCAGCGCGAACAGCACCTGATACAGCCCGTAGTCGAAAGACAAGGGCGAAACGCACAGAATAACATCCGAGGAGTCGAGCTCAAGGTATGAGATGATGGAGTACATGGCGAAAACGACGTTTGCATGGGTAAGCACGATGCCCTTAGGTTTTCCCGTGCTGCCGGTGGTGTAGATGATGAGCGCAAGGTCGCTTCCGGCCACTTCGCGTCGTACCGGCGTTGCCGGGAATCGAGTTTCGTGTCCTTCATTGCCAACCAGCGTGTGTGAATCAGGATCCAGGATGAACCGGCAGCCGCAGTCAGCGGCAATACCTGCCAGGGCATCGGGGCCCACATCTCTTTTGACAGGGACTGCAACACCCCCCAATTCCCACAAGGAAATCAATGAGCATGCCGATTTTACGCTGTTGGAAACGCGGATAACCACCTTGTCGCCATGGCGTACATCGGCGAGGAGACATGTAAAGTCGGCCAGATATTCAACGATCCGTGTTCTGTCGATGGGCGCATCCGTTTCCCCGGACTCTGTAATAAGGCCTCTCCACTTGCCATTTCGAATATGTTCTCCAAACCGGGAGAGGGTTAAAAAGGTCACGGGAGCGCTCCTTGTCCGTATTCCGGCACACGGGCCAGGGATCGTCCCCACGCATTCGCATATCCGCTGATAACCGACTGGACGTATCCTATGGAAAAGGCCTTCAGGGCCTTCAGGGTCATGACCTTCTCGTACGTCATGCTTTGAATATCGAACGCGGTGAATACGATATAGGCCGTTATCGCTGCTGCGAGGCTCCAGAGCAGGGCCAGAACGATCCCGCCTCGTATCAGGTGCAAAACCGAATTACCGCTCCCGAAAAATAACAAAGGGCCTTTCTTCGATGGCGGGAGGAACGCGTTCATCGACATAAAAGCCCGAGAGCTCAGCTTTATCGAGGCGATGTGCATGATGAGTATCGAGATGAACGTGGATATGATGATATCGGGGAAAAGCGGCTGGTTGCCGCTGAAAATTTCCACTTCAGAGTAACCGTGGAAAAATGCAAGGCCGATTGCCATGCTTATCACGGTATTGACAACGGCATTGGGAAGGGCAAGGGTTGCGCACAGGTACTTCCACAGACTCGCCGAGGACGTGAACGGTTGCCCGTCTAAAGCAGGTTCCTGCCTGGATGGTGTCATAGTACTGGAGACTCCTCCTACATAACAATTCTAAACGATTCATAAGGCATTGTTTTACAAATGGAAGTATAAGAAATCTCAGTTTTTATGTCAATTGCAATTTATTATTTGTGTGTGCAGATATATCCATTCGCTGTCTGTTTCCGTTCTGAAACAGGAAATTCTCTCAATATACAGTATTGCTTGACGGAAACACGGGAAATGCCTTAGCCTGACAGTGAAGGAAAGGAGCGGCGGCGTGAAAGATGCATACCGGAGCATACCCAAGGTCGATGTCGTGTTGAAGGAACCCGTGCTGGCGGAGCTGCCCTATGCGCCCGGGCTGGTCAAGCGGGCGGTCCAGGGCGCCCTGGAAAAGATCCGCGAGGCGATCGGATCGGGCGGGATCAGTGAAAGCCCGGACGCGTCTCTGGTCGCAGCCGGGGTTGCCGGCGAGTTGGTCGCGGTCATGGAGGCGGGCCTCAAAGAGGTGATCAACGCCGCGGGCGTGGTGGTCTACACGAACCTGGGCAGGGCCCCCCTGGCGGGAGAGGCCGTGGACGCCCTGGTATCGGCGGCCCGGGGATATTCCGACCTGGAGTTCGACCTGGAAAAGGGGTCGCGCGGGTCGCGGCAGGACCATATCCGGCCCGTCACCCGCTCCTGCTTCGGGGCCGAGGACGCCCTGGTGGTGAACAATAATGCCGCCGCCGTGCTGCTGGTCCTGAACACCCTTGCACGCGGAAAGGAGGCCATCGTGTCCCGGGGCGAGCTGGTGGAGATCGGGGGCTCGTTCCGCATGCCCGAGGTCATGACCATGAGCGGGGCCGTGATGCGCGAGGTGGGCGCCACCAACAAGACCAGGCTCAATGACTACCGGTCGGCCATCACGGACAACACCGGGCTCATCGTCAAGGTGCACCGGAGCAACTTCTCCATCGTGGGGTTCACCGACGAGGTGGAGATCCGGGAGCTCTCGGGTCTGGCCCGGGAGTTCGGCATCCCGCTCTACGTGGACATGGGGTCGGGCATTCCCTTCGACCTTTCCTCCTGCGGCATCCCGGACGAGTGGACCATACCGGGCTGCCTGGAGTTCTCCGACGTGCTCTCCTTCAGCGGCGACAAGGTCCTGGGCGGGCCGCAGGCAGGCATCATCCTGGGGAAGTCCGGGCTCATCGGGCAGATGGCTGCCAACCCCCTGCACCGGGCCATGCGCATCGACAAGCTCGGCATCGCATCCTTGAGTGCGACGCTCAGGCTCCTCGCAAAGGGAAGGTACCAGGACATCCCGGTCTTGAGGATGATCATGGAGGATGTCTCAGACGTGCGCGCACGGGCCGAGGAGCTCAAGTCCCTCCTGCACATCGAGCAGGCCGAGGTGGTCCCCACCCGGGCCGTGGTGGGCGGCGGATCCGCCCCGACCAAGAGCTTTCCCTCCTGCGGGCTGGTGATCACCACGCCACGAGCGGTCGTTGTGCACGCGCGGCTGCGCAGTGTAAGCCCGGCCGTGGCGGCCCGGATCGAGGAGGACCGGCTCATCTTCGACATGAAGGCGGTGGAGCCCTCCCTTATCCCGGTGCTGGCTGAAAAGATCCGCGAGGCCCTCGACCATGGGTCTTAAGCTGGGAGTGGCCCTGGGCGGGGGCGGGGTGCGCGGGCTCGCCAACATCGGGGCACTGCAGGCGCTCTTTGACGCCGGCATCGTTCCGGACATGGTCGCGGGCACGAGCATGGGCGCCATCGTGGGAGCCCTCTATGCCGACACCCTGGATATCGGAAAAACCCGCGAGATCGTCTGCGGCGCGCTCGGCTCAGAAGACTTTCAGAAAAATGCCCGGCGCCTCGCTTCGTCGTCGGACGACGAGCAGGGGCTCTTCGATCGGATCTACGGCACGGCCCGCAAGGGCTACCTGTTCTACCGGTTCCTGTTCATGAAGTCCATGATCCCGGCCGGGGTCTTTTTCGCCGGGGTGGACGATCTCGTCCCGGACAAGGACTTCTCCGGGCTCAGGCTGCCCTTTGCCTGCATGGCCCTGGATATCATATCCGGATATCCCGAAATCCTGCGCTCGGGGTCTGTCCGGCAGGCGGTCCGGGCGTCGAGCTCGGTGCCGGGCATGCTGCCGCCGGTCCAGATCGGCCGGAGCAGATATGTGGACGGCGGCTGGGCTGAGCGGGTCCCGGTGTCCGCGGCCCGATTCCTCGGCGCGGACTTCGTTCTCGGCGTCGATGTGTCGCGCGAGACCGCACTCCTCAAGTACGACGAGCAGATCAGCAACAGCATGGACGTGCTCTTTCGAGCGGACGACATCGCCCGGGCGCTGATGAACACGCTGCGCGTCCGCGAGGCCGACTTCGTGATCTATCCCGAGGTGGGCGACGCGCCGTGGTCGGATTTCGGCAACATCGAGGAGTACATCGCGGCGGGCTACCAGGCCGCGGCCCGGGCCGTTCCCGCCCTGAAGAAGGCGATGCGTGCAGCGAGGATCAAGAGGTTCCTGTGGAAAAGACGCTCGATGTCATAGTGGACAGCGGGCAGGATGAGGCCCGGCTCGATGTCTTTCTCTCCCGCGGTCTGGGTGTCACCCGCACCTTGGCGGCGCGTGCCGTCGAAGAAGCTCGGGTCCTGGTGGACGGCAGGCCGAGGAAGCCATCGTTCAGGCTGAAAGCAGGCATGCGGGTCGAGGCGGGAGTCACTGAGGAAAAAGAGGCCGGCACCCGCCCGGAGGCTGTGGCCATTCCCTTGAGCATCCTCCATGAGGACCGGGATATCGTCGTGGTCGACAAGCCCGCAGGCCTGGTGGTCCATCCCGGGGCGGGAGTGCACAGGGCAACTCTGGTGCACGCGCTCCTGCACCAATATCCCGAGATTGCATGGGTGGGGAACCCGGAGCGGCCCGGGATCGTACACCGGCTCGATAAGCTGACCTCCGGGGTCATGGTGGTCGCCCGCTCGCCCGGGGCGTATGACGCCCTGGTGGCGGCCTTCAAGGAGCACCGGCATACCCGTGTGTATCAGGCGATCTGCTATGGCCGCATGGACGAGCAGAGCGGCCGGATCGAGACCTTCATGGACCGCAACCCGAAAGACCGGAAAAAGATGAGCTCCAAGGTCGCGCAGGGCAGGCAGGCCGTCACCGACTGGCGGGTGATCAGGCAGTGGGAGCAGTTTTCCTTTCTGGAGCTCACGCTCCAGACCGGCAGGACCCACCAGATCCGGGTGCACCTTGCCGACATGGGGCACCCGGTGGCGGGCGACCCCGAGTACGGCGGGAAGAGACGGGCCAATACCATCGCCGACCCCGTGGTCAGGTCGCGGGTAAGGAAATTGGGCAGGCAGATGCTCCATGCCTGGAAGCTGGGGATCACCCATCCGGTGACAGGGCAGAGGATGGAATTCACCTCCGAGATGCCCGAGGACATGGAAGCGCTCGCGGCCCTGCTGGACGAGCGGCAGACGCGCTGATGGACGGCCGGGGCGCCCGTAATGCGCCTGACGGGCATCGGGCGGGAAAGGGACAGGCGAAAATGATCAAACCCGGGAGATATTATTCAATAATCGTGACAAAACACATGAAACGGAAAAAGAATTGACAATATTGCCTGCATTGGTTGATTATACGCGCATGCAGAGACTTTCAGACATTCTCAACAGGAAACGCTGGGGATTCGGCAAGATCATCAAGATCCGCGACCAGTGGACAGAGATCGCAGGAGACGTGCTGGCCGCCCACACCGAGCCCGTCCATCTCAAGGGCAGGACTCTGGCTGTCATCTGCGACTCGCCGGCGTGGGTGCAGCAGATAGGCATTCTCGGACCGGCCGTGGCCGAGAAGGTGTACAAGGTAACCAGGATCAAGGTGGAAAAGCTCGAGGCCAGGTTCTCTCTGAAAAGCCGGCCGTATCAGAAGCGGACGCCCGCAAAGCGGCCAGTTGTAAAGCTGAATATCGATCCGGAAGACGTGAAGCAGATCAAGGACCCGAAGCTCAGAAAAGCGGTGATGCAGCTCATCGACTCGTAATCGGGGACGGGTTCACATTTACGTAATCGGGGACGGGTTCACATTTATAACACCGGAAATGAAATATAGTATATTGTCTGAAGAGAAGAGGTTTCGCATTGAAGGAATCCCGATCCGAGTCGGGGATGGGTTTTCATCCGGATGCGTTCCCATGGTGGGCGGACCCCGGCGGGAAACATCTTCCTGTTTGATTAACAGGGCATGGAAAAGGGGCAAGGATGGCTGAACAGAAAAGAAAACTGACGCGCACCATGTGGGTGCTGGGAGCCGGGTTCTTCCTCGTCATGGTCGTCTGGGCGCTCTCGATCATGGGGGTGATCCCGCTCACCTTTACCGCGGCCGGGACCCCTGCGGCCCTGATCAAATTCCTGGAATCGCCCCGTGACGACATGCGGGGAGTCAAGGTCAACGGTCATTTCCTCGATATCGGAAAGCGGCGCTCGCTTCAGATCGTCAAGGGATACGACGAGGTCATGTACCTCGTGCGGCCCTACCGGCAGGTCGGGGTGCTTTCCCGCAGCCTTACCCAGGCCGAGCTCCTGGACTTCTGCACGAATATCACCGGCGCCGGATTCAGCGAGCTGAGATCCCGTATGGAATCCGGAGACCAGGTGACCACCGAGTGGGAAGGCCGGGTAGAGGGCAAGACAATCCGGATCGTCAAGGCGAGCATGTTCAGCTACCTGGTCAGCGGGCTTAAAGAAAGTCCGGTCTTCATGACCCAGGTAGAGCTCGCCAAAAGACTGGGCATGACCGAACCGCACATCCTCACCCGGCTCATCCCCGTGCAGAAGCGGTGGTACGAGGAGTTTATCTCGAGCGGTTCCCTTGAGACGCTCTATCCCGTCCACTACATCATCCCAATCGGGGACGAGCTGACGGCCTGGCTGGGTGAGCAGACGGCCCTCCCGTGATAGGGATGGGGATCGGAGCGCCCGGGGTTGCATCAGTCCGGCCCGGGAGAAGCGAGGCCGGCTCTCTCTGCCGCCGAGGATAACGGCTCCCGGTCGTGATATCGGAAATTTGATCGGCCTGCGGCAGATTCATCCGTTCTCCCAGGCCGGATGAAGGCCGGCAGGAAGAGGGCAACCAGGCAGAGAAGGCCGGCAGGACTTGTGCCCTTCCACGTTACCGGTTATTTTCATCTCAGGGGTGTAAACACTGTTTACACCCCGGGAGAAATCTTCTATAATCCCATTCATGCAACAGTGACATACCGTTCAAGGCCAAAAAGGGAGGGTGAGCCCATGTCAGTGCCGAACAGAAACAATCCGTACAGCTTCGATGAGTTTCTCGAGTGGCGCAGCAGCGTGAACTATTATCGTGACGATGCGTTTTTCCAGAAGGTGCTCCGGCATTTCAGCGGAGACGAGTGGGATGCGGTCCACAAGGATCTGGAACGCATGTCCGAGAAGGTATCCTACCGGTGGCGGGACTTTGCCGAGAAGATCTCCTGGCCCGAGCACAGGCCCTACATCAAGCACTATGACGGCCACAACCACCGGATCGACCGGATCGTGCGGCCGCTGGAGACCGAGATCATGGAGAAGGAGATCTTCTCCGAGGCCTTTTTCTCCGAAAAGACCTCGCCCTGGCTCAGGCTTGCCAAGATGTACCTGGTCTATCAGAACGGCGAGGCCTGCATTGCATGCCCGGTCACCTGCACCGAGGGGCTGGTGGCCCTGCTGGAGAAGTACGCGGACACGCCCGATACCAAGCGCATTCTGAAGCACTGCAAGGAGGGCATCGACGGTGATTTCGCAATCGGCGCCCAGTATCTCTCAGAGATCCAGGGCGGCTCTGACGTGCCCTCCAACGTGCTCGAGGCCGTGCAGGAAGACGGGCAGTGGCGGCTCTATGGCACCAAGTTTTTCTGCTCGGCCACGCACGCCGACTACGCTGTGGTAACGGCCAAGCCCGCGGGCTCCGAAGACGTTGCGCTCTTCGTGGTTCCGTCATGGCTCGAGGGCGACAAGGAACAGGAGGTCCGCAACGGCTATACCATCGACCGTATCAAGTGGAAGATGGGCACCTCCGAGCTCACCACGGCCGAACTCACGTTCAATGGCGCTCTTGCCTACGCGGTAGGCCCTCTCGACCGAGGGGTGGCCAACGTGGTGGGTATCGTGCTCACCTATTCCCGGCTCACAGTGGGCCTTTCCGCGGCCGCATTCATGGCCAGGGCGGTGAGGGAGGCGCGTGCCTATGCCGGGTTCCGCGAGGCATTCGGCCTGCGGGTGGATAATTTTCCCATGCTCGAAGGCCAGCTCCGCTCTATGGAGCTGTTCTCGAAGCGAACCGTGGCCGCGGCCTTCAGGCTCTACCGGGATTTCCTCAACCTGCCGGGCGGGCTCAAGGGAGGGCTGGCGACCGACGAGACCGAGGAGACGAAGAAGAAGCGCTTCGACGTGCGCGAGCTCATCATGCTCCAGAAGATCACGGCCTCGTGGGACTGCACCGATATGATCCGGCAGGCCATGTCCGTCTTCGGCGGCCATGGGGTTATGGAAGATTTCTCGTCGCTGCCCCGGCTGTTCCGGGACTCAGCCATCAACGAGCTCTGGGAAGGCCCGAGAAACGTCCTGCTCACCCAGATGCACCGCGACTTCCAGCGGGTGTCGGACTGGTACCGGCCTTCGGAGTTCGTGCGGCACGTGCTCGCAGGGGCCGATGAGAAGCTGATCCAGAGGCTTGGAGCCGAGATGGACGAGCTCATCGCCTGCCCCAGCCTGTTTGTCATGGACGAAAAGACCATGGACATCTGCAGGCGGTGGGATGCGTTCTGCCACGAGTTCTTCCATGCCTACCAGGACCTGGCGCTCGATGAGGTGGAGGGGGCCGGAGAGGTAACCGTGAAAGAGCTGGAAATGTGAGAGGCCGGCCTGTTTCACATGCAAGGCCCCGAATAACACCCCGCTGCTTGCGGCGGCGATGCTCTATTTCCTCATTGCCTCCGACTGCACCTCATTTTCGAAAATACGGGCGATGACGCGCGCCACGAGCTCCATGTGCTCGCGCACCTCGTCCATAGTCCTTCCCGGATGCCGCCGGTAGGTGATGAGGATGCCGTTGAGCGCGGCGAAGAAGGCATGGGAAAGTCCCCGCACGTCCTTTTCTGCGCCCATTTTCATGAACATCCGGTCGAACTGGTCGAGCACGGATCGCTCGATGGCATTGAGCCTTTCCTGGAGGTCTTCGTTTATCGAGCCTTCCAGCATGAAGTGGGTCATCATCTTGAAATACTGCTCGTGCTCGGTGAGATAGTTGATGAATATTCCCGCCACCTTTTCGATAAGGCCGGGTTCTGCAGTGCCGATGCAGTCGTCGAGGGCCGGGATGAGGTCGCTGGCCCCGCGGAGAAAGGCCTCGATGAACAGATGCTGCTGGTTGGGAAAATAGCGGTAGATAAGTGCCGGAGAAATACCGGCCAGTCTGGCGATATCCCGCATGTTGACCTTGTTGAAGGGCTTCTCTGCGAATATGGCCTCGGCCGCGTCGATGATGGCATCCCGGCGTGCCTGGCGCTGGTCGTCGTTGAGCCGTGCAAAAACATTTTTCTTTCCGTCAGAAAGCATGTATGGATGCTCCTTCAGCACCGTCTGCCGCTCACGGGAGGCTCCTTCCGGCCGGCGCCTCTTTGCCACGGGGAGAGGGGCTGCCGACAAACCTCCTGGATACAGCCGTTCAAAGGGTGTCTGCACGATGAAGGCACCCCATTGAAAAGCATTTCACGCTTGGATGCATTATATGCCAAGTGACTGAGGAAATACAGTGTTAATACTGGAGAGAAAGTTTGGTGCCGGGAACAGGACTTGAACCTGCACGAGCCTGCGCCCACCAGAACCTGAATCT
>JAHDKO010000161.1 GCA_018436855.1 Deltaproteobacteria bacterium | reverse complement strand
GGTGATGGTCTGGGGATCGAGCTCGGCCAGCACGGGTATGCGGACCGATGCGGCGTCGGGGTCGAAATGCAGGCTGATGTTTTTCACGGACCCTATCCTGACCCCCCTGAACACCACGGGAGCCCCTTCGTACAGGCCTTTCACCGACCCCTCGAAGTACATCACGTAGCGTGGCCGCTGGGAGAAGAGCTCGCCCGATCCCAAGAGGATGATGCCCGCCACCGCCAGAATAATCGCTCCGATGACGAATGCGCCGATGAGTGTCTTGTTCAGTTTTTCTTTCATGCTTTTCTCAATTTAAGGGCCTCTGAGTGCATATCATATGGGGTCTGTTCTCCCTCATCCCTCCGGGGCGCCGCTCAACCTGCCTCGGGTGAGAAATCTGCGGACCCTCGGGTCCTCGGACTGCTCCAGAAGGGCTCGGGGATTTCCCCATGCTATCATGGTTCTGTCGGCCGAGTCGAGAAAGATGGAGGTGTCCGCGATGGAGAAAATGCTTTCCAGATCGTGGGTGATGACCACGATGGTGGTATGGAGGTTTTCCCTGAGCTCCAGGATCAGCTCGTCCAGAAGCCTCGCGCTCACGGGGTCCAGCCCTGCCGAAGGCTCGTCGAAAAAGAGGATTTCGGGATCAAGGGCTATAGCTCGGGCCAGGGCCGCGCGCTTCATCATGCCCCCGCTGATCTCCGAGGGATAGGAGTTCTCGACGCCGGACAGCCCCACCAGGGAGAGCTTGAAACTCACAAGGTCGCGGATCTCCCCCGGCCTCAGGGCGGTGAACTCTTCCAGCGGCAAGGCCACGTTCTCGGCCAAGGTCATGGAGCTCCACAGTGCCCCCCGCTGGTAGAGGACGCCGATACGGCGGAGGATGCGCCTGCGGACATCCGGGTCAGCCTCCCAGAAGCTCGTGCCGTCATAGAGCACCCGGCCCCTGGCAGGCTGGAGGAGCCCCACCATGGCCTTCATGAGCGTGCTCTTGCCGCTCCCGCTTCCACCCATGACCACGAAGATTTCCCCCTGCTTCACACAGAAGCCGATGTTGTTGAGCACGGCGGTGCCGTCATAGGACACGGTCACGTCGTGCACCGAGATGGGATGCTCTCGCTCATGGTTCATATCCCTATTCAAGATGTCTCCATTTTTTTAGATCCACAACGCATTGGTGATGACGGCAAAGACCCCGTCCGCCACCACGA
Organism: Deltaproteobacteria bacterium; assembly: GCA_018436855.1. Taxonomy (GTDB): domain Bacteria; phylum Desulfobacterota; class Desulfomonilia; order UBA1062; family UBA1062; genus Phosphitivorax. The sequence continues at coordinate 8,573 of JAHDKO010000161.1, read as the reverse complement.
TGAACACGATCCCGGCAACCACGGACCTCGTGGTGGCCTCGCCCACCGCAGACGCGCTCCTGCCGCAGCGCATCCCGTAGAAACATCCCGATATGGCGATGATCATGGCGAAGACGATGCTCTTGGACAGGCCGATCCCGAACTGGGTGAGGGTCAGCGCCGCGCGGGTCTGGTCCAGATACTGGGGAAGCGAGAGATCGAACATGCCCACCCCGACGAGAGCCCCTCCCAGGATGCCGATGAGATCGGCGTAGACGGTGAGCAGGGGCATCATCATCACCAGGGCGACCATCCGGGGCAGCACCAGGAACTCCATTGGGTCGATTCCCCACGTCCTGAAGGCGTCGATCTCCTCGTTGGTTTCCATGGTACCCAGGTGCGCGGCAAAGGCGGCGCCGGTCCGGCCCATCATGATGATTGCGGTCATCATGGGCCCCATCTCCCGGGCCATGGCAATGCCCACCACGTTGGCGACATAGATCTGTGCCTCGAACATTTTGAGCTGAACCGCACCCACGAATGCCAGAATGACTCCCACCAGGGCGCTGATGAGAAAGATGATGGGCAGTGCATTGGGCCCGCTCTGCTGCAGCACGTGCACGAGCTCGGTCAACCGGAAGCGTGCCCTGCCCCGGACGAGGCGCGCCAGGGAAAGGGTGGCGCTCCCGATGAACTCCAGGAGATCGAGAAAAGACCGGGAGAGGTCGATGGAGCGCTCTCCGGCCAGGGCAAAAAAAGATCCGCCCGGTTCCGGCCTTTTTGCGTCCATCCTCCTGCCGAAGGCTGCGGCAAGCTGGAGCAGCCGCTGAACGCCCGGAGGGAGTCCTTCAGGCTCTGCCCGGATATGACGACGCTCGCATTCCTGGAAGAACGTCGCGAGAAAGGTCGCCAGCGAGCTGTCCCAGGACACGATTTCCGAAGAATCGAACACTGCACGCCGGATACCCGAGAGGTCGCCCGCACGGTCCAGGACATCTTTGGCTCCGGGCAGCGATCTTTCCATTCTCCAGCTCCCCGCAAGCCGGACCAGGAGCGTGTCCGCCCCCAGGCGGCTCAGGCTCGCGAAGCCGGGCATCACTGGTCTGTTTTCAGTGTCCATCATCTGCTTTTTCATGCATACCGTATTCTCTTCCCTGGGTAAACCACCTTCATTTCGATGACCACGTGTAAGTCGCCACCCAAAGGGTAATCATCCTGTCGCAGAGGTCCGGCAACGGGGTGCCGGGGTGACGTTCATCCGTGGCTCTGCATCTCCGGTCAGTCATCCCGTATGGCCCTGCTTGATTTCTGTTGCTTTTCCCCGGATCCCGGCCATATAATCCGCCGCCAGATTTGTGCGGCTCGAAAATCGCGGCAGATGCCGGTTGCGCCGGTGACCGGCCTGATGAAGTAACATGAGAAAAAGGGCCCACCTTTATGGGGTGAGCATCTTGTAAAGAGAGGCAACTGTGGAAAGACCCAATCCGTGTCTTACGTGCGGGGCGTGTTGTGCATACTATCGGGCATCGTTTTACTGGGCGGAGGCGGATGACGAAACACCCGGAGGGGTCCCGGTCCATCTGACCCGGAAGCTCAACGAGCACAGGCGGGTGATGATCGGGTCCGAGGGGAGCAAGCCCTGGTGCATAGCCCTGGAAGGAACCGTCGGAGAGCAGGTCTGCTGCACTATCTATGAGAGGCGCTCCTCGGTCTGCCGCGAATTCGAGGCAAGCTGGATCAACGGGAAGCCCAACGAACGGTGCGATGCAGCCCGGATTGCCTGGGGACTCGCCCCGCTCGAGCCGGATGCCTGGGACTTCCCGAATCTGCCCCGGGCGGCCTGAACCGGGAGCAGGGATGGCTGTTGTAACGGGGAGTCCGTTCAACCGGGACGGCCAATATGCTGTGGGCCATGTGGAAAAGCCCCCAGGGAGACGGCATGCGGTGCGTGTGTCGGATAAGGATACCGCCGATGGCCGGTATCCTCCCCTGGGCGGTCCCTGATCGGGCGCATGTCTCTCCTACGCCGACTTGCGTGAGAGTTTCTTGAGACGGTTGATCCTGCGGCGGAGGATATCCGCCCGCGACTTGTCCTGGACGGATTTCTTCTCCTCACGCAGCTCGCTGATCCTTTTTTTGATTTCCTGCTTGGTCAGCTCGGTTTTCGGTGCGGCCTTCTGCTTTTTGGCAGGAAGATCGTCGGTGATGCCTCTGGCCTTTTTAATGAATGCCACGAGCTCGTCCTTCTTCATGTCGCTGACAGCGACCTCGGTGTGTTCATGGGGGATGGTCAGGGCAATCTCCTTGAGGTCCTTCACCGTCATCTTTTCGAGGGGTTTGTTCTCTTTGGCTGGATGGTTCTTATGCTCTTCCGCCATGCTTTCCTCCTTCTTCATAAGTGTAATAAAAAAACCTGCGTATCGGGCCGCGATCCTTCCACGGTCTGATGGAAGGGACTGCGACGCGCCGGGAATGGTGAAATTGTATATGAATGGGCTGATCCGGACAACTGGAAAAAGAGCAGGACCTTGCAGAAAGATACGGAAGTTCCTCGCCATTCGGGAAAAGATGCAGCCTTAAAAAAGAGATATCAAGGGTTTTCAATCTCTATGGGTTCGTTGTGAAGCTCGTAGTCGAAGGCAAGGAAGACCTGCCGGGGCAGGAAGCTGTAGATGTGCGTCATGAACTGACTCGCCTTTGCGAGGGAGGATTTCGGGACAAAGACGATGTCGTACGCCCTGAGCCGGTAATCTTCGAACGCAAGTCTGCCCTTGAGCGCCCTGCCCAGGTTCACCCGGCGGGCAACGGGACGCTGGTCGGGCCCCCGGCTGATGATGACCACCCCGGACACGTCGGCATCGGGCTTGAAACCGCCCGCCATGAACACGGCCTGGAGGGCGTTCATCCGCTCCTTGAGGTGAATGACCCGGGGAGAGTACACCTCTCCCCCAACATAGATCTTCTGGTCGTTGAAGGACCTGACGAACACCGTGATCATGACCTGATCGAGCAGGAGGGAATATTTCTGGGTGAGAAGGGTATCCAGTTGGGACGGGGTGAACCCCGCGGCTCTCACCTCATCGATCATCTGCAGCGATATCATGCCATCCGGTCTGATGGTGACGGTCTCGTTGAGGCCGGGGTTATAGAAAAACTTGATTTCCAAGGTGTCGTACGGCTGGAGGATGTATTCGTCGATGATCCCTGTGCCCGGAAGATGCGGGGGCAGGCGCGGGGATGCCGGTTGACGGGCGCACCCGGAGAGGCAGAGCATGGCCGCGGCAAGCAGGAAGGCTGCCGCTGCTGAGCCGCTGACAGCCGCCCGGCCGGTTCGGTTATCCTTCGCAATCCTAGGGTTCATGCCCTTCCTCGCCCTCTTTTTTTCAGGACAGGGGTTATAATCACGAGCTCTCTGACGGCGAAAACCCTTTTTGTATCGTTCTCCCGTCTCATGCCGCCGTCGTCCGGCGGCTCGTGGAACAAGCGGCTGCGAAAGCGGGAGCCCGTGGGGTGTCGCGTGCCCGGTCATCTCAATCGGAATCCACCGCCCTTATATTCCATTACCATTATAAGTATGGGAGTGACCGGTGAATCTCAAGATGAACCGCCTGAGGGGAATGCCGTCGTCTCCCAAGGCGATGCGCCGGAGCCGCGCTTCCCGGGGACGCACCGGCTCCCGCCGGCGACCGGATCGAATACTCCTTTGTGGCCCCCGCTGTTCTCAAGGGCGGGAAGGTCCCCTCCCGTTCCTCTTGCGCTTGCGGCGTGAGTGAGGCCCGGGGCTTGAGCTTGAGGATCATGCCGCTGATGGAAACTGCCTTCGCGCCATGGGACCTTCAAAACCGCGGCCCCGATCCGGGGGTGACCTGTCAGACAGAGAGTGCCCCGGCCATGTTTTTCCCGAGCGCGACGCACTCGTCCAGCTGATGTTCGTCAGGGGCGCACTTGACCTCCACGATGGGCTCCACGAGGCCCCAGGCGCTTTTTTCTGCAAAGCTCTTCAGATTCTTCACTGCCCCGCCGGTCCAGCCGAACGATCCGAAGATGCCCAGACTGCGGTTTTTCAGCCCCTTTTCATCGAGCAGCTCCACGAGATTTCTCATGGCGGGGAAGAGCCCCATCTCGTAGGTGCAGCTTCCCAGGATGACGCCCTTGTACCGCCAGGCATCACGGATGATGTAGGACGGGTGGGTGCGCGCGACATCGTGCATCTTGATCTCCCTGACACCGGCCAGGGAGAGCCCCCGGCTCACGGCCTCGGCCATCTCCAGCGTGCTGCCGTACATGGAGGCATAGGCCACCACCACACCGGGCTCCGCCATATACCTGCTCCACAGGTCGTACTTGTCCAGGATATAGCTCGGGGCCTTTTTCCATACCGGGCCGTGGGTCGATGCAACCACCTTGATATCGATCCCCTGGAGCCTGGCCATGGCCTTCTGCACCATGGGGCTGTACTTCCCCACAATGTTGGAGAAGTATCGCAGGATCTCGTCGTCGTACCGGGCGATATTGATCTCGTCGTCGAAGAGCCCGCCGTCGAGCGTCTTGAACGAGCCGAAGGCGTCGCCTGAAAAGAGCACCCGGAAGGTCTCGTCAAAGGTCATCATGGTTTCCGGCCAGTGGACCATGGGGGTGAGGACGAACCTGAGCGTATGACCGCCCAAATCGAGCACGTCCCCGTCCGCGACGGTCGTGGTATCGGTGGTGATGCCGTAGAACTCCTTGACGAGGTCAAGGGTCTTTTTGTTGCCCACGATGTTCATCTCAGGGAAGAGCTGCTTCAGCACGGGAACCGATCCTGAATGATCGGGCTCCATGTGGTTGATGATCAGGTAATCCACTTTCCGGCCGCCCTCTGCAAGCCTTCTGACCTTCTCCGCGTACTGGGTCAGGTGGGTCTTTTTGACCGTGTCGATCAAGGCCGTCTTCCCGGCCCGGATCAGGTACGAGTTGTACGACACTCCCTCGGGGAGCGGCCACTGTGCTTCGAAGAGGTCTGTCTCATGGTCGTTCACCCCTATCCAGTAAATGTCGTTTGTAACGGGTATGGGATTATGCATGAACCAATCCTCCTTTTCGTATGCGTCCCTCCTCTTTTCCGGAAGAACGGGATCGGGGACTGCCAAAAGACCCATGTCCGGGTCTTTTTTACGAGCCCTGAACACATTCGGCGTTCATCCCGAATATTCGGCCTTTATCCCGAACCGTATTGTGCAGGGTCACATCACGATCATGAGCTGGATATCGCAGACGTTGGTATTCGTGGGGCCGGTAATGAACAACCCTCCCGCCTTCTGGAAAAAGTGGTATGAGTCGTTGCTTTCCAGGTATGCTCCCGGATCCAGGCCGAGCCGTGCTGTTTTGTGCGGGAGATCCGGACCGATGAGCGCGCCTGCCGCATCGGTGGGCCCGTCCGTACCATCGGTGCCGGCGCTGAAAAAGTAGATGTCATCTGTGCCGGCCTGATCCTCGGAAAACTCGTTGAGGAAGGACAGCGCCATCTCCTGGTTCCTCCCGCCTTTTCCGGTGCCCCTGATGGTCACCGTGGTCTCGCCCCCGGCGACGATGAGCGCCGGCCGCGCGAAATCGGCGGTGCCCCGGCGGATGTCGCGGGCCACGGCGGCAAAGAATTTCGCCGCTTCCCGCGCCTCGCCGGTGAGCGTGGAGGTGAGGAGAACGGCCCGGTAGCCCAGGCTCGCGCCGTGGTCCCGGGCGGCGCTGCACGCGGCCAGGTTGTTGCCGAGCAGGACGTTGATCACCCGGCTGAACACGGGATCGCCCTGCTTGGGCGTGTCGGGAACATCGCCCTTTTTCCCGGATTCGAGGTAATGCACCACGGACTTGGGAAGTCTGTCCCGGATGCGGTACCTGCTCACGATGTCGAGCGCCTGGTCATAGGTGGTGTCGTCGGGGACCGCTATCCCGGATGCGATGGTATCGAGCCGGTCGCCCACGACATCGGAGAGGATGATGTTGATCATCCGGGCCGGGAAGGCGGCCCGGGCGAAGCGGCCGCCCTTCACCCGCGACAGGTGCTTGCGGATGCTGTTGATCTCCCGGATGTCCGCCCCGGATTCCAGGAGCACTCTGGTGGCAGCCTGCTTGTCCTGAAGGCTGATGCCCTCGGGCGGAAGGCTGAACAGGGCCGATCCTCCCCCGGAGACGAGGTTGATGATCAGGGTTTTCTCATCTGCACCCGATGCGAGGTCGAACAGGGCGCCGGCGCCGGCGACGCTGTTTTCGTCCGGTATGGGATGGCCCGCCTGCATGACCTGTATGCGCTTCAGCGGCTCGGCATGGCCGTACTTCGTGACCACCACGCCCCGGGAGATCCTCTCGCCCAACACCTCTTCCATTGCCATGCCCATCTTGGAAGAGGCCTTGCCGATGCCCAGGACCACGATATCGCGGTAGGAGGCCAAGCCCTCCCGGGTCGTCCCGTCCCCGTGGGATATGACGAGGGTGTCGTTTTCCACGGACATGGAGCGTATGATCATCTCGTAGGGGTCGACACGTCTGAGCGCGTGAGAAAAGATCGATCGTATGTCGTTTTCCGGGTTCATCATCCCCCCTGCCTCTAAGGAGTATGTCATGGGGTCGCACAGCATCTTTTCAAAGGCGAAATACACAACAGTATGTGTCTTTATGTATGACACACTTGCCACGAGGCTCAAGGCGTTTTTGCATTATTTCTGATAGTCGTTTGAAATGAGACTTAAAAATATGCTGTTTTCCGGATATTTGCTTTTTGTTATGGTGGGCCGGTCAGAGCCGGTATCCAGCGAGTGACCCTGGCCGGCGGAAGGGAAACAACTCGTGAAAAAAGACATACCGTCAGTCAGCCGCACGGATGAATCAAGGGTGCATGCCAACGGAGTGGAGGTTGTCTACGACACCTTCGGGGATGAGTCCGATCCGGCCCTGCTGCTCATCATGGGCTTAAGCACCCAGATGATCGTGTGGGAGGATGAATTCTGTGAACGGCTTGCAGGCAGAGGCTTTTTCGTTGTCCGTTTCGACAACCGGGACGCGGGGAGGTCCTCCAGCTTCGACCCGCCGGGGATGCAGAGCCTGCGCAGCGTTTTTCGCGGCGGGCAGACAGGGATTGCCTATACGCTCGACGATATGGCGGACGACACCCTCGGCCTCATGGATGCCCTGGGCATAGCCTCCGCACACGTGGTCGGGGCCTCGATGGGAGGGATGATCGCGCAGATTCTGGCCCTGAACAACCCCGGGCGCGTACAGACCCTCACGCTCATCATGTCCTCCTCGGGCAATCCCTTTCTTCCCGCTCCCAGGCCCGAGGCCCTGAGGGTTCTCTTCAAGCCTTTTCCGACCCGGCGTGAGCCGTACATCGAGTATTTCCTCGAGACATGGCGGGTGCTGAACGGCCGGGAGATACCCGTAGACAAAGGCCGGATGCGCAGACTGGCCGAACGTTCGTTCGAGCGGGGCGTGTCGCCGGGGGGGAGCGCCCGGCAGCTCGCGGCCATATTCGCCGCGGGAAACAGGAAGAGCTCGCTCGCGGCGCTCAAAGTTCCCACGCTGGTCGTGCACGGCGATGCAGACCCTCTTCTGCCCGTGGAGTGCGGAATCGACCTTGCGGAGAGCATTCCCGGGTCGCGTCTCAAGATCATCAAGGGCATGGGCCACTGGATTCCGCCCGCGGTCTGGAACGAGGTCGTCGAGGCCTTGGACCGGCACATCCGCTGCAGCAGGTAGACTTCGACGTTTGGGCATGCCTTTCACCGGGAGGAACCATGCCTCCCGGGCCCTCCCCGCAGGGTGTTTCACCGAGGCTTACGCCTCATTCTTTTTTCAGATGAGCAGCCCTGTGCGTTCTTGATTCCTGACGCTTTTTCCCCTATCAAATACAGGGAAAACCATGTGAGCAGGTAGGGGAATATCGTATGGGAAAGATTCGCAGCACTCTCGATATCGTTATGGAACGGACCCGGGGCATGAGCATGTCCCGGGAAGACAGGGACAGGCTCCATGAAAAAGAGCTGTCCGACACGGCAAGGGCCTGGGCGCAGAAATACCTCGACGGCAGGATGGCCTGGGAAGAGGTCGAGACCCGGCTCGATGCCGCGGGGGAAGACAAGCCCCTGCTTTCTGCCCTGCTGAAGGGCGAGCTTGCCTCGGATATCCGTCCGGGCGGTGACAACGCGCGGCTCGTCCATGCCCTGGACAGGCTCAGCATGGCCGGCCGGGACCGGATCATGGCGATCATCGGCGATCACGAGCAGGCGTTGAACAGCAGGACAGCACAGCGCCTGGAACTCCTCAGGGCCCGGCTTGAAGATGAGGGGATCAGGGGGACGTCCGTCATCCCCAACGTGGAACAGGACCCGTCATGGCGGGATATTGCCCGCGAGGTTCAGGAACACCTGACCGCCGAGCTCCGCGCCCTCTCATAGAGAGCGGAACCAGTAGTCCCGGATGACCCTGAAGTTCTCCCGGACCGGCTCCTTCCCGGCGATGACGTTGCCGTGGCCGCTCAGGAGAAATTCGATGTCCAGGTCCATGATCTTCACGATACTCTCCTTGAGCCGCTCCCCGCTTCCGCCGGGCAGGTCGGTCCGGCC
>JAHDKO010000130.1 GCA_018436855.1 Deltaproteobacteria bacterium | reverse complement strand
TCTCCATCCAGTCCTCCTTGTTGAGCATCGGCGCCCCCTCCAGAGTTTCTTCTTTCGTCCCTCTGAAGGTACTACGCTTCGCTCAATTTGGGGGACTTTTTATTCCGATACTTTTGGGACTTTTAGCACCGGCAATGACACTGTTTGGTTCACAATATTGAGAAAATCGCCAATTACGGGAGAACCTACCGGATGGCGACATCGTAACGGGAGGAGTAATCAGACGGTGTGGACCTTGAAAGACTGTGAACGAGGGGTGTCCGGTGACGTAATGTGCAGGTAATGCATTTTCTAAGTAGATGGATCTGATCCTCTTGAAAAATGCATACAGCCGAGCCTGCCCAAAATGGTTTTCCGACAGACTCGTTATGCTCCCAGATCAGAAGGCGTTGACAGCATATTTATAGTACGTTATAATGTACGTTATATGAGAGGTGTTTCATGAAAAGACCTAGAATCAATCAAGATATTCATCCCATGTCTGAGTTCAGAACCGGGATAGCTTCATTCCTCAAGCAGATTCATGAAACAAAGAGGCCGCTTATCATAACGCAGCATGGGAAAGGCGTGGCAGTGTTGCTGGATGCGGGCGAGTATGAGGCCATGCAAGAAAAGATCGAGCTGCTCCAAGACATACAGACATCCATAGGCCAGATAGAAGCCGGTAATGGGGTCGATCACGATGATGCCATGGCGAGTGTATTGAAACGGATCAGGAAATGAGAATCATTTGGTCCCCTCTCGCTGTAGACAGAGTGGCGGAAATAGCGGTCTACATAGCGATGGACAATCCTGATGCTGCCGAGAAATGGGTTAATACGGTTTTCAAGAAGGTCAAGGAACTGAAGGACTTTCCTGAAAGCGGCCGTATCGTTCCTGAAGCTGGCAATAAAAGCATCAGAGAGTTGATCTATGGCAACTACCGCATCATCCACCGGGTTGTGCAAAAGTCAATTTCTGTGCTGACAGTTCGTCATGGCAAGCAAGTGCTGCCAGTGGACGAAATTAAGGCATAACCCTTAAGGATTGAGACGACCTGAAAGGTCGTATTCAATCCATTGTTCAAGAAGCCCGGATTTATAAGCAGGAGTCAAGAACGAGGTATAGGGTAAAGCGTTGTGGCGCTTTGAGCGATTGAGGGATATCAGGAGATGC
>JAHDKO010000090.1 GCA_018436855.1 Deltaproteobacteria bacterium | reverse complement strand
TATCAAAGAAGTCGTGATCGAAAGGAGAAAACGCGCATGACTATCTCCTTCATCATCATCGGCACCGCCGCCTTCGCTGCCATCATCTTCCGCTTCGCCTCCAAAAAAATCGCCCAAACCTCTCCGGCCAACAGCAGATAGGGGGTTTCCATCCTCTCTGCAGGGGCCTTTCCCGGCTTCTGCCTGCTGAAACCTCCCCCTCTTACACCCCTCCTTGTTCATTGACTTATCACCAAGTTGCAACCGGCCGCCGGCCATACCGCTGAAGGAAGGGCCCGCCCGCACACACCGTCCTAGTTGCCACACCTTCCGGATATCTCGGCCCACTGGTGCTCGATCACGGCGAGGCGGTTGATCTGATTGGTCCCCTCATAGATCTGGGTGAGGCGGGAATCCCGCCAGAGGCTCTCGGCACCGCGGTTTTCCAGGTATCCGTAGTCGCCCATGATCTCCATGGCCTTGGTGCACACCTCGAACGAGATATCCGAGGCCGCCACCTTGGCCGCAGCAGACGCCGACTGGTAGCACCGGAACTGGCTGCAGCTGTGCCAGATCAGTGCCCGTGCCGACCAGAGCTTGACGATCATGTCGGCGAGCTCGATCTGGACATCCTGGTAATCGATGAGCCGCTTCCCGCCGCGCACGGTGCTCCGGCAGAACTCCAGGGCGCGCTCGAAGGCGCCCCGGGCATGGCCGAGGGCCATGGCCCCAACCACGGGCCGGGAATAGTTGAGGACATTGCGGTTGTTGGCCCATCCGCTCCTCAAACGGCCCACAACGTTTCTCTGCGGCACCCGCACGTCATCGAGGATCAGCTCTGACGCATCGGAGGCCCGCTGGCCCAGCTTGTGCTCCTGCCTGCCGATGGAGTATCCCTCCATTCCTTTTTCAATGAGAAAGCAGGTCCAGGATTCCAGGCCTTCGCCCTGGAGCTTCGCAAAGAGAGTCACCTTGTCTGCAATGGCGCCGTCCGATATGAAGCACTTCCGGCCGTTGATCACGAAACCTCCGTCGACCTGCCGCGCCGTCGTGACCAGCCTGGCCTCAGCCCCTCCTTCGGTCTCCTCCACATCCGAGCCGGCCCCCGGTTCGGTGATGGCAAAGGCCATGATCTCGGGCCTTCCCCGGAGTGTCCTTGCATACAGCGGCAGCAGGTGGCGAAGGATCGTCGGCACGTGCCCGCTCAGGATCAGGGGTGCGCACCCCAGGTGATGGGCCATAAGCAGCAGGGCGATGCCCCCGGATTCGGCCGCGAATTCCTCCGCCACCACGGCCACTTGGAAGGAAGCCGACTTGAGGAAGTAGCTGCCGGGAAAGGCGGTCCCCAGCGGCAGGGCGAGCAGAAGGGTCTGAAACCCCTTGCGGGCCGCCTGCGAGACAATGGGCCTCGGGTCGTATTCACGGGGCAGAGAATCGGCCCGGACAGCGTCGGGCCTGATGTATCTGCGGGCAAAATCCCTGGCCCGCCTTCTCCAGATCCGGGCACCCACGGGCAACAGCCCGGTATCGTGCTCCCAGATGGTCATCTCCCGGTTGTCCACGAGCAGCTTCCCGAAGAAATCGAGATGCTTCGACGCATTCCCGGGGCGCAGGGCATCCACCCTTGCCTGCAGATCGAGCGCTTCGGGCTTCATCGGATATCCTCCCTTCCCGCATCGGAGATAAAGGTCTCCAGATAGTTCCGCGAGCCTGCCGCGGTCTTGAGCACGATTGCATCGCGCAGCCGCTTTTCCATGCCGTAGTCCTCCATATACCCGTAGCCCCCGAAGACCTGCAGGGCATCGGTGACCGCGGAGAATGCCCAGTCAGTCGTCATGAGCTTGGCAATGGCACACCGGCGCAGAAAATCAGTGTTTCCGCAAGCAAAGCCGGCCGTCTGGAGAAGAAGCGCCAAGGCGGCCTCGACCCTGGCCTCAGACAGGGCCAGAAGCTTCCTGACCGCCGGGTGCTCCCCTATCATGGCTCCTCCCTGGTAGCGGGTAGCTGCATACTCACGCGCCGCTTTCAGGGCTCCCGACGCGTTCCCTGCGGCCATAGCCGAGATGCCGAGCCAGTGGAGGCACATTGCCCGTCCCATCAGGGAAAAGGCCTCACGGCTTGAGAGACGGTGTTCAGAAGCAACTATCACATCATTCAAGACAAGGTTACTGAGCCCGCAGGCCCGTATACCCGTTCTCCCTCCGACGTCCCGGACCTCGAGTCCTGTTGCGCCGGCAGGAACCAGCAGGCATCCAATGTTCTCACCCCCGCGGTTCCCCGCGATCCTGCAGAAAACCAGGAAGGCGTCCGTCCCTTCCATGCCGTAGACAAAGGACTTGCTCCCGGTGATCACCCATCCTGTTTCAGTGGGAAGGACACGGGTGCCGATGCCCTCATCGGGTTCACCGCCATGCCCGAGGAGGGCACGGTAATCCGGAAGAGCGTGACCTTCCTGGAGCGCGACCGCCACCCGTGCCGGAGGCTCGGGAAGGCCGCCCTCCGATGAGGTGATGACGCGCGAGGCAAGACCCTGCACATGGAGATTCATGGCGATTCCTGCGCATGCCTCGGCCACGGCCGACAGGAGCATGGCCGAGAGTCTCACCCCCTTTGGGTTGTCCGCAGAGGTTCCCCAGATGCCATATTCAAACCCCGGCATCCCGGTGCATGGCGATGCCGCGAGCCCCACCTCAAAGGCTGTGTCCAGGATGGAGGGCATCATGTCGAGGTTGCCGTCAGGGGCGTCGCCTCCGAACATGGGCTGCACGGATTTCCGGACAAACGACCGGGTGAGCTCCACAAACTCTTGCTCCCCTTCCCGGGCATACAGAGAAAGATCCATAGAAACCTCCCCGTTTCACATCCCTTAAAAAGGCATGTGAAGAAAAACACCACCCATCCCCTCGGCTAAACCGCTCCGCAAAGCAGGCCCGGCCCGTTTTTTTAAGGCAGGGATGCGGGGCGCTCCATTCGTCCTTGTAATCATCACATGTTATTTTATAATATTATCATACAGTCATGCATTATCAAAGAGGAGGGTTCAATGAGGGATGAACAAAAGCACGATTTCTTTGCCGGTGTGGAACAGGTCGATGTGTGGGCCGCCGGGCAGAAGGTCAAGCTGCCCATCTTCTATCGTGACGCCAGGGCGTTTCTGGCCGTGTTCCCGGCCAATCTCCTTGCCCTGAAAAAGCTGCTTCCCGACCCCCGGTTCACGCCCGCGCAGATCTTCCCGGGTGTGGGGGCCGTGGGCCTGGCATGCTTCGAGTACCATGACACCGACGTGGGGCCCTACAACGAGTTCGCCTTCACCGTGGTGCTCAACAACCCCCACATCATGCCCCTGCCGGGCTACAACCTCCTGCGCCAGCTCATCCAGTTCAACTTCTATCCCTATATCTTCCACCTTCCCGTGACCACAGAGGCGGCCCTGAGGTGGGGAATCGATTTTTCGGGCTTTCCGAAGTTCCTGGCGTCCATCGATTTCACGGACTCGGACGACCGGCTGAGCTGCGAGCTCAAGGAAGGCGACGAGCTGATCTGCCGCCTCAGGGGCCGGAAGATCCCCACCCCCATGAACAAGGTGATGAAATTCCTCATCCGGCTCTACCAGTTCAGGCAGCCCCAGTTCACGGAGTTCAAGATGAATGCCCGCAGGCTCGGCATGTCACTGAACCCGAAAGACGTCGAGCTCGAGATCGGCGGCGTGCACCCCGTGGCCCGGGAGCTCGAGAAAATTCTGCTCGTGAAGAGGCCGGTGACCTACTTCTTCCTGCCGAGCGTCCAGTTCATCCTCTACGGCCCGGAAAACCTCTCCTTCCCGCTCGTCAACTACCTCTTCCAGCAGGGAATGCGCATCCCCCTGGACCACCTGAGAGAAAAGCAGGAGAAGAAGGCAAAGGAAAAAGAGAAGGAGAAAAAGGCGGCAAAGAAAAAATGAGGGCCCGTGACGATCGCCCTTTCCGGGAGAACCAGGATCCAGGGCACCGGCCCGGTGGAGCTGTCATCGGATGGAAGCCGGCCTGGGACTGCTCTCGACAGGAGAGTTCCTCCCGGAACCCACAAAAAGGCCGACCTGCCCTTTAAGACCCCGGGGACCTGGGAGGGAAGCGACTCTTCTCACAGAACCATCTCGATGAGCCGGGGGCCTTTCTCGCCCAGCGCCCGGGAAAGCTCCCTTGCCAGTGCCTCCGCGGTGCTCACCGATACCGAGGGTACGCCCATGCCCTCCCCCGCCCTCACCCAGTCCACCCCGGACAGGTCCGAGAGCCTCGTGGCCGCAGGCCCGGGCTGGAACACCCCCAGCCTCGTGAGCTCGAGCCTGAGGATATCGTAGCTGCGGTTGGAGCAGATGAGCGTGATAACATTCAGCCGCTCCCGCGCCTGAGTCCACAGGGCCTGCAGGGTATACAGCGCGGCGCCGTCCGCCTGGAAGCTGATCACCTGCCTGTCCGGGCAGGCAATTGCCGCACCTGCTGCGCAGGGCGGGCCCTGTCCGAGCGACCCTCCGGTCAGCGTGAGGAGGGTGAACGGCCGTGAGCCAGCGGTCAGCGGGTGATACAGCAGGCTGTTCGTGATCGCCTCTTCCACCACGATGCACCCCTCGGGCTGGAGCGCTGCCAGAACCACGCAGATCTTGTCCCCGCTGAGCGGGCCCGAAGGCAGATCCATGCGCGCCGGCCGGGCCAGGGTGTCTTCGGGGGCTGAAGACGGGGCCCCGAGTTCTCCTGCCAGGGCCTCCAGAACCTCGCCTGCGTCCCGGCCCCCTTCTGTGAGCATGAGAGTCTCGCTTCCTTCGTCCACGAGCTGAGCGGGCACGTTCGGGTAGCCGAAAAAGGAAACCGGCCTCACCGCGCCAGCGAAGACCAGCAGGTCGTACCGGGAGAGCTGGTCCATGGCCATCTCCGGCAGGTACTGAATCCTGGGCACATCGGGCAGACCCTCTCCCCGCTCCATGCGGGCGGGGAAGGTCTCGGCCAGCAGGTCGCACCCTGATGCCGCCCTGATCCGGGCCGCCGTCAGAAGCCCTTCTCTCTGCAAGGCCTTGCCGCCGAGCACGAGCACGGGCAGCTTCGCCTTCTTGAGCCTTGCGGCCGCCCTCTCGATCGTCCCGGCATCCACGGGTGCGCACGCGGGAGAACAGGCATCTGCGCGACCTTCGGGCGGCTCTTCCAGCTGGAGATCGTAGGGGAGGATCAGGGTTGATACCTGCCCCTGCCCGGCCAGGGAGACGGCTTCTGTCACGTCCCGGACAATGTCGCCTGAGCGGGCCGTTGTTCTCTGCCAGCCGGAAAAGGTCCCTGCCAGGGCCTCGATGTCCATGGCAAGCAGGGGATCGTATCCCCGGTGCCAGGTGGCGTGCTCGCCAACAACCACGAACATGGGCGTTCGGGCCCTGCGCGCATTGTGGAGGTTGGCGATGCCGTTTGCCAGCCCCGGCCCCAGGTGCAGGAGCACCATGGCGGGCCTTCCTGCCATACGTCCGAACCCGTCGGCCGCGCCCGTGCACACCCCTTCGAACACACCCAAGACCGGCCTGATTCCCTCGATTGCATCCATGGCCTCCACCAGGGGCATCTCGGTGGTGCCGGGGTTGGCAAAGCACACATCGACACCGAGCTGCACCGCTGTATTGACCAGAACATGGGCTCCCTTCATTCCGTGCTCCTCCCTCCCGCAGGCGTGACGACCGTGTCGTTCACCACATACAGCGGCTCCAGGCCTTTGAGCACCCGGGCGATATTGCCCGCCGCCATGGTGATGATCCTGCCTGCCGCCTCGGTGGACACCCCGGCCACGTGGGGCGAGAGCAGGAGATTGTTCCCGGCTGCACCCAGCAAAGGGTTCTCAGCGGTGACCGGCTCGCGGGAGAACACGTCCACCGCGGCCCCTGCGATCCGCTCCTCCTTGAGGGCGCGGGCCAGGGCGTCCTCGTCAACGAGCTCCCCGCGGGCCACGTTGATGAGATACGCGCTCGGCTTCATGCGCCCGAGCTCCTCATCACCGATCATGTGCAGGGTGGCCTCGGTCAGGGGCGCGTGCAGGCTCACGATGTCAGACGCGCCCAGAAGGTCGCTGAGCTGGGCATAGGATACCCCATACTCGTCCTCCTCCTGTGCGGAAGGCCTGACGACATCATGATAGAGCACCCGCGCCGGTGCAAAGGGCTTCAGCCTCAGGCTCACGGCCCGCCCGATCCTGCCGAAACCGATGAGGCCCCAGGTCTTTCCGGCGAGCTCGGCGGGATTGAGCGACAACTGATCCCACCTGCCTTCCCGCATGCCCTGGTTGGCCGCCGACAGTTTTCTCAGCAGGCTCAGACCGCAGGCCAGGGTGTGCTCGGCAACGCTTGCGGTGTTGGCGCCGGGCGTGTTGGCGACCGGTATCCGGCGCTCGGTGCACGCATCGACGTCGATATGCTGATAGCCCACGCTCGGCTGCTGGATGAGCTTGAGCGAGAGCGCATTGTCGAGGACAGCGGACGATATCGGGCACTGGAATGTGTAGTCGCCCATGACCACGTCGGCCCGGGAAAAGGCATCCGAGAGTTCCGCTCGGTTCATCCCGCCGCCCAAGACCACGTCGAAGTCGGGCAGCCCGGATGTCTGCATGATCAGCGCCTTGACCAGCTCCGCCGGAAGCGGAGCCAGAGACAGCACCACGGGTTTCATACGGTCCCCTCCTCTCTGTAGATAACAGAATACCGTCGATGACCGGGAAAAACCAGTGCCTTTCTCTCATGAATCGACAAAGCCGCTTCAGAACCCCCCCGCCCTGCTGATGGCGTCCTGCACGGATTCAACCTGCCCCGGTTTCCGGGGAAAGGCCAGGTAGGGCACGATAATACTGTTCTTCTCGCCAAAGGTGCCGTCGTAGGTCACGTTGACCACCGGTACCCCGGTGAGGCGCTCGATCCTGCCGGCCATTGCCTCGGTCACCAGCCCGGCGCAGCAGAACGCGGGGTTGGCCTGGATGAAGAGCGACACGTCCGGGTAGTATTTCCGGATGTAATAGGTCTTGAGGATGTTGTCCATGGTCTCCCCGCTGTGCTCGCTCCTGATGCGGTAGGGAGCCAGGATATGCTCGACCGGATCGTTGAACTCGTGGTCGGGCTCGCGGAGCACCTGCTGAAAAAGCCGGTAATACTTCTTTTCCAGTGCGGTGAGCGCCGTGAGCACGGCCCGGCAGGAAAAACTCCGCATGTATTTGCCCTCGTTGAACCATTTTTTGAAATAAGGACGGGACACCATCTTGGCATAGCTGCTGTACGGGGTGGTGATCACCTCTCCCCCGCAGGCCTCGACAAACGGGATAAGGCCCTGGTTCATGGCGTCGTTGTCCCGCACGTACAGGTCTCCGAATATGGCCACGCGGGGCCGGGGCTCTGCCCGCAGCGGTACGGCCCCGAGGCGGTCGACCACTGCCTTGAGGGCATCCTCGCGGGAAGACGAGCCCTCGAACGCATCGACGAACAGCTTGAGCCCGTCCTCGATCACCTCGTCCACGCTGCCCGCATGGATTTCATACGGCCGCAGCCTGCAGGCAGCCCTCCTGATCATGCCCCCGAACATGAAGGCGAAATATGCGTTCACCCCGGCCTTGAGCGAGACGTCCAGAAACGAGATGTCCCCCCGGTAGACTCGGGCCCTGCTCATTGCCTGGCCGCTCCTGTTCAGGATGTTTTTGATGTGATGGGGGATCACCTTCAGGTTGCAGGGGATTTCCCCGTTGCCGATCCACAGCACGCACCGGGCCGGATCCAGATCGTTCCCCGTCAGGTAATCCATGAACTCCTGCGCCATGATGTTGATGGGAATGCACTCCCCGGTGTTGTGCCTGAGGCTCCTCTGCAGCCCTGTCCCGGTCTGGTCCATGAGCCTGACGTCGAGCCCCTCCCTGCGCAGGGAAGCTGCCAGCAGGCTGCAGGAGAAACGGTCCCAGTCGGGAATGACGATGGTCTTGTCCTCGATCCTCTTCACCGGCGAGATGGACGGGAGTATGGCCGGGGGCATGGAGCGCCTGCGGGAGAAATGATTCGAGAACGACCTCAAACCCGCCTCGATCCTGGTTTCGTAGCCCACGTTCGAGTCGTGCTCGTCAAGCTGGAGGATCAGGTACGGCTTGTGGCGTGAGTTCATGAGGTTCTTGAAGTACTCTGCGGCAAAGGAGTCCGGTGAGCAGCGGAAAGAGGTGACGAACACGGGGTACACTCCGTCCATCCCGGCCACGGCGTCGGCCGTGCGCAGGATGTCGGCCGCATGCTTCCAGGGAAGATCGTCCAGGAGCTCTTTCAGGGATGGGTCGGTGATCTCATGCTCGGGGATCATGTCCTGGAAATAGACCGGCACGCCCTGGGATGCGAAAATGTCGATAATGCCCTTGTTCATGGCTGGGTCGAGCACGGTGTATGGCCTGCCCAGCAGCACCACCTGAATGCCCCGGGCCTTTGCCCTCTCTTGCGTGCAGAGTTCGATCCGGGCCTTCCGGCATTGCCTGCGGCAGGCAATGGCACTGTCATAGGCGTGCGAGACCTCCCGATAGGAGATCCCCCTGCCCGTAATCTTCTTGAGCATAGTGAAGAGCTCGAACTTGGTGCGGAGGCTGCTGTAGAGGTAACGTACCAGGGGGGAGAGGACCCGGTGACCCTGATCTCCCGCCGCGGCGACAGCCAGGCTCGGCGCGTACTGGGTATAGTAGCAGTACTGCCTGCGGGCCGGGGTGTCCTGGGAGCGCTCTTCGAAATAGAACGGCGCGAACACATAGTCGCATTTGTCCATGAGATATGCGATGTGGCCGTGCAAGGCGGTCAGAGGGGCACAGAACTCGGCCCCTGCCAGATGCCGTCCCTCCTTGAGCGCACCGCGAAAGCCCCGGCTCGTGACGGTGTGGATGGAGAGCAGGTCGAAGAAATACTGCCAGAACTCCAGATCGTCGAACAGGTGGAGCGCTGCCGGGATACCGATGGTGATACCCTTCTCAGGGCGGCCCTGAAACGGATAAGCATGGGCTTTCTTGCGCTGTCTGAGCAGATCGAACCCCGAACGGTCCGGATCCGCCCGCTTCCCGGTCTCGTAGTCCCTGCCGCACAGGAACCCGCAGGCGACGCTCCTGCCGTCGATATCCGCCACCGTGATCTTGCAGCTGTTCGCACAGAGCGTGCACACCTCAGTGCGAATGGGGATACGGCACCGGTACAGGTCGAGCCCGGCAAAGGCTGTCTGCTCGACTCCCTTTTCGGCCAACATGAGGGCCACGCCCATGGCGCCCGTCAGATGGCAGAACTTCGAGACCATGACGGGCCTGCCCAGCCGGTGCTCGAATGCCGCCACCAGGGCCGCGTTCTTCGCGGTGGCGCCCTGGAACAGGATGGTCCGGCCGATCATGCCCTCAACCGCCACCTTGGTGAGGTAGTTTTCGCACACCGAGTGCAGGGCCGAGGCCAGAACCTCGTCGGGCGAATACCCCTCCGAGAGGCAGTAGTTCATGTCCCGCTCCATGAACACGGTGCACCGGTCGCTCGCGAGAGGGGCCTTCACGCCCAGAGTGCGATCCGCATACTCGTCGAGCGGGCAGCTCATCTTTCGTGCCTGCTCCTCGATAAAGCTTCCCGTGCCTGCCGCGCAGACCGTGTTCATGATCGAGAAGTTCACCTGTCCGTGTTTCAGCGTGGTGAACTTGGAATCCTGGCCGCCGATCTCGATGATGGTGTCGACCTCGGGATTCAGCTCACAGGCGGCCCGTGCATGGGCGGATATCTCATCGACCACCATATCGGCGCCGATGATCCCGCCGATCAGCTTCCTGCCGGAGCCCGTGGTCCCGCTGCCGAGAATGACGGGCGAGAAACCGTATCGGGCCTCGAAATCGTCGATAGCCTCGAGCACCGCGCAGACCGCATCCACGGGCCTGCCCGCGGTCCTGGTATACAGGCCCGCCAGCACGGTCCCGGACCCGTCCATGAGGACCGCCTTGGTGCTGGTGGAGCCGATATCGATTCCGAGATAGACCCCGTCGGACCGCGCACCGGAAAGGTCTTCATATATATCCACCTCCACCGTGTCCGGAACCGCCCTCGTGCGCACCCGGTGATCGTAGCGCTCATGCGCCGAGAAGTCAGGATATGACGAACCGGTGAGGCCAAGGGCGTCAAAGGCGTATGCCCGCGAGTCGTCCCGGGAGAGAATGACGTCTCCGGGCAGGGTAAACGTCTCGCCCGGCTCACCGGTTTTTTCCCGCAGCCTGACGGCCGCGCCCAAGGCGCCGTAGACATGCGAATACCCGTCCACCACCAGCTCTTTCCCCACCAGATCGCTGATATGTCTTTCCACTGCCCTGTTCCTCGACACACCCCCGCAGAAGACGACCGGATCGCCTGCATCCGCGCCCGCGAACAGGGTGTCCGCAATGTTTCTGGCGAGCCCCTGGCACAGGCCGTCGCAGATCTCCGGCAGCGAATATCCCTCTTGCTGCGCGTGGATGATATCGGTCTTGGCGAACACGGCGCAGCGGGATGCGATCTTGGGAATAGGCCCGCGGTTTTCCAGGGCCATCCGGCTCAGCTCCGGAGCGCCCTCCAGGCTCAGCCTCACTGCCTGCTGGTCGAGGAAGCTCCCGGTCCCGGCCGCGCACGAGGTATTCGTCCTGCTGGAGAGATAGTTGCCCTGGCCGTCGAAGAAAATAAGCGAGAACTTCTCCGCACCCACCTGGAGAACAGAGCGCGCCTCCGGGTGCAGATACCGCACCGCAGCGATGACGGCCACCTGGTTGTCCACCCGTTCGCTGAAACGGACCGAGGGCGGGGTCGATGAGGTTACTGCGACGAGAAACCCTGCCTGCGGATCGATCGATCCGAGCATTTCGGCAAGGGTTTCCCGAATTCTCCCCCGATGAATGCGATAATCAATGCCGGCAATACTCCCTTCAGGACCGAGCACTGCCAGACCCACGGACACAGAACCCACATCGATGCCGATGATGGTCTTCTTCATTGTTTTTCCTCCACATTCCCCGTTTTCAAACAGCCATGCCGGACAAAGGCCGTACCCGGCCTTTCTCCGTGGTCCGGGACATGACCATGGTATTTTTTACATTTCTTTTACAATCAGTATACCAGGCTCCCTGAAATAATCAAGCAGGGTCATGGGCATCGTTCCTGGTCTGGTTCGAGAGGCGCTGCAGGGTGCAGGAGGAAAGGCTGTGTTGCGGGCATGTGAGGCGCCCGGTTTCGAGGATAATAAGAATCTCTCTCGTTTCGATCCCTATGGTTTCATATGGCCCTAAGAAACACGAACCAAGAAACAGGCAGAAAAAAACCACGGCTCCCCGATGAGAGAAAATCTTGTTATAATGAAACAATGAATATCATGGTCGAGATCGAGCAGAGGGTATCCGGGGTCAGGGACGAGATGATCCGGCTCAGGCGAGATTTTCACCGGCATCCCGAGCCGGGCTTTCGCGAGAGCCGTACGGCGGGCATCATCGCAGACTATCTCCGTAACCTGGGCATGGAGGTGCGGGAGGGTGTCGGCAGAACCGGCGTAGTGGGCGTGCTCCGGGGAAATGCCCCGGGCAGGACCCTGATGCTGAGGGCGGACATGGACGCCCTGCCCATCCAGGAAAAGTCCTCATCACCCTACCGTTCGACAAACCCCGGAGTTATGCACGCATGCGGGCACGACGGACACATGGCTATCCTCTTGGGCGCGGCTTCCGTCCTCTCAGGCATGAGAAAGCGCCTGCGCGGGCAGATAAAATTCGTGTTCCAGCCCGCTGAAGAGGGAGCCGGCGGAGCGAAGGAGATGATCAAGGACAGTGTCCTGGAAGACCCCGGAGTGGATGCCGCCTTCGGCCTCCACCTCATCACCGCCCTTCCCTGCGGAACCCTCGGTTGGGGCAAGGGCACGATCATGGCTGCGATGGACTCGTTTGTCCTGAAGGTCACCGGCAGAAGCGGGCATTCATCCATGCCCGATGCCGGCGTGGACGCCATCAGGGCAAGCGCACGCATTGTCGGAGATCTCCATGCGCTGAACACGGTAAACAGCGAGTCGGGTGCCTCGTCGCTGATCAACATCGGCACCATCAGAGGGGGCCAGGCCGCCAATGTCATCGCCGAGGAGGTGGAGCTCACCGGAACCGTGCGGACCCTGAGCCCGGAAGAGAGGGCCTCCATGCAGGACGCAATGCGCAGGATCGTGGGCAGGGTCACCGGCGATTTCGGAGCGGGCTTTGACCTGGACTACCGGGAGGGATACCCCCCGGTGGTGAACGACGGGGAAATGACCGACCTCCTCTGCCGGGTGGCCGGCGACGTGCCCGGGGTCGGCGGGCTTCTGGAGCTGCCGCCGCTTATGGCGAGCGAAGACATGGCGTTTTATCTTAAGGAGGTGCCCGGATGCTTCTTCTTTCTGGGGGCGGGCAACGCGGAAAAGGGGCTCACCAGGCCCCTGCACAGCTCTGAGTTCGATTTCGACGAGTCCGCCCTGGCCGTGGGCGCGACCCTGTTCGCCGGGCTGGCCGCAAGTCTCCCGGGCATGGAGTGAGGAGAGATCCGGCTCATCGTCCTGAAGGTCCGCATGGAAAAAGCACCGGGAAGATACTCTCGCGGAAGGCCTGCAGGAGCGCTGCCCTCAAGAAAAGGAAACCTGCATCATCCCCTGTTCACCGGATGATCCACCGTATCCCGGCCGGTGACCGCATAGATCTCGGTAGGATAGAGCGCTCCTGCCGCCTGCTTGAGAAGCGGCCGTGGGGCCCCGGCTTCCAGGGAGCCAGGTGACGGGTCACTGCTCTTTTCCCGAATCGCCGTTCGCGAAGCTCATCCATTTCTCGGACAGCCCTTTGAGTTGCTCGTCCACGAGCTGATTGATCGTCCCTTTCTCAAAGCTGCCGTCCGCCTGCCGTTGGCCCGCCTTCCTGCCGGTGAGGATCTCGATGCCCTCGTCGATCGTGCTGACGCTCCATATCTTGAAGTCCCCCCTCTTCACCGCGTCCACCACCTCGTCCTTGAGCACGAGGTTTCTCACGTTGCTCGCCGGGATCATGACCCCCTGCTCGCCGTTAAAGCCCTTTTCCTTGCACACCCCGAAGAATCCCTCGATCTTTTCATTGACCCCGCCGATGGCCTGGACCTCTCCCTTCTGGTTGACCGAGCCGGTGACTGCGATGCCCTGTTTGATGGGCACCCCCGAAAGACCCGAGAGAAGCGCGTACAGCTCTGCGCACGAGGCCGAATCGCCCTCGATTCCCGAGTAGCTCTGTTCGAACACGAGCCGTGCGGAGAGGCTCAAGGGCTTGTCCTGGGCATAGCGATGGGCGAGATATCCCGACAGGATGAGCACGGCCTTGGTATGGATGGGCCCGCCGAGCTTGGCCTCGCGCTCGATGTCGATGAGCCCTTCTCTCCCGAGCCCGATACTCGCCGTGATCTTGTTCGGCCTGCCGAACATGATATCGCCCAGGTCGATGATGGAGAGGCCGTTGACCTGCCCCGGCTTTTCACCATCGATGTCTATCTTGATCGTGCCCAGGCTGATCATCTCCCGGAGCTTCTCCAGCAGGAGGCTCGAACGGGTGAACCGCTGCTCGATGGCCTCTTTCACATGCGGCACCCCTACCAGGGGGGCATCCTCCGAGGCGGCATAAAAGCTTGCCTCGCGCACGATGTCCGAGATGTCGCCGAAGCGCGTGGAGAGCTTCTGCTGATCGGAGGCGAGCCGGCTGCTGTGCTCCACCACCTTGGCAATGGCGTCTTTGTCGAGATGCTTCAGATGCTCCTCGTTGCAGATGCTGCAGACAAACGATCCATAATGCTTCATGTTATCTTCGTTCCTCTCCATCACGGTATCGAAGTCCGCCTTGACCTTGAACAGGTCCCGGAAGTCGGGGTCGAGCTCGAAGAGCCGGTAATAGAGCCACGGCTCGCCGATAAGTACGACCTTGACCCGCCAGGGGATGGGCTCGGGCATGAGCCACCGGGTGGTCATGTAACCCAGCCGCTCGGCCAGCTCTTCGATGGTGATCTCGCGATTGCGGATGGAGCGTTTCAGGCTCTCCCAGGAAAAGTAATTCCTGAGCACGTCCTCGACCGGCAGGATCAGGTAGCCGCCGTTCGCCCGGTGGATCGATCCTGCCCTGATCATGGTGAAGTCCGTGAACAGCGCGCCCAGCATGGCCTCCTTTTCGATCCTGCCGAAGAGATTGTAGTATGATGGATTGAGCTCCATGATGATGGGCACGCCTTGCAGATCCGTGTTGTCCACAACCACGTTCACCCGGTATTTCCGGAACCGGATGTCGTCTCTGGGGAGCAGGGGAAGCCCTGTCGGCATTCCCGGCGGCATGGCCTGCTTTTCCTCATCAGAGCGGAACAGGGACAGGTTGTCCAGCATGTCGGTGCGCATGTCGTCGAGATAGCGCAGCACCTCCGGGATGTCGTTGAAGTTCTCCTTCAGTTCTTCCAGGAGATTGTCCAGCGTGTAGGAGGCGATCTCGCGGTCGAGGTTGTCCACCATGTCCTGGGTCTGTCTCTCCATGGCGATCATCTGGCGGCCGGTTTCCTTCATCTTCTCGTTGAGGGTTTTCTGCTTGCGCTTGATGGCGTTCTGCTCCTTTTTCTCCAAAGACCGGAACTCCTCCTCGGTGAGCGGCCGGTTATCCTTCATGGGGATGGTCACCAGGCCCATGGGGGTGGGCTGGATGACGAACCCCTGCTTCTGTGCCCGCTCGTTGATCCTGGTGATCAGGTTTTCCTTGCGCTGCTGGATCTCCTTGATCGTATCGCCTCTCCTGGTTATGTATTCCTCGCTCTCGAACGCCTTTTTGATGTCTTCCCGCGCAGCGTCGACGAACCGGTCGACCTGCTTCTTGAACACCCTACCCCGGCCCGCAGGCAGAGAGACGGCCCTGGGGCGGTAGCTCTCCTGAAAGTTGTTGACGTAGCACCAGTCGGGAGGCGTTGGCTTGTCTTTCGCTATCTCTTCCAGATACCGTTTCACCGCGGTTTTTTTCCCCGTGCCCGGTGCTCCTGACACGTAGATGTTGAACCCCTTGTTCGAGATGTCCAGCCCGAACTGCAGTGCCTTGAGCGCCTTGGACTGGCCGATGATCGTCTGAAGGGGCGCAATGCCCGTGCTGTCCGCACACCCGAATATTTCCGGATCGCAGCTTGTCTTGAGTTTTTCCGGCGATAATGCTTCAACCATCTCTTCCTCCCTCCTCCATCCCGTTTTTTTCCGCTGCCGGGCGCCGCCCTTTTTTAAGGAAAGGACAGGGCCGGCCGCTCCGGACGCAATCACCCGGGCGTGAAAGAATCGACTCAAAAAAACGGGTTGATATAATAATAGAATATTGAATGTACCTTCAAAGGCAAGGCGACCTCACCAAGGCCCTTTACATCTCCCATGCCCGTGCTGTATGCCTTGTGAATTCGGGAATGAGGGTTTACCATGGATACCAGGATGTATGACTATCTCAAGGGATACCGGTTCTTCGCCCAGGTCGCGGACGGTATCGAGGACCTCGGCGCGCAGGAAATAGCCTCCCTGGGGGCAAGCGAGGTGAAGACCACCTTCCGGGGGCTCTACTTCAATGCCGACAAGGCGGCCCTGTACCGCGTCAATTATCTCTCGCGGATCATCACGCGGGTGCTGGCCCCGCTCATCAGCTTCGACTGCCACGACACCAAGTATCTCTACAAGATGGCACGCTGCGTCCCGTGGCCCGAGATCTTCGGCCTGGACAAGACCTTCATGGTGAACTCCAATGTCTCGCACAGCCGGATCACCCACTCCCAGTACGCCGCCCTGGTGCTGAAAGACGCCATCGTGGACACCTTCAACGAATGGTGCACCCGCAGGCCCAATGTGGAAAGGATCAAGCCCGACGTGGTCTTCAACCTCCACATCGCCAACAACAAGGCCACCATCTATCTGGACACCTCCGGGGGCTCGCTGCACCGCAGGGGCTACCGAAAGCACGCCATGGACGCACCCATGCAGGAGACCCTTGCAGCAGCCATCATCCGGCTCAGCGGCTGGCAGGGCGAAACGCCCCTGTACGACCCCATGTGCGGCTCCGGGACCCTCTTGTGCGAGGCACTGATGCGCTACTGCAGGGTGCCGGCCGGATACCTGCGCACCGCCTTCGGCTTCGAGTACCTCCCGGATTTCGACCGCGGCTTATGGACCAGGATCAGAAAGCAGGCCGACCGCGAGATCAGGGAACTTCCGCCGGGCCTCATATCGGGCAGCGACTTGTCAGGCGAGTCGGTCGCCGCGGCCAGGGTCAACTCGGGCAGACTTCCTGGCGGGAAAAACATCGTGCTCCACAAAAAACGTTTTCAGGACATCGCCGGGCTTCGGAACACGACCATCGTCACCAACCCGCCTTACGGCATACGCCTGAGCAGGAAACAGGATATGGCCGCGTTCATGAAGGAATTCGGAGACTTCCTCAAGAAGAAGTGCACCGGATCGAAGGCCTATATCTATTTCGGCGACCGCGGTCTCATCAAGTCGGTGGGGCTGCACACCTCCTGGAAGCGTGCTCTGAAAAACGGCCCCCTGGACGGCAGGCTCGTCGAGTACGAGCTGTACTGACAGGCTTCTGCCTTCCGCCGAAGCATCATCCCCTCCGGCGCACGGCCGGACGGCGGCCCGCCCATACCGGTAAACAGGGGCGGACATTCCGCCGCCGGGCGCATTCCCACCTCGTCCGCGCCGCTTGAGCAAGGCGGCGAAGCCGGCAGGAAGATCGCGCCTCCCGGCCCTGCGAGGCCCGGTCAGCCGTCATGTCACCCGGTGCCTTCCCGAAAGGAGCTTATTCGATGATCACGTCTGCGGCTGCTGTGATCTCGGATGGAATCGTGATGCCTGACGCCTTTTCCATCCGCTTGTTCACAATGAGCTTGATCTCCTTGTTCGTTGCCATCTCGATGGAGGAAGGCGGCGTGCCATCCATTATCTTCATGGCTGCCAGAGCGCTCCACCGTCCCTGCTCCTCGGGAACGTTGGAGGCGCTCAGGAGGGCGTAGGGCGCCACCCACTCATAGAGTGCACCGGTGGGGATCCGGGTGTTCTTCAGCACGAATTCCTCGGCCTGCGCATCGTCCCAGCCCTTTATCCCGGCGTTGTTCCCCACGATAAACATGTCCACCTCGGACTGGAGCTGAAGGAAACGATCCTTCCATTCCGCAAAGTCTTTTGCAAAATACGTCTTGATATCCAGCTGGAATATCTTCCGGTATACCTCCACCTCTTTCTGATCGGTGTATTCACTGGCGGAGAGATACCCTATTCTCCGGCCGCTGGTGATGGTATTCAGTTTCTCCAGGATCTGCCTGATACCCGACATCTCGATCATACCCGTGGTATTCTCATAGGGATATCCGTAGTTCGAGCAGTCCCAGTTCACCCCGCAGAACACGACCGGTATGGGGGAGTTCTTGTAGTAGGGTGCCACGATAAAGAGCGATGCATTGTCATCCGCGGCAATGACCACGTCCGGCTTGTACTTTTCTATCAGGGCCTTTGCCTCCAGGGCCTTGTTCTCCTTGAATTCGGTGGATGCGTTTCTCTTGGTGTCCATCCGGAAGATCTTGAGGTCTATACCCCTTCCCTCGATGGTTTCCCGTATGCCTGAGGTGAGTCCGTCGCTCCAGGCATAACCCTCGTGATACGAATCGATGAAAAGAATTTTTTTCCCTTTGAGATCCTGGGCGAATACACAAGATGCGGCAAGCGTGATGCATACGGCACAGATAAAGCACTTCATTGACGTGATCATACGCTTCCTCCTTCAAGAATTTTACCCATCATTCAAACTCTTAGAAAATAATCCCAAGTGGAGTCCATGTCAACAGCCTCTGATTTTGGCAGGTTATGCAGTGCATGAGAATGACGATGCGAGCGCTGTATCATAAGCCGGACATCCACACCCGGGTTGCGACCATCATAAGCTGGTGAGAGTACCGAGCTTCAGCTCTTCAATGCCTGCGATGCTGTTTACGAGTTTTTCCCTGAGTTTGATGTCGTACTGCGAGGTGATGGCGATCTGCTCCATGATGGGGGAACCCCCGCCATGATAGTTGCCATAGTTCATGGGACCGGCGAATCCCGAGCACGAGTAGTCGATGTAGAGCATCCAGAACTTGATCTGGTCCTCGATCGGGATGTCCGGGTTGCGCCTGAGGTATTTTTCCAGCAGGGGCTTGAGCTCGGGATCGGTGAGGTCGCCCTCGTTGGGGAAGGTCGCAGGCAGGCCTCCCGCTATGCTGCAGAGCATTTCCTGCTCCTTGAACACCGCCTCGCCCGTGAGGCACCTTCCGACATTTGCGTAAATCGAGTTGGGGATGCAGCTCCCCGGGCCATAGGGTACCGAGCCCATTCCCGGTATGTACACCTCGGGCTTGCCCAGGGCCGAAGCCGTGTAGCCCGCTGCATAGCCCAACTCGGTGATCTTGATGAACTCCGAGAGCATCTCCCTGACATGCGAGGTCTTCCGGATCCCGTTGTGCCGTGCGGCCAGCGACGCCATGCCGGTAAGGACGTCGCCGATGGCGGGCTTGCAGCCCGAATAGCTGTGCCGGTGGAACAGGGCGAACAGCAGGGCGCACACGCCGCCGTGGTCGTTCTCGCCGCAGAGGAACACCCGCTCCCAGGGCACGAATACATTGTCGAAGATGAGGTAGGAGTCTGTATATCCGCCCACAAATCCTTTTTTATAATACTTTCGTCCCCGGAAGTTGTGGATGGACAGAACCTGCTTGACTCCCTCGTGGTCTGCCGGAACCGCGAAGGCCACGGCATACTCCTTCTCGTCCGGGCCGAGCGCCCGGGTGGGAATGACCATGATCTCGTCCGCGATGGATGCCTCGGATATGTGCAGCTTGCATCCCCTCACCACGATGCCGTCGCTCTTCTTCTCCACCACGTGCAGGTACATGTCCGGGTCTGCCTGCTGGATGGGCCTTTTGAGCCGCTCGCCCTTGACATCGGTCTGGGCGCACGCCCCCACGAGGTCGCCGAGCTGAAAGTGTTGGAGCCACCTCAGAAAATTCTTGTGGTATTCGGTCCGGCCGCCATTGAGCCTGTCCGCCTCGAACGAGACGGCATTGACGGCATTGACAGAGTCGATGCCCATGCAGCGCTGAATGCAGAAACCCACCTTCCGGCACAGGGCACGGGTCATGTCCTGCTTCTTGTGCAGGTCGGCCGGGTTCTGGTGGATATGGCAGAAGCGGTTGATGGTATGACCGGTCAGGTGAGAGGTCGCGGTGCACAGATCCTTGAGCTCGGGGTCTCTGACCGCGTCGAAGGTGGTCCCCATCACGTTGAGCGCGGGCTGCTGCAGCTCGTCGTCGCGGTCGATGCGCGACCCGTTGTAATAGAGGTTCCTGCGCAGCTTCCGCAGCCCCTCGATATACTGCTCCCGTGTCCTCATACTGTGCCTCCTTCGCTCCCGGGCCTGAAACCCGGCCGGTTCCTTCACCGCTTTAATGGTCATGTCTTCTTTTCCTCCGTGACACTCATGTTTT
This sequence comes from Deltaproteobacteria bacterium, assembly GCA_018436855.1. Classification (GTDB taxonomy): domain Bacteria; phylum Desulfobacterota; class Desulfomonilia; order UBA1062; family UBA1062; genus Phosphitivorax. The sequence goes on along the minus strand of JAHDKO010000090.1, from coordinate 26,276 downwards.
CATCCGGCAGGATGTCCTGTCCGGCGATATGCAGATGGAGAGAGACGTCTCCGGACTTTTTCCTGGCCCGTATGCCGTCGAGTATCAGATCGACCAGGGGGTCGACCCGGTCCATGAAACTGCCCGGTGTCCCCTGCAGATGCCTGCGCGTGAAGAGATGTTCGATGGTCCCCAGGATCATTGCCCTCACCAGGTACGGATCGGTGTCTTTCCTGAACGCCCCTTCGTCGATGCCTTCCTGGATGCAGGAAAGCAGCACCTGCGCGGCCTCGCGGACCACCTCGAACGCCCGGGTCTTCAGGAAGTTGCGATTGGTCTTGAGCTGGAGCATGATCAGGTTCGAGTATTCCGGATTGTTCTCATAGGTGGTGACATACCCCTGCACGATGGCCCTGAGCTTTGACTCGGCACCCCGCAGAAAGGGCATGACGCCCCGGATCTCACGGGTGGATCTCTCGGTGATCTCCTCGGGGATCACGAAGAGCAGGTCCTCTTTGGTCTTGAAATACTCGTACACCGTGGCATCGGAAACCCCTGCCGCCTTGCTGATCTCTGAGATGGTCGCATCCTGAAAGCCTTTTTCCGCAAAGATCTTCAGCGCGTTTTCGATGATCCGTTCTCTCCGCTGTTCCTTGGGGCTCGTTCTGGCCATGTCATTCCCTCCTTACCTCTTTGGTATTTTCCAAGTGGAAGGGTATCCACAGGCGAAAACGAAAAGCAATGCTCTGATTGCAATGCATATTTTTATGGTCGAGCTTTGTCTCATACGAGTTAAATAGTCTCCTTCTTTTATTTTGTCAAGTTATAATTGACTTAGTCTTTCTTTTCGACTAGTTTTTATATTTCTTGAGCCGGTTTATTGTTTCATTATCATAGTTGGTGTTTGTTTTATTTGTCTTTTTCATAGTTATGGTCTGTTTTTTAAGGTGAGGCAGAACAATCGGCGGATAAGGGTATTCCTCAGAGATAAACCTCGGGGAGACAACGCGATGAACAAGGAGCACAAAATGGAGAAGGTAAGCTTTTCACTGAACGGAAAGCTGGCACTGATCACCAGAGCCAGCAGGGGAATCGGAGAGGCTGTGGCTGTCACCCTCGCGGATTACGGGGCTCAGTGCATTCTCGTGAGCAGAAAGGCGGAAGCACTGAAGAGCGTGGCTGAGAAGATCGGCGCGCGGGGAGGAAGGGCTGAGGTGATGCCCTGTCACATGGGTGACCCGAAGCAGATAGAGCAGCTCTTCGATGACATACGGATGCGGTTCGGCAGACTCGACATCCTCGTCAACAACGCGGCCACCAATCCCTATTTCGGTGAGATGCTGGGCGCAGACGAAAGGATCTGGAACAAGACCTTTGACGTGAACCTGAAAGGGCCCTTCTTTATGATCAGCCATGCCTCACGGCTCATGGCCGATGCAGGGGGCGGCTCCATCGTGAACGTGTCATCCGTCAACGGAGTCAGGCCGGCACCGTTTCAGGGCATCTATTCCATCACCAAGGCAGGGATGATCTCCATGACCCGGGCGTTCGCCAAGGAGCTCGCCGGCAAGAACATCCGGGTCAACGTCCTGCTTCCCGGACTGGTGGACACGCACTTCTCCAAGGCCATCATGGAAAACCGGGACATCCACGACCTGGCGGTTCAGATGATCCCCCTGGCACGGCACGCCCAGCCGCGTGAGATCTCCGGCGCAGTGCTCTATCTCGTGTCCGATGCAGCCAGCTTCACCACCGGTGCGTGCTTTGTGGTGGACGGAGGGGCACTGGCGTAAGGCCATGGGAAAAAACCGCGCGTGTTCACGGCACAGAACATTTCACAAAAGGTTCGGACACGCGACATGTCTGCAAAAAAGGGAGAAAAATCCATGAACATCGTTTCCATACGAAAGGTGCTCATTCTCGGCGCCGGGACCATGGGCCGGCAGATCGGCTTTGTCTGCGCCATGCACGGGTACGAGGTGGTCATGTACGACATCTCCGGGGAGATCCTCGCCCAAGCGCTGAGATCCATGGAAAAGCTCGGAAATTCCTGGTTTGTCCCTACGGGGAGGATCACCGGTGTTGAGCTGGCGGAAACCATGGCCCGCATCACCGCAACCACCGATCCCTGCGAGGCTGCATCCGGGGCCGACATCGTCAGCGAATCCGTTCCCGAGATACCGGAGATCAAATCAGAGATCTTTGCCCGGTTTCATGAGCTCTGCCCGGAGCACACCGTCTTCACCACCAACACCTCCCTGCTTTTGCCGTCGAAGTTCGCCCATGCCGCAGGCAGGCCCGAAAGGCTGGCTGCGCTTCACTTCCACGATGTCCGGACCACGAATGTGGTGGATGTCATGCCGCATCCGGGCACCGCTCCAGAGGTAACACGGCTCGTACACGATTTCGCGCTGAGCATCGGGCAGATTCCCATCATGCTGCACCGGGAAAACCACGGTTATGTGTTCAACGCCATGATCTCGAACCTCATCCAGACCGCCCTCACACTTGCCTCACGGCGCGTTGCGAGCGTCGAGGACATCGACCGGGCATGGATGGGTATCATGCACACGCCCATCGGCCCCTTTGGCATCATGGACCAGATCGGGCTCAAGACCGTATGGACCATCACCGACTACTGGGCGCAGAAGAACAATGACCCCCAGGCAAAGGCGAACGCCGTACTCCTCAAGGCCTATATAGACCGGGACGAGCTGGGGCATAAGACAAAAAAAGGCTTTTATTCATACCCCAACCCGGCCTATGCGCGACCGGATTTCATCAGCGGGAGGCAGACCGGTGACGCATGTTCCCTGTAGGCCGCTCTCCGATATGACCTCAAGACATCCATGCCTTATATGGGCTTCTATAAAGCCTGCTCCTTCCTTTGACCGTCGAGCGCCACAGGGCGGCCGCCTATGCACGGGTCTCTGTCTCACGGTATAAACACATGCCGGGAATCGGAAACCCTGTCGAGTTCTCTTCACGTTGGCACGTTGGCATAAAAGGCCTTCAAGCCCCCTGATGCCCGGTTTCCACACCGGGATGTGGTGATCAGGATAAAGTAAAAGACGAATTTCCAAATTTCACGGACGTCCCCTAACTCTAACTTGAGAGTCGGGCTCGTTGCCCGTATCCTCATTTCCAGGGTCCTGTTCCCGTGGAGGCAGGGGCATGAGAAGCTCACAAGCAGAATCTCTCTTGATGCGCATCCTCATCGGCGGGGCGTGCCTGGTTATCATCGTTGCGGGCATGCAGGCCATGGCCAATGTGCTGAACATCATTTTCCTCGCCTGGCTCCTCGCATATGCCATCCTGCCCCTGCCCAACTGGATGATGCGCAACCGCGTGCCCGAGGCGCCGGCAGTGCTCGCCACGCTCCTGATCGTGATCTTCGGCGGCATCGCGCTCGCCGTGTTCATGAGCTATTCCATTGTTGGCTTGACACAGAGGCTGCCCGCCTACGAGACCAACCTGGCAGGCACCTATACCACCATTATCGATTATCTGGCGGCCCGGGACATCGACCTTGCCCAGGTCAGACCGCTGGAGGGTCTCACTCCCTCGCGCGTTATCGGATACGCCCGCATGATCCTGGGACAGATAGGCAACCTGCTCGGCAACACCCTGCTGCTCGTCCTTCTCGTGGCAATTCTGCTGTTCGAGTTTCTGGGAGAGGACCTGAAAAGGTCGCAATACCGCGGAGGGGAAAAGCCGCTCATATCGATTCTTCAGGATGCGAGCAGAGACGTCCAGGCCTATGTGGCCGTCACGAGCGCCACCGGCGCGGTCCAGGCCGTTATCAACATCGTCCTGTACCTTGCCTTGGGCGTCGACTTCGCCGTGACTTGGGGAATCCTCTTTTTTTTCATGAACTTCATCCCGGTTATCGGTGGTTTTGTCGCTGTCGTGCCGCCCGTGGCACTGGGTTTTCTGGAATCCGGTGCTGTGACCGCCGTGGCGGTCCTGGTCCTGTTCACGATCAACAATCTCCTGTGGGACAACGTCCTCAAGCCAAGGTTCATGGAAAAGACTCTCGATATCCCGTTCCTGCTCATCATCCTCTCGCTCATTTTCTGGTCGTGGGTGCTGGGATCGGTGGGCACGATTCTGGCCGTGCCGCTCACCATGGTGGTCAGGAACCTGTACTACCGGGATATCACCGGGCCTGCAAAGGACACATAGACGGCTTTCCATTGCCTTCACGGCAAAAGGGTCTCGAGAGGCCCCCATTCAGAAGGGGGTTGATCGGAGGACGCATTATGTGATTATGAAACATGTTGTTCCGGATACGTTCGCGTGACACCGTCCATGCATCCTGCCCGACCGGCAAAGATGCGTGAGATAGTGGTCAGAGCATCGTTGGAGGGACAATCACCTGCAGAATGGAGAACATGAGATGAAAATTGCACTTCCTTCGACCGGAGACAGGGTGGACAGCCATTTCGGTCACTGCGAGCACTTTACCGTGGTAACGGTGGACGATCAGGGAAAGATCGTAGACCGGGAGATCGTTCAGCCGCCTGCAGGCTGCGGCTGCAAGTCGAATATCGTGGGCGTCCTGGCGGGCATGGGGGTAAAGATCATGCTCGCGGGCAATATGGGCGCCGGTGCGGTCAATGTGCTGGCCTCTCATGGGATCGAGGTCGTCCGCGGGTGCAGCGGCAACGTGACGCAGGTGGTCGAGGAATGGCTCAACGGATCGCTGAACGACTCCGGCACGTCATGCGCGGCCCATGAGGGCTGCGGAGAGCATCACCACTAGCGCCGCACACCCGGGATCGATTCATCCGCAGCCGTGTGCTCGCGGTCCGGGAGCAGGGGGAATCCGATCATCCACGCCTATTCCGGGAGCATGTCTCCGGGCAGATCTCCGTCCAGATATTCCCGCTCGGCCAGGGGCTCTTCTTCGAAGTAGGGCTCTTGATCGGGAAAGAGATCTTCTTCCGGCGGATAATCGTCTTCCATCATGGGTTCGAAGGGTTCCTGCCCGATCATCTCATCCTGGTCCAGGAGCTGGTCCTCCAGCACCTTGTACGACATCACCTGGAGGATCATGCGCCCGCTGTCGATGTCGAGCAGACCGCTGGCACTCACCCTCATACCGTCCAGGCCGGCAAGCTCGCTGCCCTTTTCATCGGCCACCACCTCATAGACGTCTCCGCTGTCGGCAACGATCTCATAGGTGCCGTAGGCTATGCCCACCACGGTGGTCCGCTGCGCCACGGCGACCGAGGCCACGGACACCAGCGCCACAACGGCCATGCACACGCCCACTGTCCACCACCTCTTCCTCATTTCACCCTCCCCTTAAAGAAGTACTCACTATCGAAGGGACTCTTGAGAGCATTCCCGGCCGGTCCCGTCAGCCGTCTGCCTGTTCGTCACTATCCCTGATGAGCGCGGAAGCTCCGGCGATTTCTTTAAGAATATACTATCTCCAAAACGGAGCGTATTTCAAGCAGGTTCATCGAAGGGTCTTCCCCGGGGCAGGCGTCATCATTATTACTACGGAAAAGGAGGGATGGTCCGGGATGACAGAGCTGTCGGAGAATGCATACAGGATACTTCAAGCCAGGTACCTGAAAAAGGACGAGCACGGAGAGGTGGTGGAGGCGCCGGCTGACATGTTCCGCCGGGTGGCCCGACATGTGGCTGCCGCCGAGAAGGTGTATGATTGGAACACCAGATCTTCCCGGCACGAAGAACGCTTCTTCGAGCTCATGAGCTCCCTGGAGTTTCTGCCGAACTCCCCTACCCTCATGAATGCCGGAAGAGATCTGGGCCAGCTCTCCGCGTGTTTTGTTCTCCCCCTTCAGGACAACCTGGAGTCTATCTTCGAAACGCTCAAAGAAACGGCCCTGATCCACCAGAGCGGCGGTGGGACCGGGTTTTCCTTCAGCCGCCTGCGGCCGAAGAACGACATCGTGGCCGCCACCAGCGGCATCGCGAGCGGCCCGGTCTCCTTCATGAAGATCTTCAACGCCGCCACCGAGATCATCAAGCAGGGAGGAACGAGGCGCGGGGCGAATATGGGGGTGCTGAGGGTGGATCATCCCGATATCCGGGAGTTCATCGAGGTCAAGGGAGACCCGGAGGAGCTCCGGAGCTTCAACCTCTCCGTGGGCATCACGGATGATTTCATGCATGCCGTGAAGGCAGACCGCGAGATCGAGCTCGTCAACCCCCGGACCCGGATGCCCGAAGCCCGGGTGAATGCACACGAACTCTTCGATCTGATGGTCGGGTCCGCATGGAAGAGCGGCGAGCCGGGCGTGCTCTTCCTCGACCGGATCAACCGGAACGACCCGACACCCTCCCTGGGTGCCATCGAGGCCACCAACCCTTGCGGCGAGCAGCCGCTTCTGCCCTACGAGTCTTGCAACCTGGGCTCGATCAACCTGGTGAAGATGGTACGCCCGGGCGCACGGGGGCCCGAGATCGACTGGAAAAAACTCGGGGAGACCATAAAGCTCGGGGTCAGGTTCCTCGACGACGTGATCGACGTGAATCACTTCCCCATCCCCGAGATCGAGAAAATCACCCGTGCAAACAGGAAGATCGGCCTGGGGGTTATGGGATTCGCGCACTTTCTCATCCTGATGGGGATGCGCTACGGATCGGACGAGAGCGTCAGGATCGCCGAAGAAATCATGTCCTACATCTCGCAGCAGGCCCGCGAGGCATCGCGAGAGCTCGCCGGGCAGCGGGGCCCGTTCCCGAACTTCAGCAGGAGCGTCTATGCCGCGCGAAACGAGGCTCCCCTGCGGAACGCCCTGGTCACCACCATCGCGCCCACCGGAAGCCTGAGCATCATTGCCGGCTGCTCTTCGGGAATCGAGCCGATCTTCGGCATCAGCACCACGCGCAGGGCCGCAGGCGGAATCGAGCTGCACGAAGTCGACCCGGTCTTCCGGAGGTTTGCCGCGGATCATGCCATGAAAGGCCCGGAGAGTGAAGCCGCCCGGACTTCCCGAAGCCAGTCACCCGACGTTTCCCTTCTTGCCCCGGAACTGCGCGATCTCTTCGCCACGGCGCTGGATATCCCGCCCTCGCAGCACGTCAGAATCCAGGCGGCCTTTCAGCGCCATACTGACAGCGCCGTATCCAAGACCATCAACTTTCCCTCGAACATCACCATCCAGGGCATGAAGGACACCTTCCAGCTCGCCTATGACCTCGGCTGCAAGGGCATCACCATCTACCGCGACCAGAGCAGGCCAGACCAGGTCGTCACCTGCAGCACCTGCAAGGTCTGCTGATTCTCAAAAGGGGGACGTCCGTCAAAAGGGGGGACGTCCGTGAAATTTGGACATTCGATCACCTTTTTGGAAAAACAGTGTCAAAAGGGGGACGTCCGTGAAATTTGGACATTCGATCACCTTTTTGGAAGAACAGGAAAATAGGAGAATAACTGGGAGATATTGACCTTCATTCTCCTTGGACGAGTTCATTTTAGCCTGCATACCTTGAGACACATGTCCTCAGATATGGTCGGCAACGTGCCCTTTCCTGCCAGAAGGGCCCGTCTGAGGCCCGCTAACATAAGGCGGTCACCACTCTGGTACCATGAGATAGTGCCGTTTTTTCGAGCCTCCCTCCATCTTCACATTTCCTTGATAGAACGTTTACATTTGATTCACTTATAACCATCGCTCGACAGTGCTATTCTCCGGATCATGAAATGCAGTGGAGGTTGCAATGCGTGAGTTATTGTCGAGATTCAAAGATCCAATCAGCGGGCTGACTCATTGCTTCGGCATCTTATTGTCGGTCATCGGGCTGGCCGTGCTGGTCGTAAGATCCGTGAATCCCGTGAGACCATGGCACCTGCTGACCGGGATCGTATTCGGATCGGGAATGATCATGCTCTACACGGCCAGCACGCTCTATCACTGGCTTGATTTCTCCGAGAGAGGCAATCTTTGTTTGAGAAGGTTTGATCACATGATGATCTTTATCCTCATCGCAGCCACCTACACGCCCTTCTGTCTGATCCCCATGCGCGGGCCCTGGGGCTGGGGCATCTTTGCGGCCATCTGGAGTATGGCTCTCCTGGGACTGCTGTTCAAAACCTTCTGGATAAACGCCCCCCGTTGGCTTTCAACCGGACTGTACCTCACAATGGGCTGGGTAGCGGCCGTCGGCATCAAGGCCCTTGTCGAAAGCCTTAACCCGGTCGCCCTCTTCTGGGTCTTTGCAGGCGGCATATGTTATACCACCGGAGCGATCTTCTATGTCCTGAAACGGCCCATCGGAAAGCGCTTCGGCTTCCACGAGATCTTCCATCTCTTCGTTCTCGGCGGATCAGCCGCCCACTACCTGGCAGTCTACACCTACTTCTAAAAACAGTAAAAACAGGGGGACGTCCGTGAAATAATGACATTTGGCTCCCACAAATGGAATTTGTCTGGAATGTTCCTCCTCGTCGGCTATCTGCAAGACAGGAATGCGTTCAGACAACCACGGCGTAAAACATGAAAGAAAAGGACATGCCATTCACCACAAACCAGTTCCTTGACCGATCCGGAAGAGAAAGGTACATGTATTCCTGGATGTCCATTAACCGTGCTCGTCTTTGCCGATCGTGGAGGGGCAAAAGCCAAATGTCCAAATTTCACGGACGTCCCCCTGTTTCTGTTTATTGGTTCACCAGGAAGACGAAGGTGTGGAAATCTTCCAGGTCCTCGCTGCAGGACTTAAGCCCGAAGCAGGTGATCCTGTCGCCCGGCTTGAGGATATCGAGTGAGACCAGGGTATCCACCTCCTCACCGATGTACACCCCCGTGGCATGGGGAATCATCCTGACCGACAGGCCGTCGACCTGCAGCGTCCTGCTGTACGGGTAGACCTTTTCCACGGTTCCGGCGAGAGACTCCGGGGTGACGCGCACTTCGGCCGAGGCCCTATCGCGACCGGTTACGATTTTGATATGATATGCGTTGCAGGCAAGAAGCGGGATCATGTTACCGGGAATCGGGATACCGCCTTCCAGGACGATCCGGGCTCCTGCCGGCACGAATGCCTCCAGGATCCGGCCTGCCTCGGCCTCAATGACGAACGAGCACCCGCCAGCCGCGCACTCCACCGCACCGAGCACACCGGACAGCTCGTCCGCCTGCACCAGGACGAGGCCTGCGTAGAGCCCCTGATCATCCGCATCGAAAACGCCCGCAACCAAGACGCGCATTCCTGCATCCAGGATGTCGTGCTCCTCGGGAGTGTCGCGCCCGGTAATCACAGGAGCACCCTCCGGCAGGACAACCCGGACCGAGCCCGAGATCTCTTCGCAGGGATCGGGCTTCAGCAGAAACTCGTCGCAGCCGCTCACCTCCTCGATGGTTCCCCTCACGGCCAGACAATCGCCCAGAATGACGAGCGAGGCGGTAAAGCAGCCCTCGCGCAGGGCTCCCCAGACCGTGACATACTCGCCTTCCTCAAGATCCGCAGGAGAGCCGGACCCCATGCTGCCGGCGAATACCAGGACATCGTCCGGCAGGCACACGCGGATCTCTCCCAGGCAGTCTCCCCCGTCTTTCTCATGCCGCTTCAGCGTGAACGATTCGGAGAGCGAGTCTCCGTATTCGTCGTGAAGCTCTCCCACCTGCCCCCTGATGAATCTCGGGCATGGAGACAGCTCTTCACCGCCCAGAATATCCACGAAGACCACGGGTCGGAATATGCACTTCTCGGATCCGGTGGCGTGGAGATGGATGGACTTGTCCACATCGATATCGAGCCTCAGGTAGACGAGCTCGTTCTCGCCGAGCTCGAAAGGCCCCCGGGGGTTGAGATCGATCTTGCCGCCGGGCAGCTTGATGTCCAGATATTCGCACGGCCCTCCCTCGGCCCGGACCTCGGAGATCCTCAGGCGTATCTTGCAGTATCTGCCTGCAGGAACCTCCTCGTTGAGCAGGAGGAGAAAGTCGTCGTCCCGGTACTGCAGAAGGTCAAGCGCATAGCCCTCCTCGGAGCTGAAGATCGTGACGACCTTTTCACGGCCGCACGAATCGCCGCCGCATCCATAGGGATCGCAATCGTCATCATCACACGGCGCATCGCATTCCAGGTCTCCACACTCCTGATCGCCGGATTCGTCCCCGTCGCATTGAACCCCGCACTCACGCTCTTCGTCGCATTCACGCCCGCATTCGTCATCGTCCCGGGATTCTTCCCAGCGGCGCGCTTCGCGATCGCCGCGCTCCTCGTCGTCGCAGACGATCTCATCCTCATCACACTCCTTGCCCGCACAGGCACGATGCCCGCCGCAGTCTGCCGACAGCAGGGATACCTCGGTGATGGTGACCCAGATATGCTCGTATTCGTGGGAAGGGGCGTCCGTGATCAGAACGCCGACCCTGCCGTAGGCCCCTTCGGCCTGATAGCCTTCCCCCGAGGAACCGCCGCTGCAGGCCCACAGAATGACGAGCGCGAGCAGGCACACTGCAGGCACGCCGATCTGCCACAGATATTTCCGTGAATATGCCATAACCTCCTCCCGAACGCATGCAGGACAGCACCCGATCTCATTGCAAATCCCGGTTGAGGGGAAGACACCTGTACGCAAGAAAGGTCAGAGACGAAGAATGTCGAAAGGGCGCACGAGAAACCGCCGGTGAGAAGGTCCTGTTCCCTGATCAGCCTGACCCGTTATTATAGAATATAATAATAACACCAGAAAAATCCAGTGCCAGGACATGCTTCCGGCATCGCGGAAATCATGCACCCCAGTGAAGACGGCAGCCGGGATCAGGGCCTGTCAGACCCACTGGAGGGATGTCGCCTTGAAAACCACCCACACCTCCTTGCCGGGCACGAGCTGAAGCCGTACGGCCGAGCTCTTGGTGATCCGGACATTGAGGTGGATCTGCGCCACCACCACCTCCACGAGGACGTTCTCGGTATTAGCCTCATCGCTCATGTTGCTGATCTTCCCCTTGAGAATGTTCTGCGCAGACTCCCTGTGCGGCGGATCCAACGCGATGGTGATGGTGGAAGGATTCAGGATCGCGCTGGATTCCAGACTGGTTCCCCGGACGCTCAGGACGACCTGCCCGTCGGAGAGGTGTTTAGCGAAGAGTCTTTCCCCGGTTTCTTCCCAGGGGCCGTGAATGACGTTGCCGGCCACATACTCTATGAGCCGGCCCTCCTCCATCCTCACGAGCTTGTCGGCCACCGTGTTGAGCCAGAGATAATCGTGGCTCACGATAATGAGCGAGGTGTTGAACATCCGGCGGCTTCTGTCGATCGCTTCCTTGATGAGATAGGAGCTCTGGCGGTCCACGCTCGCCGTGGGCTCGTCCAGGACCAGGACCTTGGGCCTGAGCACGAGCCTGGAGGCAAGAGCGACCCGCTGCGCCTCACCCCCCGAAAGCTGGTGCCACATCCGGCGGGCGAACTTATCCGGCGCCAGGCCCACCCAGCTCAAGGCCTCGCGGACACGCTCGCCCGCATCCCGCATCTCCCCCCTGAGCCTCAACCCGTAGGCCACATTCTCGAAAACCGTTCGCTTGAGCAGGTACGACACCTGGAGCAGCATGGTCACGCCTCTTCTGGCCTCGAGGCTGTCCGGGCCGGCCGGCACCCCTTCGAAATAGATCGTCCCGGTATCCGGGGCATCGATGAATGCCAGCAGGTTGAGCAGGGTGCTCTTTCCGCTGCCGTTGGGGCCCACGATCCCCAGGGACTCGCCGTGCTGGATGACGAGCTCCTGGACATCCAAGTCGAAATGCATCCCGTACGAGTACTTGAGATTTTCCACCCGATAGAGCGGTTCGTTCATCTCGTTCTCCTTCTCAGGAGCACGAGCGCGCCGTTTAGCGCGAACACGATGAGGAGCAGGACCACCCCCAGCGCGATCCCCATGGAGAACTGCCCCTTGCCGGTCTCCAGGGTGATGGCCGTGGTCATGGTCCTGGTATACCACTTGATGTTGCCGCCGATCATCATCGCGATCCCCACCTCGGAGATGGCCCTGCCGTATGCCGTGATCCCGGCGATGAGCACGGCGAACCTCGCCTCGTGCAGGGAGGTCATGGCGAGCTGCACCCTGCCGGCACCCAGGGATCTCAGGGTGGCCCGGAGTCTGCGGTCAAGCCCTTCGATGGCCGTGGCCGTGAGCGAGATCACGATGGGAAGGATCAGAAATACCTCTGCGATGGCAATGCCCGGAACGGTGTACAGGAGGTTGGTCCACCCCAGGGGCCCCCTTTGCGAGATGAAGGCATAGACCAGCAGCCCCACCACCACGGTGGGAAGAGCCAGGAGGGTGTCCACGACCATCCGCAGCTGCCTCTTGCCCGGGAAATGGAAGTACCCGAGCAGAAATCCCAGGGGGACCCCGATGATGACGCTCAGGGTGATTGACAGGAAGGTGACCTTCAGCGTGGTGATGACCGCCGAGTAGGTTTCCTGGTCGAGCGTGAAAAGAAGAACCGCTGCCTGCTGCAGGCCCTGCCATATATAATCCATGATTTCTTAAGGATCTACTCTCCTGCGTTGGGATAGAAGAGCTGTTTGTCCAAGAGCTTGAAATCGGCGATGAGCTTCTGCGTCTTGTCGGAGGCCATCCACTGGGCGAACTCCCTGGCGAGATCGTACTTTGCGTTAGGGCACCTCTCGGGGTTGACCGGGATCACGCTGTACTGGTTTCTCAGCTCCTTCTCGCCCTCGACCAGGATCACCAGCGGCGGGTTGCCTTTAAAGTTGTCCTCATACTTGATGAAGGTGCCGCGGTCGGCCAGGGTGTAGGCGTTCTGCTCGGCAGCGATGTTGATGGTGTTGATCATGCCCTGGCCAGTCGCCAGATACCATGACTCCCGGTCGGGAGTCTGGATGCCGGCCCGTTTCCAGAGATCCAGCTCGGCCTTGTGGGTTCCTGAATTGTCGCCCCGGCTTGCGAAACGGACCTTCTGCTGCCGGATGGTCTGGAGCGCTTCCGTCACGCTCTTGCCCTTGACCTTGGCAGGATCGTCCTTGGGCCCCAGGATCACGTAGTCGTTATACATGATCTGGGTGCGCTCCGTGCCATACCCCTTTTCGATATACTCCTTCTCAGCGTCCGGTGCATGGACCAGGAGCACGCTCACGTCACAGTTTTCTCCCAGGGCCAGCGCCGCACCGGTCCCGACCGCGACCCACAGGAGCTCGATGCCGGTGTCCTCCTTGAACTTGGGCGCGAGATATTCGAGCAGACCGGTGTTGTCGGTGCTCGTGGTGGTCGCCATGAGCAGGGTCCCCTTGTCCTGGGCATGGGAAACCCCTGCTCCGGTAATCAGAACAGCTGCAACGCCCAGTGCCAGTAAGCCGGAAAAAATCCTTCTTTTCATATCTTTTCCTCCCCTTTTTTTGCGATCAATCCTGTTGGGTCACGGCATGGATTCCATAAGGACTGATTGCGGGACTATTATGAATAAATAAGCTTATAAAGGCATGTATCAAATACATCTTAGCAAGGCAATGAAATTCTTTTTGAAGTATGGCGGAGAAATGCCAAGAGAAAGAGGCGCGGCCGGTCAGGTCCGGTCGTCCACAGCGCGTTCCCCCGTGGTCATGAACTCCCGGTCGCACGGATACTCCGCTGGCCAAGGCCTGGCCTATGCGGTTGACAGGGACATTCTCCTCCCCTGCCCGGGGTCGAGAACCAGGCGGCCGGAAGAGCGCTGAAGGTCTCTTCGCCCTCACCATGGACCGCTGCGTCGAATGAGGCGTGTGCGAGCAGGCCGTTGTACGGGCTCACCTCGTGCCCGCCCGGGACGATCCGCGTTCCCTCGATCCGCTGCCTGATACTCCTGCACAGCCTGAGGCTGCGCTCGACGTTCCAGAGGTAGCAGGAAAAGCCCGCAATCTCAGGTTCCCGGTTCTCGATCCACTCAAGGACGGCGGCGTCTCCACCCAGGGATGCGAGATCGCGGGGACAGATCTCGACCTATACGTCAGGAAGATCCCGGGCGGCGCAGCCCTTGAGGTGTCCTGCCGCCTGGGGAATGTTTTCAAGGGAATAACCATAGTCGTGAGACTGCACGGACAGCTGGACACAGACCACCTTCACCGGGCCTCACCCTTGTTTTTCATACGTTTGCGTGCTCATATGTTCACTCGATACGTCTTTCCCGGCCTCACCCCACGCCGTTGCGGCAGAAGTCGGAAAAGGTCATGTCAAGATAACGCACCTGCTCCTTGTGGCGGAAAAAGCGTTTGTACCGCTGTTCTTCCATGATCTTGCTCGTCTGCCTCTTTCCCTCGTAGCTGTTGAGCACCAGGATATCCGGCCTGGGGTCATAGTTCAGCTCCAAACGTTTGAGCATGTACCTGACGAGCAGATCCGCATCGGGAAACGAATATCCGCAGAAAATGATCCTCCGGGCGTTCCGGAGAACCTCGGACGAGGCGTGCATGATCTGGTGCAAAAAATAGTTCGTCAAACCTTTGAGATAGGTGGGCGGTGTGATGATGGGCGTCATGGGCATGCCGCACTGCTCGCACGGGACAGCATGCTCGACGAGCCGGGTCATTTCGCGCTCGTGCGGGGTGAGCGTGAGAGAGATACAGGTGGGGCAGTAGAGCCAGTTGAGCGAGCCGTGGATCTTGAGGAGAAACACCGACCGCTCTTTTCTGGGAACCTTCCAGTCGCGCTCCCTGTGATAGTTCGTGAACTCAACGCCATAGTCGATGTCGATGTCCGGGTGCATCTCGGTCAGCGCGTTGTCGATGAGGATGTCGTAATTCAGCGATATGAATGCGGTGCGCAGCATTCTCCCCTCCGCGTCCAGCCTGTTCACCAGCTCCCGGTGGTGGCCCCTGGGGTTGCGGAGCGTCCGGTTGAGTACCAGGGCGATGAGGAAGATCAGGTCCTCCCGGATGGTCTGGACATCCGGGGTGCCCGATGCGACCGAATATCCCTTGAAACTCTCACCGCGGTCCATGGCAATCTCCAGAATACCCAGTGTTTCTTCGAATGAGGGGAACATCGTGTCGGACAAGGCATCTCTCACGTCAATGCCGAAGAAATCCCGGAAAAACCGCTCGAGCCTGCCGATGCCGGCGGGATGACTGCGGCGTGTCCGGTCGGTCCGGAAGAACTCGAGAAAGAGATCCTTCTGCACCGGGGCTCCTTCCGACGCCGATGCCCCTGCTCCGAGAAAAATAACATCCTCTACCGCTGCCATGTTTCCTCCTGCTCCAGGGGCGCTCCCTGCCCGGTTTCCGCCCCCTGATCCCTGCCCCTTTCTCTTTGACCGGCGGGCGGGATGCCCCCATACACGCGTACCCGCCCCTATCCTTGCACACTGGGGGCCGGCTCCGAAAGATCTTTTTCACCCCGCCGAATGAGCCGAGTGCGCCTGCACCGGGCGCCGACGTGCCAAGCAGCCCCGTGATGCATTGCCCCCGCTTACATCCTTTTCCTTTTTTCATTATCTATAAGTATGCATAGATTATTCAACAGGGAGCAGAAAAACCCATGACCAGAACAAAGAACCGGGGAAAATGCAACCACCTGCACCTGTTCTCCGACATGAACGAGTTGACCGCCCTGCTGGTGAGCACACTCACGGTTGACGATTTCCTGAAACACTCGGCAGAGATGGTGGCCCGCCACCTGGGCGCCCAAGTGTGCTCCATATATCTCTACGACGAACCCTCCGGCGAGCTGTACCTCGCGGCGAGCACCGGACCCGAGACCTCAGGCAGGACCCGGATCGGGGTGGGGGAGGGTCTGGTGGGGCATTGCGTGAGCCAGCTCAAACCCGTGTGCGAGGGCATCGTCGACAGAAGCCCCTCGCTCGTGCACTTCGAGCCTGACCCCGAAAACGTGTATCAGTCTTCGCTGGTGGTACCCATCCATCGGGGGCCGGTGCGGATCGGCGCCCTGGAGGTCAGGCATGAGAAGCCCGATGCCTTTGACGAGTCCGACATCATGGCCCTGCTCGCCGCATCCTCGCAGCTCGGCACGGCCATCGAAAACGCCCGGATGATCATGGACATGCACCGGGACGGGGGTGCCGGACCCGAACCACAGGCCATTCCCCCGGGCACGGTTCTCCGTGCCGCGATAGCGTCCGAAGGCTATGCCTACGCGCCTGCCGCTGTCTATCGGAAGGGCGGCGCACAGCATTTGCTGGAACCCCTGCCCGATGACGCAGCCCTGACGCCGGAGGATTTCCGCATGGCGCTGGATGCCACCTCCGAGCAGCTCCAGGCCCTGCAGTCGGGCTTCGCCAGGAGGCTTCCCGAAAGCGCATCGCTCATCTTCACCACCCACTTCATGATGCTCAAGGACGAGAGCTTCACGGGCAGGATGATCCGGCTGATCGAAGAGGGTACGCCTCCAGCCCGTGCGCTCTCGCAGGTTGCATCGCACTACACCGCCCTGCTCCTTTCCAGCCCTCACGAGTATATCCGCGAAAAGGTCAACGACATCGAGGACCTGGTCTTCCGGATCATGCGCAACATGAGAAAGGCGGGCCATCACGACGCCTCCTCCGGCGTGAACCGCATCATGGTTGCAGGCCGGCTCTTTCCCTCGGACATCCTCAGGCTCGTGGCCGACAATGTCCAGGGCATCATCCTGGTGGGAGGCGGCACCACCGCCCATGTGTCCATTCTC
Organism: Deltaproteobacteria bacterium; assembly: GCA_018436855.1. Taxonomy (GTDB): domain Bacteria; phylum Desulfobacterota; class Desulfomonilia; order UBA1062; family UBA1062; genus Phosphitivorax. The sequence continues at coordinate 9,691 of JAHDKO010000090.1, read as the reverse complement.
TCGCGATCTCTGAAGATTCCCCTGCTCATGTCCGAGAGGGATGAACTCCTGCTGCTGCCGGAAGATACGCCTGTGCTCATGGATGCCTATGCGGGAGACATCTATGTGAACCCTCCCCAGAAGATCGTCAGGCAGTTCCGGGAGCGCGAAAAGGCCCGGAATATGGCTGCCCGGAAATCCACGGATGTCTCCGCACAGACCAGAACGAAAGACGGCGTGCGGGTCAGGCTCCTGGCAAACATCAATCTGCTCAGCGAGGTGCCCCTTGCCCGGGACCTCAAAGCGGAAGGGGTGGGACTCTACCGGACCGAGTTTCCCTTTCTCATCCGGTCGGCCTTTCCTTCCGAGACCGAGCAATACCTGATCTACAAGCGCCTGTTCGACGAGATGAAAGGCAGGCCGGTCATCATCCGCACCCTCGATGTGGGCGGCGAAAAAGTGCTCCCCTACCTGGACGCCGCCCCGGAGGCCAACCCGGAGCTGGGCCTGAGATCCATCCGCTTTCTGCTGAGTCGCAGGGACATCTTCGCCGCCCAGGTCAGGGCCATCCTCCGGGCCGCGGCCGATGCCTGTGACGTGCGTATCATGTTCCCCATGATCTCTTCGCTCGATGAGTTTCTGGAGGCCAGGCAGGTCGTTCTCGAATCTCTGGACGAGCTCTCCCGAGAGCAGGTCACTGTCTGCGACAAGCCTTCCATCGGCATGATGATCGAGCTGCCGTCCGTGGTCGAGATCATGGAAGAGCTGTCGGACGCGGCCGATTTCTTTTCAATCGGCACCAACGACTTCGTGCAGTATATGCTGGCCGTTGACAGGGCCAACCAGCGGGTGTCCAGATACTATGCCTCACACCATCCCTCCGTGCTCAGGGGCCTGAAGCGCATCGTGGAGATCGCCCGGAACAAGGGAAAGGACATCTCCATCTGCGGCGAGATGGCTCACGAAACGATCCATCTGCCCTTCCTCCTGGGCATCGGCATCCGCCGGTTCAGCGTGGACCCGCAATTCCTGCCGCGGCTCCAGGAGAGCATCTCCCGCATCAGCCTCGACGACGCCCGGGAATACGCAGAGATCCTCCTGTCCCGCCCGAGCCTCAAGGACATTCAGGAGATCATGGCCGACAGAAGGTGGGCCGAGCGGTTCGGCTTGCAGGGTCAGGCAGGCTACCGCGAGTAGAACTCCACGATGAGCTGCTCGTTGATGTCCTGGTCGATCTCGCTGCGGTCAGGATCGCTGACCATCTCGCCGCCGTTGTCGCTGCGCCTGAGCCATGCCGGCACCGGCGGAGGGTTCTGCGACAGTGCCTGGACATCGGGCATCTTCAGGATGTCCTGATCCAGGGTGATCACATGCCCCGGCTCCACCAGGGCCGAGGGGATGTTCAGGCGGTCCCCGTCCACCAGCACATGCCCGTGCGATACGAACTGCCTGGACTGAAGCCGCGTACGGGCAAAGCCCAGACGGTAGACCACATTGTCGAGCCTCTTCTCCAGAAGCTTCAGAAATGCGATGCCGGTATCACCGGATGCGCGCCTCGCCTTTTCGAAGAACCTCAGAAACTGCTTTTCCTGCAGGCCGTACATGCGCTTGACTTTCTGCTTTTCCCGCAGATGCCTGCTGTATTCGCTCTCCCGCCTCCGGGTCTTTTTGCCGTGCATGCCCGGCGGCTGCTGCAGGCGTCTCTGAAGGCTCTCTCCCCCCGTCCCGTACAGGTCCACCCCTTCTCTTCTGGATTTTTTGTGTTTCGGTCCGCGGTCACGCGCCATGCTTTGTCCCCCCATAAGAAGAAGATATTGTCCATGAGTCCGTGATCAAATGCGCCTGCCCGGACGGATGAATCCCGGGACGCGGTCGATGGCAGGAACCTTTCAGTGCAGGTCCTTCGACCCGTCTCGGTCCTTAAACAAACGGACCGAGAAGATAGATCATGAACCCGGTGCTCCCGGCTTACCGCCCGTTTGTACGGTCGGGAGCAACACGGAGAATGTCGAACCCTTTCCCGGCCTGCTCCAGACCGTAACAGCACCCTGGTGGTCCTTGACGATCCCATGCACCACCGCAAGACCCATGCCGGTGCCCTCTCCGTGCTTCTTGGTGGTAAAAAACGGCTCGAATATCCGCTGAAGAGTCTGCTCGTCCATGCCTTCTCCCGTATCCCTGACCATGATGCGCACATACGATCCCGCGCGAAGATCCGGAGACAATTCGGATGCTTCATCTCCGCTTAAATCCTCTTCTGTCAGCCTCACCTCCAGCAACCCGCCCTTTTCTCTCATTGCATGGCCCGCATTGGTGCCCAAATTGATCATCACCTGCTTGATCCGGGTCGGGTCGGCCATCACCAACGCATCCCCGGCCGCCAGTCGGCGATCGATGTCAATGGTCGAGGGAAGCGCGGACCTCAGGAAGGCCACCGCCTCGTCGATCACCGGTTCGATTATCACCGGCCTTTTCTCCTGGGTTTCCTGACGGCTGAAGGTCACTATCTGTTTTACCAGGTCGGTGCCCATCCTGGCGGCATGCATGATCTCCTCGATCAGCCCGCGGGCAGGGTGGTCCTCTTCGAGATCCATGAGCGCGTTCTCGGTGTTGATCACGATCGGGGCCAGGATATTCTTCAGGTCGTGGGCGATGCCGCCAGCCAGCGTGCCGATTGCCTCCAGCTTCTGGTTCTGCGAGAGCTGATCCTGCATTCTCACCTCGCCGGTGATGTCCCGGACCACCTCGATGAAATTCGCGACCCTTCCTTCCTGATCATATACCGGGGTGACGGTCAGGCTGATGTCGATAGCCTCTGTGGTGCCCTTTCTCACCCTCTTCTGCCTGCCGCTCCATTTTCTGCCTCGTCCGGTGACATACCCGATGACCTCGTCGATATCCTTTCTATCGAGATACTCTTCAAGTCCGGTGATCTTCCGGCCCGTGAGTTCGTCACGCCGGTACCCGCTTATATCCTCATAGGCCGGGTTGACGTACTCCACTTTCCACTCGGTGTCGAGAACGGCTATACCCTCGCCCGCATGCTCGATCGCCTCTACGAGCATCCTCAGGTTCCGCTCCATTTTCCTGCGTTCGCTGAGATCGATGCCGATGCCGATCAGTGAACCGTCGGAGAGCCGGACGTTGAACCACGATGCGTGCACAGTAGCTCCCGAACGGGTTTTCATCTCGAAGTCCCGCCATGAAGGGCCGGCCCCCAGCATGTATTCCCATATCTCCCTGCGGTAGCCGGAATCCGGATATACCACAGCCATGAGATCCATGCCCTGCATCTCTTCCCGTGACCAGCCCAGAATCTTCTCCATTTCCCTGTTGACCAGGATCATCCGCCCGGATGGATCATGGAGGGTCAGCATCACGGGAATGTTGTCGATAACGGTGAGAAGAATCTCCCGCTGTTTCTGAAGCTTGTCCACGGTCTGCGCCAGCGCATCGGTCCGCTCCCTCACCTTGAGCTCGAGCCCTTCATTGGCCTTTTCCAGGGCCTCCTGAATCCGCTTTACCTGAGTGATGTCGCTGAAGATGGTGAAGAATCCTTCCGGCTTCTCCTGCCCGGGCCTGATGCGGGGCATACTCTCGATCGATATCCACTGACTCTCTCCCCCCTGCTGCCTCTCGATCCGGAAGACAGTGCGGGGAACGGCCTCACCGGTCCTTGCGAGCCTCATGGAAGGAAGCTCTTCTCTCCGGATAGGGGTGCCGTCTTCCCGGTATGCCGTCCGGGAGAACATGTTCAGGATCTTCTCTATGGTCATCCCCTTGAGTCTCTCGAAATCGATGCCTGTGATCCGCCGCGCCGCTGGATTGGAAGATACGACCCTGCCCTGTTCGTCGTACTCCACCACCCCCTGTGCCATGCTCTCATGCAGTGCCCGGTACCGCTCCTCAGACTCCCGCAGCTCGTCCTCAGCCTTCTTGCGCGCGGTCACGTCATGGACGATGGAGTACAGGAGCGCTTCTCCTGACATATCGATGGGCCCGCTGTAGACCTCGACATCCCTGACCTCCCCGCTCGCCAGGCGGTGCCTGAAGGCGAACATTTTCTGCCGCCGTAACCGGGCCAGCTTCATCTCCCTGAGCACCTCGTCCCCGGTGAGGGTGTTGATTTCCGTGATGCTCATGGAGGTGAGCTGTTCCCGGGTATAGCCATAGAATGCGACGGCGGCCGGGTTCGCGTCCACGATCCGCCCGGTGCCGGGCCTGATGAGGAGCATGATGGTATGGTTGTTCTCGAACAGGCTGTGATAGCGGCTCTGGCTCTCCCGCAGGCTTGCCTCGGCCTGCCTGCGCGCGGTGACGTCCTGGATGACCAGGGTGAGCCCCTGTTCGGACGACGTACAGCTGCAGTGGATCCAGCGGGGGACCGGATGCTGAGAGACGATCTCGAAGCCTGTGGGGACGCTCTGTCCGAGGCACTGTTCCAAGTCTCGCAAGAGCGCAGGGCACGCCTGCTCCGGGATCACCTCCAGCAGGCTGCGCCCCTGGAGGTTTTCCCGCTCCTGTCTCAGCATGTCCGCTGCCCGGGGGTTGACGAACGCTATGCGGAAATCCCTGCCCAGGTGCACGATGCCGATGTCGGCGCTTTCCAGAATCTCCCGCGGGTCAGGAGCCGGATTCCGCTTTTTTGCGCTGCCTGTGCGAACACGGCGGCCACCCCAGGTCCATGGGTCGGTCTTCCTTTCCCGCTTTTTCATGGATTCTCCGGCCATGACCTCCGGTTGTCTCCCCATGGCTGCATGAGCCCGTTTTCCATAACTCCGATCATGCCTCTATCCTTATGATGATAGGCACCGGGCGAGGGGTTCCAAACTGAATGCGGACTGTCCTCCCGCTCTTTCTCCGGTCGCGAAGTCTCTGTTCTGCGTACGCGCTGGCAATCAGCCTTGATTTATTCCGGCAGGGTCCAATATATTACTATAGACGCGAGTTCACCGGCACCGTGCTCATCGTTCGGGCATGCCGACGAAAAGCATTCACAGGCAGTGGCGCTTCTCATCGACATTATGGGCCATCCGCCTGCTTTATAAGTACTTTTTGTCTGCTCGCCAAAAACAGGAGAATGAAATGGGAAGACTGATCACCCCCGATATCGACCTGGATTTCCACACCGAAGATATCGCCCTCCTCAGGGATCTGGCGCACGAGTATCATCCCCGGGGAATGATGCTCGTGGAAAAAATGCGGGTTTCCGATGAAAGGGAACACTTTCTGCTGACCATCCAGGTACCCAGGGCGCTCGTTGAATGGGTGAAGGAAATGAACCGCAAGTATCAGGACAAGGCCTTTGTCCTGTCGCTGATCCGCAGGGTGCTCGAAGAGCTCGACTTCTTCGATGGCGGGCCGGGCGACGATGACGGGCCTCTTTACCGGAGCATCCATTAACCTCCTCTTCCTGAGGGGACCGCGCCCCTTCAAGGGAGTGAATATCTCCGTGTCACTTTCTCATCCTGTTTTCTGTTGACAACCGCCGCCATCCCTCGTATCTTTCACATGATCGTCAGAGATATATCCCATGGATTAATGTTTCGTCCTCTTTTTTCCGATGGCGTATATGCATTTGCAGTTGCCGGAAGTTATTCCCCGTAAGGGCTATTTTACACACGGGGTTTACCAGTGGAGCTGCAGGAGATGAAGGGACGGCCGGCACGAAGAAGAGAAGCAAGGACATCCAGGGTCGGGAATACGGCCTCGATTCTCCATGCCATCGATGCAGTGGGGGAGAGCGGACATGGGAATGTTTCTCCTGGGTGGTTGTCTGAGAAGGGAATATCCGAAAACAACGGGGCATAGCGTCCCCGCAGATCCGAAAAGACCATGAGATATGCATCCGAAGAGCTGAACGCCCTCTACCATAATACATCCATAGGCCTGTGCGTGTTCGATGCCGAAATGCGCATTATCCGGATCAATGATTATCTCGCAGCAATTCACGGGACACCTGCGGCGGATCATGCGGGCAGGACACTGCACGAGGTTGCCCCTCATGTCGCCGCCCGTGCAGAGCCGATCGTCCGTGCCGCCATCGACACCGGCAGACCTGCGCAGGGGGTTTGGTTCTCGGGCTCTGCAGCGTCGAACCCGGAGATCGCCGTTCGGATGGAAGGCAGGTGCGTTCCCTTGAAGGACGACCTGGACCGCGTGACAGCGGTGAGCGCACTGGTTCTTGAGGCGAACGTTCGACGGACTACATGCCACGCCCTTGATGAGGCAGGGACCGACCCGTCTGGCATTCCGGAGGACATGGACGACATGCCGGGTCAGACCGTGTGGGAGCCCGATGTATATCCGGACATACTGCACAAGATCATCGACAACATCCCGGTGATGATTCTGCTCTTCGACTCCGCGGGGGTGATCGAGTATGTGAGCCCCTCGTCCCAGGAGCTGAGCGGGTACCGGCGCGAGGAGCTGGTGGGACGGACGGCGCGGGTCTTTGGAGATGACGTCTTTGAAAGCTACCGGCACATCTTTGATTGGGTGAGCACGAAGAAAAAGGCATGGTCGGGCCTGAGAACGGCCCGCCGGAAAACGGGCGAAAAGGTCGATGTCGGCGCCAGCATCTCCCCGGTGTTTGACGAACGGGGCGCTGTTACCGACTATGTCGTGGTGCTCATGGACATCACCCGGGAGACGAAACTCCATCGGCAGCTCGTCCAGACCCAGAAGCTGGAGGCCATCGGAACGCTGGCGGGCGGCATCGCCCACGACCTCAAGAACATCTTCACCCCCATCCTGATCAACACCGAGCTCCTTCTTCAGGACACCTCGCCCGAGAGCGCGGCCGTCCCCCTTCTGAAGGATACCTACGAAGCGGTGAAACACGGCAACGAGCTGGTGAACCAGATCATCACCTTCAGCAGGCGCGATCTGCAGATGAAGAAACCGGTGGTCATCTCCGCCGTGGTCAGGGATGCGCTGAGCTTCCTGAGAGCGGCACTGCCCTCCACCATCGAGATGATCTGTCGTATCGTGGACGAGAGCGCCGTGGTTGTGGCCGACCCTTCACAGATCAAACAGGTGATCATCAATCTGGGCACCAACGCCGCATACGCCATGAGAGGCAGCGGCGGGACCCTGGAGCTGGCGCTCACCAGGGTGACCCTGGATGAAACGTCGGTGACGAGGATTGCGCCCGATCTCGCCGCCGGTCCCTATGCCGAGATCACGGTCCGTGATACGGGCGTGGGAATGGACGAAGAGACCCTCAAGCGGATCTTCGACCCCTTCTTCACCACCAAGGACAAGAGCGAGAGCACGGGTATGGGGCTGTCCGTGGTCCACGGAATCGTCCAGGATCACAAAGGGGTCGTCATGGTCGACAGCGCGCCGGGCAAAGGGTCGGTTTTCACCATACTCCTTCCGCTTTTTGACAATAATTTTTCTTGACTTGCCTCGGTGTATCCCATAACGACATAGTCTGATTGCTGCTTGCCCTGACAAATCGACAGGTACTCCCGGGCAGAGCGTTTGTTATGAAGTCCCGTCTTATGTGGCGCGATGACTTTTTGGAGGCTCACAGGGAATGTACCAGAAACCCGATGATACACCTGTATTGAACTCTTCGAGTGCACTTCCACAGGGTCCTGCCGCCGGACATCCGGTGATCGATGCGGTGGGCATCTTCGAAAAGCTCGACCTGGGAGTGATTCACCTCGACAAGGATCTCCGCGTCACCTACCTCAACCCTTCTGCGGCAGCCATGCTGAACATCCCGGTCAGCGGCGCAAGCGGCATGCAGGCCCGGGACCTGCTGCCGGGAGGTTCGGCCGGGTGGCCCTGCGATGTATTTACCCGGGCCCATCGAGAAAACCGGGTGATCGGCTTCGAGCTGCCCAGCGGCGGGCCGGGCGGCAGCCGGCTGTTTTTGCGTTGCCTGCCCGCAGGGGAATGTCTCACGGTTTTTCTGGAGCAGATCACCCCGGGCAAACCGTTCTCCGGAGGTCCCGGGCATGAGATGAGACCCGGCGCGCAAGACCGCACGATCCCGGGTGGTGAGCTCACGGAGCAGAGAGAGACGATCCAGACCGTGTTCGACCATGTCCCGGTGATGCTCTGCTTTTATGACCCGACGGGAATGATCAGGCTCGTCAACCGCGAGCTGGAGAGGTTGCTGGGATGGTCCTGGGAAGAGATCCGGCACATGGACCTCATGGCTGCCTGTTATCCCGACCCGTCCTATCGGCAGGAGGTGTGGGAATATATGCTGGAGGCACGCCCGGGCTGGCGCGACATCAGGATGGTCACCCGCTCGGGCGGGATCATCACCGTCTCGTGGGCCAATATCAGGCTTTCGGACGGCTCCTGCGCCGGCATCGGAATCAATGTCAGCGAGCGCATGAAGATGAAGCAGGACCTCTGTCGCCTGGTCACGGCGATCGATCAGGCCGGGGAAGGAATCGTGCTCTTCGACGCTGATTGGGTGGTCGAATATGCAAACCCTGCATTCGAAAACATCAGCGGCCACAAACGGCACGATGTGGTAGGCAAAAGCGTTACATCCTGTAAAGACCTCCTTGCCTGCAACATCTACGAGGAAATACTCACCCGGGTACAGAAAGATGGCAAGCCCTGGAGCGGCCGGAGCACCAGGAGGACAAAGTCGGGGGACCAGGTCGAGATCAGCATGACCATCACCCCTATTTTCGATGAATCGCTGCGTGTGTCCAACTATGTAGCCCTTTTCCGTGACACGACCAGGGAGGCGAAGCTCCATCAGCAGCTCGCCCAGACCCAGAAGCTGGAGGCCATCGGAACGCTGGCGGGCGGCATCGCCCACGATCTCAAGAACATCTTCACCCCCATCCTGATCAACACCGAGACGCTCATGGAAGACGCAGGGATAGGCGGCCCGGAAACCCCGATCCTGGAGGAAATCCTCAAGGCCGCCCGGCTCGGGGTGGATCTGGTAAACCATATCCTGACCTTCAGCCGCCAGGCCCCCCAGGAGAAAAAGCCCCTGCCCGTCACGCCCCTGGTCAGGGAAACCCTGTCATTTCTCAGGGCGGCCCTGCCTTCCACCATCGATATCCACCCCCGGCTCGAGGCAGGGGACGCACTCGTTCTGGGAGATTCCATCCGGATCAAGCAGGTGCTCATGAACCTGGGCAGCAATGCACGGCACGCCATGAGAAAGAACGGCGGGCTCCTCGAGGTGAGCCTGCGGTGCGTGGAGATCGGCGAGCAGTCGGCCTCGCAGATATCCCCGGACCTCAACCCCGGCTCCCACGTTGAGATCACGGTCAGCGATACCGGGGAAGGCATGGACGAGATGATCGTGGAGCGGATCTTCGACCCCTTCTTCACCACCAAGGACCAGGGCGAGGGCACGGGCATGGGTCTGTCCGTGGTCCACGGGATCGTCCACGATCACAACGGGGCCATCACCGTCTGGAGCAAGCCGGGTGTCGGCTCCACCTTCACCGTGCTGCTGCCCGAGCTGAGGGATGAAAGCAGCCGAGCCTGAAAAGAATTCGGGGACGGGTTCACATTTCCCCATCTCACCAGTTTGCTTTCCCGCCCCTCATTTATAAGGGGAAATGTGAACCCGTCCCAATACTGTTCGGCATGGTTGTTGCGATCAGGATATTTTTGCGTATCATAATTGATAAAAGACATCATGGAGAGGCTAAGCCATGCAAGTTACAGAAGGAGCTCTCCAGGGATTCAAGTATGCCCCGGCGTTTTTAGCCAT
>JAHDKO010000099.1 GCA_018436855.1 Deltaproteobacteria bacterium | reverse complement strand
GCATCTCCTGATATCCCTCAATCGCTCAAAGCGCCACAACGCTTTACCCTATACCTCGTTCTTGACTCCTGCTTATAAATCCGGGCTTCTTGAACAATGGATTGAATACGACCTTTCAGGTCGTCTCAATCCTTAAGGGTTGGGCTCTATCATTCCAAGTCTCTAACCATTGGCTCGAACGTAATGCCGTTCTTTTTCTGGAAAGGTCCGGTTGGCGTAAAACCTATCCTGGAATAGATTGGCTCTGCAATTGAGTTATATGCTATTGTTGGCACAACTCGGCTTTATAACGTTGTGTATGGTCAGAAATCTTTGGTCTGCATAGTATCCAACTGGACTTCCATGCACAGGAGAACGGATGCCCGACCGCAGATGTGCTTGGAAAAAGTGGTGGCGAACATCCGTGCCTCAGCCTTTCCCAACAACCTTATTCCAAGCTCGGACCAAATCCCCTGCCGCTGCCCGGGCGGTAATCCTCATGCATCTTCCTGTGATGCCCCATACCACCCCAGAAACCCCTCCACCATCCTATTTCGGAGGCATCCTTGGGCAAGGTGCGGGCAAAGGCCAGCAGATCGATAATGTCCTTTTCACTCCATTCATTGATTATGGCGGAGGGCATCGTTGTACCCGGCTGTCCGGCCCTGACCTTGTGCATGAATTCCCATGGATTCTCGTTCGCAATGGTCCCGACAAATTCCGGCTTGTCTGGTTCTCCGAAATTGATAGCCGTACCCGCCATGCCATGGCACATTTGGGTGCAGTTTCTCCTGAATATGTAACTCCCGGTTCTTGTGTTTCCCCCTTTGGGAACACCATTATCATTCACCAGTGAAGTGGTATCGATGAGACCCTTCTTGAGAAAGATTGCGAGATCGGCAATGTCGGTATCACGAACAAGTTTCGAATAATCATGCTCTTTCAGAGGTACCCCCTTGTTGATTTTTTCAAGTTCCTCGATCGACATCTTACCGGCAGCCTCATAGACGCCCTTGAATCCGGTCCTGTGAGACCCCTTACCATAGGCGCCATCCTTACCCCTGTAGTCCCAGCCGTGACATTCCTTGCACCGGAATGTATCATAGCCGTTACGCTTGTTTGTGGCCTGCTTCTTCCACAAGGGATGGTCTCCTTTTGGTTTCTCCGTATCCACAGTGGTCTTCCACCAGTTGTCATAGAGTTGCCCACCCCGGCTTATCCGGATCAACTCATTGAGCATTTCGTCGTCCCCCGGACCTGAAGGGGGTGGATAGATCTGTCTGTCTGGCATATTCCTCATGCCGCCCATCTGAGACCATGCTACCGTTCCTATGATCGTGATGATTGATATGACCAAGATTCTTTTCATGGCATCCTCCCCTCTATCCCTTTACCCCCACGAGATGCAATGATGAGTCTATGTACCGGCTATCAATGATGCGAGTTTCACAAGATGGGGAAACGATGGTAATGGCTTAATTTGGCACAGGTTATTGCGTATATAATAACCACAGAGTATTTCTTTTCAAGTATCCTCAATGAGAGTGTCAAGACTCGTTAGAAATGCCCCCCTGTTAAGTCCCCTAATAGGGTATCTCCTGAGAATCTCTTCCTCTGTTAATTTTGATATCTTGACTCTCATAGTATCTCGAAACACATAACGCCAGGCATCACCAGTGCGCGTCAGCGCGTCCGTGTGGATGCCCTGGTTAGATGCGTTCATTCTTGTTTGCTATGAACAATGTCTGAAAATGCTCTGGGACTTAAGATTGGGATTTCCCGGTAGTTTTCAAGGATGAGTAAGTCTTTATCACCCGTTACAATATAATCTGCGCAGGACGCAATTGCCAAACCAAGAACTTTTACATCATCCTCATCACGACAAGCATTTTTGGGAAGAGGAGTTGAATCAAACATGAGGGAGTGTTCCTGAAGAAATTCATTTATGGCACCGACTGTTTTGGGAGGTAGTTTTATTTTTGCTAGGAGATTCCTCATCATCTCATGCAATAAATCATCACAAAGTATTATCTCATGTTCACTGAGACATAACTCAAAAATAGATTCACACAATCCACGGGAAGCAAAAGCAGCGACAATTACATTGGCATCGAGAACAATCTTCATGAAATAGCTTTGAAGACATCCTCATCTGTAAGGAATCCCTGAGCTTCGGCAAAGGGAAGAACCTTTTTTCGCAAAGCGCGAAACTTCTCAACGGCAACGTAGCGCCGGATAGATTCTCTCACAATATCACTAACTGGTTTGCTCTGCCCTTCGCTAAGCTTCTGCAAATCATCTCTTAAGTCTTCTGGTAATCTGATAGTTAGTGTTTTCATGGTAAGACATCGTAGCACATTCTATCTGAGAATCAATATCAAGCTGAAGCATCCAACATTGCGCATCACCTTCCGCAAACACATCGGAACACCAAGTCAGAGTGCAGCATTAAACGTGAAGCGGAGCAAGACCAGATGCATACCCCGGGGCTGTTTGCGGTCAGGTGCATTTGTTCGAAGCCTTTAGACTCTCCCCATCCAGATCCCAGGACTTCGCTTTACATGAAATACGGAAAGAACAACAATTCTAACATCTTCGACTACAAAGAAGACTGCATAAGGAAATCTTCTGGTGAGTGCCCGGCGAACATTTCTATGTACAACCGGATAAATGAGGTGATTTCTTAAGATTGAATTGAAAAGAGCATCCAATACAAGCAAAATTCGGAACCAAGACCTCGAACACGAGACTCATACCAATCAAAGGCATCTGCAATATCAGCTTCAGCCTCTGGACGGATAATTAGTTCAAGACTCATGCACGGCTCTTAATACGCTCTCTGACCATTAACCAAGGTGACCCTGCGTTTGGATCATTGTGATATGCATCGAGCCTGCGATCAATTTCTGCTTTTTCTTCTTCTGTAAGCGGTACCGATTCAGGGACCTGAGCGATACTATCCCATATATCCTGAACCAATTGAATCCGCTCAGAAACGCTGAGATCTAAAATGTCCTTCTTTGCAAATGACCCCATATCCCCTCCATAAAAGGTAATATAACCTATATTGGGTCATGTTTCTATCATCTTTGCCAAATAGGGTTTGGATTCGGTGCTACCCCGACTTCCATTCACGGGCACCGTGGATAACTCCCGTGATCCAGACTTCTGCCAACGACACGCATCACCTGCCGAAAACAGTGTGGAGCACCGAGCCAAGAATATGCATCGGCTGTGAGGCGAAGCAGGGTCAGAAGCATACCCCAGAGCTGGTTGCGGTCAGGTGCATTTGCTTGTTATCTTCAGATTGAGTAGGAAACACCAAGGACATCTGAAGCATTGAGCAGCTTTTTATCAATGGTCCAAAGCGGAGCATGAACAAGATGAGCAGATGCAAGTAAATGCACATCAATAAGGCCGATTCCTATTCCCATGAGTTTTTTACTCTCAATAAAGTATAAAACCTCATCATGCTCTAAGAGAGGAGCCGCAGGGAGAGAATGAAGTAAAGAGAGGATCTCTTTTCTGTTCTTCAGGTTGCCGCAGGCAAGCTCACCAATAATAAAGGGATGGCATATTACCTCCATGTCAAGTAGTAGCTTCTCAAGAGAGGTATTCCCTTTTTTAAAATGGTCAATCCAAATAGAGGTGTCAACCAGGACCATTATTAAGATCCGGACAGCCTGCGTCGGGGAATCGGCTGGAGATTTTTCTCTGTTCCGCCCAACTTTGAAAGCCTCTTGCTGCTCTCGATTGCAATAAGCGCTTCAAGTCCACGCTGGACCAAAGTTGTTTTCTCCTTGATTCCTGTGAGCTTACTTGCTTTGTTTAAAGTATCATCGTCAATATTTAATGTCGTTCTCATATGCATCAGTATGCATTAAATATGCATATTTGTCAATAGCACGGTGAAGCGAACGCGCCAGTCACCGGTGGCTTGCTTTTTGGCGTCCGGTGAACTGGCAGGTTAGCAATTGAGATCTGAAATTAAATCTATCTTTAGATT
>JAHDKO010000110.1 GCA_018436855.1 Deltaproteobacteria bacterium | reverse complement strand
AGCCTGAGCACGACCGAGCTGCTGCCGATGGACTATATCGACCTGGCAGGGGACAAGGAGCTGGTGTTTTCCGTGGGCGGCCAGGAGGTTACGGCAACGATCGGGGCTGACCAGAGCATCCGGTTTGACAACCTTGCCCACATGGCGCTGCTGGAAGCGGAGGACTTCCTGACCATCCGCCTGGCAACGAACAACGACGCGGGTAATGTGCTGTGGGAGTATGCGGCCCCGGTACTCCTCCAGGCCATTCCCGAACAGGTCGTGTTTGCCAGGAACCATCGGGTCAGCGAGTTCGACCCGGTGATCCTCGGCGGCTCGGAGAGGCCGAGCATCATCGACGACTACCGCATCTTCCCGGTGCATCTCATGAAGCCTGCCAGGGTTGCGGTCAACCTCTATGATGAGGCTAACGTCCTGAAAGGAAACATCGTGCACGAGACCGACCTGGAGCCCGGCACGAATCTCTTCACCGTAGACTACGAGACCCTCGTCTCGCACGGTTTCAGCCCCTCGTCCGCGCCCAGGTTCGTGCTGCAGATCGAGGCCAGGACCCCGGACAACCAGTCCACGCAGCGGGTGAGGTATCCGGGAAAGATGTACGAGAAGCGCTCCGGGCACATCCTGGGCCAGACTATTGTGCACGACGTGATGATCCAGGACGGCACCCTGAACCTGACGCGGCAGGACATCGACATCAAGGGCCGAGGCCCGGCCTTGACCTTCAGCAGGTCGTACAACAACCAGGCAATATCGGATACCAGCTGCCTGGGGCTCGGGTGGAGCCACAACCTCGACAAGCGCCTGAGGCTGCTCTCATCGGTGGTCGATCCGGACGACCCATCGCCCGAGTACAACCGTGCGCTGCCCGGCTGGGTGGCGGATCTCAAGGGGGAGTTCTTCACCAGGAATGAGGTTCCCACAGGCCCCGAGAAGTGGGTGTACGTGAGCGTGAACGGGACCGGCTTCATCCGGAAATCGGGAGGGTGGGTTTCCGAGCTGGGCAGGCACGGGACTTTGAAGGAAGAGGGCGTCTACCTCGTATACACCGCCAAGGACGGCACGAGGTACTACTACGCCAATCCAAACATGGGCATGGCGCTCATCCCGCCGAATGGCGGCACCGAGCCTGTCAGTTATGACGCGCGGGCAGGCCTGGCGGTGCAGTGCGTGGAAGACCGCAACGGCAACCGGATGAGCTTTGAATACGACGGGTATGGCCGGCTGTCAAAGGTGACCGACGCAGTGGGCCGCGAGCTGGTCTTCAAGTACAGGTATTCCGCGATGACCGGTCACCGGCTGGTGCAGGTCACCGGGCCGGACGGCATCGAGGTGAAGTATTCCTACGACGCCCTGGGCATGCTCACGGGCGTGCAGCGCGGCAGCCGTATCGAGAGCTATGCATATGCGATCTCGGGGGTGACGGGTGGTGAGAATCTGGTGAGGAGGACCGACTCGAACAGCCGCAGCCACGAATACGAGTACTGTGCCCCCGGCGATATCGGCCAGGGGCTCGCGAACTATGTCAAGGCACTCAACCCCGACGAGGTGATCAAGCGGGTGATCTACCCTGACGGCAATGACGCCGGGTTTGCCTACACGGCATCGAGCGATAACCGGCGCATCGTGACGGATCTGCGGGGCAACCCCACCACCTATGTGCTCAACTACTGGGGCAACCCGCTGAGGATCGAGGAGCCGGATGGCAGGGTGACACAGATGGCCTGGTCCATCGACGGTGACAGGCACGACAACGTCATGACCTCCCGGACCGACCCCCGGGGGCACATCACCACATATGAATATGACGCCAGGGGCAACATCACCCGTGAGACCGACCCGTTCGGCCACAGCATCACCACTGCGTGGAACCAGGAGTTCAGTCTGCCTGAAGTGCGCACCGACCGTAACGGCGTGACCCAGGCCTGGGTATATGACGATAACGGCAACCTGACACGCTACACAAACGGCGACAACCTGTCGACCTCCTATGCCTATAACGGCCATGGCGAACGCACATTCATGACCACGCCCTCGGGCACGACCACATACACCTATGACGCCTATGGCAGCCCCGACCTGACCACGCAGCCGGGCGGCAGCGTGGCGGATGAGGATCATGATGTGCGGGGCCGCCGGGTGGCCGTGACCGACCCGAACGGCAACCGGACACAGTACTTCTACGACGGCTTGGACTATCCCGACCGGATCGTGTACCCCGCCGTCACCGCCTATGCCATGCCGGCGGGCTCGGGCAACGTCCACGACTACACCTATGACGCCGAGGGCAACCTCCTGGCCGAGACCGACCGGATGGGCCTTGGCCTGAGCTACGCCTACACCGCCCGCAACCAGGTGGAGCGCATCACCCGGGATATCGGGGGCACCCGCACCTTCGGCTACGACGAAAACGGCAACCTGACCTCGGAGACCGACTGGAAGGGGGCGGCCACCACGCACGCCTACGATGCCTTGAACCAGCGCATCAGCACCACAAACCGCCTGGGCCACACCATGCACATGACCTATGACCCAAGCGGCAACCTGGCGAGCACGACCGATTACGCGGGAACCCTGACCACGCATACGTACGACTCCCTGAACCGCCTCACCGGAACCGAGGTGCACGGCGAGGACGGCGGGAGTGTCGTGAACACCTACTATAACGAGTCAGACCCCAAGACCAACCTGCACACCGTGACCGACCAGGAGGGCAGTGTCACCGCGTTTGAGTATAACGGCAGGTATCTCATGACAAGGCGGACCGATGCGCTCGTGCATGCCCGCATCTTCGAGTATGACGCGAGCGGCAACCTCGTCAGGGAGACCGATGAGGAGGGCAATGCCACTGCCTTTGCCTATGACGTGCAGGACCGCCGGACGAGCATGACCCGGATGGGCTCTCTCGTGACCCGGTACGAGTATGACGCAGCCGGCAACCTCACCCACGAGATCGACCCGTTGGGCAGGGATGTACAGACAATCTACGACGAGTGGAACCGGGCCTGTGAGGTCATAGACCCCGACGGGTATGCAACCAGGACCGTCTACGACGCGCTGGGCAACGTGGCGAGGGAGACGGACGGCAATAACAACACCCGCACCCGGACACGGGACAAGCGGGGCCTGGTGATCTCCTCGATCGATGCAGAGGGGCACGCCACAACCTATGTTTATGACCTAAACGGCAACCTCATCACCGCGACCAGCCCGAGGAACGTGGTGACCACGATCACCTATGATGCCGAGGATCGTCCGGTGAGGACCACCGAGGCCGGCCTCGGCCTCGAGCGCAGCACCGAGGTGCTCTCCCGCGACAACATGGGCAACCCCACCCTGGTGCGGGATTATAACGGCAACACCATGGCCACGGCCTACAACGCCCTGTACCTTCCGACGGTGGTAACCGATGCAGCGGGGAATATCACGGAGACCGCCTACTACCCGACCGGCAGGGTGCAGACCGTAACGAACCGCCGGGGCTATAGCACGAGCTATGAATACGACGCCCTGGGCCGGCAGATTCGTGTGACCGATGCTCTGAGCCGGACCATCGAGACCGCCTACGACAACGTGGGCAATGTCAGGACCACCAGGGACAAGCGCGGCATCGTGATCGAGAACTTCTACGACGATCTTTACCGGCTGGAGCGTGTGGAGCGGGCCGGGATCACCACGGTGACGAACGAGTACGACGAGGCGGGCAACCTCACGGCAACCACGGACGCCAACGGCAACCGCACCGCGCACGCCTACAACGCGCGCAACCTGCTTGCCGCGACCACCCACCCCGACGGCACGACGACAGCGCGCACCTACGACGGGGCAGGCAATCTCCTGACCCTGACCGATGAGGAGGGGGCAGTCACCACCCACACCTACGACCGGGAAAACCGCACCACATCGACAACCTTTGCCGGGGAGACAACGAGGAGCACCTACGACGGGGCAGGCAACCTCACCGGTGTGACCAGGCCGATGGGCGGGGAAAAGGTCATGACCTATGACGCCTTCGACCGCCTGGCATCGGTTACCGAGGGCGACCTGACCACGAGCTATGAATACGATGCGAACGGCAACCTCACCCACCAGTACGCGCCCGGCGGCGTCCATACCGAGTACACCTATGACAGCCTCAACCGCAGGACCGCGCAGATTCAGCACAGCGCAACGGGCGATCTGGTAACGAGCTACAGCGGCTACGACGAGGAGGGCAACCTCACCGCCGTGACCGATGCGAACGGCAACACCGTCACCTATGCTTACGACGCCCTGAACCGGCAGGTAGACGCGTACTACCCGGCCCTCAACTCCCCGTACTACGAGACCACGCACATCCAGACGGTCTATGACGCGAGCGGCAACGTCACCTCGGTGACCGAGGACAAGACAGGCCAGGCCGGGGCGGTCACGGACATCACCACGAGCACCTACGACCTCTTCGACCGGCT
>JAHDKO010000082.1 GCA_018436855.1 Deltaproteobacteria bacterium | reverse complement strand
TATCCGACCACTGGGAGAAAATCTCCCGGGAAATCCTCAAGAAAGATCGCAGGGGTGTGACCATCATCGAAGGCACGGGGGGATACAAGAGAGACGGCAAGCAGATTATCTACAGCATCATCACCTTCCAGGACCTGCCCCAGCTCAAGAGGATGGTCTCGGAGATCGACCCCCATGCATTCGTGGTGGTCATGGATACCCTGGAGGTCATGGGCGCACGGATCGGAAACCAGCCGCACTGGTAGCCCGGCGCCGGCAGGGAGATGAAGGGCCGGCGGATATTTAAGGACCTTTCCGCCTTTTTTCAGCGGTAGAGTTTTTTCTCGCTCTCCACCACGTCGATGATCTCGTTGATGAGGGTAGGGAGCTTGCGCATCACCCGCTCCCAGGAAACGGTCCGGGGCGTCTCGTAGATCTCGGCGCCGAGGCTCTGCGAGGTCTTCTCGATCACCGAAAGCAGGCCCTGGTCGATAAAGGGCCTGAACTCCCCGTGCTCGGTCACGTACGAACTGAAGCGCCGGGCCATGAAGGCGGGCGAAAGCAGCTGATCGCCCGCAAAGAGGATCACGTTTTTGAACACGTTGTCCACCATGGCCTCCTCCAGGTTCGTGTCGTAGTTGAGGCCGCAGTATGCGGCGTTGTCCGCATACATCTTGATGAGATCGTCCGCCACGCTCAGATAGGTGGTGGTGAGGTCCCGGATGAAGTGCTCGGAGATGGCGAGCCCCTCTTCCACGACCAGGGCCGCGAGCAGGGTGGAGACGATGTCGATGCCCATCTTGTAGAGCCCCTTGGTGCGGTCGTCCTCGGACACCGGCTGGTGCTTGTGGTCGAAGGGCAGCTGGGAGATCTCCACCTGGGCACAGGTGGTGGCCTTGCGGTAGACCTCGATCAGGGTGAATATCTCGACGCCCCAGTTGGTGGCGAACTGCATGCGCTTGAGAAGCTGGGCGTCGAAGACCACCTCCCCGGAGAGCTGGTAGTTGAAGTTCAGCAAAAAATCCACCAGGCGCAAGACCTTCTCCTCCTGGGTCTCGGTGAACTTCCTTTTGAGCGCGATAAGCAGAGGATCGAGCAGAAGCCTCTTGACCCTTCCGTAGAACATCCCGTCTTTGATCCGCGCATAGAAAGCCTTGCTGAACTGGTAGTTGAGCACCTGCACGGGATAGAACAGCCGGTCGAGCTGCTCCCGGCTGAAGGTACGGATGTCGGCGTCCACGAGCCCGATGCTCTGGGCCCCCATGGCAAGGGCGATGCCGAAGGACATGAACATGTTCCGTCCCTTGCCGGGCTGTTCGATGCGGAAACCCGCATCGGAGAGCTTGCCGTAGATGGACGAAAAGCCCGGGCCGTCGTTGTGCTGGATCAGATAGTTCTGCACCTTGTGATCGTTCAGAATACCGGCGAGTTCCCTTGCATCGTCTTCGCTCGCCCGGTCGAGGCCGAAGATGATCTGGGAGAGATAGCTGACGCCTGCCAGGTGCTTCACGATGTTCTCGAACACCGGCCGGTTCTCCGGCAGGGTGTACTCCGAGGCCAGCAGGGGAATGATCAGCACCGCCTTCTTCCACTTGGAGTGCTGGAGCAGCTCGAGCTCCATCCTGGGGCTGTCTTCGTCCAGGAGATACAGGGTGGATATCCTCGTATGTGTCTGCGCAAAATTCGACATGAAGGTCCCCTTTCTTCTTTCGTTCTCAAGCCCGCTCACAAGAGAACAACCACGAAAATAACCGTTTCTTCTCCGCAACTCTTGTATTTTATAACAGATAAAAACACACCCGGTCAATGTTGTAAGGATATGAGATAGATGATACTGACATCTATGCCCCTTGAACAGCCCCTCCCGGACCTTGAGGACGGAGGGAGCAGGAGATTGCGCAAAGGTGAGAACAAGCACTGCGGTGCACCATGAGCACCAGAAAAGAAATCAGGCCAGGATGCCGAAATACCAGGTGATGATCGACTCCCCGAAGAGCACGTAGATGAGGGCGCCCAGCGCGAGGAAGGGGCCGAAGGGGATCGCGGTCTGCATGTCCTTTTTTTGGAGCAGGGCCCAGGGGATGCCCACGAGTGAGCCCAGGAGCGAACCCGTGAAGATCGTGAAGAGCACGCCCTGCCACCCGGTGAAGACCCCGATCATCCCGAGCAGCTTGACATCTCCTCCGCCCATCCCCTGCTTGCCGGTGAGAAAGTAGTAGCCGTAGATCACCGCGATGAGCAGTCCGGCACCCAGGCCCAGGCCGATGAGCGCATCCGGGTAGGAGACCGGCATCCACCACACCAGGACGAGACCGACCACGATCCCGCCTATGGAGAGGCTGTCAGGGATGATCTGGTGGTCGAGATCGATGAAGGTGATGACCAGAAGCGCGCACGCCCAGGCATAGTAGACGGCGAAGCTCGGGTTGAGCCCGAACCGGTAGAGCATGGCCAGCGCCAGCAGGGCGCTCAAGGCCTCGACGAGCGGGTAGCGGATCGAGATCCTTTCGTTGCAGCTTCTGCACTTGCCCCGGAGAATCAGATAGCTCAAGACCGGGATATTGTCCCAGGGCCTGATCCTGGCCTTGCACCTGGGACACCGGGATGAGGGGAAGACGATGGACTCCCCACGCGGGATCCTGTGTATGCAGACATTCAGAAAGCTCCCGATGAACAGTCCGATGACGGCGACAGCCAGAGGAACCGACAGGATCACCCGATGAGGTCTCCCCTCCTGAAGCGCATGAGCTCGCCGTTTAAGGCCGATTCCACATCATCCATGATTCCCTTGAGGGGATCGTTGTCGGAGAGAAAAGAGCGCGCCTGGGCGACCGCGGAGCACAGCGAGCTCATCTCGTCCACCATGGGTGCGATATCCTTGAGACTGCGCTTTGGATCGGCCAGGGCCCGTGCATAGGCGTCCAGCTTGTCCAGGGCCTGTTCGCTGACGCTCAAGGCATTGAACTTCTGGGGGTTGGGCTGATCGAGGCCCGGGATCGACTGCAGATAATGCACCCCGGGACCTTCCGCCTTCTGCACGTCCTTGAGGATATCTTCAAACGCGGGTCCGCCTGCGGCAGGCGCCGCCGCACCGGGTCTCTTCCCGGTCACCGTACCGATCAACATATTTGGATCAATCTTCATGAGCTCCTCCTCCCCGATGGGGAAGCAAAGACGATGCCACAGTTGCCGTACCCATCGACAGCCGGGCGTCCGGGCATGAGAGGGAATTTTCTTCCCCCCTGCCGGAGGAAAAAATCTCCACCTACCCCTTCGAGGGCACAAGCCGTTCGATGACGGTTGCGCGATGCTGCACGAGCTCTTCCCGGTCCATGTCCAGAAGCTCGGAGACACACTGGCGGAGCGCCTTCCCGGTCGCCTCCACCACGGACGCCGGGTCGTTCTGTGCGCCGCCCACGGGCTCCTTTATCAGGTGGTCCGCGATGCCTTCACGGGTGAGGTCCCTGCCCGAGCCCTTCAGGGCATCGGCGGCCTGCTCCTTGTTCGAGGCGTTTCCGTAGAGGATGGATGAGAAGGCCTCGGGGCTGATGGCGCTGTAAAAGGCGTTTTCGAGCATGACGATCCGGTCGCCGAAGCCAAGTGCCAGCGCGCCCCCGGACCCGGCCTCTCCGATGATGCACACGATCACCGGGGTCTTCAGGAACGCCAGGGTGGATATGCACCGCGCGATGGAAAACGCCTGTCCCCGATACTCGGTCTCGGGCACGGGATAGGCGCCCGGGGTGTCCACGAAGGTGATCAGCGGCCTGCCGAACTTCTCGGCCAGCTTCATGAGCCGCATCGCCTTGTGGTGACCCGAAGGGCTCGCCATGCCGTAGCGGTATTTGGTGTGGTCCTTACTTCCGCTCGAGCGCTTCTTGTGGCCGACCACCACCACCGGTACGTCGTCGAGGAAGGCGAACCCCCCCTTGACGGCCGCGTCGTCCTCGCCGAGCCGGTCGCCGTGGAGCTCGGTGAAGTCATGGAAGATCCCGTTCAGGTAATCGTCGAGCACCGGGCGCCCGGGGTGCCGGGCCAGCTCGATGCTGCTCCAACGGGAGATGCCCGCATAGATCTCCTCCCGGAACGTGCTGACCTTTCTGGCGAGCTCATCGGTATCCACGCCCTCGATCCGGGTGATGCTCTTCTGCAGCTCCTTGAGCGCATTGTCGATTTCGTCGAACCGGTCCTTGCTTCTCATTGCAGCTCCACGGAAGAGCTGCCGAGCAGCTCTCCCAGTCTGACGATCACGTCGCGCGTCGGCGTGACCATATATTCCCTGCCCGCATCGATGAGCACGAGCCC
This sequence comes from Deltaproteobacteria bacterium, assembly GCA_018436855.1. Classification (GTDB taxonomy): domain Bacteria; phylum Desulfobacterota; class Desulfomonilia; order UBA1062; family UBA1062; genus Phosphitivorax. Next base: position 21,539 of record JAHDKO010000082.1, on the reverse strand, counting down.
TTCATCGGTATTGATCTCGAAGCAGATCTGACAGCCCCCCTTGGACCCGGAGACGGCCTCTTTGAGAGCGCGGATGTCGTCCGAGCCGGTTCCGGGAGGGAGATGCAGAATGATCCTGCGCGCCAGGACCGACTCCGCCTGCTCGATGGGGTAGACCTCCTCGGCGATGAGGTCGACCTGTGTGTTGTCGTTCTCACCGCCCTCGCCCTCTGCCGCGCCGTTGATCTTTGCCTTGACCACCACCGGCGCGTTGTCCCTGATGACGTCCTGGTATTCGCTGAAGCACTGGGGAAAGAACACCACCGGGGCCGACCCTTGAAGGTCTTCGATGAATCCCCGGGCCATGGGGGCGCCCTTCTTGGTCCTGGTGACGTTCACCTCGCCCAGGACCCCTGCCAGGATCACCATTCCGCGGGTGTCTGCAAGGCCCTGGGTCGTGGTGGTGGCGTACTTCTCGATAAGATCGGTATACCGCTTCAGGGGGTGGCCCGAGATGTAGAAGCCCACGCTCTCCTTTTCCATCAGGAGCTTCTCGTTCTCGGAGAAATCCGGGATGTCGGGCAGCTCGATGGTGTCGTCCGCGTTGTCTTCGGAGAACTCCTCCAGGCTGAAGAGGGTCTCCTGGCCGGCGAGCCTGTCCCTGGCCTTTCTCTGGGCCTCGTCGAGCAGGGCGTCGAGGGCCTCCAGGAGTGACCTGCGGTTGGGGTAGACGCTGTCGAACGCGCCCACCTGGATGAGGGCCTCTACCACGCGGCGGTTCACCTTGGTGAGCGCCATGCGCTCCAGGAAGTTGCCTAGGTCGGTGAACCTGCCTTCGCGGTCGCGTTCCTTCAGGACCACCTCCACGGCCGCCCTTCCCACGTTCTTGATCCCGGCCAGCCCGAAACGGATTCCCTCGTCGGTGGTGATGAACTCCCAGCTGCTCTCGTTGATGTCCGGGCACAGGATCGGAACGCCCTTTGCCTTGCATTCGGAGAGGTGCCTGGTCACCTTGTCGGTGTTGCCCAGGTCGAGTGTGAGGTTCGCGGCCATGAACTCACGGAAGTGATGCGCCTTGAGATAGGCGGTCTGGTAGGCCACCAGGGCATAGGCCGCGGCGTGGGACTTGTTGAACCCGTAGTTGGCGAACTTTTCCATGAGGTCGAAGATCTCGACCGCCACCTGCTGGACCACCCCGTTCTTGACCGCGCCCTCGACGAAAATCTCCCGGTGCTGGGCCATCTCGGAGGCGATCTTCTTGCCCATGGCGCGCCTGAGCAGGTCGGCCTTGCCCAGGGAGTAGCCGGCCAGCCGCTGGGCGATCTGCATGACCTGCTCCTGGTAGACGATGATCCCGTAGGTCTCTTTCAGGATGGGCTCCAGCAGGGGGTGGGGGTACTCGATCTTTTCCCTGCCGTGCTTGCGGTCGGTATACGAGGGGATGAGATCCATGGGACCGGGCCGGTAGAGGGCCACCGCCGCGATGATGTCCTCGAACTTCTCGGGCCTGAGCCGTTTGAGCATCTGCTTCATGCCCGAGCTTTCGAGCTGGAACACGCTCGACGTGTCGCCGTCGCTGATGAGCTCGTAGGTGGCCGCGTCGTCCAGGGGGATGTTCGCGATGTCGATGTCGATGCCCCGGCCTTTCAGGATCTGCACCGCCTTCTGGATCACGGTGAGCGTCTTCAATCCCAGCATGTCGAGCTTGATGAGCCCCACCTGCTCGACGCGCTTCATGTCGTACTGGCTGATGAGCATGCCCTTTTTATCCATGTAGACCGGGACGTGATCCACCAGGGGCCGCGAGTCGGATATGACCACCCCGCCCGCGTGCACCGAGGCGTGCCTGTTCAATCCCTCAAGGGACCGGGCGATGGTGATGAGCCGCGAGACCATGGGGTCGCTCTCCATGAGCTGCTTGAGCCTGGGCTCGACCTTCAGGGCCTCGTCCAGGGTCATATTCAAGTCGTTGGGGATGAGCTTGGCGATCCGGTCCACGTCTCCGTAGCTCATGCCGAGCACCCGGCCCACGTCCCTGATCACGGCCTTGGCCTTCATGTTGCCGAAGGTGGTGATCTGGCAGACGTACTCGGGGCCGTACTTGTTCTTGACGTACTCGATCACCTCGTCGCGCCTGCTCTGGCAGAAGTCCACGTCGATATCGGGCATGCTCTTGCGCTCGGGATTGAGGAACCGCTCGAAGAGGAGGTTCCAGCGGATAGGGTCGATGTCGGTGATACCCAGTCCGTAGGCGGCAAGCGACCCGGCCGCGCTGCCCCTGCCCGGCCCGACCGGGATGCCGTTGGCCTTGGCGTACTGGATGTAGTCGGCCACGATCAGGAAATAGCCGGGGAAGCCCATGGACCGGATGATCCCGAGCTCTTCTTCGAGCCTCTCGGCGTACTCCGCAGGAATTTCACCTTCCATCCGGGCCTTCAGGCCCGACCACGCCCGCTGTTCGACAAGCTCTTCCAAGGTCACGCCCTTTTCGGTGGGGTACACGGGGAAGTAGTACACCCCCCTGGGCAGCTCCAGGCTGCAGCGGGCGGCCACCTCGGCGGTGGCGTCCACGGCCTGGGGAATCCAGTGAAAGTACTCCCTCATCTCCTGGGGGCTCTTGAGATAGAGCTGGTCGGTCTCGAAGCTCATCCGGCCCTTGTCGTGCATGGTCGTCTGCGTCTGGATGCACAGCAGGGCCTCGTGGGCCTTGGCATCGCTCCGGAGCAGGTAGTGGCAGTCGTTGGTTGCCACCACCGGCAGCCCGCGGCGCCCGGCCAGTTCGACCAGCTGGGGATTCAGGGTTTCCTGGTCGGCCAGGCCGTTTGCCTGGATCTCGACATAGAACCGGTTGTCAAAGATCCTGCAGTAGAACTCCAGGGCGTCGTTCACCCGCTCGTCGTTGCCCCTGAGCAGCCAGTAGGGAACCTCTCCCTGCAGGCACGCGCTCAGGGCGATGAGGCCTTTGTTGAGCTCCGAGAGGGCGGCCCGGTCCACGCGCGGCTTATAGTAGAACCCGTCCACGTGGGCACTGGATACCAGCTTGATGAGGTTGCGGTAGCCCTGCTCGTCCTGGGCAAGCAGCACGAGGTGGTAGTTCTTGGGCATGCCCGGGATCAGTTCGCGGGACCTCATGTCGCCCGGAGCGACGTATACCTCGCAGCCGATGATGGGCTTGATCCCGGCCTTGTTCGCCTTGTCGTAGAAGTCCATGGCCCCGTACAGCACGCCATGGTCGGTGATGGCCGCCGCCTCCTGTTCGAAGAGCTTTGTCTTGTCCACGAGATCCTGGACCCGGATCGCGCCGTCCAGAAGGCTGTACTGGGTGTGGCAGTGGAGGTGGACAAAGCCCATGGCCCGCTCAGTACTCCAGCTTGTAGTTGGGGGCCTCTTTCACGATGATGACGTCGTGAACGTGGGACTCCTTGAGCCCGGCTGCCGTGATCTTGACCATCCGGGACTTGGTCTGCAGCTCTTGAATGGTCCCGCAGCCGGTGTACCCCATGCCCGCGCGCAGCCCTCCGAGGAGCTGGTACACGTTTTCCGAGATGGGGCCGCGGTAGGGGACGCGCCCCACGATGCCTTCGGGCACGAACTTTTCCGTCTCGCAGACATCTCCCTGGAAGTACCGGTCCTTGGAGCCCATCTTCATGGCCTCGACCGAACCCATCCCCCGGTAGGCCTTGTACGTCCTGCCCTGATAGATGATCCGCTCACCCGGCGCCTCGTCGGTGCCCGCGAAGAGCGATCCGATCATGACGCAGGACGCTCCCGCGGCGATGGCCTTGGCGACGTCTCCGGAGAACTTGATGCCCCCGTCCGCAATGATGGGGACTCCGTGCTTGCAGGCCTCCTGTGCGCAGTTCATGATCGCGGTGATTTGGGGCATGCCCACGCCCGCCACCACCCTCGTGGTGCAGATGGAGCCCGGGCCTACGCCCACCTTCACCGCGTCGGCGCCCGCGCTGATCAAGTCCGCGGTGGCCTCTGCCGTCACCACGTTGCCCGCGATCACCTGGGCAGAGGGATAGAGCTTCTTGATTGTCTCCACCGACCTGAGCACCCCATCGGAATGTCCGTGTGCGGTATCGACCACGAGCACGTCCGCGCCGGCCTTCATCAGGATGTGCACCCTTTCCTCGTCGTCGGGCAGCACGCCGACCGCGGCGCCCACCAGCAGCCTTCCCCTTGAGTCTTTTGCCGAGGAGGGATACCGCTGGGCCTTCTCGATGTCCTTGATGGTGATGAGACCTTTCAGGTTGTTGTCCTTGTCCACGACCGGGAGCTTCTCGATCTTGTACTCGTGGAGCAGCTTCTTCGCCTCTTCCAGGCCGATCTCGCCCTGGACCGTGATGAGCTCCTCCTTGGTCATGGCCTCCGATATGGGCCGGTTCATGTCGGTCTCGAACCGCAGGTCGCGGTTGGTGAGGATTCCCACCAGCTTGCCGTCCACGGTGATGGGCACCCCGGAGATCCGGTAGTGCATCATGAGCTTCATGGCATCGCCGATCTTCTGATCAGGACCCATGGTGATGGGGTCCACGATCATTCCGCTCTCTGACTTCTTCACCTTGTCCACCTCGACCGCCTGCGCGGAGGGGCTCATGTTCTTGTGGATGATGCCGATTCCGCCTTCCCGCGCCATGGCGATGGCGGTCCTGGCCTCGGTCACCGTGTCCATGGCGGCACTGACCAGGGGGATGTTGAGCCTGATATTTCTCGTGAACGAGGTGCTGATGTCGGCCATGGCCGGTGTAACAGTCGATCTGGCGGGGAGAAGCAGCACGTCGTCAAACGTCAGGGCGTCGTGTAGAACTCTTTCCATGGTTTTTCACTCCTTACTGAATACTGTACTCGAACCGGTAGGATACCGGCGACCTTCCCAGGGCAGCCTCCGAGAACCCGGCAGGAGAAAAACCGCCGATGAGATGCCGGATGTTTCCCCACAGACTCTCGCTGGGCTGTTTCCAGACGATGCGGGGTTTTCCTTCGATCCCCGCCCTCTTCCGGGCTTCTTCGATGACCGTGTCCAGACCGCCGAGCTTATCGATCAGCCCGGCCGAAAGGGCCTGTCTCCCGGTAAGCACCCTCCCGTCGGCATACCCGTCCACCTCCTGTCGCGACAGACCCCTGCTCGCCGCCACCGCATCCTTGAACTGGTCATGGACGTCACGGGCCATTTCCTCGAAATAGCGGCGTTCGGCCTCGGTCATGGGCCGAAACGAAGAGCCGGCGCTCTTCAACTCGCCGCCGGTAATGCTTTCGGCCGCTACGCCGAGCTTCTGCAGGCCACCGCTTACGTCGAAGAACTCCATGATCACGCCGATGCTGCCGGTCATGGTTCCGGAAAGGGCATAGATGGTGTCCGCGGCGCAGGCGATATAGTATGCGCCCGACGCCCCGGCAGAGGACATGGAGGCCAGTACGGGCTTGCTCTCCTTGAGCCGCATCACGGCCTCGTAGATCTCCTGGGAGGGTCCCACCTTTCCTCCGGGACTGTCGATCCTCAGAATCACGGCCCGCACCCGGTCGTCCTCCTCGAACTCCCTGATGATGTCCAGATACTCCAGGGAATCGGCAATGGGCCCCTCGATCCGGACGATCCCCACCGCCGGGGTGGAGGCCTTCCTCAGGGTGCTGATACCCAGCGGAAGGACCAGCAGCAGAAGGACAACGATGAGGATGAGCTTTGTTCTTTTTTTCATATCAGTTGATGAACTTGGTATGACTCAAGTTGGTCAATGTTTATACAACCAAAGGTTATCAAGCAAGTACAAAATGATCCACAGCCATTGAAGCAAGTCATTTTCCCGAGCAAAAAATTGTCAGCCGGTTTCCCCGGTGCCGGTCGGCTGGAATTCAGATCGGGATAACCCGGGGATGGTATCCCCGGTCGATAATCAACCATGATAAATGGGTTTGAGATTGCAAGACTCATGGAAGCACCATACCGGCACTGTTCAGATTCTGCTTCTCCTTCGACTTTGGAAAAATCCTTCAACAGAAATGCGGCATCCTTCCGGATACGCTCTGGATTATGAGATACTATGATTTGAATGAAGCAGGGATGCGGAATGCAGGGCTTTTGAAAAAAGAAAACGGCCTCTCTTCGCCGGTATACCGGAGAGGAGAGACCGCTTTTTCTTACTTGAGATCAGGAGCTCTTGTTCTTGTCCTGCAGACCCTTGAGGAGCTCGCCGAGATTCGTGCCGACCTTCTCGGAGACCTTCTCGTGGCTTGCCGTGACCTTTGTGTCATGGGTTTCTTCCAGGGCCTTGATGGAGAGACCGATCTTCTTGTTCTCCGGGCTCAGGCGCAGCACCATGGCCTCGACCTCCTGGCCCACGGTGAGCACCGAAGAGAGGTTCTCGATCTTGTTGCTGCTCACCTCGGAGATGTGGATCATTCCCTCCACCCCTTCGCGGATCTCCACAAACGCGCCGAAATCCGTCAGTGAGGTGATTCTGCCGGTGATCACGGAACCCACAGGGTGCTCGTTGGCCACCTGGGTCCAGGGATCGGGGCTCAGCTGCTTGACGCCGAGCGAGAACTTCTCGTTGTCCGGGTCCACGGTGAGCACCTTGGCCTGAACCACGTCGCCCTTTTTATAGAGCTCGCGGGGATTCTTCACCTTGGGGTCCCAGGTCAGGTCCGAGACGTGGATGAGTCCGTCGATGTCGATGTTTTCGTCCACACTGACGAACAGACCGAAGTCTGTCACGTTCTTCACCGTGGCATCCACGACCGTCCCCGGAGGATAGTAGTCGTAGAGGAGATCCCAGGGATTCGGCGAGGCCTGCTTGAGGCCCAGCGAGATCCTCCGGTTCTCCTGGTCGACGCCGAGGACGACCACGTCCACCTCCTGGCCCTCTTCGAGGATGGTGGAAGGATGCCGCATTCTCTTGGTCCAGAACATCTCGGAGATGTGTACCAGACCCTCGACACCCTCTTCGATCTCCACGAAGGCGCCGTAGTTCGTGATGGACGTCACCTTGCCGGAGACCTTCTTCCCGATGGGATAGCGGTATTCGAGCCCCTCCCACGGGTCGGGCGTGAGCTGCTTGGTGCCCAGCGAGATCTTCTCGGTCTCCGGATCGAACTCGATGACCTTGACATTGATCACATCACCCGGCGACACCTTGTCCTTGGGGTCCTTGAGCTTGCCCCAGGACATATCGGTGATGTGGAGCAGGCCGTCGATCCCGCCGATATCCACGAAGGCCCCGTAGGCCATGATGTTCTTCACCGTGCCTTCGACCACGTCACCCTTGGACAGGGTGGCGATGAGCTTCTTCTTTTTCTCTCCCCGCTCGCGCTCCAGCACTTCGCGGTGGCTCACCACCACGTTGTTTTTCTTCCGGTTGAACTTGATGATGGAGACCTCGATGGTCTCTCCCACCATCTTTTCCAGCTCTGCCTCGGAAATCGGACTGAGCGTGGCCTGAGAGGTGGGAAGGAATGCGGGCACGCCGATATCCACGGTGAGGCCGCCCTTGATCCGCTCGATCACGGTCCCGTCGAGGGTTTCGTTATCCTGATAGGCCTTGACGATATCGTCCCAGACCTTGATCCGCTGGGCCTTTTCCTTGCTGAGCCGGATGAAACCCTTGACGTTGTTGATGCTCTCGACGAGCACCTCGACCTCGTCGCCAACGGAAACGGTGATGGCCCCGTTCTCATCGATAAACTCGCGGATCGGAGCCTGCCCTTCCATCTTCCTCCCGATATCGATCATGATATAGTCAGTTCCCACCTGTACAACCGTCCCGGTGACCACCGAGCCGGTGGAAACACGTTTGTCGATGGTTTCTTCATAGAGAGCTTCCAACTCCAGGTTCTGATCGACTTCTCCTGATTCCTCCTGAGCGTTCGTGCTCTCTGTCATTTCCTCCTTGATCTCTTTTACTTCTTTGTGATCTGTTTTGGTTTCTTCGAGACTATACATCGTTTGTAACCCCCTGTCCGTCGTTCCTTATTCCTCGATAAGTTGGCATCCTATACAATATAGATATGCAAAAGACAAGCCTTTAATCGGCCCTTCCGGGCAGATCGGCGGCAAAAAAAGCATTGGGCGCGTTTTAATGGGGGAATCGGATCCGGCGCCGAGCCCCCTCCGTACGACCCCGCCTTTGTCGGGCTGCAGGCAGGGAAAAGTCCTAATCGAGCGGGTTCTTTTTTTTCTGCTGGCTGGAGGGATCCTTCAGTGCCTTTTCCAGATCGCTGAAGACCCGTTTCCTGTCCCTGCTCTCTCCCAGCGACTGCTCGATCTCCCTGAGCCTCGAATCCCGGCTGTTCTGAAACCGGGTTATCTCTTCGGCCATTTGCGGCGTCTGCTCGTGACGGGGCAGGGCTTCGATCCTGGTATGGTCCCCGAGCCCGTAGCGGCACTCCGCGCCCGATATCACCGCAGTGACGATCTTCTCGTCGCAGAGCTTGCGCGCCATCAGGGACAGCTCTTCTTCCGACACCTTCAGGATCCGGGCCAGATCCCCGAGCGCAGGCGGCCTGCCGTGGAGATGTTCATGTATGCGTATCCCGGCGACAAAAAGATGAGCGCCTTCATAGAGATCTTTGAGCATCATGGATTTTCTCTATAAGAAAGCACTGTTCGATGCAACAATGATTCAAGAATACCTTCTCAGGCGCCGATATATTTCCCAAACACAGCCGCCTGAAAAAAAGGAGGAAACGACTTGAAACGAACAGCCTCTCTCTTTATCGGCATTCTCGCTCTGTTCCTTGCCGCCGCGCCCCTGTGGGCAGACGATACCGTTCACACCGTAAAAAAAGGGGATACCCTGTGGGACATCACCAGCCAGTACCTCCAGACCCCTTGGCAATGGCCCGTGGTCTGGGCGAACAATCAGGACATCACCAACCCTCACCTGATCTTTCCCAACGACAAGGTGGTCATCTCAAAAAAGGACGGCAAAACCACCATTACCATCATTCCCGCCGGGCAGCCCGATCCAGTTCCCGAGCCCGCCGTCTACACCCCTGAGGATATCGCGCAGGAAGAAGAAAAATCCATCGTGATCTCACCTCGGTACTCGGCATACATCTACAGCCCGAACATACTCACCGGCTCGGGCCAGGTGACGAAGAAACTGGAGATCGGAGATCTCGCGTCAAAAAACGAGAGCGTCTTCATCACGTCTTCCTCGGGCCTGACCCTGCACCGGGGGGTCACGATCGTATCGAAGGTGGCCGAGGTCACGGACATGGGCGGGAAGACAGCGGGTTACCTCTACAAGACCATCGCCTTCGCCATGGTGGAGGAAGCCATGGCGGATACCTACAAGGCCGGCGTGGAATACTCCAACCAGGAAATCCGTTCGGGAGACATCATCTTCGACGATCTGCAGAAACTTGAGCCCCTCATGCTGAAGATCAGCGAGCCCTCTCTGGAAAACAGCGGCCGGGTGATCGATATCCACGGCGGGATCACGGGGAGCAGTTATCTCGACCTGATTTTCCTTGACCTCGGCAAGACCAGCGGAGTCGATCAGGGCGCACTCCTCACCATTTATGAGGAAACATCGCCCGGAAAAGACGCCGCGACCCTGAGAGAATATCAGGGCATGGCCCTGGTGCTGCAGTCGCTGGACAAGAGCTGCATGGCCCTGATCATGGATTCCAGGGGACCTATACGGAAAAACTACCTTGCCGTAGGAATCGAATAGCGAAAACCGCATGCCTTGAAGGTGCCGATGTCTTGAAACGGGCCTTTAAGGGCGGTCTAAAAAGGAATCCCCTGATAGGAGAGCAGAATGTCCAGGCCCTTATCGTCCGACCGGGTGAACTTCACCGCCATGCCCGACCGGTCCTTCCTGACGATATGCCCCTGCACCCAGATGATCTTCCCGAACTCCTCGACATCGATGCTGGCAAGAAGATAGCCGTCGGTGGCGCCGGGAGGCGCGCCGGTGAGGATGAACATCCCCCCCCTGCTGATGTTGCTCACCGTGCCCAGCTTATAGGCCGAGCCGTCGTCACGGTAAGCCACCTTCATGTTCACCCTGCTTCTCTTGTGTGCCCGCTGTTCTTCCATGAGCTCGATGCCGCCTGTCCGTCGGGAAAAAACGCCTCCCGGAGAGGAAGTATTTTTGTGAAACCTTCATATCATAATAGAAAAGGCCGCCGGGTTCAAGCATCCTGTACATGCGGGTGATGTCGTTGCATAACGTCTTTCACATGGTGTACTCTCCTGCTCCCCGTGAAATGCCCACAATGCATGAGACCGGATAACCCAATGATTATGTTGTAAATTAATCCCGTATTTCCGAACACTGCGTTGACACCTCCCGCATAAGTGAGATATAGGGGTATTTCATGAAGATCCTATTTACGAACAGGCAGATAGCAGAAAGGGTTCAGGAGCTGGGGAAAGAGATAACCAGTGACTACCAGGGAAGCGAGCTGCTCGTAATAGGCGTTCTCAAGGGGGGGTTCATCTTCGTATCCGATCTTGTCCGGCACCTGGATCTTCCCGTCAGGGTGGAATTCGTCCGGCTGTCCAGCTACGGCTGCTCGGACAGCCCTCAGTGCGAGGTCAAGATCTTCGACGATACGGGGGACATCATGAGGGGCAAGCATGTCCTGATCGTGGACGACATCATGGACACGGGGGAAAGCATCGTTGCCTTCAAGAAACATCTGGAATCAAAGGGGCCTGCCTCGGTAAAGATCTGTACCATGATAAACAAGAAGGTCAGGAGAACCCAGGACATTGAACCGGACTATTATGGGTTCACCATAAGCGACGGCTTCATTGTCGGTTATGGGCTGGATTTTGCCGAAAACTACAGAGCACTCCCGGAGATATGCGTGCTCGAGCCAAGCGACAGGAGGGATACCCCTTGACAGTTGTCCAATGCCCCGGTTGTAACAGCAAGTTCAGGATAGACCCGAAGGCCCTGCAGAAAAAGCCCGTAAAGTTGCGCTGCAGCGTGTGCTCCCATGTCTTTCCCTACGACCCGGCCGAGAGTCCCGTCATCGAGCAGGACTTCGACAGCATCATAGGAACCCAGGACGGCCAGCTGGAGGAAAGCTTCTCCCGGCCTTCTCTGGAGGAGGAGCTCACCGGAGAAATAAACGAGAGCACGGAGCCGGCTGAGCCCGGCAAAGAGGAGTCGTCTGAAGAATCGTCCGAGGTCGAGCCCGAATCAGTGATCCGGGAGATCGACTCCATCCTCGGAACCGGAAACGAGGTCGCCGACGGGGACGATAACAAGTCGAAAAAGCTCTCCAGTAACGGTTCCGCGCTGAAAATGATCGTGTCGGTGGTGCTCATTGTCCTGGTATTCCTCGGGATCGGCGTGTGGATCATGAAGGACAGCATCATCCCTCTGCTCCGGCAGGATGCCGGGGAGCAGAGCCGGACGGTTCTCGAAAGGGGCCCGTTCTTCTCCATACCGGAGGAAAACGTCACCTACGAGCTGCTCTCCAACAACAGCGAGGGGTCGGTCCTGGTGGTCAAGGGCATGATCAAGAAGCTCACGTCCAAGCCGCTCAAATCGGTGCTGGTCCAGGCGCGGGTATACGACAGGAACAACAACCTCATTGAAAGCCGGAACGCCTATGCCGGAATCATCCCCGAGTCCGACGAGCTCGTCAGGCAGAAGGGCTCCGACATCGAGACCCTGCTCTCCGCCGAGCCGAGAACGCTCGGTGTCCTTTCCACCTCCCCCGACATTCCCTTTGCCGTGGCCTTCTTCGGCAGGCCTGCAAGGGAGGGATTCTCATTCCAGGTGGAGGTGAAGGAGTTCCACTGGAAATAGCGGCCGGTTGATGCCTGTTCGATATGTTCCCTCCCCGGCACTCAAGCCGAGCCCCCGCCAAAAGCGGTGATGCAACGGGAGATCGCCCGGGCCGAAAAATAATCTCACGCATGGAGAGAACCCAGGCCCGGCCTCATCGTGCATGCCTCCCGCCCCCGGGATTTGCATTCCCCTTATGGTTTATAGTAGTTAAAGAAGTTGTCATGAGACAGCCGATACGAACAAGGAGAATGCAGAAGAAAAGGCGACGAGATCGACTGATCGCACGGGAAGCCCTGTTGGAGATGGCCCTGCACCGCTTATCACTCTATGTATGGGCTATTCCTTTAGGGGGGAGTGAGGACCTTCATATGAGTCTCGGACGAACAGCCGTATCCGGAACGGTCATCGGCATATAGTACCCTTATGGATAACGTACGTCGTCTTTCACCGGTCTGCCGCTTTCCCCTGTGTCCAGCGGAATATCTCCCGGCGGTACACCGCCGCGTTTTTCCGGGCTCACGGCGATCTCCCGGGCATCCGGGATCCGTCCGGAGCCCTCGCACAAGGTGACGGAGACATGCGCATCATGGGAATCGACTATGGAACGAGACGAATCGGGGTGGCCATCAGCGATCCTTCCTGCACCATGGCTCACCCTCTGGATACGGTTCAGGTGAAGGAGGACGGGTCTCACATGGAGCTGATCGAAAAGATCGTGCGGGATTACGAGGTCGAAAAAATCGTTGTGGGCCTGCCCATCAACATGGACGGAAGCATGGGAGAAAGCGCCCGCAAGGTCACGGCCTGGGCCGAGGCACTGCAAAGCTCTGCCGGGGTGCCGGTGGAGCTCTGGGATGAACGGCTCACCACGAGCGAGGCCCACGAATTCCTCATCCGGCTGGAGGTAAAAGGCAAAAAGAGAAGGCACATCATCGACAAGATAGCCGCAAGCATCATGCTCCAGGACTATCTGGAGGCGAAGCGGCCATGAGAACCGCATGCTACTTCCTCGTGGTCGCCTTCATATGCGTCTCCATCCTGGCCGTCATCCACACCTACACCTTCATCACCACGCCGTCGAATCCACCGAAGTCTCTCCTCATGGAGATCAAGCCCGGCACCAGCGCATGGGAGATCTCCCGCCAGCTCGAGGAAAAGGGGGTCATAACGGATTCGCTCATGTTCATGGCCATTGCCACGGGCACCGGCAAGGTCACCCACCTCCAGGCCGGCACCTATGTCTTCGAGGGAAGGCACTATCCCCTGGACATCATGCACATCCTCTTCAAGGGCAGGACGCTCAAGTACCGGATCACCATCCCCGAGGGGAGCACCATCTTCGACATCGCCTCCATTGTCGCGGAAACCGGGCTGCTGAGCAGGGAGGAGTTCTTCAACAGCGCGCAGGATACCGAGACCACGGCCTTCTTCGGCATCGACGCACCGTCCATGGAAGGCTTTCTCTATCCGGACACCTATTATCTCGCCCCCCACATGACGCCCAGGGAAATCATGGGGAAGATGGTCGACAGGTTCCATGAGGTCTTTACCGGAGACATGCTCAGGCGCGCCCAGGAACTGGACATGAGCGTGGCCCAGGTGGTGACCCTGGCCTCCATCATCGAGAAAGAGGCGGTTATATCAAGGGAAATGCCCATCATCTCATCCGTCTTCCACAACCGCCTGAACCGCGGAATGCGACTTCAGTCAGATCCCACCGCGATATACGGGATCGACGGGTTCCGCCGAAGGATAAGCTCCCGGGACCTCAAACGGGACACCCCGTACAACACATACCGGTACGGCGGCCTTCCGCCCGGGCCCATATGCAACCCCGGGGTCAATGCCGTCAGCGCGGCGCTGTGGCCCGAGGATACAAAATACCTGTTCTTCGTCTCCCAGGGCAACGGAACGCACTACTTCTCCCGGTCGCTGACCGAGCACCGAAAGGCGATCCGCAAGATGGCAACCAAGTAGCGTCGGACCTTTTTTGCTGCGCCGGTTTTTAAGAGATTGTTCCTAAAGTTCATACCCCCGGTTTACGATAGAAGAGGGATGGACCACTTGCGCGCAGCCGTCATCGATGATGATGACGAGATACTGGATCTGATCGAGCAGATACTCAAGGAAGAAGATATCGAGACGCGAAGGTATGCGCGGGCCGAGAAATTCCTTGCAGATATCAGGAAACGCAGCTTCGACATCATCATAACGGATCTCGTGCTGCCGGGGATGTCCGGCCTCGACCTGCTCAACGAGCTCAATTCGCGGGGCATGGACATACCGGTGGTGATCATCACCGGGTACGCATCTCTCGACTCCGCCATCGAGGCGGTGAACAGAGGGGCCTTTTACTACATAAAGAAGCCCTTCAATATCGAAGAGATCAGGTTTGTCATCAATCGGCTCAGGCAGCGTATGGATACCCTCGAAGCCATGCGTTCGCTTCAGGACCAGGTAAGCGCACTTGAGCAGAGGCTCGAATCCAAGACAGTGGAGAATAGTAAGGCCGATCCCCTGCCGCTGCCTTTCGATCTCCTGCAGAGCAGCATGGATGCCGGCAAGGCTATTGCCGCCATCGAGTATCTGGGGAGGCTGAAATCCGACGGCCTGATATCCGACAAGGAGTTCGGCGAATACAAGGGCAAGATTCTGAAGAGGGTCATATGATGCATCATGAGAAGGTGCTGATCGTCGACGATGATCCTGGGATACGGAGTACCATCTCGGAGTTGATCCAGGAGCTCGGGTTCGGGACCCAAACCGCACCCGACGGGCTGGATGCTCTGGAGATGCTGAACTCCGGTCCCTTCCTCTGTGTGTTTACGGACATCATGATGCCCAATATGAGCGGGCTCGAGCTAATCAGGAGGATCAAAGCACGGGACGTATCCCTGCCCATTATCGTGATCACCGGTTACGCCTCGGTGGAAATCGCCATCGACGCCATGAAGTGCGGGGCCTCTGATTTCATCTCCAAACCCTTCAAGGTCAAACAGATCGAAATCCTGCTCAACAAGGTCATGCGGGAGAAGAACTTGCTGGAGGAAAACCGGCGGTTCTCCGATGCGCTCCATCTCCACCGTCTCATCGACAACCTCGTGGGACAGCTCGAAGATAAAAAAGAGGAGATCCTCTCGCTCAAGGAGATCTCGGACAGGATCATCAGGCTCAAGGGCATCCGGGACCTGGTCGGGGCCATTGTCGATGTTTCGGGGCAGATCCTCGACGAGGCTCAAGTGACCTTCTTTCCCTTGAGCAGAAAGACCGGCAGGCTCCTGGATACCGACAGCGGCAAGGAGCTGCCCGCGGACCCCGATCTGCTCCTGGGCCATATCGTGAGGAGACACCACGCAGACTCGCATCTGTTGGAGAGGTTCGAGACCGTGTTCCCCCTGATGATCGAGGGGCAGGTCTTCGGTGCCCTGGACATCGTCTCGCCCTCGTTGCTGGGTGATGAAAAAGAGGGCAAAATCCAGTACCTGTTGAACCGCTCTGCGGAACGCATGGAAAACGTCGCCCTCTACGAGGGGCTCTACGACAACATGCTCTCCACCCTCAACAGCATGGCCAAGATACTCGATGCACGTGACCCGCACACCTCCCAGCACTCGACACGGGTCACCTCCCTGTCCATGACCCTGGCGGACGGGCTCGTCCTCACGCAGGAAGAACGTGACACGCTCTACATCGCGGCCTCGCTGCACGATATCGGAAAGGTGGGGATACCCGACAACATCCTTCTGAAGCCGTCGGGGCTCACCGACGAGGAATTCGCCGTCATCAAGAAGCATCCGGACATCGGGGCTGACATCCTGAAATCCCTTCCCCCCATGGTCAGGGAGACGGAGATCATCAGGCACCATCACGAGCGCTATGACGGCAGGGGCTATCCCCTCGGGCTCAAGGCCGAGAAGATTCCCTACCTGTCACGGATCATCACCCTGGCGGATTCATTCGACGCCATGACCTCGGACAGGCCCTACCGCAAGGGCATGACCACGGACGAGGCCATACAGGAGATCGGCCGGTGCAAAGGCGGGCAGTTCGACCCGGCCCTGGCCGAGATCTTTATCCAGAAAATTTCCAATCCCTGAGCAAACACGCGCACCGGCAACCCCCCCTCCAGGGGAACACACTCGTCGAGCCATTCCGGGCGCCCTAAGGCCGGGCACCGTCAATCCCTCTTCCGGGACATGCCCCGGCAGCACTCCTCTTCCCTGTCTCACCCGCCGGGGCGATCCTGCTGCGGGGCCGGACCGACGCCGCCGGTGTCCTGCTGCTGGGTGAGGGACTGCAGGGTTGACCGGAGCTCCTGGTTCTCGTTCCTGAGGTTCTGAATCTGCTGTTCCAGCGATGCGATCTTCTCGGTGCGCTGCTCGGCGCCCTCGGCTCTCTGCTCCCTTGCCATGGCCACCTCTGTTTCAAGGGCGGCCACGCGCTCACGGAGGTTTTCGTTCCGGTGTTCTATGGTAGCGATATAGTCGATGGTCTCCCCGAGGGTCTGCTTGTAGTCCACCTGGTCACCGCGGTCCACGCCCCAGATATAAAACCCGAGAATCAATCCCGCCAGGAAGAGCACCACCGCCAGCGCCAGGGGGGCGACGAAACGTTTCCTTTTCCCGTCCATATCATCACCTTTCAAAAAAATTCTCCATGTAATGTTCTTTATCTAAGAGATCCGTCCCTTTCCGTCAAGCTGTTCTTCAACCGTCACATTCACCGGCAGGCCCTCCCGTGTGCGGGAGACGGGCATTTTCCCCCAAGGTGATGTAAACTTCTTATGAGGCTTGGCACACATCCATCAATAGGAGGTAAGGGCAAGCCCCTCGACCCAGGGAAAGCCAAAAAAGCTTTCAACGGGAATGTGTCCTTCGCTTGTAAAGGTCTGAAGAAACCGACTTGGGAAGGAGGATGCAAGGCTAAGGAGGATGCAAGGCTGCGGAAGAACGATATGGAACAGATGCCCGGGCAGGACCGGAGTTGATTCGGGAGAGAACCTCCAGCTTTCATTTCAACATCAGGACAAACTATGATAATGAAGCCCCATGAACGTGGCCATAATCGGTGCCCGGAGGGCGAGAAACGGCATCGGTGAATACATCGCAAACTACTTCCAGAAAAACGGTGCACCGGTGGTGTGCGTGCTGGGCACCACGGAAGACACCTCTTCCCGCGCATCGGGGTCGCTCGAGAGATACGGCATCACGGCGAGGCCGTACCACGACTTCGCGGAGATGGTGTCCCGGGAGGACCTCCAGGCGGTGGCCGTTGCGTCGCCGGCAGAGTCTCACCTGGGTTTTCTCAAGGCCTCGCTCGCACAGGGCCTTTCGGTGTTCTGTGAAAAGCCCTTTCTCGACCCTTCCCGGGCAGGCCTTCCGGACGAGCTCGATGATGTCTTCGGGCAGGCATCGGCTGGAAGCAAAACCGTTGCCATGAACTCCCAGTGGCCGTTCTGCCTTGGCGCCTACGAGGAGCTCTGCGGCGCTCTCGTGCCCGCCGAGGTGCGCCGCTTCTCGATCCGCCTTTCCCCCATCTGCTCCGGTCTCGCCATGATCCCCGATTCCGTGCCCCACGCCCTGAGCATCCTCCACGCAGCCCTGGGGCCGGGAACGATCTCCCCGCCCGCCTTCTCGGGCACGGACACCGGCATGGCCATCGAATTCACCTATACCTCTGCACACGGGAGCTGCGCGGTGACCATAGCCCTGGTGCAGGAGAGAGAACAGCCGAGGCCTTTCTGGTTCGGGTTCAACGACCGGATCGCGCGGCGCTCCATTGAGACCGCCCGGTACGAGATATCCTTCCATTCCGGGGGCCGTCGCCTGCGGGTTGCGGACCCTCTGGAGCTGTGCGTGCGGGATTTCATCGAGGCGTGCTCGGCGGGCCGGGAGCCCGTGATCGGCAGGGAGCACATCGTGGCGACGACCAGGCTGCTCAAGCAGATCTACGACGCGTATCACCTTACTCGACAATGAAAAGAGGAGGCTATGAAAAAGCTACAGGAAAAAGAGCATGACTTCAGCGCAAAGCTGCGGCAGAAGTCCGTGGTGGAAAACCTGAGACAGTACATCGCTTGGCAGAGGGCGGTGCGGAGATCGGAGCCTTCGCCCGGGCTTCCCGCCTTCGGGCCGGTGTCCATCAACCTGGACCTCACCTCGGCGTGCAACTTCCGGTGCCCCCACTGCGTGGATTCCGGGATCATCAACACGGGCGAGGCACTCACCTTGGATGGCATCAAGCAGAGCATCGACACCCTCCAGGAAAGGGGGCTCCTCTCGGTGATCCTCATCGGCGGCGGAGAGCCCACGGTTCACCGCGACTTCGAGGAGATCGTCCGGTTCGTCCGGTCGCGCGGGCTCCAGGTGGGCATCGCCACGAACGGCTCCCGGCTGGCACGGGTGGAAAAGGTGGCCGATCTCCTGAAAGAGGGCGACTGGCTGCGCCTCTCCCTCGACGCGGCCCGGGAAGACACCTTCCAGAAATCCCACTGCCCGACCGGCAAGGTCACCCTGGAGCGGATCCTCCAGGATGCGCAGCGGATCAAGAAGGCCAACCCCCTGATCTCTCTCGGCTACTCGTACGTTATCGTGTGGGAGGGAATCGTGCTCGGCGGCCGCGAGCTGGTTTCCAATGTCGGGGAGATATCCGAGGCTGTCTCAAGGGCCGGGGAATACTCTTTTGACTATGTCTCGTTCAAGCCCTGCCTGCTCAGGCTGGAGGGCTCGCGCAAGGAGTCCCTGTTCGATCCCCCCGACCCGGACAGGGAGGCCCGGGTCATTGCCGGGATCGGCGAGATGCTCGCACAGGCGGAATCAGCGGCCGGTACCGGGGTCAAGATCCTCAAGAGCGTCAACCTCCAGGCCATGATGGAAGGCAGGCTCCACGAGCTGAAACGTCAGCCCGTGACCTGCCACTCGCAGTTTTTCCGGACCGTCCTGGCGCCCTCTGGCATCTTCCACTGCCCGGCGTTCAGGGGGGTTCCCCAGGGCCGGATCGCGGATCACGAGGGATACGTGGATGCAGATCGGTTCGCACGAACCCAGGCGCGCCTCGATGCATCCATCAGGGAGTTCGACGCCTGCCGCGAGTGCAACGTGGTGGTCTGCTTCTACCACCACGTGAACTGGTGGATCGAGCGCTTCATCGAATCGCCCAAGGACGTGTCCGAGATCGAGGTCGTGCAGGACAACAACTTCTTTCTGTAGGATATGGAATGAAGATCTGCGTCATCCATCTTAACCAGATCGGGGACCTGGTGTTTTCCCTGCCTCTCCTGAAGTCCCTGAGGGACCGGTACCCGGGCGCCCTGATCCATTCGGTGGTGAAGCCTCCGCTGAACGAGCTGCTGAGATGCTCGCCCCTGGTGGACGAGGTCCTGCCCAAGCCCGGGCGCCTGGGCGACAAGATCCGGCTCGCGAGAGCCCTGCGGGCCCGGGGGTACGATCTCCTGATCTGCCTTGCCCGCTCGGAGGAGGCCCTGCTCCTCACCGCCCTGAGCGGGGCCCGCACCCGGGCGGGATTTGAGCGCTTCCCCTGGGACAGGGCGCTTCAGGTCAGGGAGGTGGTCGTCGGGCACAACTGCTGGCGGAACAATGCCCGTCTGATAGAACGCCTGGGGATTGCGCCTTCGGTCGAGGGCTATGTGGGACTGCTGCCGGTCGAATCCCATGAGTGCAGCGCGGAGGTGCCGGAAAACTACGTGGTGATCTCTGCCGGGGCATCGCCCGGAAGGCTCGCCAAGGCGTGGGACGAAGAGAAGTTCTCGCACCTTGCCGTAAGGCTCTATGAGCGCTACGGCCTGACCCCCGTCCTGGTGGGCGCAGGCGACACGAAGGAGAGCAACCACCTGATCACCCGCGGCATCAGTGCCTTGGCGCAGGGCCGGGGCACCCCGGTGCTCGACCTCACCGGCAGGCTCGGGCTGCGTGAGCTCGCCGCCCTCCTGATGAGGGCGCGCCTGTTCGTGGGCATCGACTCCGGGGTCATGCACCTTGCCTCGGCGGTCGATATTCCCGTGGTGGCCCTGTTCGGGCCCACCGACCCGGCGTTCGTGGGCCCGCAGAACGATCGCAGCGCAGTGGTGCGCCATGAGATGCCGTGCATGCCCTGTTATCTGAACACGACCTGCGGCACGGTGGAGTGCATGAGAAGACTGCAGGTGGACGAGGTCATGGACGCATGCGCGGGGCTCATGGATGAGAGCGGGGCCTGACCGGCGGCGCGGTAGAGACCGGCACGACCGGGCTCCGGGCATTCGCTTAAAAAAAAGCCGGACATCGCACTCTCTTAAAGTCCGGCGGAACCCGATCATGGAAAACAGAAGAGAGGACGGATGGACGCTGTCATGAAAAAAATATCGTCGCTGTATCCCGAGCATTCCTGGGAGCTCGTGAGCCGGCGGTCCGCCCGCAGCATCCATCGCCTCCTCAGGCAGGGAGAGGTCGGGTATTACGTAAAGCTCCTTTTGCCCCGCACGCTTCCGGAAAAGCTGAGAAATCTCATCTATCCCAAAACGCTGCGCGAGGCCGCGATGCTCGCCCGCCTGATGCACGCGGGCATACCGGTGCCCGAGGTCTGCGGCCATGTCCGCGCGGGAAGCGCAAGCGCCCTGATCACCCGCGCCGTGTCCCCGGCACGGGGGCTCTTCGAGGAGGGCCGCCAAAGGCAGATCGAGGTCATGCTCGATATGAGCGTCCGGCTCCTGAACGCCGGGTTCGGCTTCTCTGACATGCACCTGGGCAACATCATCCTTGACCGGCACGGCAGCCCTTTTCTGGTGGACGCCTACGAGATCGCGCCCCTGAAAAAGACAACCCTGAAACATGCGGCCTCGCTCTTCGCCCAGGTGGTCAACATCTTCGACCTGAGCCGGGAAGAGCTGGAGCCCTATCTGGTGCGGGCGGCCGGGATCGGAGAAACAGAGGCCGCATGGGAGAGAGTCCGCTCCCTGTCCCTGCGCCTGCGCAGGGAACAGGTCGGGCGCAGGGTCGCGAGGAGCCTGCGGGAGGGGAGTTTTTCACGAGCTTTTCTCTGTCCGCAGTTCCGGGCGTTCGTGAACCGCAGCCACTCCCCCGACCTGCACTGCCTGGTCGCCGCGCACCGCGCACACCTGGCCGGGGGCACGAACCTCTACAAGATACAGAAAAAAACGCAAATCAGCACGACCGGAGAATACTGCATCAAGTCGTACGCAAAGGCCAAGTTATTCACCGCGCCGTATGCAGTGCGCTCCTGGAAGGGATCGCTGACCCTGCTCTTCAACGGCGTCCCAGTGGCGGACCCGGTGGCCGTGATCGTGTTCCGGAACCGGGAGAGCATGCTCGTCACCAGGGACCTCGACCAGCCGGACCTGGATTGTTTTCTCGCGGGCTGCTATTCCCGCCTTCCCCTTCCGGAGCGACGCTCTCTCGCGCAGGCCCTGGGCGGATTCGTCGGGACCCTGCACGCCAAGGGCATCTACCACGCGGACCTCAAGGCCTGTAACATCAAGGTCTGCACGGACCCCGTGCAGTTCTTCCTCCTGGACACGGACCGGGTGGAGCACAGGAGGGTCCTCTCCCGGAAGAAAAGGCTGAAGAACCTCGTGCAGATCAATACGAGCATTCCCCGGGAGGTGGGCAGAACCGCGAGGATGGCCTTCCTCATTTCGTACTGCGCGATCACGGGCGATGACCCCGGCGACCTCTTCAAAGACGTATGGCGGCTCTCGTCGGGCAGCGAGGTGATCTACCGCTGTGACGCGGGCGACGTGATCGAACAGTGGCCCGGGAACCTTTAGGGTCGGGGTCAGGCCTCAAC
>JAHDKO010000075.1 GCA_018436855.1 Deltaproteobacteria bacterium | reverse complement strand
GCGTGACGGGTCACTTGCACATTCAAACCTAATTCACTAACATCACTGTAATACATTGTTGAGTATGACTCATCTGCATGGTCCTTGTTGAAATGACCGGTTGCCGCAAGTATACCAGATCCTAGACCCCCACCTTTGCCCATGTTCCGGTAGCCACCGATATCTTGTAATATCAAAAACTCTTCTGCACTTCCTCCATATCCACTCGTGGGAATCATCAAAAACAACAGCATGATCAGCTGCACGCATGTAAATCTAATTCTCCCCATTTTCCCCTCCATACTGCTTCTGTATCACCTGCATGATCACGTCTGTCACCTCCCAGTTCCCACAGGCGCACTCCTCACAATAACTCCCGCCTTCAGGACAATCCCCTATCCCCTCCCTTAATCTCTCTACCTCAGCCGCGTTCCCACCCGGATA
Source organism: Deltaproteobacteria bacterium (assembly GCA_018436855.1). Taxonomy (GTDB): domain Bacteria; phylum Desulfobacterota; class Desulfomonilia; order UBA1062; family UBA1062; genus Phosphitivorax. Next base: position 681 of record JAHDKO010000075.1, on the reverse strand, counting down.
CGCAAGAATGAACGGAACATACGAATCACCAGGATTCAAACTCCCATGCCAGGCCTTGCACGCCACCCCACAGGTAAACCTGTTTTCAGGATATTCATCCGTGAAATTCCTGAATAGCAGAACAATATCTCCACTGCGATCAGGCATATCATCATCAGTGCTACATAGACCTCCTATTCTCTCCGCAGCCCTTACATATCTCGGCTCCGTCATGTTGATAGACGCATAATCCCTCCCCAAACCTTGGAATACTACATAACCGTCCCCTTGCCGTATCAGTATCTTGTCTATGGATTTTGCCAGCCTCTTCATTCCAGATACACTCGGTATCGCCTTATCAAATACTCCAGATGTGAATACCTCAGGCAGACTCGATTCCGACTTATCTTCGGTGAACATCAATCGTAACAGTTCTGCAACATACCCCACATCCTCAATCTCCCTCGGCTTGTCTTCCCATGAATTTGTAGCACGATTTTTTACATACAGATGTGCCATCGGCCCATTGAGCGCCGCTATCAAATTCGCAGTCTCCAAATCAGGCTTCGCTCCATAACTGTATTCATCATACAACTTCGCCACCTCTTTGGGCGCCAGTACCGCAAAAGATAACCCCTGCTCCCCCCCTATACTCCCCACATTCCTCAACCCCTCCGCCAACTCCCAGATGTGAAGATTGTT
>JAHDKO010000010.1 GCA_018436855.1 Deltaproteobacteria bacterium | reverse complement strand
TTCATAAAACCTCGCGCAAGGCCCTGACGAACGCCTCGTTCTCCCGGGGGAGCCCGATGCTCACCCGCAGGTAGTCGTCGAGCCCGAAGCCGGTCATGGCCCGGGTGATGATGCCCCGCTTCAGGAGCTCCTCGTATACCCGCGAGCATCCGCCGCCTATCCGGACGAGCACGAAGTTCGTCTGGGACGGCACGAAGGCGAGGCCCAGCTTCTGCGCCTCGGCATAGAGATAGTCGAGGCCCTGCCAGGTGGTTTCCAGGGTCTTGTTCAGAAAGTCCGTGTCCCTAAGCGCTGCGGCCCCGGCCTTGAGCGCAAGGATATTCACATTGAACGGCGGCTTGATCCGGGCCAGAGCGGATATGACCGGCTCGCCCGCGACGCAGAAACCCACCCGCAGGCCGGCCAGCCCGTGGGACTTGGAGAGGGTGTGGACCGTGGCCACGTTCGGATGGGAGTCGATGAGCTCCACAGCGCTGAGGAAATCGCTCTGCCGGACAAAGGCCGCGTAGGCCTCGTCCAGCACGACCAGGGTCTCGGGCGGCAGCCCGTCCAGGAGCCTGCGGATCTCGCCTTCCGCCAGGCAGGTGCCGGTGGGGTTGTTGGGATTGGCCAGAAACACGATCCCGGTCTTTTCGGAGGCCCTGTGCAGGATGTCGTCCACGTCGATGTGGAAATCCTTCATGCCGCTGGCCACGACTTGGGCCCCGCAGACCAGCGAGGCGATCCGGTAGTAGCTGAAGGTGAGCCCGGGAACGATCACCTCGCGGCCCGGCGTGAGGTAGGCCCGGCAGAGCAGGTCGATGATCTCGTCTGATCCGTTGCCCGCAAGGACCTCTTCGCTCCTGCACCCGAAGAATTCAGCGGCCGCGGCACGCAGCTCGACGGCGCCGGGGTCGGGATAGAGGTGCGCGCCCGCCATTGCCGACTCCATGGCCTGAACGGCCAGGGGGCTTGGACCCAGAGGGTTTTCGTTGGATGCGAGCTTGATGGGGTCTTTGATGCCGTAGCGCCCGGCAATGGTGTCTTTGGACGTCCCCGGAACGTATGCGGGGATCTTCTCGGTCCAGGGGGCTGGTCTGGGTTGTCTCACTGGATGGTTCTCCCTTCAGGGTATGACCCGAGCACGGTGACATCCCTGGTGTAGCGCCGTAACTCTTCCATGGCCTTTTCCACGTTGTCGTCCATGAGGCTCCCCTGAAAGTCGATGAAGAAGATATACTCCCAGGGGTTTTCCCTGGAGGGCCTGGACTCGATCTTGGTGAGGTTGACCCCCTGCGCCGCGAATACCCCGATGGCGTGATAGAGGGCGCCCGGGATGTTCTCCAGGGTGAGAATAATGGATGTCTTGGCCTTTCCCTCCACCGGGGTCATGGCAGGCGACACCACCCAGAAGCGGGTGATGTTTTCCTGAAAATCGCTGATGTTCTCGGCCAGGATATCGAGGCCGTAGAGCCGGGCCGACAGCGAGGACGCCACGGCTGCGGCGTCCTCCCGGCCGCGCGCGGCCAGGGCGGCGTCAGAGGTGCTGGGGGTCTCCCGCACCTCGGCGCCCGGCAGGTAGTTGGTAAGCCAGTTTCTGCACTGGGCAAGGGCCTGCGGGTGGGAGTAGACGGTCCGGACCTTGTCCAGGGTGGTGGACGAGAGCAGGCAGTTGCGGATGGGGAGCGTGATCTCGCGGTTGACGAAGAGGCGCGAGACAGCCATGAGATCCAGCGTGCGGTTCACCATGCCCTCGGTCGAGTTCTCCACCGGCACCACGCCCAGGTCGGCCCGCCGCATCAGGACCTCGCTGATCACTGCGTCGATGTCCTTCTGAGGCATGAGCCGGGCGTCGTGGCGGAAGAGGACATGCGCTGCCTGGTGGGAGTAGCTGCCCTCCGGGCCCAGGTAGGCGACCTTGCGCCTTTGCTGGAGCGATCGCGAGATGCTGAAGATCTCCGTGAAGATCTTCTCGACCGCGGCCGCGGTCAGGGGAGGGCGGAGGTGCGCGGTAAGGCGCTGGACAACGGCCTCCTCCCGGGAGGGATCGAAGGCGTCACGGTTGGTCCTGTTCTTGATCGCGCCCATCTCCACGCTCAGCTCGAACCGCTTTCGGAGCAGCTCGAGCAGCTCATCGTCGAGAGCGTCGATCTGCGCCCGTATGGCATCCATGTCTTTGCTCATGTTCTCGCCGTCACCCGCATCCACTTTATCGCTCATACCCGCTTTTTCATGTCCGGCATCGAAAATTCTTCAAGCCGGTCTCTCTCAGCCAAAAAAAGATACTCCCCCCACTGCAGTGCATTACCGGATGTGCCCGGTACCATATATGAAGATTGCGTTCAAGCCTAGCAGAACAGCGATTCATTTTCAATCCATCTTCATCCTTCATTTCTCCGGCCGTTTCTGCCGATTCATTGGTGAGAGGCAGGGCTGTTGACATGCAGAGACTTGGTATGCCATATACTGACCAGCATTATTCTAGAGTAAAGGGATCTTTCTCGTTCGAGTGAAAGTGAATCGTTGATGATGAAGAGATATACGGCCATCTTCACCAGATATGCTGTTGTAGTGCTGGCAATGACGGCGATGCTGCTCATCCCCACGGGCAGGCAGGGCGATGCAGAGGTGGTGACCGTGCCCCCGCGGCAGCCAGTGGTTTCCCGTGAGGCCATGAAAAGCATCACCCCCGATCTCATTGAAGACATCGGGCTCACCATAGACTGGGAGCTCCAGGACTATATTGCGTCCACGGCCCGGAGATACCGTGTAGGCTTTGCCGCCGTGGCGATCCTCGATCCCTTCAGCGGCGAGATACTCGCGCTCTACGGCAAGGACTCTCAAGGTGAAGACTGCGGGCTCGGCCTCGACGCCTATCTGGCGGCGAGCCTTTTCAAGGTGGTCACTGCCACGGCCGCCATCGATTATGGGGGAATGTCGGTGAACTCCCCCTGCTCATACACCGGCCGTGCGCATACGCTCTACAGGAGCCAGATATTCCCTGAAAGGGAGCGTTGGCCGCGGACGATCACCCTGGCCCGTGCCTTTGCCTCGTCCAACAACGTGGTGTTCGGAAAGATCGGTGCCAGGGAGCTGGGCGTAGAGCCCCTTCTGCTTGCGGCCATGCGGCTCGGGTTCTGGCAGTCGCCGATGATCGACAGCGAGTGTGCGCCGAGCACCCTGTTTTTCCCGGAGGATGATTTCCATCTCGCCGAGCTCGCGTGCGGGTTCAACCGCGAGACCAGGGTGTCACCGGTCCACGCGGCCCAGATGGTGAGCGCGGTGCTGAACGACGGCGCCATGGTGACCCCGAGGATCCTGCGCAACAGCGGCACCGCCTTCCAGCAGGTCCTGAGCGGCGAGACCGCGGACGACCTGTATCTGATGATGCGGCAGACCGTGAAGAGCGGCACCGTATCCGGCGCATTCCGGCGCGTGCGCAATGACCGCGCGATAAGGGGCCTTTCCATCGGGGCAAAGAGCGGCACCATCAAGGGCACGTCTCCGGATGGAAAACGCAACTGGTTTATGGGCTTTGCCGAAGACCCGGCAACCGGCAAGGCCATCGCCATCGGCTGCCTCGTCATCCACAACGGCTACTATCGCATCCAGGCGGACGACCTGGCGAGCAAGATCATCCGCTTCCATTTTTCCCGGCCGTTCACTCTCGCCTCTGCCGACGCCGGGAAAACCTGATCTTTGGCAGGCATCAGACGAGCATCGACCCGGCTCCGGAATCTTCTTGATCAACAGCTCCCTTGCGCTTGACACCGACAAGATGCCGTGATAGCAAGGAATGCGGTTTCGGGACGTAGCGCAGTCTGGTAGCGCACCTGAATGGGGTTCAGGGGGTCGGAGGTTCGAATCCTCTCGTCCCGACCA
>JAHDKO010000013.1 GCA_018436855.1 Deltaproteobacteria bacterium | reverse complement strand
TCGGACTCAAAATCCGATGAGCGCAAGCTCGTGGGGGTTCAAGTCCCTTCTCCGGCACCAACCTTTCCAAGCCGGTCCGAGCTCATCCTATCCTGAGTCATCAGAAAGGCGAACTTCCGGGGAATGCATGCCCAGGCATCACTGAACGAGAGGCAGCGCAAGGTCATCAACAAGCTTCTCGACGCAGGTCCGGATGGTTTCGGAGGAGGCCTTACCACAAGGAAGTACGCTTCCATGGCCAAAGTGATCAAGCCCACAGCCTTCCGCGAGATCAATCGTCTCCTCGGACTGGGCATCATACGCCGGAATCCGGGCAAGGGGAGAATTGTGAGCTATGGCCTGATTTTGTCCTGATATTTGCGTTGCAGGGGATCCATTCTAAGGATATCTCACCAGGAGAGCTGTTGATACCCCGGAGCTCGTTCGATGGGTGGTCCATTTCGGGCTGGGGCATTTTCGGAGCATTCCAGTGCCATCGAGAATCTCTTTGACGAAGCCGGAGCCCGTCCCTCAAATCCGCTAGGATACACTTTCGGCGCTGTAGCGGGCAATGAGACCGGTACGCACGGCGTGGCGAAAGGTTCGGGTGAAGAACATGCCAGCGAGCAGGATATACAGCACGGCGAGGCCCGCACTCATGAGCAGGACCGAGCCGGAAGCCGATCCGCCTGATATGATCGAGCGCATGCCTTCAAACACGTACGCAGGAGGGAGGAGATGCGATATGTACTGCATCCACTCGGGCAGCGTGGAGAGCGGGTAGAACACCCCGGCAAAGGGTGAGAGGAGCGCGGGCACCGGCCACACGAACCACTCCGCCGAGGGGCCGAGCCTGAGCACCATGGCGCTCGCAAAAATGCCGAGCGCGATCCCGAACAGAAAGAGCACCAGGAGAAAGGGGAAGATCGCGATGCCGAAGATGAAGAAGGAAAGCCCCGAACACGAGCGTGGTGAGTACGAGCATTACGATGAGCCCGATCGAGCTCGTGATGATGCTGGAGAACACGAGGCCTCCCAAGTATTCGGCAATGGACAGAGGCGTGGCGAAGAAGTTGAGGAAGTTCCTGGACCAGACATCCTCGAAAAAGGCCATGGTTACCCCCTGCATGACCCGGATGAAGAAATCCCAGAGCATGACCGCGCCCAGGAGGATGGGCACGAAGTTGAGCCCGCTGGCCGTGACGGTATTGAGGTATTTCGTGATGAAGCCCCAGAGCACGATTCGATGGCGACCCAGGCAAAGAGCGGCACCACGCGCGAAAAGCTCCCGCGGATGAGATAGAACTGGCGCAGCACCACGGCCGAGATGCGGATCAGGTTCACGGCAGCCCCCTGTCCCCGAGCGTGAGGGGCTCGCGAGCAACCGTGATGAAAAGCTCTTCGAGGTTCTCCTTGCCGTGTTTTGCAGGCAGGGACTTCGGGTCGCCTTCGAGCAGAATCTTGCCGCGCGAGAGAAAGAGCACCCGGTCGCACACCTCTTCGACCTCGTACATGTTGTGCGAGGTCCACAGCACGCCCCCGGTGCTCTCCGAAGCGAATATGCGGATCTTCCGGCGGATATCGCGGGCCGTCGCAGGGTCGAGTGACGCGGTCGGCTCGTCGAGCAGAAGGAGGTCGGGCCGGTTGAGCATGGCTTTGGCAAGGCTTGCGCGCGTCTGCTCGCCAGAAGAGAGCACGCCGCATTTCACGTCGCGAAACGCGATGAGATCGAACTGTGCGAAGAGCTCTCCGATCCTGGACGAGAGGTTATTCACTGCATAGATCAGCCCGAAGACGCGCAGGTTCTGATACACGGTCAGGTTGCCCGGAAGCGGAGCGTAGACGGCCGCAAAATTTGTGTGCTCGAGCGCCTGTGACCTGCGGGTGCGGATATCCGACCCTTCGATGAGTATGGTGCCGCAACTCGGCTCGAGAACGCCCAGGATCATGTTGATGGTCGTGGTCTTTCCCGCCCCGTTGTGCCCCAGCAGACCGACGATCTCATGCGCGCCCACCTCGAAAGAGACATCGTTCACGGCGAGCGTGTCCCCGAACCGCTTGCATAGCCCGCTCACCGAAAGCACGTTCATTGTCCGATACGCCGCTGTCTTCTCCATGCGCCTTTATGATATGATGGTTTTTTCTCTTCTCGACGCCTTCTCGAGCAACCCGCTGAAGACGGCCGGACAGGGGCGGCACTGTGAACAGTTCTCACAGGTCATGGGGCAACCGCTCACCACGACGGATAAATCCAAGGGAGCACCCATATCCCGAGGTTCGCGGCCGCGTGGACCGTATAGGGGGCCCAGACGTTGCCGCGCCACTCGTAGAGCCCGGCGAAGATCAGGCCTCCGGCAAGCTGCACCGGCGCAATAAAACCGTGCATTCCCGCGAAAAACAGGGCCGAGACGACGATGGAGACGATCACTGGCATTCTTTGCCTGAGCCATGAATAGAGGAGCCCGCGGAAAAAGAGTTCTTCTGCAAAGGGGGCGATCACGCACCCGACTAGAAAGAACAGGACGGGATCGGCCACTTCCTGCCTTCCGATGAGGAATCTCAAGACGCCGCCTTCGAGAAGCGCCCGGGAGGCGGCGTCTCCCAGGACGACCACGGCGCCGAAGACAGCGGCGACCCCTGCGCCGATGAGGATCTCGCGCAATATGGACCGGGCGCGGACCCCGCTGAGATGAAACGCGAGCCCGAGGATGATGAGCGTTTCCACCAGACGGACCAGCAGGGTGAAGAGCAGGGGGTTCACCGGGAGCGAAACAGCGCTGTAGGCGAGCCTGAACACAAGCTCCGCGAAAATGACGATCAAGATTACGCCGATGCGCCTGTCCATATGTGGCTAACCGTTATACGATCGCCCGCAGGGAATCACAAGCCCAAACTCCGGGCGCACCCGGTGGTCTGCAGGTTCCTGCGTGGGCCATGTGCCCCTGCCTCGATCACAGCCCCAGTGGCTTGCCGTTCTATAGCCGAAGGCATAGCATGTGGGAATTGACGATATGCAGGGAATATGATTTAACCGTAACCACTATGAAGAGAATCGTCATCGGCACCGCAGGACACGTGGACCACGGCAAGACATCGCTCATCAAGGCGATGACCGGCGTGAACTGCGACCGGCTGAAAGAGGAAAAGCAGCGCGGGCTGACCATCGAGCTCGGGTTCACCTCGCTGGAACTGCCTTCCGGAGAGAAGGTCGGCGTGGTGGACGTGCCCGGCCACGTGAGGTTCATCCGGCACATGCTCTCCGGGGCGTCGGGAATCGACTTGGTCATGCTGGTGGTCGCCGCGGACGAGGGAGTGATGCCCCAGACCGTCGAGCACATCCAGATCTGCAGCCTCCTGGGCATCCAGCGGGGCGTGGTCGTGCTCACCAAAACCGATATGGTGGACGACGACCTCCTGGAGCTGGCGTATGCTGACATTCAGGATTTCATGTCGCGCACCTTTCTCAAGGATGCGCCTATCGTGGCCGTGAGCTCGGCGACCGGCAAGGGGATCGACGAGCTCAAGCAAATACTCGACGAGCAGGTCCGTTCTCTGGAAGAGCGGCGGATCACCGGCATCCCGGTCCTGCCCGTGGACCGGGTGTTCACCATCAAGGGCTTCGGGACCGTGGTCACCGGGACCATGAAGCAGGGGGTGTTCGAGGAGGATCAGGAGGTCGAGGTGCTGCCTGCCGGGCGCAAGGCCCGGGTGCGCAATATCCAGGTCCACGGACATGATGCGGACAGGGCGATGGCCGGCATGCGCACGGCGATCAACCTCCAGGGCTTTTCCCGGGAAGACATCGAACGGGGCCAGTGGGTGGTGCCGGCCGGTGTGTTCAAACCCACGAGGCTCCTGGACGCCCGCCTGGATCTGATGGCCAAGCCCAGGAAGGGCGAGGTCAAGATCCACTTCGGCACGTCCGAGCTCACCGGAGAGATGAGCCTCCACGATGTGGACGGGCTCGATGTGGCGAGGATGCGGCTCAAGGAGCCGGTCATCGCGGCGTTCGGCGACCGGTTCATCATCCGGAGCATCTCCCCCTCTCACACGCTCGCAGGGGGCACGGTGCTCAATCCCTCGCCCCACCGGAGGTTTTCCGAGGATATCGCCCGGGATCTGCTGAGCTCGGACAGGCTCCGTCAGGTCGCAGGCGTTGTCAGGGATGCGGGGGTCCGGGGCATATCGAAGAAGGAGCTTGCCGCGGTCTTTGCCGACGGAGGCTCGTCCCTGGACAAGGCTTTGGCCGAGCTTCTGTCATCCGGGCAGATCGTCCGCTTCGATCCCAACAACGACCTCTATGTCTTCGAGTCTTATGCGTTCTCGCTCAAAGATCTCATCCTGGAGAAGGTGAAGGAATATCATAAGGACCATGCCTCCTCCTCCGGCATCTCCCGCGAGCACCTGCGCTCGGCGCTCAAGGGGAGCGTGGATCCCAAGCTCTTTCACAAGCTGCTGACCGATCTCATGAAAAGGGGTGAAATCGAGGAAGTCGGCCCCGGTATCAGAGAAAAAGGCTTCAGCCCCTCGCTCGGCGACGCCATGGGCGCCGTTGGGGAGAAGGCCTATGCCGTGCTGTCCGCGAGCGGCTTCGAATCGCCGCGCGTCCAGGAGCTTGCGGAGCGCCTCTCCATAGACTTAAAGCAGATGGAGGAGGTGCTCGGTTTCCTCACCCGGCAGGGGAGGCTCACCAAGATCAAGGATGATGTGTATCTCACCGAGGCCGCAGTCACCCGGCTCAAGGAAGAGGTCCGCCTGTTCATTCGCGAGCATGATTCGCTTGCGCCCGCGGACATGAAGCAGATTATCGGCGTCAGCCGCAAGTATGCCATTCCCTTTCTCGAGTACCTCGACCGCGTCCGTTTTACGGTACGCGTGGACAACGTCCGCAAGCTGGGCATTGGGGGGTGAGCAGGGCACCGGCCCCCGATTGCGTCAGTGTGTCGGTCTCAACGCACGAATAAGCTTCACCCGTTCCGTGAGCTTGAGGCTGAGGTAGAGCGGGCTCAAGATAAGCACTCGAATGATCTCTCTCTTTGTCATATGTCGCGTCCTTGCCACAGATTATGACTGCCGGGAGATGCTATAAGCATGCCATATCGATAAAGGGGAGCGATACCCATAGTTTGCGGAAAAGACCGCATGGGCATCTCCGGGCGTGGCCGGGGGAGACTGTTGCGTTATGTGACAGGGAGTGAAGGAAAAGTGCAACAGGCGCGCTCCATGCCCGGGAAACCGCAGTATTAGTGGGGTCGGGGTCAGGTCTCTACATATGACACTGAGGTGTCATATGTAGAGACCTGACCCCGTGAGGATGCTGAGGTGTCATATGTAGAGACCTGACCCCGTGAGGATGCTGACCCCATGAGGTGACCCCATGAGGATGTGGTTACTGGTTCGCCTGCTCCGGGGTTTGGCACGAACGGGAAATGAGCTCGTCCAAATCGTCGTCCAGGGGCACGTTGGGATAATGCTCCCGCACATACCGGAAGCGCTTGCACGCGGCCCCATGCTCTTTTTTCTTCAGATAGAACTTCCCGATATACACATAGTGCTTTGCAAGCACGCTCTTTGCCTCGGCCAGCCGGACCTTCGCGTCTTCCGCATGCGGAGAGTCCGGATAGGACGAGAGGAAGTTCTCAAAGGTCTGGATCGTGCGGACGGTCTCGGTCTGGTCCCTGTCGAGGGTGCCGATCTGGTTGAAATGAGTCATGGCGATCCGATAGAGGCAGTACCCGGCCTCGAAATCGGTGGGGTAGAGCAGGCGGAACTCCTCGTAGCTCTGGAGCGCCGATGCGTAGTCCTCCTCGTCATAATGGAGGTCGGCCGTGGCCAGGAGAGCCTTTCTGGCAAGCTCATGGCCGGGGTAGTAGGTGCGGACCTCCATGAACTTCTCTACAGCCTTTTCCACCTTACCCTTCTCGGCAAGCTCGGTGGCCTCCTGGTATAGCTCCTGGGCCGAACGGATTTTTGTCTCATCGTGGGCGCAACCCCCCACGATGAGCACCAGGACCAATAAGAGAAAGACGCTTACGGCATTCTTCATAGCAGGTGATCCTTATGATAAAACAGCGCGAACATCAAGGGGCGATCTCGTACACGGCCGAGTTCTTGACGCTCAGAACATAAATGATCTTTTCCACCGACCCGTCAGGGAAAAAGGAGGTGGAGCCGGTGAGCCCGGGATAGTCCTGAAGCGAGGCGATGAGGCCCTGCAGGGCTTCCCGCGAGGCAGGGGACCCGCTCAGGAGGTTCTGCAGAATCGTTGCCGTGTCATATGCGCTCGCCTCCCACACGGAAGGATTGTAGCCGAACGTGTAGTAGAACTGGTCGTTGAACTCCTGCACATACTCCAACTGCGAGTTGGCGAAGAAACCGCTCACGAACACCGAGTCATCGACGTACCTGCCTCCCACCCGGATGAAGTCGGGAGAGTCCCAGAGGGTGGGCCCGAACAGGCGCACGCCCTCGATGTTGAGATAGGGAAGGTACGAGGCGACCATGGCGGAGTTGATGGCCGTGTCCGGGATGAGGAGTGCGTCGAAATCAGGGGGATCGTCTTCGGAAAGATGCTCGACGAGTTTCTTGACCGCTCCCTTGAAATCGACCAGGTCCGACGAATAACTGACCGTGCGGACCACGCTGATGCCGAACTCGGGCGCCTTGTCGCTGAAGATCCGGGAAAAGGAATTCCCGAAATGATCGCTGGGAGAGAAGATGGCGAAGCGCGATATGTTCATGTCGGCAGCCGCCCTGAGAAGGGCCTCGGCTTGGACGTCGATGGATATGAAATTGCTGAAGCAATAGGATGTCTGGTTCGAAACCACATCGGCGCGGGTGAAGAGAAAGGACGGGATACCTCTTTTGCGCGCCTCTGCGCAGGCGATGCTGCCGGCGGTCTCGCCCACCGGGCCGATGAGCGCAATGATGTCTTCCCTGGTGTCGAGCTCCTCGATGATGGACGGGATCGACTGCTCGTCGTTGCCGTAGTCGCGGATGAGATATTCCACCTGCGGTGAGTCGTCCCTGCTGAACACCCGGGATGCGAACTGGATGCCCTTGAGCACCTTCTGCCCCACCGTCTCCCACTTGCCGCTCAAGGGGACGAGCACGCCGATGGTTTTCCTGGCTCCGGGAAAGTCGCTCTGAGTCCACCGGGAAAGGCCCTTTCCGGGTCCGAGCCGGGATATGATGCTGCGGGCCATGTCGTCTTTGCCCTGCTCGATGTAGAGATCCACCTGCCGGGCAAGGAGCACGTTCAGCAGGCGATCGTCGTGGACACCCTGCTCGATCTTCTGGAGCTGATCCACCCGGTCCGTATTCTCCACGCCGGTTTTCCAGTAGGGGAGGAGCGATTCCTGGGAGGGTTTGTCCACATAGGGGAACATCATGCTGATGAGCTCGAGGGATTTCTGATACCTCCGCGCACCGGAGAGCTCCCGGGCGAGCCTGATGCCCGGCTGGACGAGATCGGGGTCGTGGCTTTCACCGTAGAACTCGGTGAAGAGATCGATCGACTGCGAAAATCGACCGAGCCGGACCTCTGCCTCCAGGAGATCTCCTATGACCTGTGGCTTCAGGGGGGAACGCGCGTACGATCCCAGAAACGTCCGGTACAGCTCGCTCGCCTTTGAGGGGTTGCCAGCCGAGATGAGCGAGCCTGCCCGGTAGAGGGCCTGTGGAGCGAGCTCGTGATGGGGAAAGAGCTTCCATATCGAGATGTACGACTGGTACGCATTCTGGGCGTTGCCGGACTTTTCCTGGACCAGTGCCTTGTCGTACAACGACTTCGGATCCTGGGGCGCCGAGGCCTTCTGTATCGGCGCCGCGCAGGCGAACGCCAGAAAACAGGCGCCGAAAAGGAGCATGACCTTTAGCGGCGGAAAATGCTTCATACTACCACTCATTTTATCGTTCTCTCTCTCGCAAGTCAACAACTAGTAGAAATCATTGAACGAATAAAGCCTCTCGCCATGTTTTTTTGTCTTGACAAACCAATGGACACTGCTGAACTATACAGGGAAAATTTTGTGAGAGTAAAGGAGATATTTGGTGGCAGATTTAGGGAAACGATATAAGTGCTACAAATGCGGCACCAAATTCTATGATTTGAACAAGCCCGCTCCGGTGTGTCCTTCCTGTGGAGAGGATCAAAATAACGAAGAAACCAAGAAAATGCTCAAGCGCAAGAAGCGCAGGCCCATCGCCAAGGCGAAATCCGATGCCAGGACCGTTCCCGAAGAGATGGAAGGAAATGCCGAGGGCGATGAGGATGTCGAGGAGTATGTGCTCGATGTGGAGGATATCGTCCTGGAGGAGAACTCCGACTATAAGGAAAAGGACGAATAGCCTTTTCGCCCGGTGACGAGCGTCCCGGGTCTCCTGCAGCCGGCCGAACCCGGGAGATGGCGACGCCCCTCGAAAAAGGGCGTCAGGTCCTTCCCAGGTGCCGGTATACGTCGCCGGGAAGGAGTCCTCTTGCCGAGGACACGATTTTGTTCGAGTAGGGGAGGAGCTCCGAGTTCTTCAGGATTGCCGAGTCCCTGGGCAGCGCCAGTTGCAGGATCGTGCAGGCAAAAACCGTGATGACAACCCCCTTGGCAAGCCCGAGAACTGCGCCGAACGCCCTGTCGAGAACCGAGATGCCCGACGCCTTGAGCAGCTTCTGCAGGAAGAACAGGAGTATCTTTATGGTGAAGAAGATGCAGAAGAAAATGAGGAGATAACCCAGTACCCCCCGGGGATTCGGGACGTGTACCGTAGCCAGCAGCTTCGAAAACAGCGGTTCGATTTTTTTCGCCGAATATAAACCGGTCAGGAGCGCCGCCAGGGATGATACGCTCCTGATCAGGCCCTGATACGCCCCCAGAACCAGGAACGCCGCGCAGAGGAGTATGGAGACGTAGTCCAGCGCGTTCACTGCTTTGCGCTGGAGAACTCTATCCAGGCCACATCCTTCAGGGAAATCTGATAGGTCCCGAACGGGGTGTTTCCGTATACCCTGGAGAGCTGGTTGATTTTCAGGTCGCACATGTCCTTGGAGCCCTTGAGGGTGACGCAGGCGCTCTTGTCCTTGATGGTGACCCGGGAGATGTTCTCGAAGGGGATTCTCACCTTGCCTTTTCCCAGGGATGCCTGAAACAGGGGTTTCCCGTCGATGGTCACCGCGCTGATCTCCACCTCGTTGTTCGCCGTGTCCATGATCCTTGCGTTGAATGAAGAAACAGCGCCGTTCTGAGGGGCGACCGTTCCCAGGCCCGACATGCCCATGAGTACCAGTGAACAGGCAATAATCACCACTGCAGAGCCGATACCGTGCTGTCTCAGCATTCCATATCCTCCTTTACCACGCCTTCCCGGTGCAGCGCATGAATCAGCCGTGCAAGCAGCGTCTTTCTGCTCAACGGGTAGGTTATTACTACCTGTGCGGCAGCAGGGTCCCTGGTCGAGACGATGCCGAGACCGTCATAACCCTCGAAGATGAATCGTAAGTATGATATGTTGTCCCGGTTCACCCGCACCTCTATCTGCCCTGTTTCCCACATATCTAAAAAAAATGAATATCATACAAGATTCCCAGGTGCAAGGAGGTGATCCATCCCCATGGGCGGGTGGGATGGAAAAGGAGGGTTTGAAAATGCCTTCCGTCTGTTGTATAGGAACTGTGTGCCGCGAGCGGTGCCATTGGAACGGGGCACGGAACAACGTTATAAGGATATGTGAAGAGCTCTTTATTTCGATCCCGGTTCAGGGTACAATCGCGCAAAGGCCACCGGATAACGTGTTTCGTCAATAGGAATACCGGTTATGTCAGGGGGAAAGTCGGCCATGGGATTTCTCTACAGCCCGGGAATAAAAAATGTTGACACCCCATGACTGGAAGTGCTAGGGAAAAGGACAATTAATGAGTGAACCGCCATTCATTAAACGGCCGAGAAGGGGGATCTTTAAAAGATCCCAGAACGATACACAGCTCGTAAAAGACCTTGCCATCGTGACCCAGTTGGGTTTCGTAATGGCTGGATCGATAGGACTGGGTTTCTGGCTGGGTTATGAGTTGGACGAGCGGCTGAATGCACACGGTATCGTGCTTGTCATCTTTATCCTTTTGGGGATCTTTGGCGGTGGCTGGACGGTATACAGGCAGATTCAGGATATGTATAAGACGGACACCAGGAAGAGAAACAAGAAGAGAACATAGGATGAATATTTTCAGCTATGTGAAAAACACCATCAGCTTGGCTGTCCCGGTTGCCGTAGCGGCTGGTGTTCTGTCGTACGTGCTGGGGTATTCCGAGGTGAGCATAGGGATCCTTATCGGGGCTGCCGGCGGCATTGCAAAGGCGCTCATGCTGACAAACTCCGTGCTTCACGGCTCAGGGCCGGTGAAGACCTTTCTGGTGCGGTACGCACTCATCGGTTGTGTATTTGCCGCAGGGGCAATGATTTCTCTGCACGCCTTTTTTGCAGCATCAGCAGCGGTTTTATTCACGCATGTACTCTTCATCATGGATCAGATAAGGGCTGATAAGGCAGGAGAGATTGGATAATGAACGAAATCGGTGTAATTTCTCAATGGGCATTTAACCTGTTCGGCACGCAGTTCGTGCTCAACAAGGACACGCTCATCATGACCTGGATCGTGATGGTGTTCCTGATTCTCTTTGCGCTTCTCGCATCACGGCAGACAAAGATAATTCCCAACCCCCTCCAGAGCACGGCAGAGCTCATGGTCGGCACGTGGGCCGATCTGGTCGACGACAGCCTGGCCGTCAAGGAGAGCAGGAAGTATTTCCCGCTCGTCTGCACGATTTTTCTGCTTGTCTGGATATCGAACATGCTGGGAATCGTCCCCTTCCTCTCGGAGCCGACCGCGGACCTCAACACCACGTTGAGCCTGGGGCTGGTGGGATTTATCGTCGCCCATTACTCGGGCATCAAGTTCAAGGGCATCAAGGCCTATGCAAAGGGCTATTTCGAGCCCATCTTCTTCATGATGCCGCTCAACCTCATCGGCGAGCTCGCCAAGATCGTCTCCATCTCGTTCCGTCTGTTCGGGAACATCATGGGGGGCTCCATCATCATCCTGGTGGTCAGCTATCTGGTGTACTCACTGGTGCTGCCGCCGGTGCTCTACGGATTTTTCGGGCTGTTTGTGGGCACGGTGCAGGCATTCGTGTTTGCGATGCTCACGCTTGTGTATATCGTTGTTCAGATTAAATAGGATAGGGTCATGGAAGCAGAATTCATTGTTCATGCGGGGCAGTATTTAGGGGCGGGACTCTGTATAGGCCTGGGCGCCATCGGAGCGGCGCTGGGTGAAGGGTATACCGGCGGTCTGGCGAACTCGTCCATCTCGCGGAGGCCTGCAATGGCGCCCACCTACACCAGGACCATGCTCGTGGCGCAGGCGGTTGCGGAGACCTCGGCCATCTTTGCCCTCATGGTTTCCGTTCTGCTGCTTTTCACCGACCTCTCCGGAATGGGGGTCTGCCAGTGGGCGGCTGCCATCGGGGCGGGGTTGAGCATGGGGCTCGGCGCCTTCGGGTCAGGCATCGGTGCGGGGCTGCCCGGCGGCCAGGCGATATGGGGCCTTTCCCGGCAGCCGCAGACAGCCAGCCACATGACCACCACCATGCTGGTGAGTCAGGCCATCTGCCAGACGCCTGCCATCTTTTCCCTGGTCGTCGCCTTCCTGCTCATCTTCAAGGATGCGTCGGGGTACCCCCTGTGGCCCTACAGCGCGAGCTTCCTCGCCGCCGGTCTGGCCATGGGCCTGGGTGCCATCGGCTCCGGATGGGGCGGAGGCATGACAGGTGGTGCGTGCTGTGAAGGGTTTGCCAGGCAGCCCAGGCTGCGGGGCCAGCTCATGACCATGAACCTGGTGGGCCAGGCCGTTGCCCAGACACCTGCCATCTTCGCCCTGCTGGTCGCCATCATGCTGGTAGTGGGCGGCAAGACCGAGGGCAACATCCTCACGGTTGCTACCACGCTGGGCGCGGGGCTCGCCATCGGGTTCGGGGCCATCGGCTCCGGCCTCGGCAACGGTGCAAACGCGCAGGGCGCATGCGAGGCGATCACCATAAACTCCGGCACCTCCAAGGACATGATGACCTTCATGCTGGTGGGCCAGGCCATTGGTCAGACCCCGGTGATCTTCGCCCTGGTGGTCTCTCTCATGCTGATATTCATCCCGTTCAGCGGCATGCCGGCCAACCTTGTCGGTTTCAGCGCCCTGGTCGGCGCAGGCCTCTCGGTCGGTATCGCCGGGATCGGGTCGGGATACGGGAACGGTATCAACGGTGCATCTGCATGCAGGGGCGTGGCGCTTGCTCCGGCCGAGCGGGGGTCCATGCTCACGCTCATGCTGGTGGGCCAGGCCGTTGCCCAGACGCCTGCGATTTTCGGCCTGCTGGTTGCGTTCATCCTCATGTTCAAAGGCTATCCAGGGCCGGCGACCCTTCCCGCCGCGATGGCGCTTCTCTCGGCAGGGTTGTGCATGGGGTTCGGCGGATTGGGGCCGGGCGTGGGGAACGGGTTCACGGGTGCCGCTGCCTGCGAGGCGGCCGGTCACCGTCCTGATCAACGAGGACTCATCATGAGGACCATGCTGGTGGCCCAGGCGGTTGCGCAGTCCACTGCCATCTACGCCCTGGTCATAGCCTTCGTCCTCATTTTTGTTGTATAAAAATAAAGCCAAGAGAAGAAAAGACAGGAGGAGCAAGCGATTATGGAAAATATATCCGGTGCGGATCTGGTGAGAGCGGCTGCCTTTATTGGTGCAGGAATTGCGATGGGACTCGGTGCCATCGGCCCCGGTGTCGGCGAGGGTTTCGCCGGCGGCAAGGCGTGCGAGGCAATCGGACGGAATCCGGATGAGGCCGGCCTGCTGACGAGAACGATGCTCGTGGCGCAGGCAGTTGCAGAGTCCACCGGTATTTACTCGCTGGTCGTGGCGCTGCTCCTCATCTTCGTCGTATAAGGAGGACTGTTTTGATAGAACTCAACTGGACCTTTTTTGTGCAGATCTTCAACTTCCTGCTCCTCATGTTCATCCTGAACAAGATACTCTACAAGCCTATCCTGAAGGTGCTTGACGAGCGGGAAGCGAGGATCGTCGGCGGGCAGGAAAAGGCCAAGAAGCTCGTGGATGAAAGCCAGGGCATCCTCAAGAGCTATAACGAGAAGCTCTACAGCGCCAAGATCGATGCAATGACTGTGAAGAATTCTTCCCGCAAGCAGGCGGTTGACGAGGCCAACGTGATCATCGAGGATGCAAGGCGCAATGCCGAGACCATTGTTATCGATGTCCAGAAGGAGATGGCCGAGGAGATCGCGCGGGTAAAGAGTGAGCTGGAGCCGGAGATCGGCATCATGGCCGGGACCATTGCCCAGCAGATTCTGGGGAGGAAGATTGCGTGATGAAGAGACTGTACAGGATTGCACCCCTCCTGGCGGTCCTCGTGCTTGCCGTCGCCACGGCCTGTCCGGCCGCGGAAGGCGGTGAGGGTGGAGGCCGCCAGATCTGGGATATGGTGTGGAGAATCGTCAACTTCCTTATCCTCGTAGCGATTCTCTGGAAGCTGCTCGCAGACAAGATCAAGACGTATTTCAGTGACCGCCGCATTGAAATCGCCGAGATGATCGATACCGCGGACAAGGCCCGGACCGAAGCCGAAAAGCAGTTTGCCGACTACCAGTCGAGGCTCAAGAACATCGACAGGGACATTCAGGAAATACGCGATGCGATCATGGGCGAGCTCGAGGGTGAGAAGCAGCGCATCATCGAGGAAGGCAAGGTCGTGGCCGAGCGGATCATCGAGCAGGCAAAGTGGTCTGCCGAGCAGGAGATCGTCAAGGCCAAGAATTCCTTGAGAAACCAGGTGGTGGATATGGCCGGGGACATGGCCTCGGGTCTGGTCACCAATTCGATGACCCCGGAAGACCAGAAGAGGTTGATCGAGGAATATCTGGATAAAGTGGGGAAAGAGCAGTGAAGAGCGACGTGGTGGCAAAAAGATATGCGAGGGCCCTGTTCGATCTGGGCCGGGAAGAGGGCAAGGAGAAGCAGTTTCTTGAGGAATTGCAGAATATTGCTCAGCTCGTGCAAACCAGTGACGACTTCAGGTCGTTGCTCGAAAGCCCGCTGTACGATATCACCCTGAAACGGCGTGTCCTCAAGGAAGTGGCGTCCAAGATATCTCTATCGCAGTACCTGTCCAACTTTTTGAATATACTTCTGGATAAAGAGAGATTTGCGGTCTTGGGTGAGATTCTGGATGCGTACAAAGAGATTCTCGACAAGCTGACGGGAAGGGTCAGGGCGCGGGTCACCTGTGCCGCGTCTTTGAACGGGGATCAGTTGAAGCAGATCGCACAGACGCTCTCCAAGGTGGTGAAGAAGGAGGTCGACGTCGACGTCGTGGTTGAGCCTTCTCTGATCGGCGGCGTGATCGCCGAGGTCGAGGGGATGATCTATGACGGAAGCGTGAAGACACAGATAACGAAATTAAAACAGAGCTTAAAAGGGGAGATCTAGGGATGCAGATAAGGGCAGAAGAGATAAGTAAGATCATTAAGGACCAGATCAAGGGTTACGAGAAAGAGATCGATGTCGCCGAGACCGGAACCATCCTGAGCGTCGGCGACGGTATTGCCCGTATTTATGGTCTCAGAAACGTCATGGCCAGCGAGCTCATAGAGTTTCCGCACAACGTCATGGGAATGGCCCTGAATCTGGAAGAGGATAATGTGGGATGCGTGCTCTTCGGCGAGAGCGTGGGCATCAAAGAGGGCGACCAGGTCCGCAGGACCAAGAGGATCGTGGAGATACCCGTGGGCGAGGGCACCCTCGGCCGCGTGGTCAACGCGATCGGTGAGCCCATCGACGGCAAGGGCCCCATTGAGTCGTCCGAGACCCAGGTCGTGGACATAAAGGCCCCGGGCATCGTCAAGAGACAGCCGGTGAAAGAGCCGCTCCAGACAGGCCTGAAGTCCATCGACGCCATGACCCCCATCGGGCGCGGACAGCGCGAGCTCATCATCGGCGACCGTCAGACCGGAAAGACCGCCCTGGCTATCGACACCATCATCAACCAGAAAGGCACCGGGGTCATCTGCATCTACGTGGCCATCGGCCAGAAGAAGTCCACGGTGGCCCAGGTGGTGGCGACGCTCGAGCAGTTCGGCGCCATGGAATACACCGTGGTCGTGGCGGCAACCGCTTCCGATCCGGCACCGCTGCAGTATATCGCACCCTACTGCGGTGCGGCCATCGGCGAGTTCTACATGAACAGGGGCGGACACGCGCTGTGCATATATGACGACCTCACCAAGCAGGCCCAGGCATACCGGCAGCTTTCCCTGCTTCTGAGAAGACCTCCGGGACGCGAGGCGTTCCCGGGCGACGTGTTCTACCTCCATTCCCGTCTTCTGGAACGCGCGGCGAAGTACAGTGATGAGATGGGCGGCGGGTCGCTCACGGCACTGCCCATCGTCGAGACCCAGGCAGGCGACGTTTCCGCGTACATTCCCACGAACGTCATCTCGATTACCGACGGCCAGATCTTCCTGGACACCGACCTGTTCTATTCGGGCTTCCGTCCCGCCATCAACGTGGGCATCTCGGTATCCCGCGTGGGCGGCAACGCCCAGATCAAGGCCATGAAGAAGGTCGCCGGTACGCTCCGTCTCGACCTGGCCCAGTACCGCGAGCTTGCGGCCTTCTCCCAGTTCGGCTCCGACCTCGACAAGGCGACCCAGGCGCAGCTCAACCGGGGCGAGCGCCTCATGGAGATGCTCAAGCAGCCGCAATACACCCCGTTGCCAGTCGAAAAGCAGGTCGCAATGATCTACGTCGGCACCAATGGTTTCCTGGACGAGTATCCGACTTCGGCCATCAAGAGCTTCGAAGAGCAGTTCTATGCCTTCCTGGGCAACAAGCACGCAGACATTCTCCAGGCCGTGAGAGAAACGGGCCAGATGGATGCGGAGACGGAAAAGAAACTAAAGGATGCGATAGCCGAGTTCAAGAAGATCTTCGTCGTAGAAGAGTAAGGTGCTGGCATGGCTAGTCTCAAGGACTTAAAAAACCGGATCGGCTCGGTCCAGAAGACAGAGCAGATAACCTCGGCCATGCGCATGGTCGCGGCTGCGAAGCTCAGGAGAGCCCAGAGCGATATCATCGCGGCCCGTCCCTATGCCATCAAGACCAACGAGGTCATGGTCTCTCTGGTGACGAGGACAAACCCGGACATGCACCCGCTGCTGCGAATACGCGAACCGAGAAAGTGCGTACTCGTGGTGGTCGCTTCCGACCGGGGGCTGTGCGGATCGTTCAACCAGAACGTCTTCAGAAGGGCTGACGCCTTTATCAAGGAAAATAAGGATAAGTATGAGGAGCTTTCCCTGGTTCTTGTCGGGAAGAGGTCGACAGATTTCTTCAAGCGCAAACCGGTGAAGATCAGAAAATCCGTAGTGATCAGTAATCCTTCTTACGAACTTGCATCAGAGATTGGGGATGACCTCATTGAAGGATACATCAGCGGAGAATTCGACGAGCTCTACATCATCTTCAACGAGTTCAAGTCGGCCATGACTCAGATACTCCATGAGGACCGGATTCTGCCCGTGGAGCGTATCGAGTCGGATGACGAGATGGTGAAGGTGGAGTATCTCTGCGAACCCACAGAGGACGTGCTCCTGGATGCACTGCTGCCCATGAGCCTGAAGATATTCTTCTACAGGGCCCTGCTGGAATCCGCAGCTTCCGAGCACGGGGCGCGCATGACCGCAATGGAGAGCGCATCGGGCAATGCCGCGGATATGATCGAGAAACTGAGCGTTAAGTATAACCGGGCCAGACAGGCCGCCATCACCACCGAGCTCATGGAGGTCGTGAGCGGCGCAGAGGCCCTGAAGGGTTAACAGATTATCTTAGAAGGAGTGAACCTATGGATATGGGAAGAGTATCACAGGTTATTGGCGCAGTTGTCGACGTCACCTTTGATCAGGGTGACCTGCCTGATATATATAACGCCTTGTTCGTAACGAATCCTTTCCTCTCTGAAGAGGAGGACAATCTCGTGCTCGAAGTGGCGCAGCATCTCGGCGACAGGACCGTCCGGTGCATCGCCATGGATTCCACCGATGGTCTCGTCAGGGGCATGCCGGTGAAGGATACCGGCACCCCGATTACCGTTCCGGTGGGCGACGCCGTTCTCGGCCGGATCCTCAACGTCGTGGGCAAGCCCGTGGATGAAGCCGGTGCGGTTTCTACCGAGAAGCGCTACCCCATTCACCGCGAGCCTCCGAAGTTCACCGAGCAGAGCACATCGATCGAATCGTTCGAGACCGGAATCAAGGTCATCGATTTGCTCACCCCCTACATGAGGGGCGGCAAGATCGGCCTGTTCGGCGGCGCCGGTGTGGGCAAGACGGTTTTCATCATGGAGCTCATCCATAACATCGCCTCGAAGCACGGCGGATATTCCGTGTTCTGCGGCGTAGGCGAGCGCACGAGGGAAGGAAACGACCTCTGGCTGGAAATGAAGGAATCCGGGGTTATCGACAAAACCGCCCTGGTTTACGGACAGATGAACGAACCCCCCGGAGCACGTGCACGGGTTGGACTCTCAGGACTGGCCGTTGCGGAGTATTTCCGTGATGAACAGAACCAGGACGTGCTGCTCTTCATCGACAATATATTCCGGTTCACCCAGGCAGGCATGGAAGTGTCCGCTCTCTTGGGACGCATGCCCTCTGCAGTGGGATATCAGCCGACACTGGGCACGGACATGGGCGAGCTGCAGGAGCGCATCACCACCACCACCAAAGGGTCGATCACCTCGGTTCAGGCCATCTACGTGCCTGCCGACGACCTTACCGACCCTGCTCCGGCAACCACGTTCAGCCATCTTGACGCCACCACGGTGCTTTCCCGTCAGATCGTGGAGCTGGGAATCTACCCCGCAGTGGACCCGCTCGATTCCACCTCGCGAATCCTCGATCCCAAGATCGTGGGCGAAGAGCACTATCAGGTCGCAAGAGACGTGCAGCAGATCCTTCAGAAGTATAAGGAGCTCCAGGACATCATCGCCATTCTTGGTATGGACGAGCTCTCCGAAGACGACAAGCTCACGGTTTCCCGCGCACGGAAGATCCAGAGGTTCCTGTCGCAGTCGTTCAGCGTTGCCGAGCAGTTCACCGGTATGCCGGGCAAGTATGTCGAGCTCAAGGACACCATCGAAGGTTTCAAGAAGATCGTTGACGGCGAGATGGATGACCTGCCCGAGCAGGCATTCTACATGGTTGGTGGCATCGAAGAGGCAATCGAGAAGGCGAAGAAGCTCGCTGAAGACTAAGGGAGTCGATAATCATGTCTGACGAACTGTACATGCAGCTCGATGTCGTCACACCGGAGAAGTCGGTGCTCAGCCGAAAGGTGACAGAGGTCATCGCCCCGGGGAGCGCAGGCGAGTTCGGGGTGCTGATCGGGCACACGCCCTTCCTCACGACGCTCAAATCCGGCCAGGTCGTTGCCAAGGCAGAGGACAGGGACATCTTTCTGGCGGTGGGCGGCGGATTTGCCGAAGTGACCTCGGACCGGGTGATCATCCTCGCCGAGTCGGCCGTACTCGCCGACGACATCGACGAGAAGATGATCAAGGCCGACCTTGATCAGGCCCAGGACAAGCTCAGGGGCCTGAACAAGGAAGACCCCGATTTTCCCAGATGGGACGGCAAGGCCAGGGAGGCCGAGCTCAAGCTCAAGGTCGTGGAAAACTGGCGGGGCAAGTCTTAAAGCAGGAAAAAGGTTCACTCTTTAGAGATAATAAAAAAGGGGGACGAGTAATGAGTCCCCCTTTTTCTTGCTCTGCGATATTGACTCGGAAACCAAATCACTCTATAACCACACAATCATTTCCATGCGCCCATAGCTCAGTTGGATAGAGCGTTGGACTACGAATCCAAAGGTCGCAGGTTCGAATCCTGCTGGGCGCACGCCGTTCCACAAGGAATTCCTTTCGGGGACGGGTTCACATTTCTCACGCCATTCTTTCTTAGAAGGTCCCGTCATCATGAGTTATCTCCACCTTCGTTAGCAGGCGAAGATTCCAGCTGGATCGGCCATTTCAATCTTCCGGGGAAGAGAGAAATATGAACCCGTCCCCGAAAGGATACTGTATCCCTAAACCTTGCTGTCTGCGCGGGTGATTGCTCGGTTAAAGATTGTGGGGGAGAAGCACTGCAAGGTGTAATCGTAATACAATAAAATTTTACTAGATTAAATATTCAGAGAATGTTATCGTGCGCTTGTCGCTTACAAACAGCTTGTATTATAATCATACATTATATCTTTCGTGGAACAATTTGGGGAGGAATCTGCTCCGGTATTCTCTTTCACCCGCAACGGACGGTCTTTTTCCGGGGGCGCTGTTGCGGAGGAATAGGGGAGCGGCAGGCAAGCATGCTCATATGGTGCGCGGACCGAGGCGCTATGTTCATGGGTATCCCCCTTTTAGGAAGCATTTCATCCGGTGAGCCAGCCCTTTATCCGTCATCCCGGTATGCCGTGGCCGCAGCGCCGAAGCCCCTCGCAATAAAGGAATCGTTTTGCGCAGAGGTGTCGAGGTGGTGCAGGGTGAAACAGGGCGGTTTTTTAAGATCGAGTTTTCTCGAAGGGGGTGTATAGCATGATTCTGGCATCACAGGAGGCGATCAAGTACTGGACTGAAAAGGGGGCATGGGGGCATAAGACCTTTATCGATTACTTCAAGGAGAATGCGGCTGCAAGCCCTGATATGGAATGCCTTATAGACCCGCTCAACAAGGAGGCCCTGCTGGGTCTGAAGCCGGAGCGTCTTACCTTCCGGCAACTGGAGAAGGCTGTCGATGCCACGGCCGAAGGGCTGGTCGGCCGGGGCATCAAAAAGGACGACATTGTCGTGGTGCAGCTTCCGAACTGCTGGGAACTGGCCATGCTTTACCTCGCCATCACCAGGGCGGGCGGTCTGATATCCCCGGTTCCCATGCAGTGGCGCAAAAAGGAACTTGAATACATCCTGAGGAAAACCGGGGCAAAGGCCTATATCACTGTCAAAGAGTTCAATAAGTTCCCTCACGCGGAAATGGGCGGAGAACTCCTGTCGGGCTCGCCGACGCTCCGGCAGATCATCACTCTGGACGAGGTCCGGGAGATGTCGCAGGGCGATATCACCGGAAGGCTGGAGTCCATACACGCCGACCCCAACGATATCTTCACGCTCTGCTGGTCGTCAGGAACCGAGGCGGAACCGAAAGGCTGTCCTTTAAGCCACAACAACTGGCTCTATCAGGTCTCGCTCTGCTATGACACCGCGCCCATCCGGAAAGGGGACAACCTGATCACGGCAGGACCCCTGGTAAACATGGCTTCCATCGGGACCGTGTTCGTGGAGTGGCTCAGGTACGGCGGTAAGTTCGTGCTGCACCACCCGTTCGACGGCCCCACCTTCATCATGCAGCTCATCTCCGAGGAGATCCATTACACCCTGCTTGTGCCGGCCGTGGTAAACGGCCTTCTCAAGCATCCGCTCGTGGACCAGTTCGACTTGAGTAAGGTCAATGCCATCACGATCGGCGCCGCACCCCCGTCGTTATGGTCTGTTCAGGAGCTGAAGCGGCGCTGGGGGATCGAGTTCGGTAATATCTGGGGTATGAACGAGGGCCCGGCGAATCTCTCGGGGCCGAGCAACATGCCCGAAGTGGAGATGCGCGTCGACCATTTCCCGCATTTCGGCAAGCCGGGGTCGAAGTGGTCGAAAGGCGCTATGGCCTTTCTCGAACTCAAGGTGGCCGACCCCGCCACCGGAAGAGAGCTCACCGGTAAAGGAGACGTGGGCGAGCTCCTGTACCGGGGGCCGAACGTCATCCCCGGCTATTTCAGAAGCCCGGAGCTGAACGAGAAGGCCTTTGACACAGACGGGTTCTTCCACACCGGCGATCTGTTCCAGATCAAAGACGGAGACTGCATCGGTTTCTTCGACCGCACCAAGGACATCATTATCAGGGGCGGTTTCAATATCAGCGCCCAGGAGGTGGAAAACATGCTGCTCGGCCACCCCAAGATCCAGGATGTGGCTGTGGTCGCCATGGAGGACGCCGTTCTGGGGGAGAAGGTGTGTGTGTACGCAGTTCCGCGGGACGGTCAGCCGCTGAGCCTCGATGAGGTCACCTCGTTCATGAAGGGGCTGGGGGTGGCGGTCTACAAGTTTCCCGAGCGGCTTGAGGTCATCGAAGCCATCCCGAGGAACCCGGTGGGCAAGATCCTCAAGAACGTGCTTCGGGAAGATATCAGGAAAAAAATGAAGGTAGCCTGACCATCGCTGCTGCACGCCTTGTTTTATTTTGATCCGCCTCTTTGAGCGCTTACAGGAAGGTCTCGGGCGGGGATCGGCTTGAGGAGGGTTGGAATGATTCCTTCGATATGCCCGGGAGAGGCCAATCAGCCTTTTCCTGCTATCCTGAGGGAAATATATCTCCATTTTTCCCAGATCTCAGTGTGATTGTAAAAGCCGATAGCTGCGATTGATACGAACCCATGCATGTGTATTGGTATACTAGAAAGCCATTCAATTTTCGGGGCAAGAGGTCTTCATTATCGAGAATCTGCATTTCAATCTAAGAATCAGGGATGGGGCTTGTTTCGGGAGGCCGGCTCATGTTCGATCAGATGGAATCGGTGACCTCGGCTTTTTTCACTGCGTGTCCACCACAGGACCACGTGTATACCGCTGTAATATGTTTCATGCTTCTGGCGGATGGAACAGGGGAAGGGCGGTTTCTTCCCGCAAAGGTGAAACAACTGGTGGAGATTGTTTATGCCTGGATTGAGGGTATAAGATCCTCCCCTGCAGTGGAGCACTTCCGGCGGCGGCACCCCGGAATGTCCGGATTTATCGAAAGAAGATTCTCCCCCGATGTGTACCTGGGGCTCCATCTGACGGCGGGGCTTCTTGCGAGTGTCCTCTTCATCTGGATATTCGGGAGCATCACCGAGGAGGTGCTGGAATATGACACGCTGGTGAAGGTCGATCACTGGATAACCGGGCACATCAGCTCCATACGCTCTCCACTGGCAGACCGTGCGATGGTGGTTGTGACACAATTCGGCGGCAGGAACGTGCTCCCCCTTGGTACTGTGGCCGTGATCGGCTTGTTTCTGGCAATGAGGAGGTATGTTCTGGCTGCAGGGTTTCTCATCGCCAATGCGGGCGGCTATCTCCTGGTGGTCATTCTGAAGATGACGATCCAGCGCGAAAGGCCTTTCACGGAATACACTCACCTCGAGGTCGCAGGGTTCAGCTACCCGAGCGGGCACGCCATGATGGCGGTCATTTTCTACGGCATGCTGGCCTATTTTATCATCAGGGCCGTGCAATCAATGATGATGCGGGTTTTCATTGTTTGTATCGCAGCTCTGGTCATCACGATGATCGGATTCAGCAGGATTTATCTGGGGGTCCACTACATCAGCGATGTGGCGGCTGGTTTCGCCGGAGGCCTGTTCTGGCTGAGTGTCTGTATTACGGGGATCGAGGTTTATTGCATCAAAACGGCATCGATGGAGAACGCCC
Source organism: Deltaproteobacteria bacterium (assembly GCA_018436855.1). Lineage (GTDB taxonomy): Bacteria > Desulfobacterota > Desulfomonilia > UBA1062 > UBA1062 > Phosphitivorax. Next base: position 103,614 of record JAHDKO010000013.1, on the reverse strand, counting down.
CATGAAACAGATCCTATCCTCACAGAGACTCCTTGCCGGTTGGTATCCTGGAGAATAAGACACGAAGAATATTGACTTGATCGATCAATCTTTTAATAGTATTCCTCTGAATATTGAAGGGGGATTTACCGGAAGGCATCTGATCCCCGGGCCGGGGTTGATCCCGTTTAAGGGCCTATGGGCCCATGGAAGGAGGTTGTATGGTGCAGATCATCTGGTCAAACCGCTTGCGCTTTTCTTTCATCCTGATTCTCTGCCTGTTCGTTCTGGTATCCTGCAGTAGAGATGATGACGATGATGCACCCGTTGCGGTGGGCGACAATGTGCTGGATGCCGAGTCGCTCAACTTCAATCTGGGTATGATTGAAGACGATCCTCTGGAGATCACGATCGAGAGGTCCTCAAAGAAGTATACCGCAACGCTGCAAACCGTGAACGAGGTGAGGGGTGCATATGAATTCTCCTTGAGGACCTGGACGCTGGACCCGTATCCCTCGTTGAACGTGACCTCTGAGGATGCGCTTTCCGACTCCTTCATCCTCCAGATCATCGATCCGCTCAAGATTGTTGAAACCGGCTATCCCTCTTCGGGCAGAATAAAGATCCTCTCGCCCAGGCTGGGGACTATCTCCATTGTGTTCAGAGACCCTCAGAACTTGGATATCAGGCTCGATGGCGGCAGTGATGTGCCGGTTGCCTGGAGCGGTCTGATGGATCTCCTCGGCTCGGCCGATGCACCGGAATGGAAAAAAGAGGCCGCTCTTGCCTGTTCTCTGATACACTATCTGATCACCGAAACAGACTATGTTCTCGGCACGATTTTTCTGATCGAACAGAACGGGGATTCGATCACAAACAAAGGATCGCTCACCTTTGCAGGCGATGAATTTCCGGATACACCGCCGGCCGGAGTTCCGGAAAAAGGAAGCTCCATTCTGAGCTTCACGGATATTAGCGGAGATTCCAAGGCCGGCCCGGGAGACGACTTCACTTGGACATACTACAACATGTGGGATGCCTCTTCAGGCATACTCTCCGTAGGCACGGTGTATCTGGTCGACTACCTCAGGAACGTAGAGACCACGGGTGGAAAAGGGGATATCACCAGTGTCGGCTTCCCGCCGTCGAAATGCGGGGGCGTGGTCTATGATTATGTGACCAGGCACAAGATCGGCTCAGGCTCGCCTCGCCTCATTGAATACACGATCACCCTGAACGGCGGGTTCACGGTTGTATTCGAAAAATGATCAGCTGCGGCGCGCGGCATGAATAAGGGGAAGACGGCAGCCCCCCTTACCGGCCGCGCCTGTTCCGGCATCCGCATGACAGACCGGCAGGCCGCTACCCCCTGCGTTCAATCCCTGCCCAGTACCTGTCCTCGATGTCCTTCTTTCGCATTTTACCGTCGAGGTGGCGGGGGAGGGACTCGACGATCTCCACATAGCGGGGGATCTTGAAACCCTGGAGGCTCTGCTGCCTGCAGAAGTCTATGATCTCGCCGGAGCTCAGGGTCTGGCCATCCTTTGGCTGCACGATCGCCGCGGGGACCTCGCCCAGCTCCCTGTCAGGGTATCTGATCACCGCCACATCCAGCACCCTTGCGTGGCGCTTGATGGCTGCCTCGATCTCGTTGGGGAAGATGTTGACCCCGCCGGTGATGATCATCTCCTTGTTTCTCCCCGTGAGGTAGAGGAACCCGTCCTCGTCCATATGGCCCGTGAGACCGTCGTCGAACCATGCGAGCCCGTCGATGATCTGAAAGGCCCTGCCCGCCTGCTCGGATGATCCCACATAATCGAGGTTGAGCGTGGTCAGACTCCGGGTCATGACCTGGCCGTCTTTCCCGGGAGCGCACCAGCACCCGGCATCCTTGTCGTAGATCCTTGTCTGCGCACAACGCATCCTGCCCACGCTTTCATAACGCACAGGATTTTCCTCGTAGTCCTGGGGGAGAAGCACGGTGGCCACCGCGGTCTCTGAAGAACCGTAGAACTCGGTAAACACGTTTTTCCTTGAGCCGCAGGCGCGGAAGAATTCGTTCGCGGCCTTCTTGAGCTCGGGCGTTGCAGGCGCGGCCGCGCAAATGAGGGTGTGCATGGTGCTCAGGTCATAACGGTTTCTCGCGTCACCGGGCAGGCTCAAGATCTTCTCCAGCATGGCGGGCACGACGAACACCCAGTTGATGCGTTCGGCCTCGATGATGCGGAGGAACTCAAGCGGGTCGAACTTTTTCATGATCACGCCCGTGCCGCCCAGCAGGATGAATGGCACCCAGGCAGCGATTGTCCCGGCATGATAGAGGGGCCCGGGGATGAGGCAGCGCATGTTTTTCGTGACAGGGTCCGAGATCTCGGTGCCGCCGAAATAATACATGAAGCTGAACTGGAGAAACATGAACCGCAGGTACTCGTCCAGCGGGACATCCGGAGGGGTGGCGAGGTCGCTGAATGCATAGCCGATGCTGTCGAAATAGTTCACGTTCTTGGGTGTTCCCGTGGTGCCCCCGGTGTAGGGGTTGAGCGCTACGATGAAATGGACATCGGGCATGTCCCCGGACGACTGCCGGAGCAGGGCTTCATATGGTATCATTCCTTCGAGAGGGATGTCTCCCGTAACGATGTAGTGCTTTACCGTGGGGATGAGATCTCTGATGGCAAGCACCTCGGGGACAAACTCTTTGCTGAGAATCAGCGCCCTGGCCTGAGTTGCATTGATGGCAGAGATAAGGTCCTCGCGCCCCATGTGCCAGTTGAGAAAGGGCATGGGGCACCCGATCAGCGAACAGGCGAAGAAAGCCTCGAAAAACTCGTTTCCGTTGTAGAGCAGTTCGGCGCAGCGATCTTTCGGCCTAAGCCCGAGCGACTGCAGGCCGTTTGCCAGCCGCATGATCCTGGCCCTCATGTCTGCATAGGTATACCTTCTTGCCTCCGAGATGAGGGCCTCCCGGTCTCCGAACACCTCCCACAGCGAGACGAGAAGGTGGGGCACGAGGTTTTCGAGCCTGAAGGAGAGCAGGGATCTCAGTGCGGTCAGATGCCCTGCCTTGCGTCCGGTGCTCAGGATGATACGCAGCGTGTTCAGGCCGCCCCATTGCTTGAAGAATGTACGCAAGAGGCCCCGCGTCTGTTCCATGGAGGCAAGTGAGGGCAGGGCCCTGATTACTTGTCTGAATCCCTTTTCCTGCATGAGATAAACCTCCCCCCTGTGAAGCAAGAGCAATATCGGGAACGGGCGGCAGCATATCCGAGAAAAAACCGGCAGTCCCCTTAAGCAAAGCAGAGCTTCAGCTTCGCACACCCGGATGCCCATCGCTTATGCACAGAATGCACAGATCCACCGGAGTAACCCGGCAGATGATATATCCATACCCTGTCCGGATGCGGCATCGGGTACATCCCTGGTTCACGGGAGCACCAATTGAATAACAAAATAATATAGTCCTATTATATTACAATAATATAAAGATCAATGGAAAACGAAGAAACGTTCTCGCCATGGAAAAGAGTGAAATCGTACAGGGGAGGGTCAGTGCGTAAAGGGGCGGGGGCACGCGTCCGATTGGCCGGGTGCCCCCGTTCCACGGGTAAGGATATTACCCCTGCATTCTATTTGGAGGCATATGCAGGATTTTCATGCTGATACTTCTTGCGCAGCGCTTTCTTGTCGATCTTGCCTACGCTGGTTTTGGGTATGGAGTCTACGATCTCGTAGGAATCAGGGATACCGTATCTGGGAATTCTTCCATCCAGGGCACATTTTTTCATGAAGCTCCGCAGGACTTCTTCGTTGACCCCATCGCCGATGAACTCGGGTTTCAGGGTCACGAGCATCAGGGGCCGTTCCCCCCACTTGAGGTCGGGGACTCCGATAGCGGCAGCCTCTGACACGGCTTCGTGCATGCTCATGGTATTCTCCAGGTCGAGTGAGGAGATCCACTCGCCGCCGGTCTTGATAACGTCCTTGAGCCGGTCGGTGATCTGGATGTAGCCCTGTGGGTCGATGTGTGCCACGTCTCCGGTGTGGAGCCAGCCGTCCCGCCAGAGCTCCTTCGAGCGCTCGGGGTCCTTGAAGTAGCCTTCGGTGGCCCAGGGTGACCTTATGACGATCTCACCGGTGCTCTCGCCGTCATGGGGAAGGAATTCTCCCTCTGAGTCGGCGATCTCCACCTGAACAAGCGGTATGGGAAGACCGGTTCTGATAAGGACTTCGCTCTTCTTCTCGTTGTCCCAGGAAAGCATGTGAGGCTTGAGATTTGCTACGCTGATGACCGGGCAGGTCTCCGACATACCGTAACCCGCCATCACCTGGATTCCCAGATCGAGCGCCGATCTGGCAAGTCCTCTGGATAGCCGTGCTCCCCCGATGATGACCTTCCAGCTCGTGAGGTCGATCTTCTTTGCCACCGGGCTCTCCACCAGCATTTGGAGGATCGTGGGCACGCAGTGCGAGATGGTGACCTTCTCGCCGAGGATGAGCTTCAACAGCATCTCGGGCTCATACTTGCCCGGATAGACCTGCTTCACCCCCATCATGGTGGCGAGATAGGGGAAGCCCCAGGCATGGACATGGAACATCGGGGTAATGGGCATGTAGACATCGATCGAGGAAAACCGCATGGGCGTCTCGTGGCAGCCGAGCATGATGCCTATGCTCATGGTATGAAGTACCAGCTGCCGGTGCGTGAAAACCACTCCCTTGGGCAGGCCGGTCGTCCCGGTCGTGTAGAAGGTGGTGGCCTTTGTATCTTCCGGGACATCCGGGAACTCATACAGGGGGGATGCCTTGCTCAACAGGTCCTCGTACTCGCCGTCGACCCCGGCACCGGTCACGGGCCGGACATTGTCTTCCGTGATGAGGACAACCTTATTCACATTCTTGAGCCTGTCTCTCATCGGCTGCAGCAGCGGCATAAAATCCTCATGTGCGATGATCACGCTTGCCTCTGAGTGATTGATCGTGTACTCGATCTGCTCTGGCGAGAGCCGCCAGTTCACCGTGAACAGGACAGCGCCCATCATGGGTATGGCGAAGTAGCACTCGAGGTAGCGATGTGAATCGTAGTCCAGGACACTGACCGTGTCGCCCGTTTTCACCCCCAGAGACGACAGGGCGCTGCCGAGCCGGTTGATGCGGGTCGTGAGCTCACGATAGGTGTAGCGCACCTTGTCCCGGTAGACGATCTCCTGATCCGGTGCGGCACCGCGGGCCGAGGAAAGCAGATGTCGTATGTTCAGCTGATACCGGTATGTCTCTTTTGTAAGATGGACATTTGTGCTCATGGTTCCCTCCTTTTCTATGGAATCGTATACGTGCATACTCCATAGATCGTTCAAAGGGCTTCAGGGCGCAATCGGGAACCGGCTGGTTCTATTGTACCGGAATTATGGAATATTGTGTAGGGAGATGACCTACTGCGAGGTTTTCTCTCCCGGTGTCTGGTCGTTTTCCACCCATTTCATGGCGCTGCGGAGGAGCTCGGTCGCGTTTTTTATGCCCAGCTTTTCCTTGATGCGCTCCCGGTAGGTGCCGATGGTCTTCACGCTCAAGTTGAGCCTGTCTGCGACCTCGCTCAGGCCCAGCCCCTCGCCGATGAGCCGGAATACCTCCAGCTCGCGGTCGGTCAGGGCATGGACGGGTGACTCCAGGGCGGTGTGCTGGCCATCCACAAAACGCGTCAGCAGGCTGTCGGTCACGTCTCTGCTTGCGTAGATCCTGCCCTGGAGGACCTGACGTATGGCATCGATAACCGATTCGGACGCCTCCTGTTTCATGATGTATCCCCTGGCGCCTGCCCGCAGGGAGCGCTCGGCATAGAGCGACTCCTCGTGCATGGAGATCACGAGCATCGGAAGTGTGCGGTACCGTCTGTGAAGATCCTTGATGAGGTCGATGCCACTCATGTTTTTCAAAGTGATGTCCACGATCACCAGGTCTGGGGCCAGGCTCTCAACGCATTTGAGTGCGCCGTGATAATCCTCCGCCTCCCCGCAGACCTCAAGATCGTTCTCCTGGTTGATGAGCTGGGCCAGACCGTGCCGGAAAATGGGGTGATCGTCCACGATGAGGATGGTGCGGCGAATTCTCACTGTCCGTCCTGTGCCCCCGGGAGGCTGCCTGTGCAGTCAGCGTCGAAGAGGCAAGTAACGACCGTGCCGCCCTGCTCTGAAGGGTATACCCTGAGGTTCGCGCCGATCATGCGCGCCCGGTAGCTCATGATGCGAAGCCCCATGCCCCGGGATGAGGCGCACGGGCGCATACCCCGGCCGTTGTCGCGCACGTTCATCCGTATAAAGCCCTGCTCTTCGACGAGCTCCACGTCGATCCGGTCGGCGTGTCCGTGCTCCACGGCATTATGTATGGATTCCTTGGCGATATAATACAGATTGGTGGCCCTCGTGTTGTCGGTTACCGGAACCGTTGCCGGACAGGTGAAGGTGCAGGTGATTCCGAACATGGATGCCGCAGACGAAACCAGTTCGCCCAAGGCGTGCTCGAACCCGTTGGCCACGAGGTGAACCGGACAGAGTCCCCGGGCGAGCCGTCTCGTCTTGACGATGGCCTCCTTCACCAGGGTATAGATCTCTCCTGCATACCGGGCATCTTCGGGCGAGCTGTTTTCCAGGTTTTTCCTGAGCACCTTGGTCATGACCTCGATGCCCACCAGGTGCTGCCCGAGGTCGTCGTGCAGTTCCTGGCCGATCTTCTGGCGCTCACGCTCGGAAATGTTGAGGATCTCTTTTTCGAGCTGCTTGCGCTCGGTGATATCCAGCATGGACGCCACACTGAGCTTGGTATCCGGAATAACGGCGATAGTCATAAAGATGTCCCTAAGCTCCCCGGTTTTCGTGATGATCCTGAACTCGTAGTTCCGCGGGGCCGATTCCGGATCTTTTCTCCGTTCGCGATGGTACTTCAAGAGCCGGGCGATGTCCTCGTCGGCCACATAGTGCGTCCAGGACCTGCCCACGATCTCTTCCCGCGAATAGCCGGTCACCATCTCGAACTCCACATTGAGCATGGATATGGTCGTGTCCTCTTCGATGATGATGGTTGCCGTGCCGGTGTTTTCAAAGAAGGTCTGATAAAAGGCATCCGGCTGCTTCAGTGCCTCTTCCGCTCGCCGGTAATTCGACTGGTGGACCTCAAGATCCCGGATGCGAGACTTGAGCGCCCTGATCTCATCTGTCAGCCGCGCCTTTGTTTTGCGTCCCTCGGTCATAACTCCTTCCTGCCGGAGAAAATACATGTCAACGAACCATATACTACCGCAGGACAAAGGGCTCGTCCATGAAAATCATCTTTTTTTCAAAAGGCTTAAGTCTCACAGCCGCCAGGAATTGGGGACGGGTTCACATTTCTCTTGTCCAGGCAGAAATGCGTGGGGATGGGGGCAAATTCACAAGGTTTCTGCCTGGCTGAAACCGGTGGAACGGAAAAAGGTTCTCAATCACAATTCACACATTGGCCGAGGCAATGAGGGAGTCCGCATTTCACCATCTCAGTACAGGGTAGATCCGTCTTGAAACGAATAACACGTGAATGCTCGACCGGGGGACCAGACACCATTTCCCTGCCGGGGAGGGAGGGGAGGAGAGAAGACACAATCAGAGGGGAGGAGTAAAAACTCCCCGCTGATTGCGCCGGGCATGGGCTTTTATGTTATCAGGCAAAGCTCTCCGCATCGATCTCCATGATCGAGAGGTCTTCGCTCTTGATCGCCTTGATCGTGCCCTCGATCTCGGGGAGCACGTTTTTGATGAAGTATCTGGCGCTTTTGATCTTGCCGTCGTAGAAGGCGGCCTCCCTGTTTTCTTTTACCAGCGAGCTCAGGGCCGTCTGGTCGGCGATGTCCACTCCCTTTTCCCTGCCCAGGGAAGCGAGCTTCAGCGAGGCCACGTCCGCCTGCCACAGGAGCATCCAGGCCGATACCACCTTGCCCATCATCATGAGGAAGGGATAGGCGTTGCCCACCGGGATGAGAAATTTCCCCGCCTTTGCGCTCGACGCGAAGAAGAGGCTTATCTCGGCCAGGGAATTGACCGCTGCCTGTACGTCATCGGAGAGGGTCTTGATCTGCGGGTTTTCCCTGGCTTCGGCGATGGTAGCGTTCATCTCGCCCAGGAGATGCATGAAGTAGGCGCCCTTCTTCATGCCCAGCTTCCTGCCGATGAGGTCGAGGGCTTGGATCCCGTTGGTTCCCTCGTAGATGCTGGCGATCTTCTCGTCGCGCATGAACTGCTCGACCGGATAATCGCTGCAGTATCCGTACCCGCCGTAGCACTGCATGGCCGTCTCCGTAACCCTGAACCCGATATCGGTGGAGTAGGCCTTGATGATGGGGGTGAGCACCTCGAATATCCCCAGCCGCTTGTCGAGCTCGGCCTCGTCCGCGGTGTTCATGGCGATGTCGCCGCACAGGGTGGCGTAGTACATCAGGGCGCGCATGCTGTCCACGTTGGACTTCATCCACAGGAGCATCCGGCGTACGTCCGGGTGCTCGATGATGGGCACCCGCGGGGCCTCGGGGTTTTTGAACTCCATGAGAGACGAGCCCTGGAGCCGCTCCTTGGTGTACTGGAGCGCGTGCAGATAGGCGATGCTGGCGCTCGTGACGCCCTGCAGGCCGGTTGCCACCCGGGCCTCGTTCATCATCTGGAACATGATCTTCATGCCCTCGCGCTCGTTGCCCAGCAGCTCGCCATAGCACTCGCCGTTGTCGCCGAAGTTGATCACGCAGGTGGAGCTGCCGTGGATCCCCATCTTCTCCTCGATCTTGGCGATCTCGAAATCGTTGCGTTTGCCCAGAGAGCCGTCTCTGTTGACGATAAACTTGGGCACGATGAAGATGGAGATTCCCTTGGTGCCGGCCGGGTCTCCCTCGATACGGGCAAGCACGGGGTGGATGATGTTCTCGGTGAGGTCCTGGTCGCCGCCCGTGATGAACATCTTGGTGCCCTTGATCCGGAAGGTGCCGTCGGGCTGGCGGATCGCTTTCGTGCTCAGGTTCCCCACATCGGTCCCCGCACCCGGCTCGGTCAGGCACATGCTTCCGCCCCACTGACCGCTGTTCATATTGGGCAGGTATTTCTGCTTTTGCTCATCGGATCCGTAGACATGGATCAGGTGAGCGGCACCCTCTCCCAGGCCCGGGTAGGATGAGAAGGAGAAGTTGTGCATGAACCACTCGTGAGATGCGATCCTCATGATGAACGGCAGACCCTGGCCGCCGTACTCGGGCGGGGAGGAGATACAGTTCCATCCGGCCTCGCAGAAGAGCCTGTAGGGGCGGTGGAAGCACTCAGGCACATGCACCTGCCCGTCGACGAGCGTGCATCCCTGCTTGTCCGACTCCTCCAGGGTGGGGAAGATCTCTTCCACGGCGAACTTCTGCGCCTCGCTCAGGATCATCTCGAACATATCCTGGGAGAATTCAGCAAACTTGGGAAAGTCGCAGAGCTTCTGCGCCTGGAGCATCTCGAACAGAACGAATTTCTGATCCCTCTCGTCAAGGATAAGGTTGGCCATAATTGCCTCCTCTCTAAATGGGAATATATCAGCGCCGTTGATGCACGCTAAGGATATGACGCCCGCCGGCGCCAAGGTATATGCCAAGAGAAATATTCACATTGTATGACAATATGACTCTCACGCTTCTATACGAATCATGGATAACACCTGTTGTCAAGCGGATTTCTTTTCCGAGAGCGTCTTGTGGCCTTCGGGAGAGTCGTAGGACTTTTGCGGAAGGGCGGAGAATACCCGAGAGATGGCCTTGCGGCTCTGGAGAACGTCTCTGCGCAGGAGATTGACCTGTGAGGCGAGAAAGCCGAACGAGAGGATCTGAATGCCGCCCAGAATGAACAGGATCATCAGGGTGATCAGCGGCCGGTTGGGGTTCAAGGCCTCGGCATAATACAGGGCCACGATGTAGATCCCGAGCCCGATCCCGATCAGCGTGAGGACAAGACCCAGAAAGCCGAACAGGAGACTCGGACGCTGGAAAATGGTGAACACGATGTGTGACAGGGCTGTGGCCCTGAAGGCGAACTTCGACGCTCCCCTTTTTCTTGAGGTCAGGACGGCGGGGATCTCCTTTACCCGGTATCCCATGGCAAGGACCTTGGAGAGGATCTCCAGGTGGATCTCTTTGCCGTCGGATTCCAGATCGAGGCTCTCGATCACGTCCCGGCGGTAGCACCGCACGATGCAGGTGAGTGTGTGGATCTCCTCGGGGACCGCCATCTGGAGGATTCTGTTCCCCAGGCGGGATATGAAAAGCCTTTCGCGGGCAACTCCCTGGGCGCTGCCCCCCTTCATGTAGGGGCTTGCGAGGACCACGTCCACGTCCTGCTCCTGGTCGAGGACCCGGGCCATTTGCGTTATGTATGCGGGATCATAGGAGAGGTCGGCGTCTATGGTGGCGACGTAGCGGCCCCGGGCCGCTTCCAGCCCGTACCTTAAGGCCTTGCCCCTGCCGCCGTTCGTGTCGTACGATACGATCCTGACACGGTCGTCGCCTGAGGCAATCCGGTGCAGAACCGCAAGGGTGTCGTCGGTGCTCCCGTCATTGACCGGGACGATCTCAAAGGTTTTGCCGGAAATGGCAATGGTGTCGGCGACACGCTGGATCGTGTCGGCGGCATTCTCCTGCTCGTTGTACATGGGTATGATGACGCTGATGTCCGGAGGCATAACCTCCGGGCACTGACTGTCTGTGTTTCCCATGGACTGCATCATAGTGAATAGTTCGGAGATTGTATAGAATATCTTTATTGCCGGGGCAAAGAGAAAGGGTCTCCCTCATTCAAAGATGAGCCCCTTTCCCCGCGGCAGGAAAAAGATCCCCGATAAGGGAAAGGGTTTCTCTTTTCAGATCAGACTCGTGCTGAAATACCGCTCAGCCCTGTCGGGAAGCACCGTGGCGATAATCTTGTCGCTCCCGAATTTCCTGGCCATCTGGATGCAGGCCCACACGTTCGCACCCGACGAGGTTCCCACCAGGAGACCGGCCTTGCGCGCAAGCAGCCGCGATGTCTCCACCGCGTCTTCATCGCTGACCTCGATGACCTCGTCGATCAGCGAGGTGTCGAGAACCGGGGGAATAAAGCCGTCTCCGATGCCCTCTATCCGGTGCAGCCCGGGCTCGTGACCCAGCAGGGCGGACACGTTCTTCGGTTCCACGGCCGCGATGATGGTATCCTTGTTGCGTTCCTTGAGGAACCTTCCGGCTCCTCCCAGGGTCCCGCCCGAACCGAGGCCCGACACGAATACGTCGATATGGTGGCGGAGTTGGGTCCAGATCTCCGGGCCGGTGGTCAGGTAGTGGGCAAGGGGATTGTCCGGGTTCTCGAACTGCTGGGGGATATAGACGTCGGAACGGTTTTTCTGCAATTCTCTCACCGCGTGGATGGCCCCTTCCACGCTCTGTTTCGCCGGGGTGAGGATGAGGTCGGCACCGAGCGCCCGGATGATCTTCTTGCGCTCTTCACTCATGTTCTCCGGCATGGCGATGGTCACCTTATGGCCCATCAGACCGCCCACGAGCGCGATCCCGATGCCGGTGTTGCCTGACGTGGGCTCTGCGATGGTGTCTCCGGGCTTGAGTTTCCCCTTCTTCACCGCCTCCTCGAGCATGAACCGCGCCACCCGGTCTTTGATGCTCCCGCCGGGGTTCAGGTGCTCGGCCTTGGCAAAGATATTCGCTTCCAGAACGGATTTCAGACATACAATGGGGGTATTCCCCACCTGGTCGAGGACGTTTTTCGAAAACATCGGCTTTCTCCTGGCGGCGTATTCTTCCTCTTTCATGCTGGGTGGATATCATGTTGCCCGCGGGGAGCGCGTCATCTCCCTGCATGTTCGCCACTTTTTCAGATAGTCAACAGGCCGGTGCATGTCAAGAGAGAAAAGGGCGATCGATCTTCGAGGGGCCGGGAATGTCCGGTTCGGGAGAAAGGGTTTTTTGAGCGCTGTTGTTTCACGATCCTGCCTGGGCCCATGGATGGCTATTCAGAAGGGGGTCTCTGGTAAAGCCTTTCCCGGAAGGCTCGCAAGCCTTCCGCGTCGAGGCCGCAGGCGCCGATCGTCAGGCCGCCCGGGCCGGGGCCGTGGTAGTCGGTGCCCCCGGTGACGAGCAGGCCGTGTTCCTGTGCGATCTGGGCAAAGAATTTTTTCTGGGACCGCGTATGCTCGGGATAGGATATCTCGATGCCAATGAGCCCGAGGCCTGCGAGCTCGCGGATGAACCGGCGGAGCTCGGACTTTTCAAGCTCCAGGGTAAAGGGATGGGCGAGAACCGGGATGCCTTTGTATGCGAGGATGGTCCGGATTGCCTCTCCCGGAGTCATCTTCTCCTTCTCGACGTACGCGGACCTGCCCTTTGCCAGATAGCGCGAAAACGCCTCTTCGAAATCCCTGACAAATCCCTTACCGATGAGGGCCTTTGCGATATGGGGCCTCCCGATCTGGGCATTGCCCGCGATTTTCAGGACATCTTCGAGAGAAACGTCGATCCCCAGCCCGTTCAGCTTCTCGATCATCCTGGGAAATCTGTGTTTTCTTGCCTCCTGCAGGGGCTTCAACGCCTGTTCGAAGCCATGTGGATACGAAGGGAAATACCCGAGGATATGCAGGGTCCCCGGCTCGAAGATCGCACTGATCTCCACGCCGGCGATCACCTCGATGCCGTGTTTTTGCGCCGAGGCCAGGGCCTCCTGCGTTCCCGCCACGGTGTCGTGATCAGTGACGGCCACCGCGTCGATGCCGCTGTAGCGCGCCTGGGAAACGACCTGCTCCGGGTCGAGATCCCCGTCGGATGCCCGGGTATGTACGTGAAGATCCGCTCTGATATGCAAACCGTTACTCTTTTCCGGGTACCGAAGCCTCCAGCACCTGGGCTATCTTGTTTTTCAGCTCCGTCAGATCGGAGGACTTGACCACGTATGCATCGGCTGCGATGGATTTGATATCCACCTTGTAGCTTCCATACGCGCTGCAGAGAATGACGGGCAGGTTGTAATACTTGTTCCGGATCTCCTGCAGAACATCGAGACCGTTTGTCGAGACCATTTTTATATCCAGGACGATTACATCGGGTTTTTCCCGTTCGATGCGCGACAGGATGTCCTTGCCGTCGGCTGCCAGCGCCACGTCATACCCCTCTTCCTTCAGCTCTTCGGAATACAGCAGCCTGATATGTTTTTCATCGTCAACGATCAGTACCTTTGCCATGAGCTACTCCTTTCCTGTTAGTTCCACCTGTCTATGAGGTATGGTTTCGTCTGTTCAAAAACCAGGCACATGTCCTCGAGGAACTCCTCTGCCTGCTGTATGGACATGCCCTGGGTCTTGTTGACGAACGACAGGGTCATTCCATAGTACAGGGGAATGAGCACCTCGATCACCTTGGTTCGCTCCAGGCTCTGATTGTGGTAGGCCAGCGCGAAGTCGAAGAGTACCTTGGCCCATACCGTGACCGGCATCTCGAAATGATCCATGCTCAAGGACGCAACTTCCCGCACCTTCTGGAGGTTCTCGAAAGAGAAGATGGAGCGGTACACGTCCCAATTGGTATGGAACCCTTCACGGAAACGCTGGTAGAGCTTTTCTTTATTCACTGCGACCGCCGGAGGCATCTCCACCTCTCCCAGGCCGAATCCATAGATGGCCGTCGGCTTGCTCCACTTGGTGGACCTCCACTTGTCACGATACGCGACCATGAGATTAAAGATGGTGCCGATCACCTGTCTGAACATGGGTCCGAGATCCGCGGCAGGATCTTTTGGCTTGTGGACCTTGGGCCTGCCCATGAATGCCTGGCAGATGGGCACGCCCTCGTTCATGGCGATGGTGGTCATCCAGGCATCGATGCCGAACTGGCTCACGTCCTCGTCCCACAGACCGCTTTTCAGGTAGATGCCCGCCATGGTCCCGGAGAAGCCGAAGTCTCCTCCGATGGGCTGCCGGACCCGTCTGCCGTAGAGGCACCGGGTCAGCGGGTAGGCGATATTGTTCGTGATGGTCCCGTCGTATTTATGCCTCACGTACAGCGGGGCAACGAATCCAAAGTCGTTGAAGAGGGGCTCGCCCAGGTTCTTTATCCATCGGGGCGTGATGCTCTTGAGGTCGGCGTCCACGACCACCACCGCCTTGGCGTCGAGCTCGAGCACCTTTCTGAACAGATTTTTGAAATTGTTTCCCTTTCCCTTCACCCCCTTGGGCGTGGAGAGATAGATTTTGGGAATCCCCTGGGTGTCCGTGTTCAGGAAGACATTGCCCGTCCCGTCGGTGCTGCTGTTGTCGCAATTGATAATGACCGGGCTCAAGTGGCTGAAGTGTTCCTTGAGCCCCAGGGCCGCCTGGAGGGTCGGAAAGCTGATAGTCGACGCCTCGTTGTAGGAGGGAATCCCCACGATTATATCTGCCTGCGTAATGTTCATCGGATTGTCTTCTAGGGCCTTCATGCAATCATCTCCAAGAAATCATGGTATCCATCTATTGTCTGTCATTTGAAACTGATTGGCAACAGAAAATTCCTTGAGGTCCAGCTGCCCGGCAGGCTTTCCCCGAAGAAGATGAACGCGATGCTCCCTCCTTTCCGGAAATCGGCTCAAACGGCGGAAATACCCTCAGAATCACAGGTGAAATGCACCCTTGCGTTTTACGGACATCTGTGTGAATCTATTTTATTCCGATGATGACGCAAGAGAAACCCATTATTGTACAGAGCGACGGAAGCATCCTTCTCGAGGTGCAGTCTCCCGGGTTCGAGGATGCCCGGGACGCCATCCTGCCGTTCGCGGAGCTGATAAAGTCACCCGAGTACGTCCACACCTACCGGGTGACGCCGTTGAGCGTCTGGAACGCGGCAGCCCTCGGGATTTCCCGCGAGGACGTCTTTCAGGCCCTCAAGCGCTATTCACGGTATGAAATCCCGGAAGGGGTGCTCTTCAGGGTCCGGGACGCATTCGATCGCTGGGATGCCGTCCGGCTCACAAAGCACGACGGGCAGGGGCTGCTGTTGGAGGCCAGATCCGCGGATGTTCTGGAGGAGATCCTGGGAAAGCCGGGTATCCGCGAGACGATCCGGGACCAGGTGTCCCCCCGGGCGTGCGTCATCGATGCCCAGGTGCGCGGGCGGTTCAAGCACATGCTCATCAAAGCGGGGTTTCCCGTGCACGACCTGGTGGGTTATGACCCGGGGGAGCCCCTTGACCTTCAGGTGAGAGGCAGAACCCTCTCGGGGCGCGAATTCGCGTTCCGCCAGTACCAGAAGGAGGCGTGCGAGCACTTCTGGGCAGGGGGCAGCGCCCGTGGCGGTCAGGGCATCGTAGTGCTTCCCTGCGGGGCGGGCAAGACCATCGTGGGCATCGAGGTCATGGCGCAGGCCAGGGCCCAGACCCTGATCATGTGCACCAATGTGTCCGCCGTGCGCCAGTGGATCACCGAGCTCCTGGACAAGACCAGCTTAAGCCCTGAGGAGATCGGCGAGTATTCGGGCCAGAAAAAAGAGATCCGTCCGGTCACTGTCACCACCTACCAGATCCTCACCTACCGGAAGAGCAGGCAGGGGCCCTTCGAGCACATGCGGCTCATGAATGCCAGGAACTGGGGCCTTCTCGTGTACGACGAGGTGCACGTGGTGCCTGCGCCGGTGTTCCGGGCCACCACGGAGATCCAGGCAAAAAGACGCCTCGGTCTCACGGCCACCCTCATCCGGGAGGACGGCCTGGAAGAGGACGCCTTTTCGCTCGTGGGGCCCAAGTGCTACGACGTGCCCTGGAAGGAGCTCGAGCACAAGGGCTTTATCGCACAGGCGTGCTGCTACGAGATCCGCCTGCCCCTTCCCAAGGAAAAGCATCGGGAGTACGTGATATCCGGAGACCGGGACCAGTTCAGGATCGCCTCCGAGAACGTGCTGAAAGACCGGGTGGCGCAACGCATCATAAAAAAACATGCCGACGAGCCGGTGCTGGTCATCGGGCAGTATGTGAGCCAGCTCAGGAGGATAGCCGATACGCTTCGCGCCCCCCTGATCACGGGTTCTACGCCCAACGCAAGGCGGGACGACCTCTACGCCGCCTTCAGGAGGGGGGAGGTTCCGGTGCTCGTGGTTTCCAAGGTGGCCAACTTCGCCATCGATCTCCCGGATGCATCCGTGGCCGTCCAGGTCTCGGGTACCTTCGGATCCAGGCAGGAAGAGGCCCAGAGGCTGGGAAGGATACTCAGGCCCAAAGACCGGATTTCCACGTTCTATACCCTGGTGAGCAGGAGGACCTCTGAAGAGGACTTCGCCCACAAGCGGCAGATTTTCCTTGCGGAGCAGGGCTACAAATACACCATCGAGGAGTGGGACCACCGTGACATCGACCTATGAACTCGTTTCCCGTATCCCGGCCTACATGGTGGAGATCCTCTCCACCCGCATACTCGGCAAGCCGGCCGACTACCGCAAGCTCGCAGAGGAGCTGAGCGAGGAGACAAGGCTCAGGAGAATACTCGATGAGCTCACCGAAAGGCAGCTCACCCTGCTCCTCGATCTCTACGAGCTCGGAGGGAGCATTTCCTGGGATGTGCTCACGGCCATTCATCTCTCCGGGCACGACGAGCTCAGAGAAGACCTCTCCGTGCTCGGCGCCAGGGGTGTCGTGTTTCAGGGGGGGCTTTCGGGGAGAGATCCGGTCATTCTCATCCCGTCGCTCTATCCCCTCCTGGAAGAGGTTCGCAGGCGGCATCTCACAGACGTGAACGAAATCGCCTGGACCGAGCCGCGGCGGACGAGCATCCGGGGTCATGTCGCCCTGCTCAACGCGCTCCGTATTTCGCGGATACGCTGCAGGTCGGGGATGGAGCCCTTCAAACGTGGCTGGCAATTCCTGGAGGAGCGGCTGGGCCCGCTGCCGGACTGTGAGCGCGTGTACTGGGAGCTCGTGGAGCTCGGCTGCATCGAGGAGAAGGACGGGGTCTTGAGCGTCTCCCCGGAGGCGGCCAGAGAATTTGCCGCCGAAGGCGACGCCCGGTATCCCGTGTGGAGGTTCATCCGCTCGTGCAGGGTCTATCCCGGCCTCGATCACAAGATTTTCACCCTGATGGGGGACAGGGCGCTCCAGAAGGACTATCTCGTCAGGTCCCTGAAGAACTTTATTCTCAGCAGGAACCCGGATGAGGTCGGCGCACAGGACATGGTTCGCGGGCTGATCGGGCAGTGGATCGACCTGGGGGTCATGCAGTCAGACCGCGAAAACCGGTGGTTGAGGCTCGCGGAGCCGGTCTATCCGGCGTTGAAGACCGGCAGGGTGGAGATCTCTCTGCAGGCTTACTGCGACGAGGTCGTGGTACAGCCGAATATGGAGGTCCTGGTGCCTGGCGAGTTCGATCCCGTGGATCTGCTGGATCTCGGCGAGATCGCGGATATCCTGCGCACCGATGTGGTCAGCATCTACCAGATCACCAAGCGGTCCATATCCCGTGCGCAACGCCTGAGGTGGGACGCCGAAAAGATCGGCGCCTTTCTCGAGAGGGTCTCGCGCCACGAGCTCCCGGACAACGTGAGCAAGACCATCCAGGGCTGGGTCCTCGCGCACAGCGAGGCCCGCATCCTCCGCGGGACCTTTCTCTTCCTGACCGATGCGGACGGTGTGCTGCCCAGGGGGCTGGACGAAGTGCTCCCCGGGGTGTACCGGGTTCCGGAAAACCGCGAGGATGAGGTTCTGGCCTCACTGGCCAAGAACGACGTGATCGTGCGGGGAACCACGCCTTCGTGGGAGGGCGGCCAGGGAGCGACCTGGGGGATGATGGTGCCCATGAAGCTCACGCAGAAGAAGCAGTGGAAAGAGACCCGGAAGGAGGGGATCTTCCCCTTCGGCATGGTGACCCCGCTTCCCTATGGGGCAAAGGGTGAGGGTGTCTTCGAAAAGGCCCTTCTCGACGGCAGATCGGTCGTCATCTTTTACCCCAGGCAGGGCTACGGGGAGATTCAGGTGAAAAAGATCAGCCCCGTGTATTTGTTCCGCAAAGGGGGTATTCCTTTTGTGGAGGCCTTCTGCGAGGACACCGGCGAAGGTGAGATGTTCGACATCACCAAGATCAGGGCCATGCTGTTGAACTGCTGAAGGAGATCACGAAACCCCGATCTTTCCGATGAGCTCCTTCATCTCCTTGATCTCTTCGGCCACCGAGGGATCCAGCTCCTTGTCCTGCGCGAGGGCCTTCTCGATGTGATACAAGCTTGCCTTGTACTTGCCCGTCTTGAAGAAGTACCGGGCAAAGGAAACATGGGACATGACCTCATTCGATGATTTCTGGTGGAGGATGCCCAGTTTGTAATCCACCTGAATGTTCTGCTTTTGGTACGGCGAGAGGATGGCGATTGCCTCGTCGAATTCCCCGCGCTCTTCCATGATCTCGGCCAGCGGGATCCTGGTCCTCGCCGAGGTGCCGTAGTTTTTGAGATAGGGGTAGGCCTCGTCCTTTTTTCCTGCCATGGCGAGGTTGAGTCCCTTGTAGGCATACGCCAGGGGTATGTCCAGGCCGTCCAGGAGCCTCAGCGCCTCCTCGTGCCGTCCCCTCCTCGTTTCGAGCAGGCCGAGCGCGAGTCTGCTATAGGGGTCGGGAATGCCCTGCGCCCTCTGCCGGGCCTCTTCCTCAGGGAGGATCAGGCCGACGACACTGGCGTGCAGCATCCAGTAATGCGAGTCCGGGTCCGGGTTCGGCTCGTCCGGCGATTTCCCGGAGATGCGGTTGGTTATGTGGGGGTGGGTGAGCAGGTATTCCGGGATGTTCGCCCCGCCCGAGAAGGGTCCCAGCCTCACCAGGAACCGGTTCATGGCGGCCGGGCTGAAGCCCGATGTTCTCATGAGATTGTTCCCGAACTCGTCCGCCTCGTTCTCGAAGCGGCGGGAATATGCGAGCTTGATGCTCTCTCCCCCTCCGATCGATGAAAAGATCATCGCCGAGCCGATCTGCGGGTTTTTGGCCGAAAGAAGGGTTCCCAGGAGCATGCCCGCGATGCTCACGGCCGTCACCTTTTTCTGCTCCTCGATGGTCTGAGGGATGTGCCTCATCTGCGCGTGCCCCATTTCGTGACCGATGACCGCGGCAAGCTCGTCGAGGTCCCGCACGAACAGGAGGGTGCCGGTATTGACGAAGATGTGCCCGTCGGGGATGGCGAACGCATTGATCGACCTGTCCTCGATGACGTGGATCTTGAAGGAATAGATGGGATCTTTCACGTGGTCGGCCAGCTTGTCTGCCACCAGCTTGACCGGCCAGGTGATCTCCTGGTCGTAGACGATCAGCCCCTGGGCATCCAGAACCGTGACGATCTCGCTGGCGATCTTGCGCTCTTCCTCAAAGCTCATGGCCGCGGCCTTTGCGGAACCGCAGGCGAGTATCAGGAATAGCGCCGCGCAAAGCGTTCTTCTCATATGCGCGAGCATGACATACTCTCCTTGGGTATTTCAAGCAGATCCTCTTTCCCCGGGCATCGTAAGTGTCGGAGGCCTGCTTTTCTATGGTATAGGTGCAGTATACGAACAGATAAAGGGTGACCGCATTCTCATGAATGCAAACAGCCCTTGGCCGGGGGGGTCATCCTTTGTTTCCAGGGAAAAGGGGATACCCTTGTCAGTCCGGCTTGAAAGGGATATCTGCCCGATCCTTAAATAACAGTAATGAGGGGGTGGCCCGTGGTTTTCAAGATCCATAAATATGCGTCCAGGCCGGGAATTGCCGGGGTGGTAGGGGGAGGCTCGGCGGGCCCGGGCACATTGGCTCTCGCCGAGGAGCTGGGGGCCGGAATTGCCGGTCTCGGCTGCATTCTCGTCACCGGCGGAGGAGGCGGGGTTATGGCTGCGGCATCGAAAGGTGCGGCTCTCGCCGGCGGTCTGGTGATCGGGATACTCCCTCAGAAAAAAGGCAGGCATTTGCCGGGATATCCCAATGAATACGTGCACGTGCCCATCTATACGGGCATGTGTGATGCCAGGAATGTCATCGTGGCCCAGACCCCGGATGTGATTGTCGCCCTGGAAGGGTCCTTCGGCACCATCTCCGAGATAGCCCTTGCCCGCAAGGCGGGTGTGCCGGTCATATCGCTGGCCTGCCCGGTCTTCGGTGCCGTTGCGCCTGACCCCGGATACTTCTCGGTGGAGACCGTTCCGGAGGCACTCGCTGCGGTCCGGACCCAGGTGAGCCTGATTACGAAACAGTAACGATGATCTACGAAAGTGTTGCTCGCAGGAATTGATGAATTCTGTAACAGAACAGAATAATTAACCAAACTTTCTTGGCCCTCATATTGCCTCGCGAATCTTCGAATAATCGGAACTACTGGAGGTGTTTTAATGAGGGCATTACGTGGATTTCTCTGTTTATTCCTGTTTCTGGCGTGCACGCCCGCTCTTGGATCCGCAGCATCGGTTCTGGTGAGCTGGAATGCCAACACCGAGGACGATCTTGCCGGGTATAAGATTTATTACGGCACTGCATCGAGGAGCTATGGCACCGGGCTGGACGTGGGCAATGTCACGAGCTACCAGTTCAATGACGTCCCGCTCGGGAGAACCTATTATGTGGCGGTCACTGCCTATGACACGTCGAACAATGAGTCCGGTTATTCTCAGGAGGCGAGCATTACTACCGGCTCGGCCGACGTGACCCCACCCACCGGAACGGTCGTGATCAACGGCGGCAGCGGCACGACCCCCAGCAGGGCGGTCACCTTGACCCTGTCCGCTTCAGATTCGGGAAGCAGCGTGGCAGGCATGCGTTTCAGCAACGACGGCAGCAGCTGGTCGAGCGAGGTTGCCTATGCAACTACCCATCAGTGGACCCTGACTGCCGGGGACGGCACAAAGACCGTATATGCAAACTTCAGGGACGCTTCCGGCAACTGGATGAGCACCCCGGTCTCGGACACCATCACCCTGAGGCTCGACACCGACGGGGATGGAATGCCGGACTCCTGGGAGGTCGCTTATGGCCTGGATCCGGACAATCCGGCGGATGCCTCGGGAGACCTCGACGGTGACGGCATCTCCAACCTGGAAGAGTACCACAATAACTCCAGTCCCGCTGACTCGGCCGATAACCGGCCGGTCGCCGATGCCGGCGACAATCGAACCGTGAACCCCACCAGGGTGTACCTCGACGGATCGCAGTCCCGGGATCCCAACGGAGACACCCTGCAGTATACCTGGTATCAGGTGTCGGGACCGGTTTCGGTGCAGATCGAGAACGCCAACCGGGCCACTGCCAGCTTCATGGGCTCGAAGGCGGGCGTCTACCGGTTCATGCTCAGGTGCTTCGACGGCAAGTCATCGGACACGGATACCGTTGATATCACCATCAGGAATGTGGCACCCAGCGTCAGTGCAGGCAGCGACATGACCATCGAGGTACAGACCCCGGTCACCCTTCATGCAACGGGATCCGACCCCAACAGCGATGCGCTCACCTACCAGTGGCGGCTGGTCTCGGGTACTGGTGTACAGCTTCCCGACATGAAGCGGCAGGATATATCCGTCACCTTCCCCGCCGAGGGCCAGTACCGCTTCTCGGTGACCTGCTCGGATGGCTCTCTCGCAAGCCCGGCCGACGAGATCATCGTCACGGTCAACGCGGCGGCGAACCAGGCCCCGACAGCCAATGCAGGCGGAGATCAGGACGTTCAGGTGGGGCAGCGGGTAACGCTTGACGGCAGCGCCTCGTCGGATCCGGACGGAGACGCCCTGAGCTATGCATGGCGGCAGACAGCCGGCATCCAGGTGGATCTCCGGGGAGCACAGACCGCATCCCCGTATTTCGACGCGGGCTCCGAGGGTACCCGGGAGTTCGAG
Source organism: Deltaproteobacteria bacterium (assembly GCA_018436855.1). Classification (GTDB taxonomy): domain Bacteria; phylum Desulfobacterota; class Desulfomonilia; order UBA1062; family UBA1062; genus Phosphitivorax. The sequence continues at coordinate 81,778 of JAHDKO010000013.1, read as the reverse complement.
CTGGTGGTCTCCGACGGCAGAGTCGAGTCGACCCCGGACCGGGTGGTCGTCAGGGTGCTGACTCTGAACAATGCCCCGGTTGCCGATGCCGGCGATGATGTCCTGGTGTATGTGGGTGAAACAGTAACCTTAAGTGCTGCGGCCTCCTACGACGTGGACGGCGATACGCTCACCTATGCCTGGACGCAGAGTTCGGGCGCAAGCGTGGACCTTGCCGGAGCGAATACGGTGAGTCCGAGCTTCACCCCCACCACCTCGGGCGTGCTGACCTTCACGGTGAGGGTCTCGGACGGCCAGGCGGTTTCCGAAGCCGGCGTAACCGTGACCGTTGATGCTCTCAACCAGGTGCCTGTCGCCGATGCGGGAGACAACCAGACCGCGAACATCGGGGAGAAGGTGACCCTGGACGGCCGCGCCAGCTTCGATCCCGACGGCGATACCATTTCTTATATCTGGTCCCAGGTCTCGGGCACCAGGGTGTCGATAAGCGGGTCCAACACAGCCACGCCGTCCTTTATCCCCACCGAGAAAGGCACGTATGTGTTCGGGCTCAGGGTGTACGACGGGACCGATACCAGCAGTCAGGATACCGTGACCGTATCCGTACAGGAAGAGGAGATCGTCATCGAGCCGGTCAGCCCTGCAGCGGGTGCCGTGATGAGGGACAACCCCGTCTTCTCGTGGAGAGCCGAAGGCATGGTGAGGTTCAAGGTATATGCCTCGCTCGACCAGAAGAATCTCGCGACCATCTATACGGGCAGCAGAACGTACTGCAGCCTGCACCCGGTGCTCTGGTACTGGTTCATTCCATCCGGAACGAAGGTGTACTGGGCCGTGGTCGGGTATGATGCCAACGGTCAGAGCTACACGAGCAGCATATCCAGTGTGATAAAACGTTAAACAAACAGCCCTTCTTTTAAGGGCGGAAAAGGGGAACGGCCGGACAAGCCGTTCCCCTTTTCAGTTCGGTGTCCTTTTTAGTGTGGCAAAATTCATTTAAGGTGAATTCTCTTCGGGAAAGCAGGATTTTGGATCTCAAAACCGGGTTGTAGCCAAGCACTATGGAAAATGGGTTCATTGGATCTAAAAAGACAGGGTTGGCAGCAGAGCATTACTGAAAAGCGGCGAGGGAGGAGGGTGGGCTTGCCTGAGGACAGGGTGGTGTCTTTTCTTTTTCCTGTGGTTCGCCTTCTCACTCTCTCCTTCGGTGGCATCAAGGAATCGTGGTGCCATGTGGGTTCGAACGGCAACCCCCTCGAACCCACACTCCACGAGCACTCTTGTCTCCCCCATCTTTAGAGCTCCCCCACAGCAACGCCCGCGAATCAAGCAGGTCTCGTACAAAAAAAGACCTATGGAAAAACTCATACCAATCCCTTACCAAAGATTCCCCACGTGACACGGACCCCGCCTGGGAAATAAGATGAATAACGGACACAGAGGCTATGTCCGAACTAACAGATCACCCCCTCTGGAGAGAAGACCGGAGGGTTTTGAAGGCTCTCGGGGTTAAGATCGTATTTCCGGCAGCTTGCGGTGGAATCGGGGCCGGGATTTGCCGTTTAAAGGTACATGCCATTGATAACAAAACAGGAGGCGGACCTTTTCAAGGTCCGCCTCCCGTGAAAGAGTCTTGTATTATAGGTGAAGGTGATCAGCGGGACTGCTGCATCCTCCCGGCATCAGCCGTCCCAGCAGAGGCGGCCTTCTGCGGCGGTCTGTTGACCAGGGTGATGACCGCGCCCACCAGACATCCTATGGCCGCGATGAGGAACGGGGTCATCCAGGCGTCTACTCCTGTGCCGGACTGAACGGCCGCGTCCTTGAAGTAGCCTGCGATCTGGGGGCCGGCGATCCCTGCAAGGCCGTATGACAGAAACACCCAACCGTAGTTCTTCCCCACCGTGGTGTTGCCGAAATAGTCGGCAGTGACCGCGGCGAACAGGGCGAAGTTGCCGCCGAAATTGAACCCGATGATGCAGGCGCTTGCGATGAGGCCTATCTGTGTCCCGCCCAGCTTAAAGAACAGGAACATGATGACTGCCTGGAGGAGGCACATCAGGAATATGGATACCCGCCTGCCGATCTTGTCGGACAGCGAACCCCAGATGATCCTGCCCAGCCCGTTGAAAATGGCATAGAATCCCATGGCGGTGCCTGCGATGGCCGAGGCGGCGGCTGTGTCGATGCCGTTTGCCGAGAGCGCATCGATGCCGAAGAGCTTGATGATACCGATGACCATCAGGCCGGCCATGGCGCTCAGGAAGAAGGTGAGAAAGGTCATATAGAACTGGGGGGTCTTCAGCATCTCGCCCGTCTCGAAGGCGACCGCGCCGTTCTGCGACCCGGCGCCCGCGCTCGGTGCGGGCGGGGTATATCCGGCCGGGAGCCAGCCGCTGGGAGGATCGACCATGACGATGCTGCCGAGCAGGACGATCACGAGGAAGACGATCCCATAGACGATGAACACGCTCTGCACGCCGCCGAGCCCGAAGAGGTTCAGCGCGTTGAGGAGATTGAACCACTCACCGGCGGCCTTGACCCAGATCAGCGCGCCGAACCCGAAGCCGGCGACCGCCAGGCCGGTGATAAGGCCTTTCTTGTCAGGGAACCACTTGACGCCGATTGCGATAGGGACCACATAGGCAAGTCCGATGCCTGCTCCGCCCATGAACCCGATGAAGATCATCTGCGTGGCAAAGGTGCTCCCGAAGAAGCCGCCCAGGATATAACCGGCACCGAGCACGATGCCGCCGAGGGACGCCAGGGCCCGGGCTGAGATCTTCCCCAGCATGCGGCCGGCAATGATCATGACCACCGCGAAGCTCAAGAGTCCGAGCGAGAACACCCACTGGGTCTCTTTGACGGAGAAGGCATAGGGCCCCGCAGGGTCTGCGAGCTTCGGCGTGAAGACCGACCAAGCATAGATGGCTCCCAGGCACAACTGAATGGCTACTGCCCCGATGACGACAATCCACCTGTTCATAACTTTGCTATTATCTGACACGAAATCCTCCCTCTTAAAAAATCACGCAAGAAATTAGGCATTCATTATACGGTCTGCGAGGCGGGATGTCAACGGAGAAATGAATGTCTATTCACTTTTACGGCATCGAGTTAGGGAAGGTTGTGGGAGTAGGTGCGCGGAACCCTCCTGCTCATGTTGCAGGTGATCTCGTAGGGAATCGTGTTGTTCCAGGCGGCCAGCGTTTCTGCGGTGATGGAGCCGCGGCCGAAGATCTCCACCTCTTCGCCCATGGGATAGAGATCGTCGCCCAGGTCTATGAGGGTTTGGTCCATACAGACCCTGCCCACCACGGGGTAGGTCTTGTCCCGGATGGTCACCCGTGCGATGTTCGACAGCGAGCGGGCGAATCCATCGGCATACCCGACGGGTATCGTTGCTATATAGGTGTCTTTCGAGGTGCGGTAGGTGAGTCCGTACGACAGACCGGTCCCTTTTCTGATCCGCTTGACGAACATGATGGCTGACTTGAGCGTCATGGCGGGGACCACCTCGAGGGTCTTGGGCAGCTCATGCGAGGGATAGAGCCCGTAACAGAGGATACCCGGCCGTACAACGTCCAGGTAGGATTCGGGATGGTTGAGGATGGCGCCCGAGTTCGCACAGTGCCGGATGCCTGCTGGGATGTCCAGCGATTTCAGCCGGCCGGCGAACCCGTTGAACGCCGCCAGCTGGGAAGAGGTGAAGGGGTGTCCGGGCATATCGGAGACAGGGAAATGGGTGTAGACGCCCGATATCGTGATTTCCGGAACTCCGGAGAGATACCGGGCCAGCTCGACGGCTTCCTCGGGATCGAAGCCGAGCCTGCCCATGCCGGTATCGGTTTTGATGTGCACGCCGATGGGGCGGTTCCATTTCCTGGCGCCTGCGATGAGGCTTTCCACCGGGGCACGATCCACCAGGGTGGGGGTGAGCCGGTGGGAGAAGATGGTGTCGCAGTCTTCCTGTGAGCTGCTGATGAGGCCGAAGTTGAGGATGGGCAGGGATACACCCGCCTCCCTGAGATGGACGCCCTCCTCGATGCAGCTCACGCCGAGCATGTCGGCCGCGCGCTGTTCCTGGACGAATCTCCCCACCACATGTGCCCCGTGGCCGTATGCGTCGGCCTTGATGGCCATCATGATCCTGGTCTTCGTCCATGCGCGGATGGCATCGAGGTTGCCCTTGATGGCGCACAGATCGATCTCGACCCGTGTCGGTCTCATCGACGATTCCCTAGTCGGCCTTCTTTCTTAAGAACGTGGGGACATTGTAGGTGTCCTCGTCGAGAATGCTGTCGTCCACGACCATGCCCAGCCTGACCACCTCTTTCTCGCCGCCCAGCTCCTTCTTCCGCATGAACGCCGGCCGGTTGTAGTCGATGACCGTGGCGGTCTGCTTTTCACGGGTGTGCTGGATCACCGGTTCCTCGGTGGTGCTGGAGAGCACGACGGGCTTGCTGGAAAAACCGGTGGCCACGACCGTGATGGCCATCTGCTCGTGCATGTTCTCGTCGATGACCACGCCCCAGATGATGTTTGCGTCTTCATGGGCCGCAGACTGGATGAGGGTGGAGGCCTCGTGGATCTCGTCCATGGTGATGTCCTGGCCGCTGGTGATATTGATCAGGAGGCCCTTTGCGCCCTGGATGTCCATGTCTTCCAGCAAAGGCGATGAGATCGCCGCCTGGGCCGCTTCCTGGGACCGGTTCTCGCCCGATCCGTAGCCGATGCCCATGAGCGCCTTGCCCTTTTCCACCATGACGGCACGCACGTCATTGAAGTCCACGTTGACCAGGCCGGTGTTGTTGATCAGGTCGGAGATGCCCCTGACCGCGTTGGTGAGGATGTCGTCCGCCATCCGGAAGGCCTGGAGCATGGGCACGTTCTTGCCCGCCATGCTGAGCAGCCGGTTGTTGGGGATGACGATCAGGGCGTCCACGTGTTCGGAGAGCTCTTTCTCACCGGTTTCGGCCTGCTTCATCTTGCGCTTTCCCTCAAAGGGGAAGGGCTTGGTGACCACGCCCACGGTGAGCGCGCCCATATCCCGGGCGATGCGAGCCACGATGGGGGATGCACCGGTGCCTGTTCCGCCGCCCATGCCCGCGGTGATGAACACCATATCGGCGCCCTCCAGGGAGTTTCGGATCTCCTGCTCACTCTCCTGGGCCGCGCTTTTGCCCATCTCCGGGTCTCCTCCCGCCCCGAGGCCCCGGGTGAGCTTGGTGCCGATCTGCACCCTGCTGGGAGAGAGGGAGGACTTCAACGTCTGGATATCGGTGTTGCAGGACAGGAAGTCCACTCCCTTGAGGCTGGCCGCGATCATGTTGTTGACCGCGTTGCAGCCGCATCCTCCGACGCCGATGACCTTGATCTTCGCTCCGGTATTTTCCACTTTTTCCAACTCAAACATGGTCTCCTCCTCTGTCTAAAAGACCTCTTTAAACCACCGGATCATGCGATCCAGCACCCGCTCGAACATAGATGAACCCTTCTTTGCCTTATAGCCGTTGCTGGGTATGCCGGCCCCGTAGATGCACAGGCCCACCGCTGTTGCATAGGCAGGGCTGTTCACCAGCTCGACCAGCCCTTTGACTCCGCGGGGATAGCCCACACGGACGGGCAGGTGCATGATGCTCTCGGCGAGCTGTGCTACGCCTTCCAGGGATGAAGCCCCGCCGGTGAGCACGAGTCCCGCCGACGTGTTCTCGGCCAGTCCAGTGTTGCGTATCTCCGTGTATGCCAGCTTAAAGAGCTCTTCCACCCGTGATTCGATGATTTCCGCAAGGATTCTCCTTGGTACTGTATTTATCGTGTCTCCGCCGATGGAGGGCACCTCGATCTGCTCGTCCGTGGATACCCTGGCGGCAATGGCGTGTCCGTATTTGACCTTCAGGCGCTCCGCCTCGGCGATCGGGGTCCGGATGCCCACCGCAATGTCGTTGGTGATGTGGTCCCCGCCCAGGGCGAGGACCGCGGTGTGGCGGATGGCCCCTTCGTTGAACACCGCAATATCCGTGGTGCCCCCGCCGATGTCCATGAGGATGACGCCCAGCTGCATCTCGTCGGGGGTGAGGATCGCCGCCGCCGAGGCGATCTGCTGGAGGACGATGTCCTGGAGCCCCAGGCCGGCTTTCTGCGCACACTTGGTGATGTTGCTCACCGCTGATATGGAACCGGTGACGATGTGAACATGCGCCTGAAGTTTTGATCCTGCCATGCCCACCGGGTCGGAGATGCCGCTGATATCATCCACGCAGAACTCCTGGGTGAGCACGTGGATGATCTCCACGCCCACGGGCTTGGCAAACTCCCGGGCCTGGTCCACCACCCGTTTTTTGTCAGCAGGCGTGATGTCCTCGCCCTTGACCGAGATAACCGCGCTGGTGGTGATCCCCTGGATGTGGCCCCCCGCAATCCCGGTGAACACCTCGTCCACCCGGATCCCGGCCATCCGTTCGGCATCTTCCACCGCGCACCCGATGGCCTCGACCGTGTGCTCCATGTTCACCACCAATCCCCTGCGCAGACCCTTGGACTCCGAGATGCCGAATCCGATCACCTCGATGTCCCCGTTCTCCTTCAGCTCGGTGATGATGCAGCAGATCTTGGTGGTTCCGATATCGAGCCCGACGATGATCCTATCCCTCGCTGCCATAACCCCCTCTATTCCGTAAAACGATTTTGTCCTCGCATGTCAGATCCATGATGGTTCCGCATGTCGGTTTGATCTCACGCATGGCTTTGAGCGCCATATCCACCTTCAGCGGGGTCATTTCTCCAAGAATGACAAGGGTTATGCCTTTGTCAAGTCTGATGTTCATGACGCCGCCTGCCTCGATAACCAGGTCCCTGACCTTGAGACCTTTCGACTCCACGATGGAGACCGCCCGGATGGCCGATTTGAGCACGTCGTGGAGATCTTCCTCGCCCCGGGACGGGGCAAACTCCCGTGCCTGGATCATGAGCCCGAAGTTGTCCTCCGGGGCGGAGGCAAACACCACCCCGTCCTCCGAGATCAGGTAGGGCTTGTCCTTGAGAATGAGTGTGGCCGTGGGCCGGTGCTCCGTAATGCGGACCCCGACCCCGGTGGGAATGAAGCCCCGGGTGATGCCCACATCCTTGATCCAGGGGTGGGTCAGCAGTCTCTGCCGCGCCGCGTCCATGTCCCATCCCAGGATATTGCCGCCCTCTTCGATATCGAGCAGGGCCAGCACCTCGTCCTTGTCCATGTGCTCGTTGCCCTTGATCGTGATTTCGCGTACGTGAAACAGCTCGGAGTTGACCACGTACGCTGTCCCGCAAAACACGATCAGGGCCCCGGAAACACCGAGGCAGAGCCAGATGGACACCCGGATGGCAAGGTTGATCTTGGAGAGCGTTTTTTTCTTGGAGGCGATCTTTTTTGTTTTTTTATAATCGTTCATCAATGATTTTTACCTCCTCCTGCAATTCAATCCCGAACCTCTCTTTGACCCGCTCCTTGATCATATGGAGAAGAGACCTGATGTCGGCAGTGGTCGCATTCCCATCGTTGATGATGAAATTCCCGTGAATCTCGGATATTTTTGCGCCGCCGATCCGCAAGCCCTTGAGCCCTGCCTGCTCGATGAGGTGCCCGGCGGCCGAGCCCGGAGGGTTTCTGAACATGGACCCGCTGCTGAATCCCCCGGGCTGGTTCTTTTTCTTGAGAAGATAGGACTCCATGGTCGCGGCGATCTCTTCCGGGGCGCCCGGCTGAACACACAGACGGGCAGAGGTGACGACCGCGCGGGAGTCGAATCCGCCCCGGCGGTATCCGTAGTGGATCGCGTCCCTTTTCACCACATGGGTACCCGTGCCGTCCACGTATTCCACCTCCAGGACCGCGTCCATAATGCCTTTGTCCGGCGTGCCCGCGTTCATGGCGATTGCACCGCCCACGGTGCCTGGGATCCCCGACATGAACTCGAGTCCGGACAGGTTGTTCCTGAGGCAGTACTGAAGCAGGGCCTTTAGCGGTGTCGCCGCTGCCGCATGCAGGGCGCCGCCCTCGATGCTCAGCGAAGAAAAGGCCTTTCCGAGCCTGATCACGGCGGTCGTGATAAGGCCGTCGGAGAAGATCAAGTTGGAGCCTCCCCCAATCACGACAAAGGCGTCGAGACCGCCAAGGAGGGATGTGAGCTCCTCTTTCGTCTCGGGCTCGTACAGCGTGGCGATGGTGCCGCCGCAGTGCATGGTCGTCAGATCGCATGCATTGACGGACGCGTACTCCTTCATCCGATCATCTCCAGAACCTTCAATCCCTGTCTCCAGATATCGCCTGCCCCCAGGAAGACAACCAGGTCTCCCTCTTTTACGCTTTCCATGAGCTTTTCCGGGATGCCGTTCTTGTCCTCCACGTAGTGTGCGTCACGGTGCCCGTGTGCCTGGATGCTCTCCCAGAGCATCTTGCCCGACACCCCTTCGATGGGCTTTTCCGATGCGGGGTAGATCTCGGTGATGAGCAGCCTGGATGCGTCGTAGAACGCGGTGACGAAATCATCGAAGAGATCCCTGGTCCGCGTGTAGCGGTGGGGCTGAAAGACCGCGATGATCCGCCGGCCGGGAAAGCCGTTTTTCAGCGCACTCAGAGTTGCCTTGATTTCAGTGGGATGGTGGCCGTAGTCGTCCATGACCGTGATGCCGCCTCTCTCCCCCCTGATATGGGCCCTGCGCTGGACCCCCTTGTATGCTGCAAGGCCCTTTCTGACTAGCTCGAAGTCCAGCCCGAGCTCCATGCACGTGCCTATGGTCGCCAGGGCGTTGAGACAGTTGTGGATCCCCGGTACGGACAGTCTCACCTCGCCCAGGGTGCCGCCGTTGCGGTGGGCGGTAAACCGTGAGGACAGGCCCTCGAACACGGGGTCCGTGTACCGGTACATGGCCTGGGTATGGGAGCCGTAGGTCACGACCTTTCTCTCCAGCCGGGGCAGGATCTGCTGGACATGCTCGTTGTCCAGGCAGACCATGTTGAATCCGAAGAAGGGGACCTTGTTCAAAAACTGGACATAGGTGTTCAGGATATCGTCGAGATCGCGGTAGCAGTCCATGTGCTCCTTTTCGATATTCGTCACCACTGCCACGACGGGCGCGAGTTTGAGGAACGAGCGATCGCTCTCGTCCGCCTCGGCCACCAGAAGGTCCCCTTCGCCCAGGCGCGCGTTGGAGCCGAACATGTCGAGCTTGCCGCCGATGACCGCGGTGGGGTCCAGGTCCGCCACCGCGAGGATGGTCGCGAGCATGGAGGTGGTGGAGGTCTTGCCGTGGGTCCCGGCGATGGCGATGGAGTGCTTCATCCGCATGATCTCCGCGAGCATCTCGGCCCTGGGGATCACCGGCAGGCCCTTTGCCTTTGCGGCCACGCATTCAGGGTTGTCCAGGCCCACGGCCGAGGAATACACAACCACCTGGGCGTCGCCCAGGTGGCCGGCATTGTGGCCGATTTCGATCCGGGCGCCCATAGTGCGCAGCCGGGCCACGGTGTCCGAGTCGGATACGTCCGAACCGGATACCGAGAAACGAAGGTTGATGAGCAGCTCGGCAATGCCGCTCATGCCGATGCCGCCGATGCCGACAAAGTGTATTCTGCTTATGCCCCTGAACATCGAAGTATCTCCTGTGCAATAGACTGAGATCCCTGCCCGAGCCCGAGCCCGGCGATACAGGAAGCCGCTTTCTCCAATGTGGTTTTCTCGAAGTAACGCGTCTTGATTTCGCCTGCGAGCCTCTGGGGACTCAGCTCCCTGTCCGGGATTATCCACCCGCCCCCGTGAGATTCCACGTACCGGGCATTGGCTGTCTGATGGTCGTCGGCGGCATGGGGGTAGGGGACCATGATCGCGGGGATGGCCATGGCGGAGAGCTCGGCAAGGGTGAGCCCGCCGCACCGGCACACCGCAAGCGAGGCCATGTTGTAGACCGGTGTCATATCGTCGATGAAGGCGTGCACCTGGGCGGGCAGCCCCATGTCGCGGTAGGCGTTCACGACCCGGTCGTAGTCCCTCGGCCCGCACTGATGGATGACATCCGGGACCAGGCCTTCTTGCTTGAGGATACTCAGGGCCTCGACCGCGGCCTCGTTGATGCTCCCGGCGCCCAGCGATCCGCCCAGGACGAGGAGGCTTTGCCCGCGCTCCGCCTTTTTGCCCCGGATGATGTCCGCGCGTACGGGGTTGCCTGAGACCACGGATTTTCGCTGGGAAAACGCCCCGCGGGTATCCGGGAACGCCAGGAAGATCCGGCCGGCGAATCGAGAAAGGAGCCGGTTGGTCAGGCCCGGGACGCTGTTCTGCTCCTGGATCGCGCAGGCGGCTCCCTGGAGGTAGCCTGCAAGCACCACCATGCCGGTGATATACCCGCCCGTGCCCACGACCCAGTCGGGCCGGTACGAACGGACGATCTTCAGCGCCTTGAAGAGGGCCGCCGTGTTTGTCGCCGCAGCTCTTCCCACCTGGACCGGCGACTTGCCCTTGATGCCCAGCGCCCTGATCGCCGTGAAATCAAGTCCATAGAGCCCCGCGATCCGCTCCTCCATGCCGCGGTCCGTCCCTATGAACAGGATCCGGGTCCCGGGAGAAAGCTCCCTGACCGCCTCGGCAATGGCCACGGCCGGCATGATGTGCCCCCCCGTCCCCCCTGCGGTGATGATCATCCTCATAGCCGGGCCCTCCGCGAAACCGAGAGCACGATGCCCGAGGCCACCATGGCGGTCACCAGGCTTGATCCTCCGTAGCTGAAGAAGGGAAGGGCGATGCCCGTAGTGGGGAAGACGGACATGGCCACCCCCATGTTCACGATGGCCTGCAGTCCCATGAGGGAGACGGCAGAGACGACCAGGAGGAACCCGAAGTCGTCGTTCGTGGCCATGGCGATGGTGTATCCTCTCCAGATCCAGAGGCCGAAGAGCGCCACGATGAACAGAACGCCGATGAACCCGAGCTCTTCCCCCAGGACCGAGAGGATGAAGTCGGTGTGGGGTGCGGGAAGGAAGAAGAGCTTCTGGGTGCCTTCGCCCAGGCCCGAGCCGAAGATGCCTCCGCTGGCAAGGGCCACCATGGACTGCACGGTCTGGTATCCGATACCGTGCATGTCCTCCCACGGATCCGTGAAGGCGAGCAGCCTGGCCCTGCGGTAGGGCTCCAGGAGCATCATGAGGATCCCGGCCGGCAGTATGACCAGCAGGGTGAGGACCAGGTGCCTGATCCGCATGCCGGCAATGAAAAGGATGAAGATCGACCATATCCCGATGGTGGCGGCGGTGCCGAAGTCGGGCTCGACGAGGATGAGCAGGGCACTCAAGCCTACGACCGCAAGAACGGGCAGAACGCCGTACCGGTAGTCCCGGATCTTCTTGGTTTTCTTGCACAGGGAATAGGCGAGATAGAAGATGAGGGCGATCTTCAAGATCTCGGATGCCTGCACCGTGAGAAAGGGGACCCTGATCCACCTTCGCGCATGGCCTCCGGAGACGCCGATTTCCGGGACGAAACACAGGATGCACGCGACGATTCCGGCACCCAGGGCGGCCAGGGCGAAGATACGGGTATTGAACTTTCGATAGTCCGCGTGGATGAGATACCCCATCGCCACGATCCCCACTCCCAGATGGAAGAGATGCTTCCCGATCATGGCAAAGCTGTCGTCGTACACCTCTTTGGATATGAAATAGCTCGAGGAAAAGATCATGACCGTCCCCATGACCAGCAGCATGAGCGTGGCCATGAGGAAGACCATGTCGAAATCCATCTCGGGCATTATCTGATCGAGTGTACGCATTGCCGGAACACATCTCCCCTGTGGGCATAACTGTTGAACATGTCGAAGCTGGCGCATCCCGGGCTCAGGAGCACCGTGTCGCCGCTTTCCGCCTTTTCGAATGCCGTCCTGACCGCCTGCTGCATGTCCGGCGCAGCTTTCGTTTCCACGAAATCCGCCACCTCGCGCCTGATCCTGCCGGCGGCCTCGCCCAGCACGACGGCCAGGCGGATCTTTTCCCTGAAACGCTTCGCGATGTGCGAGAAGTCGCCTCCCTTGTCCTTGCCTCCGAGGATGAGGATCACCTGCCCCTGCATCCCGGACAGCGCCGTTTCCAGTGCGCCCACATTGGTCGCCTTGGAGTCGTCCACGAAGGTCACGCCGTCGATGGTCGCCACGTGCTCGAACCGGTGGTGGATCCCCGGAAAAGAGGCGAACACCTCCTGGGCCGCCTCAGAGTCGATGCCCAGCAGCCGTGCCACCAGGGCCGAGGCGAGCATGTCTTCCTTCAAGCCGTTGCCGAGCTCCCTGTCTTGGGGGAGCAGGGGGCCCGGCCCTTCGATGCTTCCCTGGAAGAAGATGCGCGATCCCCTGATGAACGCGCCGTCTTGCGAGGCCGGGCTGGAAAACGAAAAGCCTGCCCGGCGCGCGCGGCCGTCCACGTCCTTCAGATACGGATCGTCGTCGTTGAGCACCGCGATGTCGTCCTGCGTCTGATTTTTGAACATGATCTTCTTGTACAGCACGTATTCGTCCAAGTCCCGGTACCGGTCCAGATGGTCCGGGGTGATGTTCAGGCACACGCCGATGCGGGGCCTGAACCGCTCGATCCACTCCATCTGGAAGGTGCTGATCTCGGCGACCACGTAGCGGGGATTGCGCTCGACGAGCGAAATGAGCGGCGGCGAGATGTTCCCCCCGATGCCCGCGTCGAGACCCGCCCGGCAGAGAATTTCGTGGATGAGCGTGGTGGTGGTCGTCTTGCCGTTGGTGCCCGTGACGGCGATGAGTGTGCCCGTGAGCAGCGAAGACGCCACCTCCACCTCTGAGAGCACCTTTTTCGCCTGGCCGAGCATGGGGTGGAACCTCGGAATCCCGGGGCTCGGGATTACGAGGTCGGCCCAGAGCATGTCTTCCCTGCTCAGTTGGGTAACCGGCAGGTCCAAGCCTGACCGCGCAGGCTTCTCGTCCACGAGGCGCACCTCGTGGCCCTGCCTGATCATCTCCCGCGCCGTGTCCAGGCCCGTCCGGCCCGTGCCCCATACGACTACGCGCAAGCCCGCATCCTTTCCAGGCTCTCGCTGATCCTCATGAGGAGCGCGGCAATGCGCTTGTCCTCATGATCTACGTAAAAATCGATGATCATCTGCAGATAATGGAGTTCCTGTTCATTCTTTCCCATAGCCTTTACCTCAGTTTCAGGGTCGAAATGGCCACCAGCGCCAGCATGAGCGAGATGATCCAGAACCGCACGATGATCTTGGGCTCCGGCCATCCCTTGAGCTCGAAATGATGGTGAATGGGGGCCATTCGGAATATGCGTCTGCCTTTCGTGTACTTGAAGAATCCCACCTGCAGGACGACAGACACCACCTCCATCACGAAAATCCCTCCGACCACCACCAGCAGCACCTCCTGTTTGGTAATAAGTGCCACTGTTCCCAGGATTCCTCCCAGACTCAACGAGCCCACATCGCCCATGAACACCTGGGCGGGGTAGGCGTTGTACCAGAGGAACCCCATGCCTGCGCCCACCAGGGCGCCGAGAAAGATCGAGAGCTCTCCGACACCGGAGATGAAGGGGAACTGGAGGTATGAAGCCGCCTTGAAGTTTCCTGTCACGTACGCGAAGATGAGATAGGTCGCCGCTGCGATCGTACAGGGACCGATCGCCAGCCCGTCGAGTCCGTCGGTGAGATTGACGGCGTTCGCGCTTCCCACGATCACCAGCATGGCAAAGGGAACGTAGAAAGCGCCTAAGTCGATGGATATGTTCTTGAAGAAGGGGATCACGATGGATCGGTCGAAGCCCGGTATATTAATAAGGATATACCCGATCAGCGCGGCGACGGCGAATTCCGCCACGAGCCGGACCCGTCCCGGCACCCCCTTCATGTTTCCCTTGATGGTCTTGAGATAATCATCCACGAATCCCAGCAGCCCGAAGCTCAGCAGGATGATCATACCCATCCAGATGTAGAGGTTCGCCAGGTCCACCCACAGGAGCGTGGACAAGGCCACGGCCGAGATGATCAGGATGCCTCCCATGGTGGGAGTTCCGGACTTCCCCTGGTGTGTCTTGGGGGTGTAGCCGTTGATCCGTTCCTTGAGCTTGAGCTCGGTGAGCTTTCTGATGAACCATGGGCCCAGCCACAGGCAGATGGCCAGGGCGGTGATGGTGGCGTAGATCGACCGGAAGGTGATGTACTTGAAGACATTGAAGATCGCGAAGTCCGTGTGGAGTGGGTAGAGGATATGATACAGCATGATCAGCCCACCGCCTTGAGCTGTGTCACCACCTCGTCGAGATGCAGGCCCCGGGATGCCTTGACCAGCACGGCGGCATCCCTGTCCAGCACATCGAGGAGGTGTTTCAGGATTTCTTCCCGGTTCAGGGCAATGCGGACCGACCCGGGGTCCATCCCCTGCCGGAGCGCTTCATCCGCTATGACCCGGGCCATTTCCCCGGTGACGACGAGCCGGTCTACCCCGGCCTGGGCCACCCATTTCCCCAGCTCTGCATGCCAGTGCTCCGCCTCGCCGCCCAGCTCCAGCATGTCGCCCAGGACGGCCACCCGGTACGTATGCGGCGATTCAACGAGCACCTCAAGCGCCGCCTTCATGGAGGCCGGGTTGGCGTTGTAGGAGTCGTTGATAATGGAAACCCCCCGGTACACGATGACCTCCGAGCGCATGCCCGGAAACCGCGCGCACGCGATGCCGCGGGAGATCTTCTCCGGGTCGATGCCTAAAGCCAGGGCGCATGCCGCCGCAGCCAGGGAGTTGACGACGTTGTGCATTCCCGGCAGCAGGACTTTCGTCCGGATCTCCCTGCCCGCCGCATCCATCACGATTTCGGTGCCGTCCAGGCTCTGGTGGAGCACCTCCTTCAGGGTCACGTCCGCCTTGCCGCGGCAGGAGTAGGTGAACCGGGCAAGGCCTGAGGGAATGACCACCTTGTCCATGTGCTCCTGGTGCGGATCGATCACGGCGATGCCGTCTTGCGCCGTATGGGAAAAAATGGCCTGCTTCTCCCGGATGACGCCCGAGATGCTCCTGAACCCGCTCAAGTGCACGGGGTTGATGTTGGTGAGAATGGACGCTTGGGGACGGACAATGGACGCGAGGCGGTCGATCTCTCCGAAGCGGTTCGTCCCCATCTCGATGACCGCGAAGCGGTGCTCGTCCGAGAGACCGAGCATGCTCAACGGCACGCCGATGAGGTTGTTGTAGTTCTTCTCGGTCTTGAGGCACCTTCCTTCAAGGGAGAGTATCGAGGCGCACAGCTCCTTGATGGTGGTTTTACCCGCCGATCCGGTGATGCCCACCACAACGGGGTGATAGTGGTTTCTGATGAACGCTGCGATGTCCCCTAGGGCCGCGAGCGTGTCTTCAACAGCGATGACCGTGCCCGGGCCTCGGAACCCGTCCTGCATGACCACCGCACCGGCGGCGCCCCGCGAGAAGGCCTCGGCCACGAACGCATGGCCGTCGAAGCGCTCGCCGGCAAGCGCCACGAACAGGTCTCCCCCGCGGATGGTCCGGGTGTCGGTGGACACGCCGGTGAAAACGATCTCGGGGCTGCCGTACACGACGGTTCCGCCTGCGCATTCGGCTGCGTCAAAGGCGACGAGCTTCACGGCCTGCTCACCTCCTCCAGGCACTGCGCGGCGCAGACCCTGTCGTCGAAAGACAGCCTCTGCGAGCCGATGATCTGATAGGTCTCGTGGCCTTTCCCTGCAATGAGCAGGCAATCGCCGCTTTTCATCAGGCCGATCCCGAGCCGTATGGCCTCGCGGCGGTCAGGCTCGACCATCAGCCTGCTCCGGTCGTCGATCCCGGCGACGATGTCCTTGATGATGGCGGCCGGATCTTCGCTTCGGGGGTTGTCCGAGGTCACGATAACGACATCCGAGGCCCGGGCCGCGATGGAGCCCATCAAGGGCCTCTTTGCCCGGTCGCGGTCGCCCCCGCAGCCGAACACGGAGATGAGCCTGCCCTTCGTGAGCGACCTGGCCGAGGCAAGTGCGTGCCGGAGGGCGTCCGGGGTGTGGGCGAAGTCCACGAGAACGGTCAGCCCCAGGCGGTTTCTCACCGGCTCCATCCTGCCCGGGACCTCCCGGAGGGCTTCTATCCCCGAGACGACGGCCCCCATGTCGATCCCCGAGGCGATGGATGTACCCACGCAGGCCATGATGTTATACGCGTTGACCTCTCCCATGAGCCGGGTGTCGAGGTGCAGATCCCCTGCCGGGCTCGACAGTGTAAGATGCAGGCCCTCGTTGTCTGCTCTCAGTGAACGGACCCGGATCAGGGCGTCGCTCTGTCTGCCGTAGGTGAGGGCACCGGGGAGGTCCCTGACGAGTCGCTGCCCGAAGGCATCGTCGGCATTAATGACCGCGGCGCCCTTCAGATAGGCATCGAAGAGCCTTTTCTTGGCAAGGAAATACGCTTCCATGTCCTGGTGATAGTCGAGGTGATCCTGGCTCAGGTTCGTGAATATGCCGCAGTCGAACGTGAGTCCCATGACCCGGTCCTGATCGAGGGAATGGGAGCTCACCTCCATCACGCAGGTATCCACGCCGGCGCGGGCCATGGAGTCGAGCTGCTCGAAGAGGTCGAGCGGCCCCGGCGTCGTGACCGACGAAGAGACGCTGACATCGTGATGGCGCATGTTGATGGTGCCGATCACCCCCGGCTCCCTGCCCGCCGCCTTCAGGACCGATTCAAGGAGATAGGATGTCGTGGTTTTGCCGTTGGTGCCGGTGATCCCTATGAGCCTCAACCTCCCGGCCTCTGGGTACAGCGCAGGCAGGAGCCGCCTCAGGGCCTCCCGGGTGTCCGGGACCTCGATGGTGGTGGCGGCGTGGGAATTGGCCGTGCAGGTCCCGGGGTTGCAGAAGACCACACTCGCGCCTGCCTTGATGGCATCTTCGATATACCGGTGGCCGTCGTCGGCGCTTCCCTTCACCGCGATGAACGCATCACCGGGCCGGATGGACCGAGAGTTCGCCCGCAGGCGGGAAAACTCACCGACCGTCCCTGTGATCCGCGCTCCGTCGAGGATGGCGGCTGCCTCAGATGCCTTCATCACCCGCTCCTCCTTTGCTGGCCACCGTGATGCTCGGGCTGATGTCCATAATGCTGGCGCTCTTCTGTACTATCCTTTTGAACACGGGACAAGCCACGATGCTCGCGTAATAATGGGGCCGCGGCTCGTTGACGGACACGATCACGCTCAGCCTCGGCCTCCCGCTCGCATCGATGATTCCTCCCATGAAGGTGGAAATATAGTCGCTCTTGGAGTAGGCCCCGGTCAGCCGGTCGATCTTCTGGGCCGTGCCGGTCTTTCCGAAGACCCGATAGGTGCTCAGGCTCGCGGCCTCCGCCGTGCCGCCCTTGGCGACCACGGACGAAAGGATGTCCACGATCTCCCGGGAGACGGCCGGTGAGATGACCTTGCGGACGATGGTGGGCCGGAAGTACTGGATCTCGGTGCCTTTGGCATCGGCCACGTGATCCACGAGGTAGGGTTTCAGGAGCATGCCCCCGTTGATCATGGCATTGAACGAGGTGATGAGCTGGATGCCGGTCACGGCAAAGCCGTGGCCGAAGGAAATTGCGGCCTTGTCGACGCTGGTCCATGCCCTTGGCTCCCTGACCAGTCCGCCGGGCTCACCCGGGAACTCGATGCCCGTGGGGTTCAGAAGGCCGAAGAGATCCATGCATGCATACATGTCGGCCGCCCTGACCGGGTCGAGCAGCTTAACCATGCCGATATTGCTCGAGAACTTGATGACATCCCTGACCGGAAGCCACCCGTACTCTTCGTGATCGTTGAAGACGACCCGGTGGTAGGAGAACCTGCCTTTTTCGCAGAAGACGATCTGGGAGGGCTTCATGAGGTCGTTTTCCATTCCCCAGCCGACCCACATGGGCTTGATGACCGATCCGGGCTCGAAGCGGTCCACCACGGCCCGGTTCTTGTGGCCCTGCAGGTTTTTATACGAGCCCGTGTTGGGATTGAAGCTCGGATAAGAGGCCATGGCGTAGATTTCCCCGGTGGTGGGGTTGGTGATGATGACAAAGCCCGAGGCGGCCTTGTTTTCCCTGACCGCGCGCTCGAGCTCGGAGAAGGCGATGTACTGGAGCCTGCGGTCGATGGTGAGCCAGATGGTGGAGCCGTCCTTGGCCTCGTCGGGCGAGAGCCCCCGGGCGTAGATGATCCTGCCGAACCCGTCCTTGCGGACATCGACGTGCCTGGGCTTGCCCTGGAGGATACCGTCGTAGAGAAGCTCCAGGCCTTCGAGGCCCCGGCCGTCGATGCCCACGAGCCCCAGCACGTTCGCCATGGATTCGCCCTCGGGATAGAACCGCTTGGGCTCGTGGTAGTAGCCGATGCCCTTGATGTTCAGCGCCTCCACCTTCGCCACTTCGTCGGGCGAGACATGGCGCTTGATCCAGACGAAATACTTGTCGGACTGAAGCCTCTTCTTCAAGGAATGCTCGTTGATTTTCAGCACCCGTGCCAGCTTTGCGGCAGCCGATGAGGGGTTGCCGATGAGCCGGGGGTTTGCGGCGATGGACTTCACCTCCAGGCTGATGGCCAGCGGCTGCCCGCTCTTGTCGTATACCGTGCCCCGGTACGAGCTCAGCTTGACGTCGTGATCGAACTTCTTGTGGGCGCGGGATATAATGGTATCGGGGTGCAAGACCTGGAGATAGAATGCCCGCGACCCTATGGCCGCCAGGAGAAAAATGAGCAGGATCCGGACAGCCTTTACTCGCCCAGCCATAGGTACACCACCTGTTCGGGGCTGGGCGATTTCATGCCCAGCTTGCTTTTCGCGATCTCTTCGAGGCGCCGGGAGCTCTTCAGGGTGGATATCTCCAGTTTCAGCGATTTGTTCTCGCTCAGGAGATTCTCCTGCTGTGTCTGCTCGGCCGTTATGGCATAGCCGAGCTCAGTGGCCATGTGCCGGGTCCAGATGTGGAAGAGCGCCCATGCCATGAAAAAGGAGAGTATGACGAGAAAGACGGGCAGGAAGTCCACAGTGTCGCGGCCTTTCATGAGAGCCTCCTGGCCGCTCTCAGGCGGGCGCTCCGTGATCGCGGGTTGTTCCTGACCTCTTCTTCTGAAGGGGTGATGGATTTGCGGGTGACGGGCTTGAGCAGTCGCGGCTCCTCAGGCGCAGGGGCGGGCAGCCCCCGGGGATAGACAAAGCGTTCCGGTGTGCCGGCAAAAAAACGCTTCACGATGCGGTCTTCGAGTGAGTGGAACGATATGATCGCGATCACGCCGCCGGGGGCCAGCAGCGACACCGCCTTGGGGAGAAAGCTCTGGAGGCTCTCGATTTCCTGATTGACCTCCATGCGGATGGCTTGGAAGGTCTTGGTGGCCGGGTGGATCTTCTTCGGCCAGAAGCGTCTCGGAATGGCCGACGACACAATCTCGGCAAGCTCCGTGGTGGACTTCACCGGGCGGGATTCCACGATGCGCCGCGCAATGCGCGTGGCGAAGCGCTCTTCGCCATAGGCGCGGATCAGGGAGGCGAGCCGGTGCTCGTCATAGGTATTCACGACTGTATCCGCGCTCAGCGGGTTCTCGGCGGAAAACCTCATGTCCAGAGGTCCTTGCCTCATAAAAGAAAACCCTCGATCAGGATCATCGAGGGCGGTCGATGACATCCCCAGATCCAGCAGGACACCATCGAGATTTTCCCATCCCAGCATCGCGCATATCCTATCTATGTCACTATAATTGCTCCGAAAAATATGTACCCTGCCCGCGTATTCCGCCAGCGTCTCCCTGAGTCTGGAGACGGCGGCCTCGTCGAGATCGGCGCCTGCGAGCCGCCCGTCCGGCGCGCTTTTCTCGAGAATCGCCCGGGCGTGACCGCCATACCCCAAGGTGCCGTCAAAATATCGGCCTCCACGGTGTGGCATCATTACCTCCAGGACCTCGCTGAGGAGTACCGGCACGTGCTGCATAGGCCTACAGACCCAGCTCTGCGAGTTCCGTCCTCAAGCTCTCGGGATCTTTCAGGGCCTCCTTCATGTATGCGTCGTATATCTCGATGTCCCAGATCTCGAAGCGGTCTACGATACCCACGATAAGGCACTTCTTTTTGAGGTCGGCATAGTCGCGCAGGCTGGCGGGAACGAGGATCCGGCCCTGTGAATCGATCTGGCACTCCTCGGCGGAACCCATGACATGCCGTTTGAAGATGATATCCGCTTTTCTGACCGTGGAGAGGGAGGAGGCCTTTCTCTCCATTTTTTCCCAATCTTCGGAGGCAAAGGCCATGAGGCATTTATCGAGGCTTTTCGTGATGATGAGATGGTCGGTGTCCCACTGGCTCAGCACATCCCGGAACTTCGATGGAATGCTCAGCCTGCCCTTCTCGTTTATGGAATTTACGTAATGCCCTTTAAACACCTTCGCCCCCAAGGTCCATTGACACCAAATGGCACTTTTTGACATATATATGAAGAGCTAGCTGGTGTCAATATCTTCTTCGGGAAAGTTTGTTATAAAATTTAGTAGAAAAAACTTATTATTATCGATATAATTTATCAAGGCAAAAAGTGTCATAAGGTGGTCAAAATCTTCTGGAGGTTTTCGGGGTTGTCGGTTACTATGGACGACATGCTTGATACGCACGTATCCGAGGTGCTCGAGGTCTTGCCCGTGGGGGTCATGCTGGCCGATGAGACCGGTGCCGTTTCCTATGCAAACAGGGCCGCCCTGGAGTACCTGGGCATCGAACGCGAGGGCTTGAAAGAGATCAATATCAGGGGCATGTTCCGGCAGAACGCCGGGAAGAAGGACATCATGCTCCGCACCAAAGGGAAAGATCGGATAACCGTCAGGTTGAACAGGATACCCCTTTCCGGCGGATGTTCCGCAGTTGTCCTGACCGATATCACCGAAATCCACCAGCTCGAGCAGGAGCTCCTGAAGATGGACAAGCTCGCCACCGTGGGCGAGTTGACCTCGGGCATCGCCCACGAGATACGCAACCCTCTTGCCGGCATCAAGACCACGGCCCAGGCTCTTAAGGGGGAGATACCGGACAACGATCACCGCGTCGCCTACATATCCCGGATCATTGTCGAGATCGACCGGCTCAACAAGCTGCTGCTCAATTTCTTCGACTTCGCCAAGCCCAAGGATCTGAACGTGCGGGCATGCGATCTCAAGAAGGTGATCGAGGATACCGTATTACTGATGCAGGACGGGGCCCGCCAGAACCACGTCCAGGTCATGGAGTTCTATCCGCCGGGCCAGATCATGGTCCGGGCCGATTCGGACCTGTTGCAGCAGGTGCTCATGAACGTGTTCATCAATGCCGTACAGGCCATGCACTCCGGCGGCAGGATGGAGGTCCATCTGGCGGATAAGGGGTCCCAGGTCGAGATATCCGTCAAGGATACCGGCAAGGGCATCCCGGAGAACCTCCGCAACCGGATATTCGATCCCTTTTTCACCACCAAGCCCAAGGGGATCGGGCTCGGCCTCTCCATCTCGTACCGGCTCGTCAAGATGCACTCGGGAGACATCTCGTTCACCACCGGGCCCCGGGGAACCACCTTCACCATCACCATGCCGAAAGAGTTGGCAATGTGAGGGGGAGTGATGATACTAAGGGCGGTAGGGATTTTTCTTGAAAAAGGATAGCCGCAGCCCGTCTTTTCCTATGAAGAAACGCGTGTCGGGATGATGTCGCGGTCATCCGGCGGACAGGAAGGGGACCATAATCCGGAGCGGAGAGAAGGAACAGGGGCGAGAGAAGGGACGCGCCCCTTACCCGATATTCAAGATCAGGAGGACAGTAAATGCCGTTTTTCTCATCAACAGCCTATGCAGCCACAACCCAGTTCAGAGGCGACATCGGCGCCATGATTGTGGACTCCGATCCCGTCGTGAAGCTGGTGCTGCTCGTACTGTTCGTCTTTTCCATATTTTCCTGGGGGATCATCGTTCAGAAGTGGGTCGCCCTCTCCCGCGCGCGCAAGAGGGGCCAGCTCATTCTGGACAGCCTGTTGAACGGCGGGGGAATGGTGGAGCTCCTTGATCAGGTGGACAATGCCGGAGACTGCCCACTCAAGAACCTGTTTCACGGCGCCCAGGACGAGCTGAGGAAGATCACCTCCAAGAACAACACCGTCCCGGTGTCCATGCTCGCCAATGTGGAGAACAGGATACGGAGCGCGCAGACTCACGAGACCATGGAGCTCTCCCACGGGCTGGGCTTTCTCGCCAGCATCAGCAACTCCAGTCCGTTCATCGGCCTGTTCGGCACGGTCTGGGGCATCATGGACTCGTTCAGGGAGATCGGGCTCAGGGGCTCGGCGAACCTGGCCACCGTGGCTCCCGGCATCTCCGAGGCCCTCATCGCCACGGCTGCAGGACTCTTTGTTGCCATCCCGGCAGCGCTCTTCTATAATTACTTCACCGGGACGATCAGTCAGGCGATGAGCCAGATGGAGAGATTCCAGATCGATTTCATGAACTGGGTGCGCAGAGGTCTTATCCATGGTGGCGAATAGACCGGGACACGGCAAGCCCGTATCGGAGATCAACGTCACCCCGCTGGTCGACGTGATGCTCGTACTCCTGATCATCTTCATGGTCTCGGCCCCCATGATGAAGGAGGGCATGAAGGTGGATCTGCCCGAGGCCGAGGCCAGGGCGCTCCAGGCCCAGGATCAGGACCTCACGATCACGATCAACCAGGACAGGACCCTGGATATCAACGGGTCTCCCATCGACCTGGCCAGGCTCGATGTGATCCTGGAGCAGATACGGGAGCAGCGCGGGGTGGAGAGCGTCTATCTTCAGGCCGACAAGTCCATTCCCTATGGTTATGTGGTGGAGGTGATGTCGCTGATTCGCTCCACCGGGCTCACCAAGATCGGGCTGGTGACGCAACCGCCGACAAAGAAGTAGTATGAAGAGACTGAGCGGATACACCGGGATTTCACTCCTGGCCCATTTTCTTTTTATCCTGGCGCTGGTGGATGTGAGCTTTTCACCCCGGGACGATCTGTCCGCCTTCGATGTCTACGAGGTGGACATCGTGACCTCGGTCCCTTCGGCAGGGAAGGCTGCCCTGTCCCGGGGGAAGGCGTCTTCCGGGCAGTCATCGACCAAGAAATACGTATATCACAAGGGGAGCGATCAGAGCAGCATCAGCGGCATCAGGAAAGAGCAGGGGCCAAAAGAGAAGGCGCCGGAGCTCTCCGCCAAGGACCTGGAACCACTGGAGGTGAAAGAGCAGGACAGAGCGTGGGACGATACGGCGCCTGAAGACGTGGCGAACGAGACCCCTCCCGATACCGGAGGAACCTCACCGGGAAGGCTCGGCAGAGGCCCCGGCGAGTCATCGAATCTGGTGGCCGTATGGAAAACCCAGGTGAAGATGGTGGTGGACAGCGTGTGGAAGACCCCTCCGGAAATTTCCGTGATGGACACCTCGCTCAAGACCACCTATCTCCTGAAGATATCCCGCAGCGGCGAGCTGCTGGACAAGAAGCTCCTCATCTCGTCGGGAAACGGTCCCTTCGACCGCTCGGTGCACCTGGCGCTCAGCAGCGTGACCAAGCTTCCGCAGCCGCCTCTTATCCTCATTGCCGGACAGAGCAGCGTGGAGGTCACCATGTCGTTCACCCCGCCTAAAGGAGTCAGATAGATGAAGAAAATTCTCAGCCTCATGATAGTCCTTGCCGTGGTTTTCCCCTCTGTTCTCGGTGCCCAGCGTCTTCACATCGACATCGAGGCCCGGGGCTTCAAACGAATGAAGGTCGCCATGCCCGCCTTTGCCGGACCCAAAGAGCTGGCGGATTCCGTGTGGTCCCAGTGCGCCAAGGATCTGGAGATAACCGGCGCGTTCAGCCTCCTGAACCCGAAAGGGTACATCAATCCGGGCCCCATAAGCTTTATCGAGCCCGGGACCCTCAAGGACTGGGCGCTCATCGGCGCTGATTATGCGGTTGCGGCGCGGGTCGAGCGCCAGGGCGCCCAGGTGAATCTCGTGGTGCAGGCCGTGGAGGTCTCGACCACCCGGGTCGTGCTCAGCACCGTTTACACCACCAAAGCCGAAGCCGTGCACCGGGGGGTTCATGCCTTTATGGACGCCCTGATGGAGAAGACCCTGGGTCTTGAGCCCATCTTTTCTTCCAAGATCGTCGCCGTTCAGAAGGTTGGCAAAAAGAAGCAGCTCTACACCATGTGGTGCGACGGAACCGGCGGGGCTGCGATCAAGGGCGGGGGCGACCTCGTGCTGAACCCTGCCTGGTCTTTCGACGGCAAGAAGATCGCATTCGTCTCCTACTGGAAAAACAATCCCGATCTCTATCTCCTGGACTTGCGGACCTACAAGGTGGATCTGCTCTCTTCCCACAAAGGCATCAACGTCACCCCGTGCTTTGACCCCACGGGAACGAAGATCGCCTGCACGCTCTCCAAAGACGGAGACCCCGAGATCTATATCGTACCGCTGGGAGGCGGCGGAGCCCCCGAGCGGCTCACCAGGAGCTGGGCCACGGACACCTCCCCGTCGGTTTCACCCGACGGCCGGAAGCTGGCCTTCTGCTCGTCACGTGCCGGTACGCCTCAGATCTATGTCATGGATCTGGTGACCAAGAAGGTGGAGCGGATCACCTTTCAGGGAAGCTATAATTCCGAGCCCGTGTTCTCGCCCAAAGGAGACGTGATCGCGTTCATCCATCTGGCGGAAGACCGGCGCTTCCATATCGCCCTCATCAGGACCGACGGCACGAGGATGAAGGTGCTTCCCGGCACCGGGAGGGGAGACGAGTCCCCCACCTTCTCGCCCGACGGGAGGCTCGTGGCCTTCAGCTCTTCGGATGGTAATATATATGTTACCGATTTTATGGGTACTTCTGTGGTAAGGGTGACCGATACCGGAGGGTTTACGGAGCCCTGCTGGTCTCCCCTGATGGAATAGGATGAACGATTGGTCAGAAGTGAGGGACATACGCATGCGTTATTATCAGGCTTCAGGCGCATACGGGCTGAAAAGCCGGTTCCCTCCGGTGTGAACGGTAGCCGGTTTTCCTCAGCCAGAGGACTACGGTATGGCCGTAGATCGGCATAGTGCCCGATATTTTATGCTTGACCTGGTTCAGGTTTAAGGTAATTTATGGACAGGCTGGAGGAGTCGCGAATTGCTGATTTCCTCGGTACAAAGTAGGGAACTACCAAGGAGGATGAAATGAGGAACGCAGAAAGAGTGGTTGGGCTGATGGCGTTGGTATCGCTTATATTCTTTATTTCCGGTTGTGCGAAGCATGGAGTTCAGCAGGTGGAAGGGCCGACTCCTCCCTCGCAGCAGGAAGATGTGATCACCGGCACGCCTGACATGGAGCTCGATATGCCCGGATCTGAAGGTGACGTGTCCGCTGCGCCGCAGGCCGTGGAAGAGGAGATCGCGAAGTTCGAGCAGGATAGAATCTACTTCGATTTCGACAAGTTCAACCTGACTGCCGAAGCGAGGAAAATCCTTGCCGAGAAGGCCAGTTTCCTCAACGCTCACCCCAACATGAACGTGCGCATCGAAGGGCATTGCGACGAGCGGGGCACCCGTGAGTACAACCTGGCACTGGGCGAGCGCAGGGCAAAATCCGCCCAGGATTATCTCGTCTTCCTCGGCATCAACCCCACCAGGGTTTCCACCATCAGCTATGGTGAAGAGAAACCGCTGGAAGCGGGCAGCGGCGAAGATGCATGGACGAAGAACAGAAGGGCCGAGTTCCGCATCCTGGGGAACTGACCGGTTGGCGCTATGAAAAGGTTACTGCCCTTTTTCTTCATTCCTTTGCTCCTGGCGGGATGCGCATCCCAGCAGGATCTCCAGGCGGTAAGGTGGGAGGTCGACTCGCTCAAGACGCGGCTCGTCAAGGTGGAATCGAAGATCAAGGAGAAGGACCGCATGGTCGAACAGGGCCTGGGGCAGCAGGCGGAGCTCCAGGCCCGTTTCAACGAGCTCCGTGAGCAGATGTTTTCCCTCCAGGGGAGCATAGAGGAGATCAGCAACGCCTCGGGCAGAGGCATGGCCGGTAAGGCAAGCGAGGAGCGGCTGAGCGCGATAGAGAAGGAAATGGAGGACCTCCGGGCCCTCCTCCTGATGCAGGCGCAGCCGCAGAAGTCCCTCTTCGAAACCGGCATGGAAAAGTACCGGGCCGGCAAGCTCCCGGATGCATTGAGCGATTTCAGCTCGTTTCTCTCCTCGAATCCCGAGCCGGCCCTAGCCGCCGAGACCCATTTCTGGATAGGCGAAACGCTGTACGCTCAAGGGAAGTACGAAGACGCTGTACTGAAGTACGACTTGGTTGCAAAGAAGTACGCGAAGAGCCGGAAGGTGCCCGACTGCCTTCTCAAACAGGGCATGGCGTTTCATAAAATGGGCGACAGCGAGACCGGGAATATCATTCTCAAGAAGCTTGTCCAGGGATATCCCGCAACCGAGGCGGCGGCAAAGGCGAAAAAGATCGTGAAGGATGGTCTTTAGACATGGGGAAATCGATTACGATATCACGGGAACACGGGTGCGGCGGTCTCGAGATGGCAAGGGCACTGGCCGAGAGCCTCGGGTACGAGTATATCGACAAGGCCATCGTGGTGGATCTGGCAAAGAAGATGGGGACCTCGACGGGGATGGTGAGCACCCTCGAAGACGGAGGATACCTCGCTCTCGCCTCGTTCATCAGCAAGTTCATCTCGGAGAGCACGATTCAGACCATCGTTTCCCAGTCAAAGGATCTGGCCTATGTGAACAGCGAGAAGTACCGCACCGGGCTCCACGGGCTCATGAACGATCTCGCCGACCGGGGCAACGTGGTGATCGTGGGAAGAGGGGGGCAGTGCATCCTCCAGAATCGTGCGGACGTGGTGCATGTGCGTGCCGTGGCGCCTCTTGAGTTCAAGAAAAAGTTTCTCGCTTCCAAGGTGTCGATCACGCTCCGTGAGGCGGAAACCATCATCAAGGCAAAGGAAGAAGAACGGCGCAAGTACCACGAGAAGATGTTCAAGCAGGACAACCGCGATCCGAAGCTCTACCACGCGGTTATCAATCTGGGCATGGTAACCCGGCCCGTTGCCGTTGAAATGATAAAGAAACTTTTGTAATTGGAACCACTCGCGTTTCTCATTTACCGACATGTTGTTATCGCAGGCCCTGATGGGGGTTGTGTACAGGTTTTCATTTGGTATGAGGGGAGACAATCTACCTCACGAAAGGGGATTTCATGAAGATTAAGTCATTTCGCGTTGTGCCCGCCCTTCCCGAAACCTTAAGCCCGATCCTCGACCTTGCATACAACGTGTGGTTCAGCTGGAACCAGCAGGGCCAGAGGCTCTTCCGGCACATGGACAGGGATCTTTGGGAGAAGACCGGGCACAATCCCGTGGATATGCTCTCCAGCATCTCCCAGGGAAGAATCATGGACCTCATGGAGGATGACGGATTTCTCTCCCAGATGAAAAGGACAGCCGATGCGTTCGAGGACTACATATCGGAGAAAGGGGTGTACTCCTTTCTCCTGTCCCAGCCCATCGACTTCACCATTGCCTACTTTTCCATGGAGTTCGGCCTTACCGAGAGCCTGCCCATCTACTCCGGAGGACTGGGTATCCTCGCCGGAGACCACCTCAAGAGCGCAAGCGACCTGAGACTGCCCCTGTGCGGGGTGGGTCTGCTGTACCGGCACGGGTACTTCACCCAGTACCTGAGCTGGGACGGGTGGCAGCAGGAAGAATCGACCAACAACGATTTCTATCACATGGCGCTCACCCTTGAGACCGGCAAAGACGACAAGCCCGTCAAGGTCTCCGTCGACCTCGGGGGGAGGAAGTGTTTTGCCCAGATCTGGAGATGCCAGGTGGGAAGGATTCCGCTCTATCTCCTGGACACGAACCTCGAAGAGAATCATCCGGACGACCGCAACATCACCGGTGGTCTCTATGCCGGGAACATGGAGGACCGGCTCCGTCAGGAGATCGTCCTGGGAATAGGCGGCATGAAGGCCCTTCAGGCGCTGAACATCGATCCCATGGTCTATCACATGAACGAGGGCCATTCCTTTCTGGTGGGGCTCGAGCGCATCAGAATGCTCATGCAGGACCACGGGCTCGATTTCGCCACGGCCCGCGAAGTGGTGAGGGCGTCGCTCGTCTTCACGACCCATACCCCGGTGCCGGCGGGCAACGACGTGTTCGATATCAGCCTCATGGAAAAGTACGTGAAGGGATACGTCGAGGGCCTGGGCATCGGGTGGCGGGACTTTCTGACCCTGGGGAGAAAGAATCCCTCCGACGACAAGGAAAACTTCGGGGCCACGGTCTTCGCGATCAAGAACTCCGCCTACCGCAACGGCGTGAGCAAGCTGCACGGCAGGGTGTCGCGGGATATGTGGAAGGAGATCTGGCCCGACATCGGCGGCGAGGATATCCCCATTTCATCCATCACCAACGGGATTCACATCCCTTCGTGGATATCATCCGAGATGGCGGACCTCTTCGAACGGTACTTGGGCCCGAAGTGGAAAGAGGACCCGGACAACCAGAAGGTGTGGGAGCGGATCGACGACATCCCGGACGCCGAGCTCTGGTCCACGCATCAGCGAAGGCGTGA
Source organism: Deltaproteobacteria bacterium (assembly GCA_018436855.1). Lineage (GTDB taxonomy): Bacteria > Desulfobacterota > Desulfomonilia > UBA1062 > UBA1062 > Phosphitivorax. The sequence continues at coordinate 53,123 of JAHDKO010000013.1, read as the reverse complement.
GCGACTGGTGGCCTTTTCGCGCAGGCGCCTGGCAAGGCAGATCGAGGCGCGGGGCGGCAAGCCCAGCGATATCAAACGGGCCATGGAGACCCTGCACCCCGATGCCCTGACCATCGGCTTCGCGAAGAGGTTCGCGACCTACAAGCGCGGGCTCCTGCTGTTCCACGATATCGAGCGTCTCAAGAAGATCATCTCCAACACGGATCTGCCGGTGCAGGTCATCATCTCGGGCAAGGCCCACCCGCGGGATCACGAGGGCAAGGCCATTATCCAGCGCATCACCCATATCGCCCGGGAAGAACCCTTCCGCAACCGGGTGGTCTTCATCGAAGACTACAATATGAACATCGCCCGGTACCTGGTGGAGGGCGTGGACATCTGGCTCAACAATCCCCGGAGACCGCTGGAGGCCTGCGGTACGTCGGGTATGAAGGCCACGGCCAACGGCGCGCTGAACCTGAGCGTGCAGGATGGCTGGTGGGTCGAGGGCTATGCCCCGGACCTCGGATGGTCTATCGGCAACGGAGAGGTGTACGAGGACCTCCAGTATCAGGACGAGGTGGAGAGCAAGGCCATCTACGATCTCCTGGAGCAGGAAATTATCCCGTTGTACTACGACCGCGGGCTCGACGGCCTGCCCCGCGGCTGGATCGCGATGATGAAGCGGTCCATGAGAACCTTGTGTCCGCAGTTCAATTCCAATCGCATGGTCGAGGAGTACACCGACCGGTGCTATGTGGAGGCAGGGCTGCGATCCCGGAAGCTCGGCGCCGACGGCTACCGGAATGCCAAGGATCTGGTCTCCTGGATGAACAGCCTGAGGAAGATCTGGGATCAGGTGCGGATCAGCGATATCGGACATTCCGATGGCGACGAGGTCGAGGTCCACAGCGAGATCGTCATCAAGGCGACCGTGCATCTGGGGTCGATCAAGCCTTCCGATGTGAGCGTTCAGACCTACTATGGTCGAATTGATGACGGCGGCAACCTCTGCGACGTCAGCAAGGTCGCCATGGAGCACGGCGGTGAGCTGGGCAAGGGTGATCACGTCTTCCAGACACGCATCCAGTGTGAAAAAACCGGAAGGTTCGGATACTCGGTGCGGATCCTGCCCAGTCACACGAACCTCGTCTGCCCGGTCGATTCAGGGCTCATCAGCTGGGCATAGCCGAAACTACCCGCCGAACAAGGGCCCGGCATCGGATGCCGGGCCCTTGTTCGGCCTCGTCACTTCATGAACCTTTTCATCCCGGAATGTTCTTGACAAAGCGGTCCACAATTTCCATAGATTACCCAGGCGAGAGTGGCGGAATTGGCAGACGCGCTGGACTTAGGATCCAGTGGAGCGATCCGTGGGGGTTCGAGTCCCTTCTCTCGCATTACCTCGATAATGCAAGAGATTTATCGGTATTCGCTGAATCGGCTTTCTGAGAAAAATCGACGGTTGTAACCGTTTTTGTAACCGCTTGGCTTTCAAGATATGCTTCCTGCTTTGCTGCGGCCCGTTTGAGATCATCGGCATTCACGATGTTGTAGCGGTCAAACACGGTCCTTGTCTTGTGACCGGAGATCATCATTGCTACTCTCTCGGGGATACCCGATCTCACCATGTTACGGACAGCGGTTCTACGCATGTCATGGAAAAGCCGCTTCCCGATCTTGGCTTCTTTGCAAGCCTTATCCCACGATCCCCGGAAGTCTTTTATCCGGTCCGTGCCGTCTTCGTTCGGGAAGACATAGGGCAGAATCTTTTTTGCCGCCTTCCTTTTCTCCCATTGAGCCTTGAAGACTTCCTGCAGCTCGGAATCGAGATACACGGTCCGTCCATCATCGTTCTTTGTATCTCCCGGTTCCAGCCTGACGATACCCTGTTCACGGTCAACCTGTGACCATGTAAGGGTTTCGATCTCGGATTTTCTCCACCCTGTCTTGTAACCAAAGGTTACAAAGCCCTTCAGAAAATGGGGCAGGGTATCTCGTAGTGCAATGAAATCAACATGCTCAAAGAATCCCTTCCTCACGTTGTTCTCTTTCAGCATGGGGATATAGGGCACCCGGTCTACGCGGGGGGGTGTCTGCTTTGCCCCTATGTTCATCATCCTCTTGAGTGCTGCGAGTTCCCGGTTAATAGTCCCGTTTTCTGCTCCTTCCTGGAGCCGGGCTTCAATGTATTTGTTAATCCGTGGCGTGGTGATCTCCGGTATCCTCACGCCCTTAAAATGCTTCTTGAGATGCTTTATGCTGTATTCCACTCTGTCCAGAGATTTCTTACCGTTAATCCGATAATCAGAGAGAAGGTCTTTAGCAAGGTCATCGAACTTCACCTTGCCAAATACGATGCCCGGAAACTTGCCCTCAGCTATCTCACCTTCACGTTTTTTCAGGAGATTCTTCGCTTCTGCCTCTTTCCCACTTTTGGTCGATTCCTGGTAGGGTTTCCCATTTTTGTAATACTTGATCCAGTAGATTTTACCTCGTTTGTAAATGCATCCCATATCTCATCCTCCTATTTCTCCCGCAAAGGCGGGTTTATTCCAGGACATTGCACGCAAATGGGGTAAGGATACTGGTGGCTTTTGAATTGATAAAGAGATGGAAAATGGATAGATACTTATCAGCCATTCGCTTACCTCGTTTAAGCGTGTGGTCAGGATCGGTGAGATGCTACCAACATCTTGCCGATCCGTTTTATTTATACTCTCCTGGAAGGCAAGAAACAAGCATAATTTCACTCGATTTCCGTGCATGGCCCTATGTGAATGTCCTTTTCTGGCTCTCGATATATGCATCCATGTCTTTCACATCCAGGTAGTACTTCCTTCCATCCTGAATGTAGCGAATCTTCCCATCCCATATGAGTGATCTGATACCCCAGACAGGTCTCCCAAGGTAGACAGCCGCCTCCTTGATTGAATAAAGACGCTTGATCACTGGATTGTGAATCCTGTGCGCCTTTTTATTGCCCGTGATATCAGTATCTTGCATATCACTGTAACCTAGCTGTAACCGTTGTCATAGCTACCTGGTATGCCTTTATGCTTTCGCATAAACCCGCTGCCTTGCCCTTGCCGCATTCTCAAGAACGCCGATCTTTGAATCCACATAATCATAGACAAGGGCCTCGTTCTTCCCCGGTGCCGGTCTAAGCACTCTACCCAGGTATTGAATCAGCCGACCGGAAAACTTGATAGGGCAGGCAAGGAAGAGTGTTGAAAGGCTCTTGCAATCAAATCCCTCGCCGATGAGCTGCCCGGTTGCTATGAGAACTTTAACTTGCCCTGCATTGAGCCTTTCAACTATGTCCTTGCGCGTCCCGTTCGAAAGATCCCCGGTTAGAGTATCCGAGTTTATTTCCCGATTTGAGAGCATTAGGCTCAATGTCTCGCAGTGGCTTCTCCGGTCACTGATAATGAGGATAACCCCACTACCCTTCCGGGCTTCATTCACTACGTCATCAATGATTTGTTCATTCCGGTCCCGGTCCTCGGTCAATTCGGAAAGCATCTGTGAATAACGCTCCGATGCATCCCAGGATGAAACGAAATCAGTTTCCCTGGTGATAACTTCGGCCTTTAGTACATCCCCGGTTGCCTCAAGGGTAGATTGTTCAATTTCATGGAGTCGATCACCTAGGTTCCAGTAAATAAGCCTTGTGAGCCGATCCCTACGGTATGGCGTAGCCGAAAGCCCAAGCATGAACTTGCTATCAAATGCGCTCACGGCCTCGGTGAACATCCTTGACGGGCATCTGTGACATTCGTCTACAATGAGGAAACCGAAGTGCTCCTTTATCTCTGAGGCAATCGGATAGATACTATTGACTATGCCAACGGTAACGCCCTGGCCGATAACTCTCTTCCCGCCGCCGATAATGCCTATCTCTTTCTTGGGGATGCCCAGGAATTGTTGAATTCGATCAACCCACTGATTGAGTAGTTCCCTGGTATGCACGAGCACAAGAGCAGGCTGTGTCCGGTGTGCTATTGTCGCAAGGGCTATAACGGTCTTGCCGCTGCCTGTCGGTGCCTGAAGAGTGCCGAAGGATCTCGATAATACCGTCCTGACCGCCTGAGCTTGGAAACCCTTCAATGAGCCTAGGAACGAGAATTCTACATCGGGCAGGGTGCGTCTTTTGTCGTTTATCTCAAATCGAACATTGTGATTTCTCAGGAGACCAACCAGTTGCCTGGTGAAGCCGCGCGGAATGACGAGTGTGTCCCCTATCATATCATAACCACATATCTGTTCCGGCGTGGCCCAGGTGCTTTTCCCAAGGCGGTTATTTCTATCATACTCTGGGTTGGTGAAGGTGAGCCGCCCCTTTATTTTCGAAAGAAGACATGGTGGAATCGCTTCGGAAGGGTACAGGTAGGTGTGGCTGCTGACTGAAAGATTGAGCTTGCCTGATCTATCAGTCACTCCACACCCCCATGTGAAACAGCCGAAAAGCAGAAAAGGCCGCCCGGAGGATTTCGGCTCTTTTTCTTCCCAGTTTTCCGGTTAAGACGATGCATAGAACTACCCCTATGCCTGGTAATACTAGAAAGTACTGTCACCCATGCCCCCCATTGGGTCTTTTGGGGCTTTATGGGCTTGTCTGCCTGCAAGGTGGCACGATTACCTGTTTTGCCGCTTCTCTGCGCTTTTCTTTCGGCTGTCATCCATGCCCCCCTTTCACTGCTGCCTTTTTGGTCTTCGGCTGTCACCCACGACAGTGAGTCGGCTGTCACCCATGTCAGTCGAAAATGTTTTATCTCCCACCACTGCCCGCAATCTCTTTCCGGCCGTCCTAGCCTGGTTGTATCTTGCCAGAGAGTCGCTGAAACACACTCCCTTCGATGAAGTCCTTGGAGCAAAAGCAGATGTTCCATAATGCTTCCAGTCATCAATAAGGTCGTACTCGCTGCATTCCTTATGACCGCGAAGCTGGCCGCCTTGCTTGGCAATTTCGAGGAAGCCGTGCTCTATGAGTTCCTTAAGGCAACGCCTGAACTGCTTTGCATTAATGCCGTATGTCGCCGCTTCACTGTATGGAAGTTTCAGCCCGGTATTATGGTAAACAGGCTTCTTCTTGCGGCCTTGTTTTTCGGTGTGCCATTCTCGCCTTGATAGAAATAGCATCAGGATGTACTTGGCTGTGTGCGTTAACGAGATAAAAGCATCAGATCGAAGCATCTGCTGAGGCATCCGCAGATCGCGTTCATGATACCAATTATTCTGTTTCAGATTCTTTATGTCCGGTGATTTCATAGGTTCTCCCTGCAATGCGGCAAACCTGCCGGGTGATGCTGAGGGAGATGCAGCACCATCTTTTCACGTGGTTCCCTGCCACGCGCCCGGCAAGCGCCATTGACTTTGTAAAGCCTGAGTGTGCTTCAGAATTATATCCGGCTTGATGAATCATGCACTTTCTCCCAGCGGGGGCGAAAAACACCCCTGCCGGTGATGTTTTTTTGAGAAAGAGGGGCATTCTGGTGGTTCTCTCTTGCCTGCCTGAAGGGGTGAAGTGGGCATCCACTACTTGGGCACAGACGAACTTCTGAAGGTTGCCTTGCGCAACACCACAGACAGTAAGACCGAATCGCCCTGTTTCTGTCTTTCGGGTTCTGTTTCCCTCTGCCCATCCTGAAAGGATAAAGGGCACAATCTGTCATGGGACACTCGGCTACATCCTTCGTGCTCCTGGCTGAACAATCAAGGCATTTCTCTCGGATAGCTTGCCGCCTGTTGAGCTTGACTTTCATTGCGCCTGATTCGTTATGGATGATCGTTTCCATTATGTTATGCATCCTTGCGGGCAGTCTTGCCTTCTTGGTCCGTGTCTTTGATGGTAGGTTCATGCCGGTTTCTCTCGATGAAGCCCTGAAGATCCTCAGTGCTGAACAGAACCCGAGTACCGATCTTGATGTAAGCAACTTCCCCATCCCGCCTCAGGTTGTCGATTTTCAATGCACTGATTCCAAGAAACTTTGCCGCCTGCTGTTTTGATAATAGCTTTTCACTCATGCTCTATTCTCCTTTGTTCTGTGCTTGTATTTTTGCATCCCTAATACTTATGTTGCACGAGGTCATGTTCAGTCGGCTGACTAACATAAATAGAAATAAATACAGTAGCTTGAAAATTGACATTTTAAATTATATCGTTTGTAGTATAGTTTGAGGTGGAGAGTGGTAGGAATGTAATGCAAGCCTTTTTGGGACAGAGGGCAAATGTCTTGAGCAACACGCCGAACGTTCTTGTGAACGACGGGCAGTGAGGAAGGATAGAGTGAAGGCAGATGCATCCACCCCATACAGGATAGCGGTAATGTTGTTATCTGGAATGATGTAAAGGGAATGACTACAAGATCAGACCGGCGTACGGACTAGTTCCTAATGGTTCGCCCCACCCCGGTACCCTCTGACAGATAGGTGGTCGTCGTACGTACGGTAACAGTACTCCCCTTCTCTGTTTGCTGGCTCAATCATTTTGTAATAGAGAGAATGTTACTAAAATTTGCAAACAGTTATTGAATTAATCAATTAGCTCAGATGTCATGGAATGAAGGGATATAGGAATATTACTTTTCTTGTCTATTATCATAACCTCTGATTTGATAATCAGAAAGGTTTCAGGATCTATCAAATAGTAGCCTTTATACCTGCTACCACTAAATGGTTTATCATAAATTAATACGTTGCAGTCGCAATCAACGGTCGCAAGTATACATTTATTGTTACTGAAGTAGGTATAACCTTCAACTAAAAGACCACAATCCTCAAATTCTAGTTCAATTATTTCGTAAATGTCTTCAATAGCGCTATCTTCTAAAGCCAAGTTTATCTCATTACTTATGAAGAACCTGAGGTTTTCCTTATCAATGTAATAAATTCCCAGTGCATCACCCGAAATGATAGTTTTATCTGATAAAGGTAATATTATACTAGACACAAGGGGTTGAACCGTTTCAATAAATGTCCCGATTGCTTCTTTAGGGAAATTATGCTTTTCCAAAGCTGGTGAACTCACTTCATGTTCTTTTACATGGCCAAGATGATCGGTTAATAATCGCATATGTATTAAAGGCGTATGTGAATCAGAATAGTTGAGTTCTTTTGATGCCAATTTCATCAAATTTATTTCCCAAACCAAGGATTCTCCTAGCCTTTCAACAGTCGTCCAAGAATTTGTATTTGTTACGCATTTCTTGTTGATAAATGTTTGGTCAGAGTAATCTTCAAATATTACATGTGTTTTATAAGAACATGGTTTGTAAGACAGACTAATGGGTATGGTTATAGGTGTAATGTATCCTTCGTATCTTGGTAAATCTCCTTCCTTCAAGGGTTGCTTTGGATAGGATGAGGTGCAACTTACTATGACTAGTAAATTGATTAGGATAAACAGATCGAGTAGTTTCTTCATCAGATACCTCCTAAATATTCGCATAAAAAGTTACAGAGTGAGTATAATCAATCATAAGCAAATAAACATAAATAATTTTTATTGTCAAAAATTGGAGTAGGTATGACTGAGATAAATAACCCAAGGCATCTAAACACGGGCCATCTTCAAATAAAAAATGTAACCGTATCTGTAACTGCCACGCCCAAATAACATCAAAAAAGACCTAAAATAACCAAACATGCAGATTTATCAGGATAATGGGTTCATTGTATGTAGAGCAAGGAGGGGACAGGGTATCATGCCCTATCCCCTCGCTGCCCGGTTCGGACTTAGGATCCAGTGGGGAAACCCGTGGGGGTTCGAGTCCCTTCTCTCGCACCATGCACGAAAGACGGTCCTCTTGATCAGCCGGTTTGCCCGGATGTCCGCGGGTTCACCAGGCAGTCGATCGCTTTTTGTCCAGCTCGGCCTTCACGGCCAGGCCGATCTTCTCCATACGATATGGTTTCATGATGTATTCCCCGGCGCCGAGCCTCTGCGCCTCCTTGATCCGATCCGTCTCGGAAAAACCGCTGACAATGATAGCCTTCTGACAAGGGTGATGCTCCAGGATCCTCTGGTAGGTTTCCAGTCCGTCCATTCCCTGGCCCATTATCATGTCCAGCACGACTAAATCTGCTCTGCCGTGCTTCAGGTATTCCACAGCCTCTTCCCCGCTTGACAGGGTTACTACGGAGTAGCCCAGCTCTCTCAGCATGTGGCCGGCCACTTCCCGCTGTTCGGGCATGTCGTCGACAACCAGGACGAGTTCTCCTTTCCCGGCATAGTCCTCGATCGCTAACTCTTCGGAGGACCTTACAACCATCTCCCGGGTGGCTGGAAAGTACAGGTTGAATCGTACACCACAGCCCTGCCGATAATCCGTGTCGATGTAGCCGAGATGATCCTTCACCACACCCCACACGACAGCCAGACCGAGTCCTGTTCCGCTCCTTCCCAGGACCTTCCTGGTATAGAAGGGCTCGAAGATCCTTTCCCTGTCCTCTGCCGGCAAACCGGTCCCCTCGTCAGAAACGCTGAGCACCGCATAGTCACCGGGTTTCATATCATCATAGTTGTGTACCGGCGCTGTAATATTGCAGTTTGCGGTCGATATGGTGACGACGCCTCCATCAGGCATGGCCTCAGCTGCATTGGAGAGCAGGTTCATGAGGGTGTTGGAAAGGAGCACCTCGACCCCTTTGATGTTTGAGAGCTCCTTTTGGAGGTTTACAGCAAACGTAACCCCGGGGTAATGGAGCTTGAGCTGTTCATGCTCTGGCGAAAGGATGTGATCGCGGACAATGCCGTTCAGATTGACGACATCAAAGGTCCCCACATTTCTTCGGGCCAGGGACAACAGGTCCTGCACGATCGCGGCCGCCTTCTCTCCGGATCTTTGTATTGCCTGGAGCGGCTTTCTCAAGGAATCGCTGTCATGATCCATCCGGGAAAGCAGGAGGTCCGGATACCCTACGATTCCGCCGAGCACGTTGTTCAGATCATGGGCGATCCCCCCTGCCATGAGACCCAGGGCTTCCATCTTCCTGGCATTTGCAAGCTGCGCCTCCAGGTCTTTTCTTCTTTCCTCTGCAAGAACCCGTTCGGTGAAGTCCATGAGAATACCCTGCAGGCCGACAACCCGGCCGGCTTTGATGATTGGCCGGGCGGCGGTCCGCGCCCACCGGTATTCTCCTGATTTGACGACCATCCGGTATTCCGTGGCTGTATTTACACCCGAGAGAATTGTTCTGAACTGTTCCATTCTCCCGGCAAGGTCATCTTCATGAACGAAGTCTGTGAATACTCTCCCGATAATTTCATGGGGGTGATACCCGTACAGCCTCTCGATATTCGGGCTCACATATGTCACAACCGCGTTCTCATCCAGGCTGTACACGATCTCGTTTGTCTCTTCCACAAGGTTGCGATATCGTTCCTCGCTTTGCTGCGATTCCTTGCGGATGCGTTTCAGCTCTCGAATTTCCTTGTTCTGTTCCTCAATTTTCCTGAGCAGATCATCGTAGGTGCGCATGATACCCATCACAGTTTTCCTCTATGGTTGACTGGCTGGCCCGTAGAGACCTGATTAAATCATCGACTGAATGCCGCCAGAAAATGAGACGAATTTTCCAACCGGCAGTGGTCTGTGCATGTTCATTTGTGGCTCATATTCGGCCTCCTCGTGCCGTCGGCTCAGGAAGCGGCCTGACATCCCTTCTTCCCTCCATTGGGGCGCCCTTTCTTTTGTAAGGGGTCGTGCACAACAAGTTCCTTCCCCCACGCTGATCACCTCTCCACATACATTCTTGACAATCCATATGGTCTTCCTATATACATTCTATCTCTTGAAAAACACTTTCACCACAGAGGGGGGGTGTACATAAACGAATGCCAGGCATTAGAGTTCGGGATACCGAGCCTTTTGAGGGTGCACTCAAGCGCTTCAAAAAGCAGGTTGAAAAAGCGGGTGTTCTCTCAGAGGTCCGCAAACGCGAATTTTACGAAAAGCCGAGCGTGAAGAAAAAGAGAAAAGCGATCGCTGCTCGTAAAAGAGCCTTGAAGAGAATGCACAAGATGAGGTCATACTACTGATGCTCGTTGATACCATCAAGTCTGACTTGGGAAACGCAATGAAGGCAGGAGACAAACAGAAAGTCTCCTGCCTTCGTATGATTATGTCTGCCTTCAAGTACAAGCAGGTCGAGCTGAAGCATGAATTGAGCGAGCAGGATCAGGTTCAGATCCTGCGCACCCAGATGAAGCAGGTGAGCGAATCCCTCGATCAGTACAGGCAGGGGGGCAGAGAGGATCTTGCGGCCGTTGAGGAGCAGAACCTCGCCATCCTGAAGTCGTACCTGCCCGAGCAGCTCAGCGACGAGGAGATTGCGTCTGTTGCAAAGCGGATCATTTCCGAGACCTCTGCGACGAAAAAAGATTTCGGCATGGTCATGAAAAAGACCATGGCAGAGGTGGGCGCTCAGGCTGACGGTAAAAAGGTAAACAGCATCGTTTCTCAGTTACTACACTGATTCCTTTAAGATTCTAGCATTTGATACCGGCTTGCCGCCGGTACACCTGTGTGCTCATGGGAGAGGATCTGCTCGAGTTTTCTGCGCTGAAAAGCTACATCCGGTCGTTCGTGGCGTCCGACATGGGTTCGAGCGCCATGGCCATGTTGCGCCCGCTCGACACCTGGGACGAGGTGCGCGTGCGATGGGCCATGCTCGACGAGATGATCTCCCTGGTGGTGTCCGGGGAAGAGACAGGATTTTCGGCGGTCCCTGATATCAGGGAGCTTCTGGATATTCATGAGGGCGTCATACTCGAGGGGAAGGATATCGTCATGGTGGCCGGGGTGATCACCGATACTGCGCGCGTCAAGCACAACATGGAGAGGGCGGGGAGCGCCCTTGCATCGCTGGCCGCTTCAATGGATCCGCTTGAAGAACTGCCCTTCGAGATCAACTCCACGCTTCTCCCCACCGGAGAAATTTCGGATTCCGCAAGTCCTGTCTTACGGAGGCTCCGCAAGCAGGCACGGACGATGAGGACCGCCATTCTCGAAAAACTCTCAGGCATCATGGACGGCCTGAAGAAGCAGTCCATGGTCATGGAAGATCTCGTCACGGTCCGCAACGAGCGGTACGTCATCCCCTTGAGGCACGACTACGGCAGCCATATCAAGGGCATCACCCACGACTACTCCCGCAGCAACAAGACCGCCTATGTCGAGCCCCTGGCAGTGGTTGACGAGAACAACACCTTAAACCAGATACGATCCGACATCAAAGAAGAGGAGATCGGCATCCTCAGGGACCTGACCTCGCAGATTCTCGCGCACGGAGCGTGCATCCGGGAAAACCTCGAGATTTACGGCCGGCTCGACCTGATCCATGCGAGCGCCTGTTGGGCGGTCAAACACGATGCCGTCATCCCGGGACTCTCCGAAGAAGGGTTCGAGATCGAGGGCGCGCGGCACCCCGTGCTGCTGGAACGGCTGGGAAGAAAGCGGACCGTGCCGCTCGACATCCGGATGCCCGGCGACAAGGACTGCCTCATCATCTCAGGCCCGAACGCGGGCGGCAAGACCGTTGCCCTGAAGACCCTGGGGCTTCTGATGCTCATGGCAAAGAGCGGGCTTGCCATACCGGCAAAGGAAAACTCGGTGATCTATCCGGTGGGCACGATCTGGGTGGAGATGGACACGAACCAGGACATTCAGCACGACCTGTCGTCCTTTACCGCCCATGCGCTCTCTCTGAAAAGGATCTATGAAGGGGCGGCCGAAGGGGACCTCGTGCTCCTGGACGAGCCGGGCACGGGCACCGATCCCGCGCAGGGGGCGGCCATCGCGGTGAGCTGCATCGACGCGTACCGGAACAAGGGGGCGCGGGTGGTCGTGACCTCGCACGCGGACCTGATCAAGCTCTACGGGCTCTCCAGCCCGGGGGTGGAAAACGCGGCCACCGCCTTCGACGACTCAGGGCTCAGGCCGCTGTACCGGCTCCAGTATGGTGTGATCGGCCAGAGCAGGGCGTTCGACATCCTCACCTCCATCGACTTCCCCCGGGAGATCCTGCGCGAGGCTGAAGGTATTGCATCCCGCGAGGGCAGCTCAGCGCTGGCAAAGGCCATGGAGGACATGGCCCGCACCGCCTCGCTGAAAGAACAGGCGGCCCGCGAGGCCGAGCAGGCTGCGATCTTCAGGGAAAAGGCGGAGCAGGCCTATCAGGAAATGGAGCGTGAGAAGGTCGAGCTCTCGCTCAGGTACAGGCGGCTCTTGGATCAGGTGGAAGAGCTCACCCGCAAACCCCAGCCCAAAGAGCGGATCGAACGGGTCCGGGCGTCGGATGAGGCCAGGGAGATCGAGGCCGTGCTCGAAAACGTGGAGCCTGCCCGGGTGCTCGAGGTGCAGCCGGGCTCCTCGGTCATCCTCAAAGGGACCGGGACCAGGGGCAGGGTGGTGGATGTCTCCCGCGATCAGGCCGAGGTGCTCATGGGAGACAAGCGCCTGAAGGTGGGCCTGGACCAGATCGAGGCAACGGAGGCCGATGAGGACCGGAAACCGGAGCGGGTGCGGGTGAGGTCCCGGGTTCCTTCGGGGTACGTATTCCCGGTGAAGGTCGTGGGTATGCGGGTGGACGAGGCCCTGCCGATCGTCGAGAAGGCCGTGGATCAGGCCCTTGTCTCGGGCCAGCCGCAGATCGAGATCATCCACGGCTCAGGCACGGGCCGGTTGAAGAGTGCAATCAGGGAGTATCTGAAGGGACTCGGCGTTGTGAAGGGAATATCCGACAGCCCCATGAGCGAAGGGGGCGGGAACAAAACCATTGTCATGTTTGAAGCGGGCTGATGGACAGGGTTGATGTTGAAAAGGTAAAGGGATCCATCGACATCGTCTCTGTGATCTCAGGATATGTGAACCTGAAAAAAAGGGGGCGCACGTACGTGGGCTTGTGTCCGTTCCATACCGAGAAGACACCCTCGTTTCATGTCGACTCAGCGAGGCAGAGCTACAAGTGCTTCGGGTGCGGCAAGGGAGGCGATGTCTTCAGCTTTCTCATGGAGATCAAGGGCATAAGCTTTCCGGATGCGCTCCAGGAGCTGGCCCTTAAGGCCGGCATCACACTGGAGAAACCGGGCAGGCAGCAGAGCTCGGAGAAGAGAAAGCTCTACGAGGCCAACCGTCTGGCCCTCAACTTTTACCGGAACATGCTGCGCTCCTCGCGGGGCGAGGGGGCCATGTCCTATCTGAAGGAACGGGGCCTGTCGCAGGAGACCATCGACACCTTCGAGCTGGGCTATGCCCCGGACTCGTGGGACTCCCTGCTGCGGCTCTTCAAGTCCCGGGGTGTCTCGCCCGAGGTGGGGGCCAGATGCGGGCTCTTCATCGAGCGGGATTCGGGCGGCCATTATGACCGGTTCCGCGACCGCGTCATCTTCCCCATCCGGGACATCTCGTCGGAGGTGATCGGGTTCGGGGCCCGGATACTCGGCCCCGGAGAGCCCAAGTATCTCAACACCCCCGAGTCCGCCATATTCAAAAAACGCAAGATCCTCTATAACCTCCACCGGGTCAAGGGCCTGCTCCGGAATACCGGCGTGGCGGTGGTGGAGGGCTACATGGACGTGGTCTCCCTGAGCAATGCAGGGTTCCGCGAGGCCGTGGCCACCCTGGGCACCGCGCTGAGCGAGGACCATGTTCAGCTCTTGAGTAGATTTACCGACAAGGTCAACCTGGTGTTCGACGGCGACGCCCCGGGCAGGAACGCCATGGTGCGCGCCGTGGAGCCATTTCTCGGCTACGATCTCGTCCCCCGGGCCGTGCTGCTGCCCGATGGAAAAGACCCGGACGATGTCGCGCGGACCGACAGGGAATTGTGGGGCGAGCTCCTGGCCGGGGCGCCTTCGCTGTGGGATTTTATTTTTGATGAATCCTTTTCCACTCGTGATACATCGAAACTTGAAGATAAAAAGAGCCTTATGAAGGAACTTGTTCCCGTCATCTCCCGTGTCCGGGATCCGCTTTTCCGGGAGCTCCTGGCCCAAAGACTGTCTTTGAGGCTTGGTGTCTCCCAGGAAGTCGTTGCCCGGGAGGTGAAACAGGGTGAGGGTGACGGGAGATCCGCTGCTCCTTCCCGGAACACGTCCGGCGAGCGCCGGCCGGTGGAAGAAATCATGATGCGGCTCATGCTTTTCGATGACCGTGCGATAAGAATGGTAAAGCTGTTTGGCTTTGCAGGGGAGTTCAAAGACAACGATCTTTCCGCTCTTGTCCGATACCTGATAGATCACGGCAAAGAGGGGCTGGATGCGCCTGAGTGTCCGGACCGCATCAGGCATATGGCTTCCCGCATCATGGCCGACGGCGAATTCCCCGGAGACCCGACCAAGGCCCTGATCGACATGGGCTGCCGGTTCAAGAGCCGGGCCATCGACGCGGACATACAGAGGATACAGCGGGAGTTGATTCAGGCTGAGGATAGCGGCGACCGGGTAAAGAGAAACAGTCTGCTCGTGGAGCGTCAGAACAAAGTCAACGAGAGAAAACACATACGAGCGTATGTGATGGAGGTGCTACAGAGGATATGAGCGAGAAAAAGGCCTATACCAAAGAAGTGAAAAAACTGATTGCCATGGGGAAGTCCAAAGGTTACCTCACCTATGACGAGGTCAACGATGCCCTTCCCGATGACGTGATCACCCCCGACGATCTCGAAGATGTGATGGACCTTTTCTCCGAAAAGGAGATCCAACTCGTGGATACCGAGGAAGATTACGAGGAGGCCGATGACGGGGTAGATTTTCAGGAAGATGGAGCTTTACGGTCGCCGGACCCCGTAAAGATGTATCTGCACGAGATGGGCTCCGTATCCCTGCTGTCCCGGGAAGATGAAACCGAGATCGCCAAGAGAATCGAAGCTGGACAGCGCCAGATCCTGAACGTCATCATCAATTCTCCCGTAACGGTAAAGGAAGTCATCCAGATCGGGGCTGCCCTGAAGGCCGGCGAGATGAGGCTCAAGGATGTGGTGGATATCGACGACATGTTCGATGTCGAGGAAGAGAGCGCCGGTACGAAGATCCTGGAGACCATAGGTGCGATCGAGGCCAGGCAGAACGACCTCAAGAACCTGAAGGTGCAGTTTTTCCATGCCTCCACCTCTGCCCGGAAGGACAAGATCAAGCACGAGATGGCAACCGTGAGCCGGGATATCGTGCGGCTCATCCACGACATCCATTTCCTGCCCGAGCAGATCGAGCTGTTCGGCAACCGGCTCAAGGAGCTCAAGCGTCAGATCGAGACCAAGGAAGGCATCCTGTCTCTTTACGAGCAGCGCTTTGCCCGCGACATCGACGAGATCAGGGAGCTCCATGATCTGATCTGTCTGGGCAGCGAGAACGCAGAGATGAACGAGAACGCAGAGGTGTGCGCCTTTCTGGAAAAGCACGCCCTCTCCCCTGAGGAGTTCGGAGTTATCACGGAGGAGCTGGAAAGGATCATCAGGGACATCAAGGCCCTCGAGATCGAGGGCGGGCTCACGGCGCATGGGCTCAAGAAGGCCGTGCGGATCCTGGAGGAAGCCGAGGCCAGGACCAACGCCGCCAAGACCGAGCTTATCCAGGCGAACCTGAGGCTGGTGGTGAGCATCGCCAAGAAGTATGTGAACCGGGGACTGCAGTTTCTGGATCTCATCCAGGAAGGCAACATCGGGCTCATGAAGGCGGTGGAAAAGTTCGAGTACCGCAGGGGCTACAAGTTTTCCACCTACGCGACCTGGTGGATCAGACAGGCCATCACCCGGGCCATCGCGGACCAGGCCAGGACCATCAGGATTCCGGTGCACATGATCGAGACCATCAACAAGCTCATCCGGACCTCCCGGGCACTCGTCCAGGAGCTGGGCAGGGAGCCCACGCCCGAGGAGATCGCGGGGAAGATGGACTACCCGGAGCACAAGGTGAGGAAGATCCTGAAGATCGCCAAGGAGCCCATCTCCCTGGAGACCCCGATCGGCGAAGAGGAAGACAGCCATCTGGGCGACTTCATCGAGGACAAGAAGGTGCCCTCGCCCTCGGAGGCCATCATGGCAAAGAACCTCTCCGAACAGTCCAGGCGCGTGCTGGCCACCCTGACCCCCCGTGAGGAGAAGGTGCTGCGCATGCGGTTCGGCATCGGCGAGAAGTCCGACCACACCCTGGAAGAGGTGGGCAAGGACTTCACCGTGACCCGGGAGCGGATCCGGCAGATCGAGGCCAAGGCCCTGCGCAAGCTCCGCCACCCGGTGCGTTCCAAGAAGCTCAGGTCGTTCATCGATTCGTGAGCTTCGTAATGCCGCCCACAGAATCAAGGCAAAAAATAGCCCGCCTTATCCGGCGGGCTATTTTTTGCCCGAGATTTTCCTGACGAGTTCCCCTTGATCCACCGGATAACGATTGGATTGCTTCCCTTGTGAAGAATTCAACTCCCCTTTGCATCCGCTGCGTGAAGGGCTAAAAGGAATGGTCTGATTCTGTGTCAAGCTTGCAGTTTCACGCAAGGACCAGGGCTTGCCTTTTCCATCTATACCTCTGATTGAAGCTATGAGAGAATAATTGTGTACTTCTATTCCATGAAAAAGGAAAAGATTCTCCCCCGATACAAAATGTTCATGAAAAAATGGAGTATTCAAAAGAACTTACTAATGGTATTATATTTGCTGAACAATTGGGTGCATACGTGATAATGCTTCATGTTTCACATAGTGTGCTCCATCATATTTCATAACGAGAGGGGTTGTCATGAATCAGAGAGTTTTCAGGGGCATTTTTTTCATCTTTTTGCTGTTTCTCTTCGGGTGCAGCAGTGGAAGCAGCAGTGGAGGGGGAGGCGGAGATCCTACCGGCGAAGCCATGTATTCAGGGATTACCAGCCAGGCGACCATAACCGGTGAGAACGCAGCGCAGATAGTCATAAGCGCTTTTTTCGGGGGCACCACCAACTCGGGCATGTCTGCGCCCCTCGGGGCGATCGAGGGCGACGGCCTTGAAGATGCCGGGCAATCCATGACCGTCAGATATCTCATATGGCCTGCAGAGAAAACAGCCGCGATCATCTCCGGTCTGTCAGAGAAAAGTGTACCTGCTGCCATGGGCGCTGTCAGCACCGAGCAAATCAACGAGCCTGGTGGCTGCGGCGGGAGCATGACCGGGACGATCATGATCGACGATGAAACCGGGGACGTATCCGGTAGCTTCGCCTACAACAATTACTGCATCAGTCTGTTCGGCTCAGATGGGATCACCTACCAGGGCACCGTGGACGTCACCGGGAAATTCGATATATATACCGAGAGGCTCAATCTGAACTGCTCTTTTCGAAGCCTGACCACGAGTTGCATGGGCCGGAGTATGACCTCGTCCGGCACCATGGGCATAACAATGTCCGAAGAAACCATGACTGCTGAGATGGATACCTACTCAAGAGACAATGCAACGGGGAAGACATACTGGTGCAATGATTATACCATGGTAATCAGGTACTGGAACGATTATGAAGAGGCGAATGTATCCGGGCGGTATTACGAGCCGGACTACGGCTACGTCGACCTATCAACCGAAGAGCCCATAAGAATCTATTACTATGATGGCTTCTTCTCCCGTGGGGTAATCGTTGCCGAAGGTGCAGCGAACACCAGGGCGAGGCTGGTGATCCTGTCCCCTCAAGACTACGTCATCGATGCAGACATAGACGGCGATGGTTCCTATTCCTTGAGTACGGGGATCCGGAGTTGGGATGCCGGGTACCTGGGCATCGAGCTGGAGGATAAATATTCAGACGATGGCAGTTCCGACAACCCCGTAGAGGCTGATGCCTTTGAACCCGATAACGTGCTGGCAAACGACGTATCGTCGAACAATCTGATCAGTACCGATGGGGCAGTGCAGTATCACACACTGGCACCTGCGGGAGACGTCGATACGATCGTCTTCTATGCTTCCTCCAACCATTATTACGTGATTGAAACATCCGGGTGCGACACTGTGATGTGGATCGCGTACTTTGACGCGGCGACCAAAGATGCGGCTATGGGGTTCGACGATGACAGCGGCCCGGGCCTGGGTTCCCGGATCGAGTGGCGATGCACCTCTTCCTGCCTTGCCGCAATAGCAGTGATGCATTATTCCGAAGAAGGGACCGGGTCGTACAGCATATCCGTGGTGGAAAGCCCGGCATCCGGCGCGGGGAATTAGGCTGTCGAGTACCGGGGGCCAGATACCATCCAGGCCCCCAGTCTTGATTGTTCGTTCGCGGGAGGGCGCCGGTAAAGAGGCAGGCTCATACGAAGCCCCTGGCTTGATCCCGCGTCCTCCCTTCTCAAGCGTTCGTAGTTTTCAGGAAACACATGATTTGTCGCGGCTTCTGTCCCGCGTACGGTCCCTGTCATAGGACAAACATGATTTGTCGCGGGTTCTATCCCTCGTACGATCACGGTCGTACGACAGGCATGACCTATCGCGGTCCCTGTCTCGTGTCCTGTCCCGGTCATAGGACAGGCCGGGCTCAGGAACCTCAAGAGATTGGATCACGGCACACGAAGCGTCACGATCACGGTCTCTCCCCCGTTCCCTGTCCTGAGCCGATGCAATGCCGGCACCCATTACCAGAACCATCAAAATCACCAACCCGATTCTCGTAAATCCTTTCATGTTTCCTCCGTTCTCTTGGTATTTTCATGCGCCTGTCATATCCGGAAAGGGCCGCCATATGATTCCCCGGGATGCAATTGATCGATCTACCCAGGAAGAATCCCTGCCGCCGTTTCCGTTTTGACATGCGTTGTCCATGCCCGTGATGAACATGATCCGCCCGGTTCATTGCGCACGAGAAAGCACGATGCACCGTTTGTTGTTCTCATGCCCGTGATGATCTATTCCGATCGGTCCGCTTGTTTACGTGCGTCCCGTTATCAGAGAAATACCAGTTCCTGTTTTTTCATCTTCATAACGCGCATGCTCGGGAAAGGTTACAGGAGACAGGCTGGCGGACGCTTGTCGGCCGACGCGATGACAAGGTCTTCTGCGTGGTCGGGAATTCCGGGTATTATACCATGGGACCGGTGAACCTGGATATTCAGAAAAAAAGGCCCGCCGTTTGAACGGCGGGCCTTTTTTGATTCAAACCGGAATCTTCTTAGAAGGTGAACTCAATTCCGTTCGCTATAATGTATACAGCGTCAGGGTCGTCAATACCGGTTACATCATAGTTGATGTCGGCATAGGCGAAGTAGGGCATGTAGTAGAGATTGTCGGTTATCCGGTAGGTGGCTCCAAGGCCGAATTCCCATGCGGTGGCGTCTTCATACGTGTTCGGCACGGTTATATTGGATCCGCTGATCGATTCCTGCCCGTCTTCCTGATTGGACATGACATAGGCAAAGTAAGTGGACAGGGTGAGCGGCTCGATGCCGGTTTTGATCTCGTTCACGTAGAGCTTGAGCAGGGTTGCGGCCAGAAGATCGTCTCCGCCGCCCCAGCCGAATTCGTCGCCGAGGATAACGGTGGAGTTGAAATCATCCTCGAAGTCCAAGCCGGAGAAATAGGCGAAGTTGTTAAAAGATGGGTCCACAAACTGACCAAGGGCCGCGAAATTTGCAGCCTGATCGCCATCATACGAACCGTAAGCGAACACGAAGCCAGGCGTCATGGAATCGAGTGCCTTCCAGACATTGAAATACATGCCCCAGGTGTTCCAATCTTCATCGATAGCGCCATCTCCTGCCTCAAGTTTGTAATCATTGTAATTGAACTCCGACTCGAAGGATACCGGGCCGAGCTCGCCGTCAAAGGCCAGAGAATAGTACAGACGCTTGAAGTAGTTGTCACCGTCGCCGGGGATCACATGATCGGTATCTACATAGAAGAAAAGGGGTTTGATGTAGACACTGCCGACCTTTGTGACTGCGAAGAGTGCATAGTCGTCACTGTCATCGTTTTCCCAAGCAGCATTTTCGCCAACTGCGCCATTTTCTGCGATCTTCTCGACAAGGCCGCCAACCACGCCTATCGGGGTGACCGCAGTGCCTTTTACTCTCCAGCGGCCGGTCTTGTCATCGGCGAACACCGTGCCCCACTGGGTTCCGTCCATGAGGCCCACATCCAATGTGAATTTGTCGCCGAACTTGTGGGTGATGAAGGCGCGTTCGATCGCGATGTTGTCATCGGGCTCCAGATAGTTCGTACCAAGGTCATTGGTGGTATCGCCAGCTGCTACTTCACCCCAGTTGGTGTCCGTGATCGCGATTTTCATGTTCAGCGAGGTATTTCCCACGGTGATCTTCGGAAACAGATTCACGTCCTGCTCGTAGAAACCGAAGCTGCTTTCTTTGTACAGTGGAAGGTTAGCTGTTACGTTTGCAGGATTATCCGTCCCCGGTACCGGATTATAATTGAACCAGTACTTCCCCTCTGCCCAGTAACTCCCCGTCAGGCTGAATGTCGCCTGTGCATACGCAGAGGTGGCAACAAGCAACATCAGCGCGATGGTACATAAAACCTTTTTCATCCTAATTCCTCCCTCTATAATGTTTTCTTTTTTGGTTGTGATGCCCCGTTCGACCTGAATCGGCAACTTCTCGGAAAAAAATAACCGAATCATGGTCTGTTACAACACACACAAACATATCCCTCACGAATTATTATACAATTTGCATGCCAAGATAAAATGCATGGAATTATGGGACGATACAGGGGGTGTGTGGGCAAAGATGTTGTATTTGCGCCACAGGGGAAAACCTTTGGTTGCAAAAATAATACATAGGAAATATGCCGGGTTACCTGTTTTCAATACCCGGCAATACCCGGTGGGGCAAAAGCTTCTTGACTACGGGTACCCGTAGGATATCCGTCCAGCGATATGCTTTGAAGAATCGGAAGAAATTGAATGCGAATGACGATATTCTGACGCGTTTAGATGGAATGACCGTATGCCTTGACGCGGTTCATTTCTTTTTCGTAGTATTGAAAAAATCGATCCTGTTGACGATACCTACTTATGAGAAAGGCCGGGAAGCCGGCCGGCGAATGAATCCGGAGGGCGCATGAATCCGCAGGTGTTCAGAGAGTACGATATCAGGGGGGTAGTGGGCAGGGACCTCGATGAGGAGTTTGTCCGGCGGTTTGCCCGGGCCATGGGCGCATACTGGGCCGAGAGGGGCGTGAATCGGGTGTCGATCGGCATGGATGCCAGGCTGAGCTCGCCGGTGTTCAGGGATATCCTCAAAGACGGGATCACGAAAAGCGGGATCGATGTCTACGATCTTGGGCTGGTGCCCACGCCCGTGATGTACTTCTCCCTGTTCCGTCTCGACCTGGACGGAGGCATCCAGATCACCGGCTCCCATAACCCGGCGGACAACAACGGGTTCAAGATTGCCCTGGGCAAGAGCACTATCTATGGAGGCGAGATCCTGAAGATCCGGGATATCATGGAGCGCGGCACGGTGGTCGAGGGATCCGGGAGCGCCCGGGACCACGATATCGTGCCCGAGTACATAGACGACGTCCTCTCCCGGATCGGAGCATGCCCACGGAGGCTCAAAGTCGTCATCGATCCGGGTAACGGCGTGGGCGGCAAGACGGCTATGGAGGTGTATTCGCGCATGGGAATGGACGTGGAAGGAATCTGCCTTGAGCCCGACGGCACCTTCCCGAATCACCACCCCGACCCCACGACGGCGGACGGCGTGGAAATGCTGAAGAGCGAGGTGCTGCGGAATAAGGCGGACCTGGGCATCGGATTCGACGGCGACGCCGATCGCATCGGGGTCATCGATTCACGGGGCAACCCGGTCTACGGTGATATGATCACCACCATACTCGCACGGGAGATCCTGAAGAGCCGGCCCGGTGAAAAGATCATCGGCGAGGTGAAGTGCTCACGGGTGTTCTTCGACGAGGTGAGGAGGTGCGGTGGCGTGCCCATCATGGCCCGCGTCGGCCACTCGCCCATGAAGGCGCGCCTGCACGAGGAAAACGCGGCCCTGGGCGGTGAGATGAGCGGTCATATCTTCTTCAACGACCGGTGGTACGGGTTCGACGACGCTGTCTATTCAGGGGCCAGACTGCTGGAGATACTTTCCGCCCGGCAAGACCCGCAGGCGGTATTCGACTCGCTCCCCCGGATGCACAACACACCCGAGATCAGGATCGACTGCCCGGACGAGATCAAGTTCCGGGCTGTCAGGGAGTTCGCCTCCTACGCGCGGAGCACCTCGCAAGAGTGCGTTGACATCGACGGGGTGCGGTTCACGCGGGACGGGTCGTGGGGGCTTGTGCGCCCCTCCAACACCCAACCCGTTATCGTCTTGCGGTTCGAGGCCGAGACGAACGCGAGTCTGAGTGAAATCGAGCAGGATACACGCAGTCATCTGGACGGAATTATCAGGAGCCTGTCGTAGGGATGTGATGGTATTGCATGCCTCCCCGGAATGCGCTAAGGTGGGGGTACTGATCTATGAATGAGCGAGGAGAGGACTGACGGATGAAAGCAAGAAGAACACAGGCGGTTGCCGTGGTGGTGTGGCTTGTGCTCATGGCCGCGCCGTTTTTGGGAGCATATGCAGCCGGTATGTACGTGCGGGACTGGATAACCATAACGGTCAGGACCGAGCCCAACGAAGGCGCGAAGATCATCAGTGTCGCCAAGAGCAATGATTATCTGGAAATTCTCAAAGAAGGCGAGGAGTGGTCCAGGGTAAAGGCGCCCGACGGCAGGGAGGGATGGGTTATGAGCCGGTATCTCACCAAACAGATGCCCAAAACCCTGATGGCCGACCGGCTCAAAGATCAGGTGAAGTCGCTCACCGAGCAGGTCGCTGCGCTGAAAAAAGAAAACGATCGCCTCCTGAAGGAGAACAAGTCTCTGAACTCTTCCGAAGAGCTCCAGGCGTTGCGCCTCGAGTATGAGAGGCTTCAGCGGGAGTCCGGCGAGTATGCCGAGATGAAAAAGCGCAACGACGAGCTGGAGGCGCGTTACAAGGCCGACGCCGGCGCGATCGAGCGGCTCACCAGGGAAAACAACCGCATGAAGACCTCGGAGCGGCTCATCTTCACCCTCTTGGGCGGCGGTTTCATCGGGGTCGGCCTCGTGATCGGGATGGTCCTCCAGGTATTCAGAGGGCGGCCCAAGAAGGCCGGTTACCGGTTTTAAGGGCTGACCCGGAAAGGGGCGGAGGTATGCTGAAAAAACATGAAAAGGCGAGCGAGCAGGTCTCCATCAAGGGCATGCTCAAGGCGCGTGAGGCCATTTCACACTACATCAGGCCAACCAACCTCACCCACTATTCCGAGCTCAGCAGGCTCCTGGACTGCGACGCCTTCGTGAAGCACGAGAACCACATGCCCACCGGATCGTTCAAGATCAGAGGGGCCATCAACTTCTTCCACACCATTCCCAAGCAGAACGTGGAGAACGGCGTCCTGGTCTCCACCCGGGGGAATCACGGGATGGCCATGGCCTGGGCCGCACGCTGGTTCAGCGTCCCCTGCACCGTGGTCGTGCCGGAAAACAACAACCCCGAGACCAACCGGATCATCGAGAGCTACGGCGCCGAGCTCATCGTGCACGGAAAGGACTTTTACGAGGCCCAGTTCTTCTGCGACGAACTCGTGGCCTCAGCGGGGTATTACTACGTCGAGCAGGGCAACGAGCCCGAGATGCTCAACGGCGTGGGCACCATGGGGCTGGAGATATTCGAAGATTTGAGCGACGTGGACGTTATCATCTGTCCCATCGGCGGCGGGGCCGGGTGCGCCTCGCTGCTCAGGCTGGCACAGGCGGTCAACCCGGCGGTGGAGATCATCGGGGTCCAGGCCGAGAAGGCTGCGGCGTTTCACCAGTCACTGCAGCAGGGCGACTGGGTGGTTCTCGACCACGCCGACACCATTGCCGACGGTCTTGCGGCGCGCAGCGTGTTCCAGTTGCCCTACGTGATCATGCGCGACCGCATCAAGGACGTGGTGCTCTTGAGCGAGGAAGAGATCCTGCAGG
Organism: Deltaproteobacteria bacterium; assembly: GCA_018436855.1. GTDB lineage: Bacteria > Desulfobacterota > Desulfomonilia > UBA1062 > UBA1062 > Phosphitivorax. The sequence goes on along the minus strand of JAHDKO010000013.1, from coordinate 29,163 downwards.
GAATATCCCTGGCCCTGTCCACGACCCACAACCTGGCGGAAGGAGCGGGCGCCGCCTCCCTCATGGCGGCGTTCAAGCGCAGGCAGCAGCTCCAGGGCAAGAAGGTGGTGCTCGTCATGACCGGCGGAAACCTGGACAGGGCGCACCTGGAGCAGGCGCTCAGCTACTCCCCGCCCTCGATCTCGTCGAACGATTCGAAATAGCCTTCCCATTTCCGGGTGACGAGGTCCTGGATCTTTTCCATCTCGGCATCCGACATGGTTCTGAACCGGCTCTGTGCCCGCAGATAATCCTTCACGGGGAGGAGCCTTCTCTTTTCCATGAGCTTGAGCGACGCTCCGGTGTGGCGGAGCTGCGACTTCTCGATCTCGTAGAGCTCATAGAGGCCTGTCTCCACGGCGAGCTTCCCCACCTTCACCGCATACCGCGGCTCGAACCCCCACCCGGGCGGGCAGGGGGTGTGTATGTGGATGTACTTGACGCCGTCATAGCTGAGCGCCTTTTTGACCTTGTCGTAGAGGTCCAGGGGATAGGCCGCGGATGTGGCGGCAACGTAGTCGATGCCGTGCGCCGCCATGATCGCGGGTACGTCCTTGTTCGGCTGCATCTTGCCCTTCAAGGGTGTGTTTGCCGTGATGGCCCATTGCGGCGTGGTACCCGATCGCTGGACTCCGGTGTTCATGTAGCCCTCGTTGTCGTAGCAGATGAACAGGAAGTTGTCTCCGCGCTCGCAGGCGGCGGACAGGGCCTGCAGGCCGATATCGCTCGTCCCTCCGTCGCCGGCCCAGGCCGCCACGTTGACACCTGTGCGGCCCGTGACCTTCAGGGCCGCCAGCAGACCGGTGGCAGCAGAGGCCGTGGACGCAAAGGTGACGTTGAGCGAGGCGAGCTTTGTGGCCGCGATGGGAAAAAGCCCCTGAAGCACGGTGAGGCAACTGGGTGGCACCACGAGCAGCGTGTCCCTTCCCAGGGCCTTCAAGCCCACCCGATAGGCGATACCCAGCGCGCAGCCCGCGCACGCCCGGTTCCCCGGGTTGAGGAGTTCCTCTTCGGGTAGATCGAGGATAGTGGTTTTCATGTCTGCATTCCCCTTATAAAAATCTGAGCCCGATCCATCTGGTCTCCTCTCCCGCGCTGCCCTCAGGGGAGCACGAAGCCTTCAGGGCCTCGTAGAGATCCTGCGTCGTGATCTCCCTTCCGCCCAGTCCGAGGATATAGTTCGCTACAAAGGGCCTGCTTTCGGCGTGGCGGTAGAGCGCCGACTTGAGGTCCGAGCACAGGGGGCCCTGGTAGCCGTAGCTCAACGCCTTTTCGAACACGACGACGCCCGAGCATCCCTTCAGGGCCTCGGCGATGATCCGGTCAGGGAAGGGGCGGTAGAGGTGCACGCTCAGCACCCCGGCCCTGATCCCCTCGTCTCTGAGGGCATCCACCACATCGTGAAGCTGGTAGGACAGGGAGCCCAGGCTCACGGCGATATAGTCGGCATCATTGCAGCGGTAGGGCTCGACATACGGGTTGTCCCCGCGACCGAACACCGACTGGAAGCGTTCTTCAACGCGATTGAGTGCCGGGACGGCCTCCATCATATCGCGTTGAAGGAGATGACGGATCTCCATGTACCCCAGTGAGATGTCTCCCCGGACATCCGCGCGGCCGTCCGGCATGGTGACCGTATTGAGGTTTGCCGGATCCGCGGGATCGAGGGCATAGGGAGGCCGGTAGGGCGGGAGAAAGGCATCCACCTTTTCGCTCTCGGGCACATCGAAGGGCATGTGGGTGTGCGAGAGGATATACCCATCGTAGCATACCATGACCGGCACCATGACCTCCTCGGCAAGGCAGAAGGCCTTGATCACCGAGTCGATGATCTGCTGGTGGTCGTTGGCATAGATCTGGATCCACCCCGTATCCCGCTGGGAGATGGAGTCCTGATGATCGTTCCAGATGGTCCACGGCGCACCCACGCCACGGTTGGCCACGCACATGACCAGCGGAAGCCTGGCCCCGGCCGCCCACTGGATCTGCTCGTGCATATAGAGCAGACCGTTGGAGCTGGTGGCGGTGAAGGACCTGGCGCCCGCGGATGCGGCAGCTATGCAGATGGCGAGCGCGCTGTGCTCGCTCTCCACCGGGATATACTCCGCCTGCATTTCGCCTGATTCGATGAACTCCGAGAGCTTTTCCGTCAGCGGCGTCTGCGGGGTGATGGGATACGCGGCAATGACCTGTGCCCTGGCGAGCTTGACGCCCAGGGCCGCGGCGGTGTTACCTGTCTCGATGATCTGCATCGCTTCTCATTCACTCCTTAATAAAGCTGGACTCCTCCACCATGGTGATCGCCTTGGTGGGGCATTCTTCAGCACATATCCCGCATCCCTTGCAATACTGGTAGTCGATGCGGGGAGGGACGCTCCGGGATATCACGCCGTCCGGGCAATAGAGCCAGCAGATATAGCAGGCGGGCGCGTTCCTCCGGCCCGGGATGCACACGTCCGCATCGATGACCGGCCGGACGATCCGCCAGGAGCCGGTCTTGCCGGCATCGCCCGGGCCTGACTCGCTCAAGGATATCTTTTTCCGGTAGTCTCTGGTCGGCATCAGAGGCCTCCCATGATCGTGTTTTCATAACAGAGCTGTGCGGCCCGAGAATTTTCCCCGGGCTTCCTGCCGATGAACTCGTCTTCGATGGTCTTCAGGAGCACGTCGAGCTCCACAAGTCCGGCAGCCCTGGCGAACGAGCCGATGATGCCGCTGTTGACCATGCCCTGAGGCAGGCCGGCCTTCACCGAGAGGTCGGTCACGTCGGCAACGGCCACCCGGCTTCCGTTGAAGCGATAGCTCCGGACGGCCAGGGGTGAATTGATGACCACGAGCCCGTCGTGCTTCAACCCCTGGGTGATGTCCTCTTCTTCAAGGAGGAGATGATCGAGGACCACCACGATATCGGGCTCCTTGGAGGGGGAGAGATCATAGATCTTTTCCCGGGAGACCTTGAGAGAGGTAAAGACCGGGGCCCCCCTGCGCTCGGTTCCGAAGGTAGGGACCATTACCACCCCGGTGTATCCCGAAGTGAACATGGCCTTTGCGACGATCTTCGCCGCGGTAATTGCCCCCTGTCCGCCTCTGCCATGCCATCTGATCTCGATGTTGTCACTCTTCATAGCGCCTTATCCACGGGTATCGGCAGTGCAGGTGATACAGAGGCACTTCCATTCGCGCAGACATCCGTTCGTAGGGTATGCTCTCGCGGATAGTCTCTCCCCTGCAGGGAGATCCGGTATCTTCCTGCCAGGGCGGGTATGGTCCCGTATCAGTCCTGCCCGACCAGCTTATACACCAATCTGATCACTGAATCAACAGCGCCTGCAGAATAACAGGCAAATTCCTGTGATTACCGTCCGGTAGGCGGCCGGGACCATCGCGGCTACCGTGAGGTGCCTCCCGAAAAGGCATGTCCTTTGCATAAATCGTCTGGGAACAATGAAAAGCAGGATTTTTTCCCAGGGGAGGAAGAACCTATGTTTATTGCAGAAGCCGAAGCACTGCACGGCCGAGAGGGAATCGGAACAGGAGAACTCACCAGGCACCGGACCTTAGCGATCTTCACCGAAAGCATTGTCTCGCTGATGTCCAGCACTACCTTTCCGGCAGCCATGATCGATCTCCTCTCTCTCATGGGGCAAACCTTCCCTCAGGCTGCACCTGCAGTCTACATCACCATGACAGGCTCTCCGAGCCACGCATACTCGGTCCTCGACGGGGCAGGCGGCGGGTTTGCCGAGGCCAGGAGAATACTGGGGAGTCATTCGTTTTCCTACACACCGGTCAAGGTAGGGGGGCATCCGCCCCTGGTGATGAACCGTCTCGATATGCCTCTCGTTGAAGCCGCGGGTGCCCGGGTGGTTCTCTCCATCAACTCCGGCATTCATGACAGTATGTTTCGCGAATGGGTCAAGATATTGACGCCTGCGGTGGGAAAGCTTGTCAACCACGAGATCCTGCTCCATCTGGCATATCGTGACGGGCTCACCGGCCTGCTCAACTATCGGGCGTTCGAAGAGATGATCAGGGCCGAGCTGGACCGGGCCGGGAGATACGCCACCACGTTCTCCGTCATGATGGCCGATATCGACTGGTTCAAGAGAATCAACGACGGGTTCGGCCACCAGATCGGCGATCTGGTGCTCAAGGCCCTTGCCGACAAGCTCAACCGGTGCGTCCGCAAGAGCGACCGGGTGTTCCGCTACGGGGGAGAGGAATTCGCTGTCCTGCTTCCCCATACCGTGATCGGCAAGGCCAGGAACCTTGCGGAAAGGCTCAGGTGCATGATCGAGAAGACCGAGTTCGTTGCCGGGCTGCACATCACTCTGAGCATCGGCATCAGCGAATACCGGAATGGACTCAGCCATTCCGATCTCATCAAACAGGCGGACAAGGGGCTCTATCTGGCAAAAGAGCGTGGACGGAACCGGGTTGAAGTGTTGAAGGGTGGATCATGAATATCGATACGATGCTGAATCTGAACGCGGGCGTGCACGCCCATGTGTCCGGAGGAAACAATGTGCCCGGAGAGGTGACCGGTGTTCTCGGGGAAGATCAGTTTGTCTTTTCACCCCAGGGCGCGTGGGAAGTGTCCGACGGCACCCTGGTGCGGATATCGGACGGGCAGGACTCGATTCTCGCCAAGGTGGTGGAAACCACGGACAAGGGGATCAGGATGTGCGTGGAGTGCTACGCGACGCCGGGCAACGAGCGGAGGCAGGACGTCCGCATCTACGACAAGATCTATTTCAGGTCGGAATTTCTGTGCCATGCCGACAGAAGGGCCGAGGTGCTGCCCGCGACCCTGGAGAGGATCCGCTCGAACAAGCTCATCATCGACTCCTTTCTCAAGGGCAAATACGGCTACCCGGGCGCCGACGAGGTGCCCTATACCAGGGAATCGCCGTACAGCCAGGCCATATGGGAGATCAACCGCAAGCTCGATCTGCTCATCCACATGTATCTGGTGGAAGACTTCGGAGAGCTCATGAAGACCTCTCCCCGGGACGTCAATATCAGCGCTTCGGGCATCAGGTTCATTTCCGGGGATTCGTATGAGAAAGGCGATCTCCTGGAGATCAATCTCATCCTTCCCATGGTGCCGCTGCTCTTCATACGGCTGGTGGGCAACGTCATCCGGGTCAAGCCGGTCACCAGCTACGAGACCCGGCGCTGTGCCGTGGCGGCAAGGTTTATCCAGATAGATCCGGAATCCAAGGACGATATCATCCGCTACCTCTTCAGGCGGCAACGTGAACTGCTGAGAAAGCGGCAGCCGTAGAGACCTGACCCCGATCTGTTTTTCTGCCGGGGACTTGGTGAGACCGAGGAGCACAGACCCATTGGGCATTGACACCCTGGGAAACACGTGACTATAGTTGCCCATCGTGAAGGGTATCTTTCGCAAGGGCATCTGGATTTTCGGCATACTCGGCATTGTCCTCGTAAGCTCGTATTTTCTCCTGGCCGGTCTCTCCACCTACCGGGAGATGAAGAGGCTGCGCGTCGATTCCATCTGGCGTCTTCCCTCGCGCGTCTACAGCCGCGAGCTGGTCATCGCCCCGGGCATGGACATCGAGCGGGCAGGGCTCATCGAACGCCTTGCCCGTCTCAGATACCGCGAGGTCTCGGATGTCTCCGCACCGGGCGAGTTCTCGCGCGATCCCCGGGGCATAACGGTATTCATCCATACGTTTCAGCTCATGGGAAAGAGATATGACGCGGCTCCGGTGAGGTTCTCCCTCGACGACGGGCAGGTCACCCGCATCGTGCGGATCGACCGGAACGAGCAGGTGGAGAGCGTTACCCTGGAGCCGGAGTGCATCACGGAGATCTTTGACAGCCTCTATGAGGACAGGACCATCGTGGATCTTCACGAGTGCCCCAGGCATCTGCTCGATGCGATCATCACCACCGAAGACAAGCGGTTCTACGATCACCGGGGTGTCGATTTCCGTTCCCTGCTGCGCGCAGGGCTCACCAACATCGTCCACGGCGGCATCGCAGAGGGCGGCTCCACCATCACCCAGCAGCTCATCAAAAACCTCTTCCTCACGAGTGAACGCACCATGTCGCGCAAGATCAGGGAGATGGGGATGGCCCTGATCATGGAGCGCATCTATACCAAGGAAGAGATTCTCCATATGTATATCAATGAGGTATACATGGGAAGCTACTGGCACTCCGGGATCTGCGGCATCGGGAAGGCCTCGCGCATGTTCTTCGACAAGAGCGTCTCCGATATCAGCCTGCCGGAAGCAGCGCTTCTGGCAGGGATGATCAAGGCGCCCAATGCCTATTCCCCTTATTCCGCCCCGGCCAAGGCCCTGGCGCGGCGCAACACGGTCCTGAAGCTGATGGTGGCCGAGGGGATCATTACACCAGAGGTGTTCGAGCAGGCGAGGAGAGAATCCCTTTCCGTCATTCCTCTTGTCCCGAAGAAACGGCACGCCCCCTACTTTGTGGACCACGTGCTGAACGAGCTCCGGGACAGGTATCCCCAGAAGGCCCTGGAGAAGGGGGGGTATCAGATCTACACCACCCTTGACATGCACATGCAGATCACGGCGGAGACTCTCCTGGAACACGGCCTGGCGGATAAGGACGAGGGCATCGACGGCGCGGTCATGATCATGGATCCTTATGCGGGAGACATTCTGGCCATGGTCGGCGGAAAGAAGTATGCCGACTCCCAGTTCAACCGGGCCGTGAAGATCCGGCGGCACATCGGCTCGCTCGTCAAGCCCATCGTATATTATACCGCCCTGCGCAGGGGGTACACGCTGTCCTCGTTCGTAGACGACGAGCCCGTCACGATCCGCTTGGACGACGGCTCGGAGTGGACGCCTGCAAACTTCGACAAGACGACTCACGGCCGCATCCTGCTCAAGGATGCGCTCGTCAATTCCTACAACCTCGCCACCGTGAGGGTCGGGATGGACCTGGGGGTGGCGGATATCCTGGCCGTGGTGGGGAGGATCGTGCCCGCGGATGTCCAGGAACCCAATCCGTCGGCGCTTCTGGGCGCGCTGAGCTATTCCCCGCTCGAGGTTTCCGTCATCTACAGCGCCTTTGCCAACGGCGGGAACCAGGTGGAGGCCAGGTCTGTCATCGGGATCTGCAACGAAAACGGCACGGTCGTGGAAGAGACGGCGGAGCTCCGGACCGAGAAGGCGCTCGACCCCGCGGTGGTGTATCTCATCAACACCGCCCTGCAGGAGGTTCTCACCAGCGGTACGGCCAAGAATTCCCGGTTGTACGGCATGCCGGAAGGGGTGTGCGGAAAGACGGGAACCTCGGATGACCTGCGGGACTCCTGGTTCGTAGGATTCACCCCCGATCTCATCGTCACCGCCTGGCTCGGGTCGGACGAGTACCGTCCCATCGGACACACCGGCTCGTCAGGGGCGATGCCCATTGCCTCCATGATTCTCTCCCGGCTCAGTCCCGCGGTCACCTGGCCGGTTCCCCAGGATGTCGTGATCTGCTCCGTGGATCCGTCCAACGGCAAGCTCGCAGGCTTCTGGTCGGGCAACAAGGGCGTGAGCATCCCCTATATCCGCGGCACCGAGCCCCGGGAGATATCGGAAGAGAGCACCCCGTGGGTATGGTCTGTGCTGAAGTCGCTCTGGGACAGGAAAGATCCGCCGCCGGACAGAAGGTGACGACCCGGGGCATGATTTTTTGCTCCGTGCCGGCCCGTTACCGCCGGCCTTCAAAATACTTGCCCTTTGAATCGACTCACAGTATGGTAGGCGCCATGGATTTCAGGGATACCCACTGCAACTGGTGCGCCATGAAGGCAGGGCCGCTTCAAGCCTGCATCGAGTGTCCGCGGTATCGGAAGTACGAGCTCGGAGAGGATATTTCTCTCGATTCACGGGCCTTCTGCGAAAAGTGCATTCATGAGCACGACCCCGATCTGGAGGTGTTCTGCGAGACCAACCGTCACCTCCAGCAGGAAAGCGAAGAACCCTTCGACTGCTACCGGTTCCGTCTGAAGACCAAGGCCGAAGGCCCGAAGGAGGTGCACGTGGTCACGGCCTTCCTCGCCCACCAGGGAGAGATCTGCCTGGTGAGGCGCAGCGACGAGGTGAGGACCTATCAGGGGCGGTGGTCGGGTATCAGCGGGTACCTTCAGGGTGATCCCCGGGACCACTTCGGGGTAGAGATCCAGGAGGAGACCACGCTCACCCCTTACGAGTACACCCTGGTGCGTCGGGGGAGGCAGCTCGCGATCTCCGACGAGGAGCACTCCTGTATCTGGTTCGTCCATCCGTTTCTCTGCGAGGTCCACGATCCTTCCCGGATCACCCTTGACCGGGAGAACACAGAATACCGGTGGATCAAGCCCGAAGAAATGAAGAGCATGGAGACCGTTCCGGGGCTCTGGGACGTGTATGAGCGGGTATCCAGGTCATCCCTGGAAGAACAGGTCGCCTCGTTCGTCGAGGGTGTCAGAAGCGACCGGGACAGCGGCGCCCGCCAGCTGGCGTTCAAAAGCCTGGATTTCCTGGAAAAGATGGTCAGATCATCCAACGCGGCTACTTGGTCCGTTCTCATGGACGATCTCCACTATGCCTGCCACGAGATCGGCGGGGTCCGTCCATCCATGGCCATCATACCCACGACATTCGATCTCCTGTTCCGCGATCTCAGGCCCGTGAGCGCCCAGAATCTCGATATCCGGGAGATCGTCGCCCAGGTCGCGGGGATCATCAAACGGCATATCAAGGACATGGCAGCAGCGATTGATGCGGCGGTCGGTCATCTCGACAGAATCATCCCCGAGCACGCCACCGTGCTGCTTCACTCGTACAGCTCTTCTCTGATCCATGCCCTGCCCCTGCTGAGGAGAAAGAAGTGCTCCGTGGTGGTGACGGAATCACGGCCGGGGTTCGAGGGCAGGGTGACGGCCCATGTGGCCGCGGATATGGGGCTCAATGTCACCCTCATCACCGACGCCTGCGCGGGACATGAGCTCCAGCGCGTCGATGTCGTGCTCATGGGGGTGGACAGCATCGAACAGGACGGATCCGTGATCAACAAGGCGGGCTCCTCCCTGATCTCCATGGCGGCCTCCGTGCGTGGGCTCAAGGTGTACTTTGTCGGAGAGGTCAGGAAGATATGCATCGACCGGCAGCACGTGAGCCTCGAGACGTACGGCCCCCAGGAGGTGTGGAGCGATCCGCCTTCGGGAGTTGAGGTTTTCAACCTCTTCTTCGACCGGACCGCCCCGAAGTTCATCACCGGTATCGTCCTGGAGACGGGCGTGGTGGAGCCCTATCAGATCAGAAAGATCGCCGGGTCCATGGTGCCGTTCAGCGCTTGACGCCGGCATGGCGACCATGGGAGATAGTGCCTTATAAGGACCCGGTAACCGTTATGAGAAATGAAGACAAACACGGCGAGCAGCCCGGAAGCGCGGTGCCCCTTGGCGGAGGGGGAATGCAACCGGACGGGATCCGTCCACGCCGGTAAAAACAGGAGGTTCAATGAATATTTATACGTGGTTGAAGGATCACGCGAAAGCCAGACCTGATAAAACAGCCCTCCGATATCGTGACACGGAGGTCTCGTACGCCGAGCTGTTCTCGCTGACCGGCAGGCTCGGGACCGCCCTGCGGAACGCGGGCGTCGGCCGGGGGGACCATGTGACCATCGTTCTTCCCAATACCCCGGAATTCGTCATCACCTATATGGCGACCGTGGGAATAGGGGCCGTGGCAGTGCCCGTAAACCCGTCGTTCACGTCACGGGAGCTGGCCCACGTGCTCAAGGACTCGGACTCCAAGGCGGTTGTCATGGAGACGAACCGGATGAGCACCTATGCGGATATCCGCGACCGGCATCCCCTGGATATCGTCATCTCCGCCGGCGAGGAGGGAAACTTCTCACAGTGGACGAGCGGCCCGGACAAGGGCATCATCGAGGATATGGATCTGGACGACACGGCCGCCATGATCTACTCATCCGGCCTCACCGGGTATCCCATGGGCGCCATGCTGACCCAGAGGAACCTCGATCACAATTCCGATCTGATGCGCCGGTGCGCCGATGCGGACGATACGGACAGCACGCTGACCCTGATCCCGTGCTTCCATTCGTTCAGCGCCAGCGTCAACATGCTCTCCATGCTCCGGTACGGCGGCACGGCATACCTGATGCGGGGTCTGGACTTCCATGAGCTGCAGAGCATCCTCATGCAGGGGGCCATCACCGCCATATGCGCGGTGCCCACGCTGTTCTACGGGCTCGTTCACCATCCCGACCTCCAAGAGGTCGATTACACGCACATGCGGGTTCTCATCGCCGGTGGCTCCGCGCTCTCCATGGAGATTTACACGGCCTTCAAGGAGCGGTTTCACACCGACATCCGACAGGGATACGGCATCACCGAGGCATCGCCGGTGTGCGCGTTCAACGATCCCCGTCATCCCCTGAAGCCCGAATCCATAGGCCGGCCCGTGCCCGATGTGCAGGTCCGGATCATCGACGAGCAGGGCGGGACGCTCAAGCCCAATGAGAAGGGCGAGATCCTCTTCCGCGGCCCCAATATCATGAAGGGATACTACAAGCGGGAAAAAGAGACGAGGGAGATCATCCAGGACGGGTGGCTCCATACCGGCGATCTGGGATACGTGGACGAAGACGGGTATATCTATATCACCGGATACAAGAAGGAGATGGTCATTACCTCAGGCTTCAACGTGTACAACAAAGAGGTGGAGAACGTCCTGAACTCGATCCCCGGGATAAAAGACTCCGCCATCACGGGCATCCCCGATCTCATGAGGGGGGCCATCATCAAGGCCTATGTGGTGGCCGACGATCACGCGCTGACCGAGAACGACGTGAAGAAGCTGGCCCGCAGGATGCTCGCCTCGTACAAGACCCCCCGCAAGGTGGAGTTCGTTTCCGAGATACCCCGGGACGACAGCGGCAAGGCCCTGATCGAGAGGATCGAGAGCACGGAATGACCGGGTGCAGCCTCTGTCCGAGGCGATGCGGAATCGACCGGACCGGGGCGCCCGGGGCGTGCGGCGTCGGAGAAGAGCTTATGGTCGGCTCCATCGTCATCCACCGGGGAGAGGAACCTCCGCTGGTGAAAGGGTCCGGGTCCGGGGCGGTATTCTTCTCCGGCTGTCCGCTCAAGTGCGTATACTGCCAGAACAGACAGATAAGCCACGACGCGACGGGGAGGGGCCTCACCGAGGAGGAGCTGGCAGGATACCTGCTCCTTCTTCAAGAACAAGGGTGTTCGAACATCAACCTCGTGAGCCCGACCCACTTTGCGCCGCGGATAATACAGGCCTTGGATATCGCGCGGGAGAAAGGCCTCGATCTGCCCGTGATGCTCAATTCGAGCGGGTACGAAAGCATCGAGTCCCTGACCCGCTGGAGAGATAAGGCCCACCTCTATCTGATGGACCTCAAGTACGGCGACAACGAAACCGGCAGGATGCTCAGCCGGGTGAACGACTACTGGGACCGCGCGCGGGAGGCCGTTGCCCATCTCTGGGAGACCTTTGGCCCGCTTCGTCTCGACGAAGAGGGGAGGGCGGTGTCGGGGCTGGTCGTGCGGCACCTCGTGCTTCCCGGCATGCGGTCGAACCCTTTTGCCGTCCTGGAGTTTCTGGCCGGGCTCTCTCCGGAAATCCCGGTGAGCGTCATGTCTCAGTACAACCCGCGGACCTACACCGGGGACATATCCGAGATGAGAAGGCCCCTGTTGCGGGAAGAATACGATGCGGTGCTGGAGAGGGCCGTGGATCTGGGGTTCTCAACGATTTTCGCCCAGGAACTGGACGCGTCTTCCGCCTACACCCCGGACTTTCAGTCCAAGGTTCCTTTTGGAGATCACCATCGTATTCTCTGAAATATCGAAGCATGCTCGAGAAAATCCGCAATGGCGCCGGGATTCGTTAAATATTATTTTTTTCCGTGCCGATAATTATATGTGATATGCTATCAATTATGGATGATTATGAGCAGAGGTTCCTTGACGAAACCAGGGTCCTTCTCTATCAGAGGGTCTTGGCCGTCCTGCTGGTGGGAATCATCCTCATCCCGTTTTTCAGCGTTCTGGACTACGTGGTGGTCAGAGAGCACTTCACCCTGTTTTTTTTCTACCGGATCGCCTGCTCCGCCTCGCTCCTCGCACTCCTTCTCGTCTACTTCACACAGTTCGGCAAGGATCACGCCTATGGTCTGGTAACGATCGCCTATATCATCGCCGCATTCACCATCTCCATGATGTGTGTCAGGATGGGGGGCTATTCCTCCTTTTACTATGTGGGGGTGATCATGGTCCTCGTCACGGTGGTCATCCTGCCCCTGACCACCTTCCAGACAGCCATGTACGGAATCATGATCTATCTCCTCTATGCCGTACCAATCATTCTCCTGGCCACACCCGCGCTCGAGAGTCTGAAGATATTTTTCAGCAACAGCTTCTTCTTCATCTTCTTTATCGTGATAACGGTTCTGCAGTCGTTTGAAGAAACGCGGGCAAGGCGGAGGGAGTGCAAGCTCAAGTCAGAGATGGACGCCCTTGCAGACCGCCTCTCGTACTATGTCCACAACCTGGAGACCGAGGTCCAGAAACGGATGAAGCAGCTCGAGGAATCCGAGCTGCGCTACCGGGAGCTCTATGAGAATATCATCGACATCGTCATCCTGGTGGACAGAAACTCTAAAATCCTCATGGCGAATCCCCGGTTTTATGACACCGTCGGTATCCCCGAGGGCCAGAAGACCGATCTGAACTTCATGAGGCTGGTGAAAAAGGACGACATTACCCTGGTAGAGAGAATGTTCGCCCGCCTGCCCACGGAACAGACCGTCAATGACTTCCAGTTCCGGATCGTCAACCACGCGGGCAGCACCATCGATGTGGAGTGCAACGCCAAATGTATCTACAAGGAAACCACGCTCGTGGGTTTCCAGATGGTGATCAGGGACATCACGGTCAGGAAAAAGCTGGAGAAGGACCTGCTCGATTCCTACAAGAAGGTCCAGAGCGCCAGGAACGCGACCATCCTCGGGCTGGCCAAGCTGGCCGAGTACCGGGACGCCGACACGGGCGCGCACCTGGAGCGGATCCGGGAATACGCAAAGATCCTGGCCAAGCACCTTGCAGGGGACTCCAAGTATGCAGGGTACATTACCTATGAGTACATCGAGGATATTTACAACTCTTCCATTCTCCATGATATCGGCAAGGTGGGCATCCCGGACTCCATTCTCCTGAAGCCCGGCCGGCTCACCCGGGACGAGTTCGAGGTGGTCAAGCGCCATTCCTCACTGGGTGGAGATGCGCTCAAGGCAGTGGAGACAAAGATCGAAGGACAGTCATTCCTGAGCCTGGGCAAGGAGATCGCCTATTATCACCACGAAAAATGGGACGGCACCGGATATCCCAAGGGGCTTAAGGGGGATCAGATCCCCCTTTCTGCGAGGATCGTTGCCTTGGCGGATGTATACGATGCCCTGACGTCGAAGCGCGTGTACAAGGAGGCATACTCCCACGAAAAGGCCATGGAGATCATCCTGGAAGACCGGGGGAAGCACTTCGATCCCGAGGTGGTTGACGCCTTCATCGTACACGAGGCAACCTTCCGGAAAATCCGCGAAGACATGTTCCGCGACCAGGAAACCGGACAGGCCCAACAGGTCTCCGGAACGTAACCGCCCGGTTGTATCCGGACCCGATGCGGGATGTTCCCGTCCTTCCTCTGCCGGAATAAAATGTCCCCTGACCGGCGGGATCTGTTCGATGACTTTTCAGGTTCACGATTCAATTATCGGCAACGATCATAGCTGGCCATGTTCCATGCACAAAAAAAAGTTTAAAAAAGCGCAGGTTTATGCAATAAGATCTGCGTTATGCACAAAATATTTCCGTTTAACGTATAAAACGAGGCAGACCAATGAAGATAGGGACAGTAAAAGAGTTAAAAAACCATGAATACAGAGTAGGACTTACTCCGGACAACGTCCTGTCCTATGTGAAAAACGGGCATCAGGTGTTTGTTCAGTCCGGCGCTGGAGAGATGGCAAGCTTTACCGATGACGAATACCGCTTGAGCGGAGCAGTGATCATCCCGACAGCAGCGGAAGTATACTCCACGTGCGAAATGATCGTGAAGGTCAAGGAACCGCTGAAGGAAGAGTATCAATACCTTCGCCCCGGCTTGATCCTGTTTACCTATCTTCATCTCGCGCCGAACCGTCCGCTTGCCGATGCTTTGTTCAAATCCGGGGTGAATGCGGTCGCCTACGAGACCATTGAGGGCAGCTCCGGAAGCCTCCCCTGCCTTCGTCCGATGAGCGAGATCGCGGGCAGGCTCAGCATTCAGGAAGGAGCAAAGTACCTTGAGCGTCCGTTTGGCGGACGGGGCATTCTGCTGGGCGGCGTACCGGGAGTCGAGCGTGGAAAAGTCGCCATCATCGGAGGAGGCATAACCGGGACTTATGCCGCAAAAGCTGCAGTCGGAATGGGCGCCCAGGTAACGCTGCTGGATATCAGCCTGAACAGACTTGTATATCTCGAGGACATCTTCGGTGCGTCCGTAACCACGCTTTACAGTTCGGAAACAAATATAGCAAGGAGCCTGGCGGAAGCCGATCTGGTCATTGGCGCGGTTTTGATTCCGGGAGCGATTACGCCAAAGCTTATCCGGCGCGAACACCTGAAAATAATGAAGCAAGGAGCTGTGATCGTTGATATAGCGATAGACCAGGGGGGGTGCTGCGAGACCTCGGTACAAACCACCCATGACGACCCTGTCTTCATAGTGGACGGCATCGTGCATTATTGTGTAGGAAACATGCCCGGGGCAGTCCCGAGGACCTCTACTGTTGCACTTGTCAATACCACCCTTCCATACGGATTGATGATCGCCAACATGGGGCTGGAAAAAGCATGCTCGTCAGACAGCGGGCTGGCAAAAGGCGTTAATACATATAAGGGGAACTGTGTAAACAAGAACGTGGCGGACAGCTTAGGCATGCAGTGCACTCCCTGCAGCGAACTGGTGTATGCATACACGGCCTCATGAGGATGCACATCTCGGTACGGTCTTATTAAGGTTATGGGGAAAGGGTGCCCCCGGAACACTAACCAAGACCGGCATTTGCTAAAAATTTCTGACACCCTCTCGCCAGGTCTTCCCGCATGCTGCGTAAAGACCGATCAGGACGAGACGTGTGTGCGGAGTGCCCTTCCGCCTAATTCCTCTCGGTGGTCACCTTCCTGGAGATCTGGAGGAGCTCGATCGGCAGGCTTATTCCGAGCCCGTCTATTACACTCTCGTCAGCCAGGATGGTGAGGTCATTCTGGTACAGAATCGGCAGTGTTTCCGGCTTTACGCCGGCTAAGAGAATCTTTGCTGCATGAGATCCTGAAAGCTCGCCTATCTTTTTGAATTCGGATCCAATATAGAGCATGGCCCCCGAGAACCCCACGTGGCAATAACAGATGCACGGTAATTTTGCCTCATCGAGAACTTCCCTCAATTCAATGGCATGCACATAATCATTTACTGCATAGTAGGTATCGATGGGGAGTCCGAAAAACTGGGCACCTTGTGCGATCAACTCCCGGGCAGCGGGTTTGGCACTCTCTGATCTGCCGACTTGCTTTGAAATGACTTTTATACCCAGGCTCTTTGCCGCTGACTGTATCTCTTGCACGAATGCTACGGCATTATCGTCCTGGGTATGGACGATTCCCATGGTGGTGGCTTCCGGCAATGCATGTTTGGTAAGCTGCAGAACATTCATGGGGTCCATGCGCAGAGATGCCCCCGTGAATCCGGGACCTGCCTCTGTCAATGAGGCACATCCGGCAGCCTCCGGTACCGCCACTGCGGTGAAGACGACCGGGATACCTGCGGATATGAATGCATCTTTGCTGTACTTGGTAGCAGGGGTGCTGATTGTAAGCACAAGATCGGGCTTTGAGGCAATGATCTCAGAGGCCTTGCTTTTGATGCTGAAATAGATGCCGATCTTTTTCACGAGGCCGGCCTCGGCATCCGCATCGATGATGTGCCTTTCGATGGTGAGGTTCTTCCCCTGGACGATCCCATTTTCCGCAAGGCTTTCGATAAACCCTTCATAAGACCAGTCGAACGGGTGGATACTCGAGACCTGGAGCACCTCGATGTGATAGGAATCCTTTGCGAATGCCGACAGGCTGGACAAGAGCATGAATATCACCGCTACGGAAAAGCATTTTTTCATAAACTTTCTCCCTTCAAACTTTTACACAGTATCGGTACCGCGAAAGCCACAAGTTAATAAAAAGTAATATTGTCATATAATAAGCCTAAACAAATTCAAACACAGTAGTGAAGTCGGAAGACCAGGAAGACAAAAATCTTCCCGAACCATGGGGAAGAATAACTGTCGGAAGATTATTGATTATTGACTCGTATGATGATTTCCATGAACATGAGAACTACCCGGCGTTCCCTGATTATTCCGGCGAAGATGATGACTAGCACCCCGGACGTACCTGGGATTTTTCAGTCAAATGCTATTCATTCGCAGGTCCGACACCAGGGCCTCGGGCATTCGGCATGATTATGCATGAGGTTTCATACAACGTTGAAAATCCTGTTCATTGGAGCGAGAAAGGACAAACTATCCCCGCAGTCCCGGTACCCGAGCCTGCAACCCTCATTTGTTCGTTTCAAACTTTCTTGATTTGGCAGGGTTCATAGCCGGAGGTTCAAGGGAGGTTTACATCCTGTCATGGCTGCCCGGTGACGTCCGTCCGGGTGTTGCGGTAGTTCATGAGCCGCTGGGTGATGGTCGCGGCCTTGGTGGTGTCCATGTAGGAGAGAATGCCGCCCGCGATCTCGCCCTTCATGTTGAGGAACACCTCAACCGCCACGTCCGTGACCAGGTTGTTCATGAGACTCGCTGCCGCGGCAGGCTTCATGGATGAATAGATCTTCACGAGGTGCCTGATCCGCTCGTCACTGATCTGGCGATATGCGGCTACCTCTGCCTTGATATCCTCGTCCAGCTTCCGGAGCTTTTTGATCTTTTCATCGATCTGTTTTTCCAGCTTCTCCAGCTCCTGCTGCCTGAGGGCAAGGGCCTCTTCACGCTGGCGCAGGCCTTCCCACTGGGCTTGAGGGTCCTGAAAGGGGCGTTCTCCGGTCAGGGTCTCATCGGGCGGCCGGGCGTCCTCGGCGGCAGAGATGGGGTGGGTGAATAGGTAGATGCCCAGAAACAGGAGATTGATCGAAAGGGCCACCAGGAGGATCTTTTTTTTGTTCATTGTCTGCTCCCGTATCGTTGAATCGCGAGCTCATCCATGAAGCGCATATCCAGTTTCTGCTCACGCTTCAGGAACCGTTCGGCGTCGATCTCTCTGAGACGATCGATGGCCTTGAATTCCTTTTTCGCCTTGAGCAGCTCCTGTCGTTTTATCTCGAGCTGCCTGCCGGCCTGGATGATAAGGGTTTCCATCTGCTCGATCTCAGCCTTCAGCCGGGTGAGATAGACGTGATAGGACTCCACTTCAAAGGGTTTGAGTCCTGCATCCATCCGGTCCATGAGCTGCTTCCTTATTTCCGCCATCTGGGAGCCTTTCAGATTCTTCAGGTTTTCGAGATCATTCAGGAGCCTCTGGGCCTTGGAAAAATCCTGCAGGGCGAGATCCTCCCGGATTTTCCTGACCTTGAGCAGCGTCTCGAATCTGAAACGGAATCCCATCGCGGCCTCCCCTGCCTAGTCCGATTTCCGGACGATTTCTCTCATCCGGGCGATAGACTCGTCCAGAGAGACCCGATCATCGATATCCTGCCGCAGGAATTGATTGACGGCATCGATGTGCTCGATGGCGGAATCGATCTGGGGATTGTTGCCCGCTACATAGGCCCCGATGTTGATGAGATCGCGTGCCTCCTCATGGACGGCCTTGTATTCAACCATCTTGCGGGCGGCCTTCAGGTGGTCCTTGCTCACGATGTCGGTCATGACCCTGCTCACGCTGTTCAGAATGTCGATGGCAGGATAATGGTTTCTCGCGGCGAGCTCGCGGGAGAGCACGATATGACCGTCCACGATGGACCGGACGCTGTCGGCTACCGGTTCCGAGAAATCGTCGCCTTCCACGAGCACGGTGTAGAGGCCGGTGATGCTCCCTTTCGAAGAGGTGTTGCCAGCCCTCTCCAGAAGTTTGGGCAGCCTGGCGAAGCACGAGGGGGTGTAGCCCTTGGTGGTGGGAGGCTCCCCGACGGCAAGGCCGATTTCCCGCATGGACAGGGCATAGCGGGTCACGGAATCCATCATGAGCAGCACGTCGAGACCCTGGTCCCGGAAAAATTCGGCAATGGCGGTGGCAAGGTATGCGCCGCGGATGCGGATCAGGGCGGGCTGGTCCGAGATGGCGGCGACTACCACCGATCGTTTGAGTCCCTCGCTTCCCAGATCCCTTTCAATGAATTCCTTGACCTCTCTGCCGCGCTCGCCGATCAGCGCGATCACGTTGACATCGGCCTTGGTATGGCGGGCCATCATGCCCATGAGCACACTTTTCCCCACCCCGGAGCCTGACATGATGGCCATGCGCTGCCCCTTGCCGATGGTCAGGACTCCGTTTATTGCAGCAATGCCCAGGTCAAGCGGCTCGGTGATCCGCTTCCTCTTCAAAGGATTGATGGTCCGGCCGTAGAGCGGCATCTCCTGGTCGAGAACGAGAAGCCCGTTCCCGTCCAGGGGATTACCCATGCCGTCGACTACCCTGCCCAGAAGGTCGTTCCCCACCTTTACCAGGGGATTGGACTTCCTGGCGACAATAGTGCTCCCGGGCCCGATGCCCTCCAGATCCCCCAGGGGCATCAGCAGGACCCGCTTGTCCCTGAACCCCACCACTTCCGCCATGATCGAGCCGTTCACCCCGCGGGAGTAAATCTCGCACATCCCTCCCATGCAGCTTCCCGGGCCGTGTCCTTCCACCACCAGGCCCATGATGTTGGTGACCTTTCCCCGTACCTGGATGGGGTCGGTGTCTTTGAGCAGGGAGACATATTTAGCGAGGTTAATCATGGTCGGAAACCGATTCCTTCATGTGTTCGATCTGCGATCTGATGGTGGCGTCGATCTCGCCGAACTCAGTTTCGATAATGACGCCGCCGCGCTCGATCGTGCTGTCTTCTACGATGTGGAAGCCCTTCTTGCCGGAGAGCTTCATGGAGAGAGCTGCCTCTATCTCACGGATGTACTCGAAGTCGGAAGGATGGAGACGAAGATGGATCTCGTCGGTTTCCATGAGATGCCTGCTTGCGGCCTGGACCGTATCCAGCACGATATCGGGAGAGGTTTGGATGCTGCGGTGGATGATCTTCTCCACGATGAGAAAGACCATTTCCAGGAGATCCTTCTGGTGGTTTTCGACCATGGAAAGCCGCATCTGAGCGAGCTCGGTGATGGCGTTTCTCAGGGTATCGAAGAGGGGCTCTATCTTCTTGGTGACGATTTTTCGACCTTCTTCCTGTCCTTTGGCCATTCCCTGGTTGTACGCCTCCATCTCCAGTGCCTCTGCGCGTGCCTTCGCCTGCCTGATAATGGCATCCGCCTCTTTGCGGGCCTCCTCAGACTTGGTGAGCTTGCCTTTCCCGCCCATGTCCTCGATCGTGTAAGAGGTGACAGAACGTCTTCCAGTGCCTTCGCCCTTGATGATCTTAGACGAGGACATCTTCGCCTCCCTTTCCGCCGATCACGATCTTGCCTGCCGCCTCGAGCTTTCTTGCCACGCGCACGATGGTCTGCTGCGCATTTTCTACGTCGGAGAGTTTCACCGGACCCATGGCCTCCATGTCTTCCAGCAGCATTTCCGAGGCGCGCGAGGACATGTTCTTCAGGATGAGCGACTTCAAAGCCTCGCTCGCGGTTTTCAGCGCGAGCGAGAGGTCTTCATTGGTGATTTCCTTGAGGATGGCCTGTATGCCGCGGTTGTCGATGAGCACGATATCCTCGAACACGAACATCTTCTGTCTGATACTCTCGGCCATGTCGGCGTCCATCTCTTCGAGCGTGGCGAAGATATTGTTCTCGGTCGTGTGATCCAATTGGTTCATGATCTCGGCCACGGTCTCGATTCCGCCCAGCTTTTTGCTTTCCATGGAACCCATGGCCTCGATCTCCTTGCGGAGTACGCTGTCGATATCTTCGATGATACCCGCAGGGACCATGCCGAGGTTGGCCATGCGGAAAACGATCTCGGGCTGGAGCTTCTCGGGAAGCTCTTTGAGGATCTGCGCGGTCTTGGAATGATCCAGGTGCGCGAGTACCAGGGCGATGGTCTGGGGATGCTCGCCCTTGAGATAGTCCATGAGGATGGATGAATCAACGCCCTTGAGCGATGAGAACGCCGCCTTGTCGGTGGCCTGGGCGATGGCGTCGAGTATGGGTTTCGCCTTTTCCGGGCCCAGGGCCGAAACCAGGGAGTCCTTGAGATACCCCAGCCCCTTGCCGGTGACCCCGCTCATCTGGCTGCTCGCCCTCTGGAACTCGTCCATCACGTTCCGGATGACATCAACCGGGATGGTCACGTCCTCGAGGCTCGCCAGGCGTTTTCCCAGCAGCTTGATCTCATGGTCTGTCAGCCCCTTGAATATGTGCTGCGCGAATTCGTCTCCCATGGTCATGAGGAAGATGGCGGCCTTCTGGGGACCGTCGAGCTGTTTTTTGAGCATTGTCATTGGAGACTCTCCTGGAGCCATGACTTCACCACAGCGGTTGCGGTGTCCATGTCGGACTTGGTGTTTTTCGCTATCGCCTTTCTCCTGTCGATGAGCGCCCGTTTGACCTCGTCGGTCTGGTCCTGGATCTCCATATGGGGGAGATTCCGGGCCTCGATCTCCTCGCCCTCTTCATCCCCTGCAACCAGATTTCTTTTCTCCTGCGCCTTGTCCACCACCCTGACCGACCGGAAGAGCCACCTGATCAGCGGCCTGATCACAAAGAGCAGCACCAGGAGGATGACCACCAGGAAGATTGCCGGCTTGGCGAGTGACATGAGCAGCTCGCGCTTCTTGGCCTGATCGGCCAGGGCCATGAAATCCGATTCCTCCTGGTTGAAGGGTATGCAGGATATGGATATCGTGTCTTCGCGGTCGGCGCTGAAACCCACGGCATGCCGCACCGCATCTTCGATGTTTTTCAGCTCGCTCTCGGTCCTGGGGACGAAGATGCGGGTTCCGCCATCGTCCTGCTTGTAGGTTCCATCCACCACCACCGATATGGTGAGGCGGGTGATGCCTCCCGGAGACTCGATCCGCTCGGTCTGATTCCTGCCGATCTCATAGTTGCGGATCACATTGGACTGGCCGGAGGATGCGTTTTCCGGAATAGCGCCGGGACCTCCCCTGCCGGTGGGGAGGTTCGACTCGGTGCCCGCGATACCTGCGTTCACGGCGTCGCTGCCCCGGAACTCGTTGTTCAGCTCTTCGCTCCTGACCACGTGGATCTCGGGGTCGTAGTTGTCCTGCACACTCTTGACCATATCCATGTTGATATCAGCGCTCACCTTGACAATGGCTGCAGCCGGCCCCAGGATCTTCTCCAGCAGGTCCTGCGCACGGCCCTGGAGCATGCTCTCCGTGGCGTGCTTCACGTCGAGATAGTTGTTGGCCAGCGAGATGGCCTGCGAGTTCTGCTGCCCTTCAAAGAGCACTTTACCGCGGATGTCCACGATGCTGATATTCTCCGGATCGAGACCCCGGATGCTCTTGGCCACCAGATAGACGATTCCCTGGACCTGTCCCTGGGTGATCTGCCGTCCGCTGGTCGGCTTGACCACAATGGACGCCTTGGCCGGCTTCTCGTCCTCGATAAACACACTCTCCTTGGGCATGGCGATATGCACCCGGGCATAGTCCACCTCCTCCAGCGACATGATCGTGTTCGCCAGCTCGTTCTGGAGCGCCCGCTGATAGTTGATCTTCTGCACGAACTCCGAGGTGGAGAACCCGGTCTCGTCGAACAGGGCGAACCCCGATCCCACGCCCCCCTTGGGGAGTCCCTTCGAGGCGAGGTTCAGCCTTGTTTCGTAGACGTCTTTTTCCGGGATCATGACGGCTGTGCCGCCCTTGACCAGCTTATAGGGAGTGTTGTTTTCCTTGAGGCTCTGGACGATGAGAGCGGCATCCGACTCGTCGAGATTCG
This sequence comes from Deltaproteobacteria bacterium, assembly GCA_018436855.1. Lineage (GTDB taxonomy): Bacteria > Desulfobacterota > Desulfomonilia > UBA1062 > UBA1062 > Phosphitivorax. The sequence continues at coordinate 6,930 of JAHDKO010000013.1, read as the reverse complement.
TGAACAGATACTGGTACGTAGGCGCGAGCGCCCACATGAGGGAGACCACGATGACGGCAACCGCCAGCCCCGCTGCGGAGAAGAAGGCGAACCTCTGACCCGTGCTCGTCTTGGAGAACCACTCGGTAAGTTGGGTGAAGGAGTCTTGTATGCTCATCTCAGTTGTGTCAGGTTGTTGTAGCCTTCAATGAGCTTGTTGGTCGCCGCCACCAGAAGCTGGGCGCTGACGCTTGCCTTCTGCATGGCGATCATGGTTTCGTGGATGTTCCCGCTCTTGCCCTGGGCAAGCTCGACGCCCATGCGCTCGGACTCCTTGATCTGATCGTTCGTGGAGCTGATTGCCTGCTTGAGGGTCTCCATGAAGCTCTCTGCAGGGGATGAGCCCTGGGTGCGGGCCTGCGGGTCAATACTCAGCCGGGGAAAATCCGAAGGGTCGATACGCATTACTGCCTCCCGATGGCCAGGGCCTTCAAGGCCATGTCTTTCTGGGCCTTTATAGCGGTGGTATTCGCCTCAAAGGCCCGCGATGCGCCCATCATGTTCACCATTTCTTCCATGAGATTCACATTGGGAAGGCTCACGTACCCCTGCTCGTCCGCATCGGGGTGATGGGGGTCGTGGATACGCCTGCCCGGCGTGGGGTCGCTGACGATCGACTCCACCTCGACGCTCGCGAGCTGGTTCTCGAAGGAGTTTTCCTTAAACACCACGTCCCTGCGCTGGTAGGGGCCTCCGGCGACCGTCCTGGTGGTGTGGGCGTTCGCCATGTTGGATGATATGACATCCATCCGGGTCCTCTGAGCCCTCATGCCGCTTGCACTGATATCCATTGCCGTGAAGAGATCCATCAGCGAATGCTCCTTATGGTGTTTTTGATGCCGTCGATCTTTGTCTGAATCATCTGCGACGACGCCTCGTAGAGAATCTGGTTCTGGGTGAGCTTCATCATCTCCCGGTCGAGGTCCACGGTGTTGGAGTCGTTGCCGATCCGGGAAAAGGGGTCTTCCTTGATCTGGTAGGAAACGCCTGGAGGAGATGATCCCGGTGACTGAAGATGCCCGGGACGGGTGACGGCCAGCTTCAGACGGGTATCGAGCTCCTCGTCGAACGTTGCATCCTTGGCCTTGTAGCCGGGGGTGTCGATGTTTGCGATGTTTCCCGAAATGACCCCCTGTCTGAACAGGCGGTAGTTCATGACCGATGCGAGATCCGCCAGTGCCTTGCCGAATATTCCTGCCATACATACCTCCACTCCCGTTGAGATAAGCAATACCCATACCAATGGAAAGAATGGCTTTTTATGCGGATAGAGCTTTTGATCTGTCAGAATTTTTGACCGGTCACCTGTCGGAAAATTGACCTTTTCCAGAGTATTCGTTGAGCTTGTTGCGCAGGGTGCGGATGCTGATGCCCAGAAGCGAGGCGGCCCTGGTGCGGTTGCCGTCCACGCTCTGCAAGGTGGAACAGATGAGGTTCTTTTCCATCTCGTGAATCGTGGTCCCCACGGCAGCCTGCCCTCCGGCAGGCTCGTGGCCGTCCTGCATGCCGAGCTCCACGGAGTCCAGGGTGATCTCCGGCCCGTCGGTGAGGATCATGGAGCGTTCCATCACGTTCTCGAGCTCGCGGACATTGCCGGGCCAGGAATAGCTCAGGAGCGCATCCTTTGCCTGGGGGCTCAAGCCTTTTTCCGGCATGCCTTCCCTGCCGGCCACCTTGGAGATGAAGTGGGCGGCAAGGGAGAGGATGTCGTCCCGTCTGGACCGAAGCGGCGGGACCTTGATGGGAATGACGTTCAGGCGGAAGTAGAGGTCGGAGCGGAATTTGCCGTCCCTGACCTCCTGCTCGAGGTTCCGGTTGGTGGTGGCGATGACCCGGAAATCCACGGACAGCGAAGATTTGGAACCCACCCGGTCGATCTGCTTTTCCTGGAGGACCCGCAGCAGCTTGGCCTGAAGGCCGACGCTGATCTCCGTGACCTCGTCCAGGAGGATGGTTCCCTTGTCGGCGAGCTCGAACTTGCCGATCCGGGTGGCATACGCGCCGGTGAAGGCGCCCTTTTCATAGCCGAAGAGCTCGCTTTCCAGCAGGGTGTCCGGGATCGCGGCCAGGTTGATCCCCACGTAGGGGCCGCTGGCTCTCTTGCTGTGCTGGTGGATGTAGCGCGCGATCACCTCCTTGCCGGTGCCGGACTCTCCCTGGATGAGCACCGGCGCCTGGGTGGGCGCCACCTTGCGGAGGATCTCGATGATCTTCTGCATGCTCCTGTCAGCCGCGATGAACGAGCCGTTGCCGGATTGCGACCGGGACCCGGGCCCGAGCAGGAGCGCCTGGAGGGCCTGCCGGAAATCGTTGGCGGGAAAGGGTTTCTTCAGATAGTGGGTGGCTCCCGCCTGAATGCACCGGTCGTGGCCGGATGCCCCCGTGGCGAGGATCTCGATGCTCTGATAGACCTGCTTCGTGCCCTCGATCACGTCAACAAACTCCTCGGCGATGACGGCTGCACGGTGGGCCGTGGGGCTGATGGCGCCCAGGAACTTGTCCTTGTCGGTAAAGGGGAAGGGCGTCTCTCCCATCTCGTCGATAATTTCCGCCAGGATGGCCACCGTTGCCTTGTCGTTGTCGAGGATCGCAATTCCCATGGAGCCTCACTTCCCCCTGAACGTCTTTTTGAGTCTTCTGAATTCGCTCAAGTCCTCTCCGAGCTCCAGCTCGCCCAGATAGCTCGCGGCAAGCTCGTGCAGGACGGGATCGGTGCTGCGCTGGATGACGGTGTTCAGATGCCGGGTGGCCTCCTGGGTATCGCCCTTTGCGTGGAAGACCTCCGCGAGGTGGAAGAGCGCCCAGTCACGATACCCTGTCTGAGGGTAGAGGCCGAGCAGCTTTTCATAGAGCTGCTGCGCCCGTTCGATCTCCGAGGTCTCCTTGAGCTGGGTGGCCCGGACATAGAGGGCCTTCTCTACGGACGGGGATTTCCACGTGTCGGCCAAGACGATGATCCTCTCCAGGACCTCGGTTCTCCGGCCCGCATGCCCCAGCTTGCCATGAGCGTCCGCCAGCATGGACAGTGCGGTCAGGGCGTTTTCGTCATTCTTTTTGCCGGCGATCTCCAGGTAAGGCACGGCCTCTGCATAACGGTTGGTGTAGTACAGGAGCAGTCCCCGGTGTCCCTCCATGAGCTTCGTATCCTTCCCGCCGGGGAATGATTCGAGATACCGGGTGTTCCAGGCGAGGGCACCTGCGTAGTCGCCCCGTTCATAGTCGATGGAAAACAGGGAGGCTACGGCCTCCTGCCTTCTGGGCGAGGGGTGTTCGATGCAGGCCAGGAACAACCGGCGGGCGCGATCCGTGTCCTGAAGCTCGCGGAAGGCCCTGCCGAGGATGAACAGGGCTTCCGGGTCTTTCAGGTCCTGCATGAAGCTCTCCTGATACTCGGCATAGAGCTCTGCGATCATGTCGGTCCCGTTCTGCCGGGAGAGATCCTGCAGACGGGCAAGGATGCACTTTTCCGCCTCTGCCTGGGCATAGGTATGGATGGGATCGTTCTCCTTTGTGTCGGTCCACGCCCGGAGATAGGCGTTCAACGCGCTGTCCCAGTCCCTGCGCAGGGCATATACCTGGGCGATCCGTATCTTGATGATCAGTCCCAGGGACCCCTCGTTATATTCCGGGCTTGACTTGAGGTTTTCGTATATGTCGATGACCTCGTAGAACCCCCTGTCCGAGAGCTCGCCGTCGTCCGCCAGGTCTTTGTCCATGATGATCCGAGCGGTCTTGAGCCGTGCAATGGTTCCGCTCTCGCTCAACGGGGCGATGTTTTCAACCTCGGAGAACACGCCCCTGGCCTTCTCGTTCTCCCCCAGTTTGTACAGACATTCACCCAGGAACAGGAGATGATCCGCCGTGCGCTCCTTTGGGCTGAGATTGATGGCCGCGAGGATATACTTTTTGGCGTCGGCAAAATTGTTGAGCCGGTAGGCGGCCGTCGCCATTCGCGCGTACAGATCGGGATCCTGACGGAAAAAGTCGGGATCCAGCGAGTGGACCTCCCGGTAGAGCCTGAGTGCCCGGGGATATGCGCTCAGCCCCAGGTAGGTATCGCCCAGGATCGACAGATAGTACGGCTTGAGATGGGGAGGGATGGCGTTCTCTCCCAGATCGTTCAGCATCCGCTTGTTCTGGACAAAGGCATCCTGGAACTCCTTTTTCCTGTTCATGATCTCGATTTCCTGCAGGTATGCCTCCGCCGCTATTCCCGGGGACAGGGACTCCTTGAGAAAGCGGACATAGGTGATCGCCTCTGCGTGCAGGGAAGCGCGCAGGAGCATCCGTGAATACTCCATCATCACCGCCTCACGCTTCAATCCGGGGATCATGGCCTGGATGCCCTGGTTCATGAGCTTGAGCGCATCCATTGACCGGGTATCCATATGATAGGGATACGACATGTTCCAGTACGCCCGGGCCAGGAGTATGCTTTCCTGAGCATCGAGCTCGTCTTGGAAGGGTTCCAGGGTATGGATCGCCTCTGCGACATCGCCCTGTTCGAATGCCTTCTCGGCGATGGAATAGACCTTTGCCCGGTTCATGCCGGACGATGTGACGATATCCAGGACGATCCGGTTGTGGAGTTCCTCTGTCTTGACCTCCATGTCGGCGTTCTCGTCGGTGAGACTGAAGGATAAGGCCGTGGAATCCTGCATTCTCATGGCGCCGTCAAAGGTGATGTAGGGAATGCGCAGGAGTTTCTGTTCGATATCGGAGCAGTCCGCCTCTCCACTGAAGAAGAGGAACACCCGTTTGTTCTTGGCGCAGCGCACCTCGGGCCAGTGCCCGGCGTGGATCATGATGTCGATGCTCATGCCCCTGTCGTGGGGGTCTGTTTTGATGTACTCGATCGGACAGGAGGCGGAGGCCTCTTTTTTTATCTCGATATCGAGGATGAACTGCGCGGGCATATCGGATGTGCCGCTGGTATAGGAGAATGGCTGAGGAATCGAGATAACGGCTTTTTTCCCGTCAAAGACAAATCTCTCGACCACAAAGACATCGGAGAGGACAACCGGACCTCCTACAGTGTCCGGAAAATTGACGATCAGTGTCTGATCTTTCTGCTCCAGGGTGGGCAGGGAGAGCCTCTGGAGATCGAACACAATCCGTGCCCGGTCGGGGCCCCCCCCGATGTGGACCGTGCCCTGACCGGCTGCCGGTGCAGGCGGAAGGCACATCAGCAGCAGGAACCAGGCCAGGGCCGACAAGCTCTTCATACTGATCTCGGTGAATGCGAATTTTTTCACTCTGTTATAAAATACAACTTTCATGCCAGCCCTGCATGGTTTGCCCTTCCGTGCCGCGTCGAAAACGCAGGAACGCATTTTTTTTGCGACCGAGCGCGGTTTTTCCTGGGCCATTATAACGGCATGCCGCCGGGGAGCTTCAATGGGAAATCAGGGGAGGGCTTTCTCACCGCAGGACTGCTGGGGCTCCCCGCCTGATGGGGGGTTACCCCAGTTTTACCTCTGCGGGTTTCTGGAGTTTCTGTTTCTTGATCTTTTCCACCAGGGTCGTCCGGTTCACGTTGAGGAGCTTGGCGGCCCGGTTTTTTACCCAGTTGCTCCGGTTGAGGGCCTGGATGATGATGTTCTTCTCGAATTCGCTCACCGCCGTGGAGAGGTCGATTCCCGACTCGGGGAGATCGAGGTGGGGCAGGGATGACGATGCATGGGTGCACCCGGCGAGGATCTTGTCCGGAAGGTCCCCCAGCTCCACCTCGGTGCCGTCACACAGGATCAGCATGCGTTCCACGAGGTTTTCAAGCTCGCGTACATTGCCCGGCCATTTGTACTGCATGAGCAGGCTCATGGCCTTCTTGCCGAACCCGGTGAGAGAGGGGTTCTTGTCCTTGCCGTACTTGGCCAGGAAATGCTTGACCAGCAGGGGGATGTCATCTTCGCGCTCACGCAAGGGGGGCAGGTTCAGGGGGATGACGTTGAGACGGTAATAGAGATCCTCGCGGAACCTTCCCTGTTCGACCTCTTCTTCGAGGTTTCTGTTCGTGGCAGCGATGATCCGGACATCGGTCCTGATGGGCTTGATTCCTCCCACCCGCTCGAACTCCCGCTCCTGGATGACGCGCAGCAGCTTGACCTGGAGGTTGGGACTCATCTCGGACACCTCGTCGAGGAATATGCTCCCGGTGTGGGCGAGCTCGAAGCGTCCGATCCTGGCCCGGAAGGCGCCGGTGAAAGCACCCTTTTCGTGACCGAAGAGCTCGCTCTCCAGCAGCTCTTCGGGAATGGCGCCGCAGTTGACCGGGACAAAGGGGTTCTGGGCCCGGGGGGAGTTGTAGTGCAGGGCCCGGGCGACCAGCTCCTTGCCGGTGCCCGATTCCCCGAGGACCAGTACGGTTGAGTCCGTGGACGCCACCTTGTCGATCAGGCTGAACACCTTCTGCATCGTGTCCGAGGTGCCGATGATGTTCTCGAACCGGTACCTGGCCTTGAGCTGCTGCTTGAGATAGATGTTCTCTTCCTGCAGGGCGAGGTGGTCCAGGGCCTTCTTGACCACCACCTTGATCTCGTCCGCCTTGAAGGGTTTTGTAAGGTAGTCGAAGGCCCCGAGTTTCATGGCGTCGACCGCCGTCTTGACGGATCCATAGCCTGTATAGATGATGCCGATGCAGTTGAGCCTGTTTTCGATCAGGTAGCGGATCACCCCGAGCCCGTCGAGCTCTGGCATCTGGAGATCCGTGAGCACGACATGGAAAGGGTCCTGGGAGAGCCTGGCCACGGCGTCTTTCCCGTTGGCCACCGCCGTGACCGCATACTGCTCTTCGGACAGAATCTCCGAGAGGTAATCCCTGTTCTGCGCCTCGTCATCGGCAATGAGTATAGAATACGTTCCCATACAGACCCTTAAAAAGGTACTATACTA
>JAHDKO010000131.1 GCA_018436855.1 Deltaproteobacteria bacterium | reverse complement strand
TTCGCAGACCATGGAGGAGATCGCGGCGGCATCGTCGGAGCAGGCCAGCGGTGTGGACGAGCTCAACCGGGCCGTGTCCCAGATCGACAACACCACCCAGCAGAACTCCGCTACGGTCGAGGAGCTGGCCAGCACCTCCGACCACCTCAGCAACGAGGCGAATGAGCTCGCCAGGACTGTAGGCCGGTTTAAGGTGTCGGGTATTGATTCCATGCCGCAGAGGAAAAACGGACAATCGGCTTCGTTCCCGGCAAAGCGGAAAAATGGCAGAAGCGTTGAACCATCGTATCAGGAAGATTTCGAGGAGTTTTAAATAGTATCACGAAAGAGAGCAAAAACAACGTTAATGCGAGGAGTATATCATGAGATTACAGTGGAAATTACGTGAACGTCTCACAGCACTTGTCCTCATGGTGGGGCTTGTGCCCCTTCTGGTGGCGATCATCTATGTGGGGAACAGGAGCAGTAATCTGCTCGAAAAGCAGGCCCAGGACTATCTGCAGGCAAAGGTCGACGGATTCGCCACCATGGTGCATTTGAGGTTCGACTCCATCGAAGGCAATCTCGATATCATCAAAGAACAGCTCAAGAAGAACCTCAAGGACGAGCTCGTGAAACAGGCATCCCGGGAGCGATACTACGACTCCGGTTACGTCACTATATTTACCTCTGACGGCACCTGCATTTATCATCCAAAGGCCGAAAACCGCAATAATACAAATCTCTACAACAGTACCGACTACGTGCGTGAGGCGATTGCGAAAAAGCAGGGATTCTACCGGTACAAAAGCGAGGGAATCGACACGATATCCTACCTCACCTACATCAAAGGAGCAGACTGGATTCTGTGGGGATCGGCCCCTGCCAGCGAAATACTCTCCAACGTGAACACGCTCAAAATGCAGATGTGGATCTTCTTCCTGGCCATCGCCTTTGTGGTCTCGGTCATAAGCTCCTTTATTACGCACAAGACCGCGAAAAGGGCCCGCGATATCTCGGCGAGGATGATGGATATCGCCCAGGGTGAAGCAGATCTCTCGGCGCGTCTCCCTGTGCTTTCCAAGGACGAGGTGGGGGACATCGCCCACTGGTTCAACGCATTTGTGGCAAACCTCGAAGAGGTGATCAGCAAGGTCAAGCTTGCGGCGGCACAGGTGGACACGGCCACCCAGGAGGTGGCGTCGGGTTCCCAGGGGCTGTCCCAGGCCACGCAGGAACAGGCATCCGCCATCGAGGAGGTCGCCGCCACCATCGAGCAGATGACCTCTTCCATCAAGCAGAACGCGTCCAACGCGGCCCAGGGCCGGGAAAAGGCGCTTTCCATGGTTCAGATGGCGAGTCAGAGCGGAGAGGCATCGCAGGAACTGGTCAACGGCATGGGCGAGATATCGGATGCATCCCGGAAGATCGGCGACATCATTGTCACG
>JAHDKO010000148.1 GCA_018436855.1 Deltaproteobacteria bacterium | reverse complement strand
GATGTCGAACGATATCTTCGGGCCGAACAGTATGTCGAAGCCGACGACCCTCGGATTATAAACAGGGCAAAAAGCCTCTCTAGGGGAGGTTTGCTTCCGACGGCCGAAGGCATTGCGAGATGGGTTTCCGAGAATATCCGGTATTCCGGTTATCTCAGCGGGAGTCACGGCGCTGCCTGGACCATGCAGCAGGGCAGCGGAGATTGTACGGAATATATGTACCTGTTCGTCGCCTTGTGCAGGGCGAACCGTATCCCGGCACGGTGTATGGAAGGCTTTATCTGCCGTGAGAGCTCGGTGCTTCATCCAGGCGGGTATCACAACTGGGCCGAAATCTACCACGACAAGACCTGGAAGATAGTGGATCCCATGAACGATGTATTCCTGCAGCATCAGGACCACTATATTGCGATGAGGATCATGAATGCTTCGCAGGGAGGCTCGAAATCGAGCTTCCATCGGTATTCAATAACTGGAGAAGGATTGAAAGTAACAATGGATTGAGCATGAAATTTATTCAGGGGTTTTTCTTACAACACGGATTCAATTCATTGTAGCTGATGTCTGATTCTTTCACGACCGGGAAAAGTGTGTGCAGGAGGCCGGTCAAGGGGGGGTTGTTTTGATCAGAACGATACTTGAGGTAGGTTGTCTCAGGAACCGGGCGATGCGGGTGTCTTTGGCCGGGGCCCTTCTCTGTATTCTGTTTGTTCCGAATCTTCTCTATTCGGCTGGTGACTCTGTCTGTGCGCGGGTCAAGATCGAGATAAAACAGGAGCTCACTCTGGAGCGCCAGGCCTTCGACGCGCACATGCGCATTAACAACGGCCTCTCCCATATCACTCTGGATAACGTCGATATCGAGGTGAACTTTGCCGATGAGTCAGGCGCTTCCGTCCTTGCCACCTCCGATCCGAACAACACCGACGCCCTTTTCTTCATCCGGCTCGACACCATGAACAATATCTCCGACATCCAGGGTGCGGGTACGGTTTCGCCTTCCACCTCCGCCGACATACACTGGCTCATCATCCCTGCCCCGGGGGCTTCCAGGGGGGTGCCGTCCGGCACGCTCTACTATGTGGGGGCAACCCTAAGGTACACTATCGGGGGCGAGGAGCATGTGACTCAGGTCATGCCGGATTATATCTTTGTCAAACCCATGCCCGAGCTCACCCTGGATTATTTTATTCCCATTCATGTGTACGGCGACGACGCGTTTACCCCGGAGATAGAACCTCCCGTTCCCTTCAGCCTCGGGGTGCGGGTGGCGAACAACGGTACGGGCACGGCTCGGGCACTGAAAATCAACTCGGCACAGCCAAGGATTACCGAAAACCAGCTCGGCCTTCTCATAGACTTTGCCATCCAGGGCTGCCAGGTGAACGGCAGCACAGTATCACCGAGCCTTCTGGTCGACTTCGGCGACATTGGCGCAAATTCGGCAAAGGTCGCCCGCTGGATCATGACGTGCAGCCTTTCAGGCACCTTTGTTGAATTCACCGCCGACTTCTCCCACTCCGACGAGCTTGGCGGCGAGCTCACCTCGCTCCTGCAGGCGACCAATACCCATTTTCTGGTCCGGGAAGTGATGGTGGACGTAGCGGGCAAGGACGCGGTTCCCGATTTCCTGGCCAAAGACGGTGATGTCTACCGGGTGTTCGAGTCCGAGAACATCGACACCGTTGTCACCGACCAGTCTTCCTCATCGACCGTCGCGCCGGCAGGGGGTAGCTACAGGCTCGCTACACCGGTCACTGCGGGCTTCATGTACGTGAGTGTGCCCGACCCCACCGGCGGGCTTGTTGAGCTCGGTAATGTGGTCCGTTCCGACGGCAAGTACCTGAAGCGCGAGAATGCCTGGATATCGAAGATCAGGAACGAGAACCACCAGTGGGACTACTACCTGAATCTCTTTGACGCGAACTCCACCGGCTCTTACACGGTCAGCTTTGTCGAGTCGGTTTCTCAGCCCCATCCCCCTGTCATGCAGTTCATTCCCGACCGCACCGTTGAGGAGCTGCGGCAGCTCTCCTTTATCGTGGAGGCGACCGACCCAGACGGGACCACACCGTCCATCAGCGCCCTCTCACTGCCGGCCCTGGCGAGCTTTGTCGACCAGGGCGACGGCACCGGCATCTTCAGCTGGACCCCGGCCCTGGGGCAGGCTGGTGACTACCAGGTAACTTTTATGGCAACAGACAGCGCACTGGAGCATACCAGGAGTACCATCATCCAGGTGATCCCTGCAGGAGATTCCGACACAGACGGGTTACCGGACGACTGGGAGATGCAGTATTTCGGAACCCTCGACCACGACGGAACAGGCGATTTTGACGGCGACGGTATTCCGGACATGGAAGAGTATCTCCGGGGCAGCGACCCGACCGTGCCGAACCAGGCCCCGGAAGTGCCCGTGATCACCTCTCCGGCCGACCTTTCGGAAGCGGCCGTACAGCAGCCGAGCCTTACTGTTCAAGCGAGCGCCGACCCTGACGGTGACGCGGTCGTCTACACTTTCGAGCTCTACGCCGAAGAGGCGATGACCGTCCCGATTGTTCAAGAGACCGATGCCGACTCGACTTCGTGGATTCCACCCATAACGTTGAGCGACAACGCCTGGTATTGCTGGCGTGTACGCGCGAGCGACGGGTATGCCAATACCGTGTGGTCCTATGGCAGATTCTTCGTCAACATGTTCAACGACGCCCCCGGGGCCTTCCAGGCCAGCAGCGCGTCCGGGTTTGATACCCAGACGCCGGTACTGGAGGTGACAAACAGCAACGATGTAGATGGCGATGTGCTTACCTATGCATTCCAGGTATATTCGGATGCTTCCTGCACGACCCTGGTGACATCGGTTTCAGGGGTTGCGCAGGATCCTGACGGCACCACCTCATGGATGGTCGACACCCCGCTGGAAAATGACACCACCTATTACTGGAAGGCCACAGCCACTGACGAGCACGGCCTCGGCACTGAAACGGCCGCAGCATCCTTCCTGGTTGATATCTCCAACAACGCTCCCTCTGCACCATCCATACATTCGCCTGCACCGGGATCAGAGATTGCTTCCACTGAGGTCGACCTCGTGGTGGCAAACGCGGTCGATAACGAGTGGGATACCCTCACGTACGTGTTCGAGCTTGATACCGTAAGTACCTTTGACAGCCCTGACTTCCTCACCCAGGGCGAGGTTCCCGAGCAGGAAACCACAACCTCGTGCCATGCCGCGGAGCTGGCCGACAATACCCTCTACTACTGGAGGGTAAGAGCTGACGACGGCATGTCGGAAGGCGAATGGTGCACCGGCAGCTTCTTTGTGAACACGGCAAACGATGCTCCCTCAGGCCCTGTGCTGAAGAATCCGGCGGACCAGGCGTGGGTGAACACGCTTACCCCGACATTAGAGATCTTCCCGTCATCAGATGCCGACAGGGACGCGATAACCTACACCTTCGAGGTCTATGCCGATGCAGACCTTGGAACGCCGGTGGCTTCTGCTGTAACCGATGCCTGCTCCTGGACCGTGCCAATCAGCCTGGACGACAGCACCTGGTACTCCTGGCGTGTCACGGCTGAAGACGAGCACGGCCAGGCAAGCCCATCGATGCAGACGGCGAGGTTCTTCGTGAACAACGACGGCATCGACGACGCCCCGGTTCTTAGCTTCGTGCAGCCCGGGCAGGATGTGAGCACCAATGCCGAGTCGTTCAAGATCGTCTGGGACGACCAGGATCCTGACAGCAATGCGACGATCTCGCTGTACTATGCATTTGACGGCAGCGGGACCGGAGGCTACCTGATTGCGGACTCCATTCAAGAGAATCCGGACGGAGAAAATGACCGGCATCTGTGGGATCTTGCAGGCCTCGCAGACGACACCTATTATCTCTATGCCGTGATCGCCGACAGCACCACATCGGTGACCGTGACCTGCCCATATGCCGTCACCATCGACCGGGTACCGCCGGTCGCCATGGCCGACCCGCCGGCGGGAGCCTACACCTCGGGCCAGAGTGTGGCCCTTACTGCAGATGAACCGGCAGACATCTATTACACCCTCGATGGCACCGATCCTGACACCACTTCAATACAATACACCGCCCCGATAGAGATCTCCGCGGACACCACGGTGAAATTCTATCCCGTGGACCGGGCAGGCAATGCCGGGACAGTGTCGACTGCCGCATATGTCATCTCGCAGAATCCACAAGAGCTTGAGGTGATTGTGAAAACGAGCTCGGGGAGCACGATTGCGGGCGCCAGGGTATATGCATTCGCTGAAAACGGGTCCTACACAGGCAAGTATGCGGTGACCGATGAAAACGGCATTGCCGGGTTCGATATGCAGACTCTCGGGACGGGCAGCTTCACGTTCCGGGCAGACTATCTCGGAAGCCAGTTCTGGAGTGGGGGCATCACCCTGCCCAGGAAGGCCTCAATAACATCCGGATATTCTCACACGGTTGGGTTGAAGCTGGATGGGAGTGTGGTGGCTGTGGGAAACAACGATGCCGGTCAGTGTAATGTGGGCGCCTGGACCGACATCGTACAGGTAGCCGCCGGATATGGTCATACTGTGGGCCTGAAAGCAGATGGAACCGTTGTCGCAGCAGGAAGAGCGCACGAAGGCCAGTGCAATGTCGGTGCCTGGATGGATATCGTACAGGTGGCTGCCGGGGCAAACATCACCGCAGGTCTGCGAGCGGATGGAACGGTTGTAGCGCAGGGAGGGCTCCATGTAGGTGGCGATTACGATGTGAGCACCTGGATCGATATCACGCAGATTGCTGTCGGATACGCCCATATTGCAGGGCTGAGAGGAGACGGAACGGTAGTGGTTACAGGGGCAAGCGCCATTGATACATCGAGCTGGACGGATATCGCACAGATAGCTGTCGGGTATTATAATGTTTTCGGTCTTCGCTCTGACGGCACTGTCGCTGCAACCGGGACTATGTCCGGAATGGCATACACAATCGATGTAAGTGGATGGTCTGGTATTGCACAGATTGATACCTACAATGCTCATATCCTTGGAATCATGCCTGACAGGTCCGCCATAGCCAGTGGATGCAACTTTTATGAAGAGTGCAATGTAAGCCCGTGGACAGACATTATCCAGATCGCAACCGGATCTGCTCACAGCGTTGCCCTTCGTACGGACGGCACTGTAGTGGCTACCGGGTCGAATACTGCAGGCCAATGCAACGTGGAGGACTGGAACCTGACAGCAGTAGCTGGGCCGTCGGTGGATATCGTCATCGAGGAAGAAACCGTCGACGTCCAGGTAACGACGGCTGCCGGCCCTGCCGCAGGGGTGAGGGTTTACCTGTTCAGCTCGACCGATGCTTACCTCGGCACATACCTGCTCACCGACCCATCGGGCACGGCCACGTTCATGCTTCCTGCCGGGCACACCTATGCCTTCCGCACCGACATCCTCGGGTCCCAGTACTGGAGCGGCCCCGTTCAGGTACAGCCCGGAGGAGCGAATACGGTACTCGTGGATGCAGGCGGCGGTACGTATACGATAACGGTCCGAAAAGACGCTGACAGCCCGCTGG
>JAHDKO010000084.1 GCA_018436855.1 Deltaproteobacteria bacterium | reverse complement strand
TTCGCAGACCATGGAGGAGATCGCGGCGGCATCGTCGGAGCAGGCCAGCGGTGTGGACGAGCTCAACCGGGCCGTGTCCCAGATCGACAACACCACCCAGCAGAACTCCGCTACGGTCGAGGAGCTGGCCAGCACCTCCGATCACCTCAGCAACGAGGCGAAGGACCTCGCCGAAACCGTGGCCCGCTTCAGGGTTTCCGGGGTAGATTCTCATACACAGTACATGCGGAATGTTGCCCGAGGGGTTGCTGCCCCGCCGGTCAAAAAGGAACGGCCCTCGGCAGCCATGCCGCCCTCATATTCTTCAGTGGATGACGACTTCGAGGAATTTTAGAAGGAGGAGAGTTCTCATGGCAACCGGCACGACGGGTACAAAAGGTCTTTCCTCTCAGTATGTGACCTTCCTGCTGGGGGGCGAGACCTATGGCATCTCGATCCTCAAGCTCAACGAGATCATTGCCTACCAGGATTGCACGACGATTCCGAACGTTCCCGGATTTATCAAGGGTGTGCTCAACCTGCGGGGCATCGTTGTTCCCGTGATCGACCTGCGGGAGCGCTTTTCCATGGAGTTGAAGGCCTATGACCAATTCACGGTCATCATGATCCTTGACGTTTCGGGCAGAATCATGGGGCTGATTGTCGATGCAGTGAGCGATGTCGTCACCCTGAACAGGGAGGACATCAAACCCAGACCCAATTTCTCCACCGGGGTCAGCACGAACTTCATCCAGGGGATGGGGGTGAAGGACAAGAAGTTCATCATCCTGCTGGATGTCGACAATCTCCTGTCCGACGATGAGTTGAACCTGGTCGACGGAGTGTAGCATTGTTCACGCAGAGCCTTGATCTCAGCGACAAAGAGTTCCAGCTCTTTCAGGAGATCATCTACCGAGAGACCGGTATCCACATGTCCGACAAGAAGCGGAAGCTCATCGTCGCAAGGCTCTCCAAAAGGCTCCGGGCACTGAATCTGAGCACGTTTACCGAGTATTACGAATACCTGAACGAAAGCTCTCACGCCGACGGCGAGATCGTGAACCTGGTCAACCGGGTCACGACGAACAAGACCGATTTCTTCCGGGAAAGACACCACTTCGATTTCCTTCTCAAGGAACTCTACCCCCGGACCATTGCAGAAAGCCGGACAAACGGGGTGCGCAGGCTGCGCATATGGTCTGCCGGATGTTCCTCGGGCGAGGAGCCATATACGCTTGCCATGGTGACCCTGGAGGCGTTCAAGGCGGAACGCGGCTGGGATATCAAGATCCTGGCCACCGACCTCGACACCGAGATCCTGCAGAAAGCGGTCACCGGTGTGTATCCGACCCAGGCGATCATCCCGGTACCTAAGGAGTATATCCACAAGTATTTTGTCCGCAAGGGGGAGAACTACGAGGTAGGCAATGTGCTGAGGTCGATGGTTGCGTTCAGAAAGCTCAACCTCATGAGCGAGACCTTTCCCATGAAGAACCCGTTTGACATCATATTCTGCAGAAACGTGATCATCTATTTCGACACAAAAACAAAAGAAGAGCTTCTGACCAAATTCCACCGGCATCTCAAAGCCAAAGGGCACATATTCATCGGACATTCGGAGTCACTCATGCACATGAAGGAACGATTTCGCTATCTCAAGCACACGATCTATCAGAAGGTGTAGGATGTATACGCGATACAGCGATAAATTCGGGCGCAACATGGTGATCATCTATCCCGGCGAGTTCTATGTGAGTGACCAGGACATCATAGCCACCGTGCTGGGCTCCTGTATCTCCGTATGCATCAAGGACAGAAAAACCGGACTTGCCGGGATGAACCACTTCATGCTTCCCGGAGACGCCCGGTCACAAGACATGTTTCTCTCCGCCTCCACGAAGTACGGCATGTTCGCCATGGAACAGCTCATCAACGAGATGATCAAGAAAAAGGGATCGAAGAAGGATTTCGAGGCAAAGGTGTTCGGCGGGGGGCATGTCCTGAACTTCAGAAAATCCGACGGGAACGTGCCCGAGGCGAATATCGATTTCGTCCGGGCTTTTCTGAGGATGGAACAGGTTGCCGTGGTAAAGGAAGATGTGGGAGGTTATGTGGGCAGAAAGATCCTCTTCTTTCCGGAAACGGCCAAGGTGCTCCTCAAGAGGCTCGAGACATCCGTCGATTCCAAACTCATAAGGGCGGAAGAGACATACAAGACAAGGCTGTTCAGGGAAAAGGAGAAGCTGCAGCAGGCAGGCGGAGATCTTACTCTCTTCTAGGATTAGGATAAGGCTATGGACAAGATCAAAGTTCTCATCATCGATGATTCGGCTCTGGTAAGGAAGCTTTTGAGCGAGGTGCTGGACAACGACCCGCAGATCCAGGTTGTAGGCAGTGCGCCTGATCCTATCATTGCGATCCGCAAGATCAAAAGCCTCAAGCCCGACGTGATCACGCTCGATGTAGAGATGCCCAAAATGGATGGGCTCACCTTCCTCGAAAAGCTCATGAAGCTCCACCCCATGCCGGTTCTCATGTTCTCTTCGCTGACCCAGCGGGGGGCCGAGGCCACGATGAAGGCCCTGTCGCTCGGTGCCATCGATTTCATCGCCAAGCCGAAGGTGCGACTGACCGAAAGCATGGAGGAACTTCGTTCCGATCTGGTCATGAAAGTGAAGGCCGCGGCAACGGCAAAGCTGAAGAAAGCGGTGGCTCCGGTCATGAGTGTGCCTCCCCGGCACAGTATGGACGAGATCATCAAGCCCCGGAAGGCATCTCCTGCCCGAGAGGGTGAAAAGGTGCTGGTCATCGGCGCATCGACCGGCGGCACGGTCGCCATCGAACAGATCCTCAACAGGCTCCCGGCCGATTCGCCCCCTACCCTTATCGTGCAGCACATGCCTCCCCTGTTCACCAGGTCCTTTGCCCAGAGGGTCAACGGCCTGACCGAGATGGAGATCCTGGAGGCCCAGGACCATGATCCGTTGAAACGGGGCACTGCCCTCATTGCACCGGGCGGCAGCCATATGATCATCAACAAGGGATCAACGGGCTATTATGTGACTGTCAAGGACGGACCGCCGGTGAACAGGCACAAGCCCTCCGTGGACGTGCTTTTCCGGTCGGCCGCGAACACTCTGGGGGCCAATGCCGTGGGTATCATCCTCACGGGCATGGGTGACGACGGTGCCCGGGGCCTCAAGGAGATGAAGGATTCGGGTGCATTCACCATCGCCCAGGATGAAGAGTCCTGCGTGGTGTTCGGCATGCCTAAGGTGGCCATAGAAATGGGTGCGGTGGACAAGGTGCTTCCCCTGAACTCCATTGCGAAGTTCGTCCTGAGCATGACGAAACCCGAGTAGGGTTTCGCCGGGAGGACAGGAGCCCGTGAGAAAATCCAGACAGTCCATCCTTGCCATAGAAGAAGATCTACAGACCAGAGAATTCATCAATCAGGGTCTTTCGACCCATGGATACGCCGTCCACAGCGCCATGGGTGCCAGCGACGGATTGAAATCGTTTCTCGCCATCAAGCCCGAGTTTGTCATTCTGAGCGTATCGCCCCTTTCCCAGGCGTGTATGGCCACCCTGCGGGATATCTGCGAGGCAGACCCCCACGCCCAGGTAATCACCATCAGCTCGTGCACCGATGATACCTATGCCATGGAGTGCATCAGGCACGGCGCTGTGGATTATCTCAAGAAGCCCATCCAGCTCAAGGACCTCACCCGGTCCATAGAACGCATTAACAACCGCAAGCGTATGCTCAAAATCATCTCCGAGCCCGATGTTGAATGTGTGCAGGCGGAAGACAAGATTCTGGTGTTCGGAAACGATATCCGGAACCTCCCCTATATTCTCAACCAGGCCGTGTGCAATGCGCGGAAGGTGTGCAAGGACACGGACATGCTCAAGACTGCCTTGGGTGAGATCCTGATCAATGCGATCGAGCACGGCAACCTGGGAATCAACCGGGAAGAAAAGGCCTTGGCCATTGCCGGAGACAGATACGAGGATCTCCTGAAGGACAGGGCATGCGATCCCCGTTACGCGCTGCGCAAGGTTACACTCAAGGTCCACATGGCACGCAATGAGCTGAGGTACACGGTTACTGATCAGGGTGGCGGCTTCGACTGCCGGGCGATATTCGAGAGCGAGCCCCAGACCCGGATGGGGAGCGGCCTGGGTCTGTTCATAGCAAGGAATTTCTTCACCACGGTCACCTATCAGGGAAAGGGCAACCGGGTGGTTCTGGTTTATAAAAATCCGGATGCAACACAGATGGCGGGAATCGATGCGTGTAATGCAGGACGATGATTTTTTTGTGAAGTTTACCGATGCACTGCCCGCTGGTCTTCTGGCCGTGTCGGGCGACGGGCGGGTGTTTCTCTGGAACTCCGCCGCAGAGGTCATCACGTGCATGGACAGGAGCGGCGTTATCGGGAGACGCGCAGAGGATCTGGCAGGGTGCATCAGAGAGCTTCTTTGTGCCCGTAGTGGAGAGATTACCATTGAGACCTCGGAGGGCGAGTTCCGTCATATCCGCAGAACCGTCCATGAGATTTCGGTGAACGGCACAGGAAACAATGTCATTATAGCGTTCACGGATATGACCGACCACCTGATCAGAAAACAGGAGATGGAGCAGGTGCTCATGGAAACGGCCGAGACCCGGGACCTCATGGAGGAGCAGGCAGCCAGGCTCGCCATGGCGCTGGCCGACGTGGATGAGAAAAACGATATCATCCAGGGGCAGAACAAGAGGATGGTCGACGAACTCAAGATGGCGGGCAAGCTCCAGAAGAGCCTTCTCCCCAACATCTACGAAAACATCGGAGGAGTGAGTGTCTCCTGCAAGTATATCCCGTCCATTCATATCGGCGGGGACCTTTATGATGTGGTGGATCTGGGACAGGGGCTCTCCGGTTTCATCATCGCGGATGTTTCCGGACACGGTGTCGCTGCTGCCCTGGTCTCGTCCATGTTCAAGATGAGCTTCCATACGCTGGCGGCGAATGTGGCGAGTCCCAAGATCCTCTTCCACATGCTCAACCAGGAGTTCAACCCGATCCTTTCCGAGGACTATATCACGGCCTTTTATCTCCTGAGCGACTCCGTGAGCAACTCCATATCCTTTTCCAATGCCGGCCACCCGACCCCGCTCCTCTACAAGAAACGCACCCGGGAGGTCATCGATCTCGATACAGACGGGTTCTTCCTCGGGATGTTCGACGACGGCGCCTACGAGGAGAAGACCATCACCAACATCGAGCGGGGCGACGCCCTGCTGCTCTACACCGACTGCCTCCTTGAGACCGAGAACAAGGACAGCGACCCCTTCGGGCTGACCAGGCTCAAGACCCTCTTTGCCAAGGCCATCGAGGAGTCGCACGGTCAGGACGTCATCGACCTCATCGAGGCCCAGATACGGGTGTACAACGCCCGGGAAAGCTTTGACGACGACTTCACCGTGATGCTCCTGGAGTTCTGGGAGCAGGCCGATCACAGCCGGGGGGACGGCTCGGACTCACTCCCGGAAGACAGCGGCGGATTCGTGGAGTTCTAGCGTAGGGGTCAAGAGGTAGCAAGAGGGAGGGGTCAGGGGTTTTTGGACAGGCTCTTAGTCCTCCGCAGCCGTCGTTATGGAGGATTCACCCTTTCGGGACATACGGGTTGAAGTATCCTCGCCTCACGGGAATCTCTTCGATCAGCCGCCTGATGCCGATCCCGGAGGGAAAGGTCTGGCCGAGGAGATCCAGGTAGACATCCGGGTCCATGTTCTGGTTTCTCCACTGCACCATGTCGATGCGGTTCTCCGCGATGAAATCCTTCAGAGCATCTGCCTCCTTGGGCGCGTCCGTGACGCCGGGAAAGACGAACAGGTTGATGGACACGAACCGATCCCTCTTTTTCATCTCGGCGGCGCTTGCGGCGAGACAATCGAAATCATAGGACGGCCTGAAGTAGGCGCGGTAGGTGGCCGGACGGGCAGAGCTCATGCTGATCCGCATGCTGTCCAGCCCGGCATCCGCGAGCTCGGCGACCTTTTCCGGCATGCTTGCATTGGTGTTGAGATTGATGGTGCCGAGGCCGGTCTCTTTCCGGATCATACGGATGGCATCCCGGATCACGTCGCCGACCAGGAGCGGCTCGCCTTCGCAACCCTGGCCGAAGCTCACCACTGGCTCGTCCACTTGGGCGATGTGTTTCAGTGCAACCTGAGCGATCTCTTCGGGCGTGGGCACAAACGAGATGCGCTGCTGGGGCGAGGGAGGCTCGCACCCCTCCTGGAAGGAGATGCAGCCGATGCACCGGGCGTTGCATGCCGGAGAGGTGGGCAGCGGCCCTTCCTCACGTCCCTGAAAGAGATTGAGCGCCGCGGGGCACCCGTAGACCAGGGCGCAGTGAGTGAGGTGCTCTACCAGTCGGTTCTTGGGCAGCTCTTTTTTCCACGCCGCGATCCCCTCTTTCACCCTGTCCATCCGGAACATGTCCGGATCCTGCCGCCGGGATTCGTCTGTCCTCACGGCCGTGGCCACAAAGCCGTCTTTGAATCCCAGTGCGGTATAGGCGTAGAGGGGCAGCACTCCGGCGGCTGCCCTGCGATTCCAGGCCGCGAGATATGTCTGGGTATGGGCCGCGCACAGAAAGGTGGCCACGGCAAAAACCGGACCTTTGCCGTCAAAAGGGTTCTTCTTCAGGATCGTGATCTCGCCGGTCTGCCTGTCCACACCGACAGGATACCTGTCAGGGAGTACATAGAGCTGCGAACCCCTGGGCAGGGCAATGGTCTCTTCCGAGGTGACAGGCACGAAGTAGTCCCCGCTCCTGCCCACCATGCCGAGGCCCTCGAAGTCCATGACGTTTCCCTGCCGGTCGGCAAAAACCATGTTGGGAATATCGGTTCTCATAGGGTAGTGCACATAGTCCATCACTGTCATGATTGCAAGGGTAATCGGCCGGTTCAGGTGTTTGATATCACGAGCCGTTCCCACCGATGGAGTCAGGTAAACCACCGGAGCGGCAGGCAAGTGTCGTGCCGGGACAATAAATCAGGCAACTCATGAATATAATTATGCATAATAGCACATAACAGAGCTGTTTATTGATGTTTTCCAGGGTAAAAACTCCCCCTATCGCGGGGTATTCTTCCCCATCTGGTAAAGTCGGGTTCTGTCATCAGGTTTGATTAACATGTCTTATCAAAAGGTTATATATTATGGTATTATAATTGCCTTCCTCCTCGACCAACCGGTCATTTTTTTGGAAAACGCCACAGGAGGACAGTTATGATGGATCCACAGACGAACATCTATCAGCCTTTCCCTGTACGTATCTTGAGAACCCTTCCTCAGATAGCTGAGCACCGGCTGTTCCAGCTTAAGATGGAGGATGGCGGTTCATGGGAAAGGTTCGGGCATCAGCCCGGGCAGTTTATTGAAGTTTCAATCTTCGGAAAGGGCGAGGCCCCGATCAGCATCTCATCTCCCCCCACCCGTCCCGACGTTCTTGAAATCTGCGTGCGGCGGACAGGAAACCTCACCAATGCACTCTTCGATCTGGAGAAAGGCTCACGCCTCCATGTCCGGGGGCCGTACGGCAGAGGATTCCCGGTGGAGAAGCTCAAAGGCCGCAACCTCCTGCTGGTCGCAGGCGGCCTCGGTCTTGCCCCGCTGCGCTCCCTGCTGCTTTATGTCCTGGACAGGAGGGACGAGTTCGGAGACCTCACCCTGATGTACGGAACGAACAACCCTGACAATGTTCTGTTCAAGTATGAGCTCCTGAGCTTCTTCGACCGCAGCGACATCCGCTATTTCTACAGTGTGGACAAAGACCAGGAGGGGATCTGGAAGCAGTACGTGGGTGTGGTCACCGGTCTGTTCGACCAGGCCAAGCTTTCCACTCATGACACCTGCGCCGTGCTCTGCGGTCCGCCGATCATGTACCGCTTCGTACTGGAGAAGCTCCTGGCTCTCGGCTTTTCAAAGGAGAACATCTACATGTCGCTGGAGCGGATGATGAAGTGCGGGGTGGGCAAGTGCGGCCACTGCGCCATCGGCGAAATGTACTGCTGCATGGACGGCCCGGTGTTCAACTACACCGAAATAGAACATATCAAGGAGGCTATCTGATCATGGCCAAGACATCGACAATATGCCCGTTCTGCGGGTGCGGTTGCAATTTCTATCTGGTGACCGAGCAGAATAAGGTCGTGGGAGTGGAACCCAGCCCCGGAAACCCCGTGAACAAGGGGATGCTCTGCGCCAAGGGCTGGAATTCCTACGATTTCATCAATTCACCGCTGCGCCTGACAACGCCCCTGGTGAGAAAGAACGGCAAGCTCACCGAAAGCACCTGGGACGAGGCCCTCGATTTTACGGTCCGCAGACTCCGCGAGATACAGTCCGATTCGGGGAGCAATTCTCTGGGTTTTCTGGCATCCGCCAAGGTCAGCAACGAGGAGAACTACCTCTTCATGAAGATGGCGCGCGCCGCGTTCAAGACCAACAACATCGACCACTGCGCCAGACTCTGACACAGCTCCACCGTGGCCGGTCTGGCCGCAACCTTCGGCTCGGGGGCAATGACCAATTCCATCAATGAAATGGACGAGGCAGAGCTCTTTTTCGTGATTGGATCCAACACCACCGAGCAGCACCCGCTCATCGGCACCCGGGTCATCAATGCCGTGGAGCGGGGCGCACGGCTCATCGTGGTCGACCCGCGGGATATCCCGCTTGCACGATACGCCCACATGCATCTGAGGCAGAACATAGGCACCGACGTGGCCGTGCTCAACGGCCTGATGAACATCATCATCGAAGAGGGTCTGTACGACAGGGAATACGTCGAGACCAGGACCGAGGGCTTCGACGAGCTCAAGCGGATTGTGAGCAGGTACACACCGCGGGTGGTGGAACAGATCAGCGGTATCAGGGCCGATGATCTCATGCTTGCAGCCCGGGAGTACGCCGGTACTGGCAAGGCCATGCTGCTCTACGCCATGGGCATCACCCAGCACACCACCGGGACTGACAACGTAAAGACCTGCGCGAACCTGGCCATGCTCACCGGGCACGTGGGAAGACCGTCCACCGGGGTCAACCCTTTGAGGGGACAGAACAATGTCCAGGGCGCGTGCGACATGGGCGGGCTCCCGGTGGTCTACACCGGGTATCAGAAGGTGGGTGACGAACCCGTGATCCAGAAGTTCTCAGACGCATGGGGCGTCGATGATCTCGACAAGGCCCCGGGGCTGACCATCACCACCATGATGGAGGCGGCGGACAGGGGCGAGCTGAAGGCCCTGTACGTCATGGGTGAAAATCCCTACCTGAGCGACCCGGACTCCAAGCACATCGAGCGGGCCCTTTCAAACCTCGATCTGCTCGTGGTCCAGGATATCTTCCTCTCCGAGACCGCGGCGCTTGCCGACGTGGTCCTGCCCGCGGCATGCTTTGCTGAGAAGGCCGGGACTTACACCAACACCGAACGCAGGGTGCAGCTCTCCTGCAAGGCGGTCGACCCCCCAGGGTCGGCCCGCGCCGACTGGGAGATCATCCAGGACGTGTGCGCCCGTGCCGGCTATCCCATGAGCTATGCTGATCCCTCCGAGATCATGGCGGAGATCAACCGGGTCACCCCGTCCTATGCCGGCATCACCTATCCCCGGCTGGAAATGGGGTACGGTCTTTCCTGGCCGTGCCCGAACGAGGAACACCCCGGCACGGCCTATCTCCACAAAGACCGGTTCTCCAAGGGCCTCGGGACCTTCCTGCCCTGTGAGTTCAAGCCCATGGCCGAGCCGCCGGACACCGAGTACGACTTCATCCTCACCACCGGCCGGATGTACTTCCAGTATCACACCGGCACCATGTCCAGACGGGTCGGCATCCTGGAGCGCGAGGCCCCGGAGCCGCTGGTGGAGATCAACCCCGAAGACGCGCGGAAGCTCGGGATCAGAGACCGCGACCTCGTGGAGATCACGTCGCGCAGGGGCGCGGTGAAGATCAAAGCCGAGGTCACTGCCCGCGTTCCCCGGAAGGTGGTCTTCTCCACCTTCCACTTCCATGAGGTACCGATCAATCTCCTCACCAATCCTGCCCACGATCCTGTCTCGGGCATTCCCGAGTACAAGGGCTGCGCGGTGAAAATCAGGAGGTGCGCATGAAACGCATACGAAAAGATTCACTCAAAGAGGTCCTGATAAACTGGGCTCTCGACCGTACGGTCATTGCACCCCGGCGCACAGAACGTGGGGAGTGCATCTATGACACCTTTGACGAGGCAGGCTTCACCCTCGATATCGCCAAGCCGTCCGCGCCACCCAAGCGCTCGCTCTTTCCCCAGAGCGAGGTCATCTTTCAGATTGAACAGGGCGGCTACCGCCAGGCCGTGAGCAGCAGCCCCACCCTGCTCTTCGGCATCAGACCGTGCGACCACAAGGGGTTGCTCCAGTCGCAGAGCTTCATGTCCCAGGACCTGGACGACCCTTACTACCGGGCCAAGTCGGAGAAGGTGCTGACCGTGGTCATGGCGTGTCCGGGGAGCATGAGCCCAACCTGTTTCTGCACCACCACCTCGAGCGGGCCATGGGCCGAGAGCGGGTTCGATCTCCAGCTCTATGACGACGGCGATGCATTCCTGGTGGAGATCGGTTCCAAGCGGGGTTTTGATCTGGTTTCATCCAGCTCGTTCGAGGAAATGGACGACGCCAAGGCTGCCGAGAAGATCCGTGCGTTCCAGAAGGCGGCAGGGAGCCGGATACCCATTATATCGGAAGTTGAGGATGCCATGGAGCGACTCGAGACATCCAACAAGGCATCGGACGAGGTATGGGAGGGCTTCGGGAAAAAGTGCATCACCTGCGGCGGATGCTCGTTCGTCTGTCCCACCTGCACCTGTTTCACGGTTTCCGACAGGGTCGTCTCTGTAGAAACCGGTGATCGGATACGGTCGTGGGACTCCTGCCTGTATGCCGGGTTCACCAAAGAGGCTTCGGGGCACAATCCGAGACGCACGTCAGCGTTGCGGATCAAGAGGCGTCACGAGCACAAGCTGCTCTACCACAAGGACAGGGATCATCACGGCGGTTTGTGCACCTGCGTGGGCTGTGGCCGATGCTCGGATTACTGCCCGGTTCACATCGGACTGATCGAGGTGGCCCAGGCGATATGCTCGGCAAAGGACAGCGCTGGTGAAGAGAAAAGATACTCCGGAGGCGTGTCATGACCACAGACCAGAAAAAGATACTGATTATCGACGACGACCAGGACTATGCGGACGCACTGAGAATCGTGCTGGAAAACCACGGGTACGAAGTATTCCACACCCCCAACATCCGTGAAGGACGAGAACGGGTGAACTCAAACCCCCCGGATCTCATCATCCTTGACGTGATGATGGACAAGCATACCGACGGGTTCGATCTCTGCTCGGACCTGAAGAGTGATCAGGCATGCAGTGCAATACCCATCATGATGGTGACTGCGGTCACGGAGAAGACCGGTTTCAAGTTCTCGCCCTCGACGGACGGCGACTACTGCCGTGCGGATGATTACGTTTCCAAACCCGTACCGGTCTCCGACCTGCTCTCGCGGGTAAACCGGCTGATCCAGACAAGAAAAGTCTGCTGAAGAAAAGGGGGCATCATGCATGCCCCCTTTCCCCTCCGTTCTTTTTCCCTATCGGGCATTGCCTCGCATCCCCCGGAGGTGCTATAAGAAACATGCTGCAATGTTAATTCTTTCGAAAGACATTTCTCTATGAAATTACAGAGCCGCCTGGTTATGGGTTTTCTCATCGCCACCTGTCTGACAGGGGCAGTAGCTACCGTGGTGGGGATCACCACGATCAACAAGAGCACCCTGGATGAGGTGCAGCGAAAGGTCCAGCAGGATATCAACACCGCCAAGCTTGTCTACCGCCACGCCCTGGAGCGTCTCGAGTACCAGCTGGAGTTCATTTACCTGAGGAGCCCTCTGCAGGAGGCGATCCAGAACAACGACCCGGGCCCCCTGACCGGCCTCGAAGGCCTGATCCGCACCGGGACCCACTATTTCGACGACCGCCGCGCGCTCGACATGCTCACGCTGGTGGACGCGGACGGTCGGGTGATCTACCGGGTGGCAAACCCCGAGGCCAAGGGCGACGTCATCCTGTGGGACCCGGTGGTCCGCAAGTGCCTGTACGAGAAAAAACCCCAGACCTCTGCGGTCGTCATGTCCCTGGAGACCATCAAGGATCAGAACCCCCGCCTTGCCTCCCGTGTCCTGATTCCCATCGTGAAGACGCCCCAGTCCGTCGAGGTGCGCGAGACCACGCTCTCGCAGGGCATGGTGCTCAGGGCCGCCTACCCCATCTTCCGGAAGGACGGGACCCTGCTCGGCGCCCTGATCGGCGGCATCCTGCTCAACCGCGACTACAATATCGTGGACACCATCAAGGAAACCGTGTACCAGCACGAGACCTACCGCAGCAGGGATATCGGGTTTGCAACCATATTCCTGGGCGGAGTGCGGGTGTCCACCAACGTGATCAATGCAGATCAGCAGAGGGCCATCGGCACGATCGTCTCCAAAGAGGTCTACGACCAGGTCATCACCCGGGGAGAAGACTGGATCGGCCGGGCCTTCGTGGTCAACGACTGGTACATCAGCTCATACACCCCGATCTACGACATCGACCGGAACATCATCGGCATGCTCTACACCGGCATCCTGGAGGCCAAATACCGGGACATCAAGCTGAACACCATGTGGCTCTTTCTCGGAATCACCTCTCTGGGCATGGTCGTGGCATTCTTCATCTCTTTCCGCCTCGGCCAGAGCATCATTCGCCGGATCAGGATACTCAAACAGGCCACCGAGGCCATTTCGTCGGGCAATCTGGAATACCAGCTCCCGCCCGGAAGGTCCTCGGGCTTCGACATGCTCGACGAGGCCTTCAACAACATGGCCAGATCTCTGAAAGACCGCGACGACAGGCTCCAAAAGGCCTTCCACCGCATCACGCGCACCGAGCGCCTGGCCTCGCTCGGCCAGATGGCGGCCGGGGTCGCCCATGAAATCAACAATCCGCTGGGGGGTATCCTGCTCTACAGCAACCTCGTGCTCGAGGAGATGGAAAACGATCACCCCTGCAAAGGCAACTTGGAAAAGATCATCTATCAGACCAACCGGTGCAAGAAGATCGTCCAGAACCTCCTCGACTTCGCCAGGACGCCTTCGGGCGACATGCGGCCGATCAGCATCAACGACGTAATCGCCACCTCGCTCAACCTCGTGAAGGACCAGTCCATGTTCCTGGGCATCACGGTGAAGCACGATCTTTCCCCCCAGCTCCCCCTGATCATGGGCGACAGCTCACGGCTCGAAGAGGTCTTTCTCAACCTCTTCATCAATGCCTCAGACGCCATGGAGGGCAGAGGGGTCCTCACGATTTCTACGTGGCTCTCCAGCACCAATGCGGTCAAGGTATCCATCTCGGACACCGGCAAGGGCATTGACCGGCTCTATCTTCCCCACATCTTCGAGCCCTTCTTTACGACCAAGGACCCGGGCCAGGGAACAGGGCTCGGACTTTCCATCACCTATGGAATCATTCAGAAGCACAACGGGTTCATCGACGTAGACAGCGAACCGGGCAAAGGAACGACCTTTATCATCACCCTGCCTGCGTATCTGGGAAGCGAAGACAAGCCGGGTATGAAGGCGTCCGATGCCATCCAAGGAGCGGAAATTGGCTAAAAAGAACATCCGAATTCTCATCATCGATGATGAGGAGTCTATCAGGGACGGTTGCCAGCAGATCCTCACCCGCCAGGGATACGAGCCGACAGCAACCGCGGACGGCATGACCGGCCTTGAGCTCGCCCGGACCGGCGCCTTTGATGTGATTCTCCTGGACTTAAGAATGCCCAGAATCGAGGGGCTCGAGATCCTGAGGATACTCAAGAGCGAACACCCGGTCGCCTCCAAGATCATCGTGATCACCGGATACGGCACCATCCCGGTGGCTGTCGAGGCCATGCGGCTTGGAGCGCACAACTTCATCACCAAACCCTTCAGCGCCGCCGAGCTCAAACTCGCGGTGCAGGACTGCCTCTCCGAAAAGAGCGAAGAGCGCCCCGCCGGAGACACCCTCTCGATGATCATCGGCACGAGCGACTATGTGAAAGAGCTCAAGGACACCATCCGGCGCGTGGCCAAGACGGACAGCACCGTGCTCATCACCGGTGAAAGCGGCACCGGGAAGGAGCTCGTGGCCCGGACCATCCACGGCCTGAGCACACGGTCCGACAAACCCTTCGTCCCGGTTGACTGTTCGTCCCTGGTGCACAACCTCATGGAGTCGGAGCTTTTCGGCCATATCAAGGGCGCATTCAGCGGAGCCACCGAAAACCGGGACGGCAGGTTCCAGACCGCCGACAAAGGCACGCTGTTCCTCGATGAGATCTCCAACATCAATCTCGATGTCCAGGCCAAGCTGCTCCGCGTGATCCAGGAGCAGGAGGTGCCCCGGGTGGGCAGCTCCACGCCCGAGAAGATCGATGTCCGGCTCATCACCGCCACGAACAGGGATTTGCGGGTAGAGGTGCAAAACAACACCTTCCGGGAAGACCTCTTCTATCGCATCTCCGTCGTCCCCATTCATATCAATCCCTTACGGGAACACCGCTCCGACATCGCGCCCCTCGCGCACCATTACTTCGACATCTTCCGGTCGCGGCATGCGAGCAAGGCCCAGTCGCTCTCGCCCGAGGCCGTGAAATCCCTGACCTCCTACGGCTGGCCCGGCAACATCCGCGAGCTCAAGAACACGATCGAGAGGCTCTGCGTGCTCTGTGAGCACGAGGAAGTCACGCTGTCCGACATCCTCTACTACGGCCAGGACACCCATGCCAAGGCCCCGGTCGTGGACCCCTTCTCCGGAAAGATGACCCTGGTGGAGGTGGAAAAGGAGCACATCGAAAAGGCGCTCCACCACTTCAACAACCAGATCAACAAGACAGCCAGGTTCCTCGGGATCGACCGGAAGACCCTCAGAACCAAGATCCGCAACTACGGGATCGAGATAAAGGATGATGAATAAAAAGTCCCTCTCACCCCTGGCCGGACAGTCTTCCGTTTCTCGCAAGAGAGGCGCTTGAACCCTTTTAGCCCATGGGGTTATCTTCCTCATAGACGGGGTGTTTTTCCCCTCATGCGGGGACCAGGCATGAATAGTCATCCAATATAATTTGTTATATCAACTTATTATATAGTGGCACCGACCTTGCTTTCTCAAGTGCAGATCAAACAAGGAGGAAGAGGCAATGGATGCAAAGAAAAAGATATTGCTCATTGACGATGACAAGGACTTCTTGATGGCCACCAAGCTCATTCTGGAAAAGGGAGGGTACGAGGTTTTCCTGGCCGAGGACGGCAAGAGCGGTGTCGAGATGGCGAAATCCGTGAACCCCAACCTCGCGATCATCGATATGATGATGGAGACCTGGAGCGAGGGTTTCAACGTCGTGTCCAAGCTCAGAACCTCCGATTCCGGAAAGATGATCCCCCTGATCGTGCTTAGCGCCGTCGATCTCCAGGGACCTTACCAGTCCTTCGAGCCTCCGGAGGAGCTTCCGACCGTGGACATGGTTCTTCACAAGCCCATCAAGGCGGACGACCTCCTCAGGCACGTGGGGATGCTGTTGGGGGTATAGCCGGTGAATGGGACTGTTCACGGCTCTCGCATTCTCATCATCGACGATGAAGAGTCGATCCTCGACGGATGCAGGCAGGCCCTTGAGAAGTCAGGGTATTCGGTGACCACGTCTTCAGACGGGCTGGCCGGCGTCAACCTCACCCGGGAGATCAAGCCCGAGGTCCTTTTTGTGGATCTCAAGATGCCCAACTGCTCGGGCATGGACATTATCGAGAACATCTCCCGTGAGATGCCGGACATCGTCCTGATCGTGATCACCGGATACGCCTCCATTGTCTCGGCAGTGGAGGCCATGAAAAAAGGCGCGTACGACTACCTGCCCAAGCCCTTTACCCCCGACCAGCTCCGGGCGGTCACCAAGCGCGGTATCGAGCACCGTCGCCTCAAGGTGGAAGCGGAGCTCCTCCGGGAGGAAAAGGCGCGGATGGAGAAGAACTTCATCACCTTTGTTTCCCATGAGATGCGCTCTCCACTGGTAACCATCCAGCAGTACATCGAGTCGCTCAAGCTCATCTCCGAGGGCGACCTTCAGCCCGAGGCCGTGGAGATCATCCAGCGATGCGAGAAACGCATCCAGAATCTCCATGAGCTCATCGAGCACTGGCTCGATATTTCCCGTATCGAAAACGGCACCTTCTCAGAGGCAAGGATCGCCCTGAACCTCACCGAGGTGATCGAGCGGAGCCTGGAAGAGATGTGCCCCTTATGCCAGAGGCGGGGGATCGCGCTCGAATCGGACCTCAGAAAAGATCTTCCAATGATCTACGGCGATCACGAGAGTCTGCTTCGGGTGTTCAGCAACATCATCGGCAACGCCACCAAGTATACCCCGCCCGGAGGCAAAATCCGCGTGTGTACGGACTGTGACGATTATTACATCTCGGTGAGGGTATCTGACACCGGACAGGGCATCCCCCAGGACAAGCTCCCCTTCATCTTCGAGCCGTTCTACAGGGTACGGGGAAAGCAGGAGCGCCAGAAGGGCTCGGGGCTCGGGCTGACCTTCAGCAAGAAGATCATGGAGGCGCACAACGGGAGGATCGAGGCGATCTCGCAGGAGGGAGAGGGAACGACCTTCACCATGAAGTTCCCGCGGGCCTACGATATGTGAAGTTCAGCGGCTGTTGCCCTTATCCCCTTCCCATGGACGGGTGTTGTCGAGGAGATATTCGGAGGAGTTGTTCACCATGCACTCCCCGCACATGTGAACCATCTTCATGCTGGCGATCTGCCGCACGATGAACAGTTTCCGGGAGTTTTCGCTGCAGAGAAAGCACCTCTGGGCGTTATCGTCTTTGTGAAACTCATAGCATTTTTCATCGAGATACTTGCACTTCATCGCTTCCCCCTGGTCCACATTGTCTATCACAGACATTCGTGAATTGGCAACTGCAAGCAACTGCATCGGCGTGCCGTGGGGTCCTCTCTTATACCTGGTGCACGGAAAAATCCGGTTGATCCGGCGGCCCTGGAGAGTAATAATACAAAGCGCAGTAAAAAAATCCCGCTTGAGGCAAAAAAATTGAAAAAGAACTGGAACCTTCTCGAATCGTGCATCGCATATCAGAACCGGATCGTACAGGTGCGGGAAGACACCTATCACTTCATTCCCAACAACATCGTCCGTGATTTCACGGTGCTCGGCTTTTCGGACTGGGTGAACATCATCCCCATGACCCCTGAGGGAAAGGTGGTCATGATCCGGCAGTACCGTCTGGGGACGAGGAGCGAAACCTTGGAAATTCCCGGAGGGCTCATTTCCGAAGATGACGCGGACCCGGCGGAGGCGGCTCTGAGGGAGATGATCGAGGAGACGGGTTATCACAGCGATGAGGTTGTCCATATCGGGACAGTGGAACCCAACCCCGCCATTCAGAACAACCGGTGCCATACCTACCTCGCCCGCAATGCCGTGCCCGTGTCCGGGCAGAACCTCGATCCCACCGAGGCCATTGTGGTGGAGCTGGTCGACAGGGAGGACATCCCGGCACTGGTACGCACGTCCCGCATCACGCACGGCCTGGTGTTGGCCGCGTTCGCGCACCTCATGATCCACGAATCATCAGCGAACCGCTGACCCTTTCCCACCCAGGATAACGGGTCCTTCTTCTGTCCTTCGCGCCCGCCACGAGGCTTTCTTCCTGTTTTACCCCCGGAGCACCGGGCCTCTCTTCAAATCCGTGATACACGCTTTTTCCCTTGAGAATCATCGCTCTGTGCTCGTATAATAACGATTATTCTCGAGAGAGGAGGGATTGCCGTGGCCGGAGAGAAAAAAATGATCGGAAAAGTGACCCACTATTTCGGCAAGATCAGTGTGGCCGGCATATCGCTGAGCGACACCCTGAAGGTGGGAGACACCATCTCTATCGAAGGCGCCACCACAGCGTTTCAGGAAGAGATCACGTCCATGCAGATCGACCAGAAAACCGTGGAGCAGGCAGGTGCCGGAGACCTCATCGGCATCAAGGTGAAAGACAAGGCCAGGGTCGGCGACAGCGTCTATCTCGTAAGCTGAGCGTCACGCTCACCTTCTTTCCCTGCCCCCCCCCTTAGCCCCCGCGGGAGTTCCGGACCTGTTTGCGGTCTTTCACGGGCCTGATACGGCACCGTGCAGGCCGGGGTTTTCGGAGATTTTCTTCGCAGGTTGACTCCCCTGAAGGACTGGTCCCGGAGGGAAGGCTCATTCCACACGCGCCGGCAACGGGGGACTTCAGGTCGTGTTCTCCTCGACCTTCTTCTCCACCTCCACGACCACCTTGACCGAGGGCAGCTGCCCGCTCTTGAGCCGCACATCGTGCGGCAAAAGCACCCTTGCATCCATCGAGATGTTCTCTTTGATCTGCGAGAGGTCAATCTCCTCTGTCTGGATAGGTATCTTCCTCTTGATGGTGCTGTTCGGGGCGAGAACGGCAAAGGTCTCCGGGACTGCGGCGACACGTTTGAGCGAATATCCCTTCTGCAGGGAACCGGTCGTCCTGACGTGGACCGGGGCGTTATAGGTGTAGAGACGGTATGCTGACAGCCTGATCCTTTCGGGCTTCACCCTCATCAGGGAGAGATTTGACGGGATCCTGACCATGTCGCTGGTCAGGGGGATCTCCTGTTTCCCTTCTGCCAGATTGGAGAGATCCACCGAGACCTTCAGGGTGGCCGGGTCCAGAAGATTGAAGGCCTGGACCGGCCCCATCAGGGTCACGGTCACCTCCTTGTGGAGATTCTCCTCGACCTCCCACTCCTGGGAAATCTTCCGGTATTCGATGGGCACCACGAAATCCCGCTGGATCGATTCCTTCTGATAGCCGAAGGAAAACCAGAGCCCGAGGGCCAGCATGACGGCAACCGCCTTTTCCAGGGTGTTCCTCCGCGTCCAGTGCGGGTTCTGTCTCTTGTTGCCCGGCATCTCCTCTCTTTCGTAGAAGGCCCTGATCATGGAGCTTAAGTCAGAGGGTTTTCTCGACACCACCATCTTCCCGTCCTGAACCACCGAGATGGTCCCCCGTTCTTCCGAGACCACTACGCACAGCGCATCACACCGTTCGGAGAGCCCCAGTGCCGCAGTATGACGAAGCCCGTACTTGCCGAACTTCTCCGTATCATGGGACAGGGGCAGATGGCATCCGAATTTCGTCACCCGGTTGTCGTGTATGATGACCGCCCCGTCGTGCCCGATGGAATGCGGATCGAAGATGCTCGCCAGAAGGGGCTGGGTGAGCTTTCCGTCAAGGTCGTACCCCCCCTTGAGATGTCGCTCGAGCGGGTCCCTTCCCTGCAGGATGATGATGGCACCCACCCTCTTTGCAGCGAGCTCGGCCACGCTCTCGATGAGTACGTCCACATCCACCGGCCATCTTCTCTCACCGGAATTCTTCCGGGCCGTCCTGAGAGACCCGAGGGTTGCGAGCCGCTCGAAGAACCTCCGGATATCCTCCTGAAAGATCACTACCAGGGCGATGAGCAGGATAGTGAAAAAGCCCTGCAGAACGAGCGAGGTCAGATACAGGTGAAAAACGCGGGCAAGGATATAAACGAGTCCCAGGAGGCTTATGCCTGCGAACACGAAGCGTGAGGCGGTATCCTTGAACCAGATGAGTATGACGTAAATCAGGGTGGTGATGATGACGATATCGAAGAGATCCTGAACCCGAAATCCCTCTACCATTCCAAGAAGATGTTCCATGTTTTACTGCCCTGTTTCCTTAAAAAAGTTCCCCTGCATATGCTCCGGACCGGAAGCCAGACGGGGTTGATGCGGCACTCCCTTTTTGACTTTGGCTAATCCTGTTTCCTCAAGGAAGATGAATGGAAATTACTCCGCTTCCTCCAAGTCTGTTTCTTAACGCGTTAGCTGCGATTATGCAAGAGGGATTGACAATTTCTGCGAGCTTGTCCCAGTTTGTCGACATTCCTTGAAAATTTCCATGAGATGGGTCTTTCCATAAAGGTAAGACTGCATGCATCGAAAGCGGCATGCCTCTCCCGACACGCCCTCCGGCATGCCCCCGACATTCAGGCGGGAGGGAGACTGCGGTTGGAAGAGAACGGGTTTTCGCTACTATCTCTCATAGGCACATGCTCTCATAGGCACATGAAGAAGTACGAAGAGAAAGGAGGCCTGCATGCCTGTTCATGAGAAGGCGGCACTGGTTACCGGTGCCGGCAGGGGGCTCGGAAAGGCCATAGCAGAGGCATATGCACACCTGGGATGGAAGGTCGCGATGATGAGCCTAAACCCTGAAGAGCTCGATAAAGCGGCAGACGAAATCTCCCGGAGAACCGGGGCCGAGGTCGTTCACTCCGCAGGCGACGTGTCGTGTCCAGAAGACGTGAGGCGGACCGCGCAGGAAACCCTCGAGAGATTCGGCAGGATCGATGTCCTGGTCAACAACGCGGGTATCATCGGTCCTCCGCGTTTCCTGGAAGACACCTGCCTGGAGGCCTGGAACCGGACCCTGGGGGTGAACCTCGGCGGGTTCTACCTCTGCACCCGCGCCGTGCTTCCATCCATGGTCGAAAGGCGGCAGGGGAAAATCATCAATATCGTTTCCGGCCTGGGCGAGATGCCCTACCCGCGCTTCTGCGCCTATGCCGTATCCAAGGCGGGCGCCATCCAGCTCACCCGTTCTCTGGCTTCCGAGATGCAACCCTGGAATATCCAGGTCAATGCCATAGATCCCGGGGTCATGGACACCTCCATGCAGGATTATCTCAGGCAGATGGATCCCGGCATCCTGAGTAAAGACGTCCACCGGAATTTTGTCGCCTACAAGGAGCAGGGCATGCTCAAGGATCCACACGCCGTGGCCCGGCTGGCAGTTTTCCTCGCATCCGACGATTCCAGCCATATCACCGGAGAGATTGGAACCCTGGGACGTTTCCGGCGGCTCGGCTGGATACCGGAAAGTTGAATTATCAGACATTTTGATATCTATTTTCATCATCACGATCCTGTGCTAGTATGCTTTCATTCCGGAAGAGCGCCTGACTTCCGGGGATTTTCAAGGCTTTGCCGACTGTCATCGACTAAGGAGGAGAATCCATGAATCTGAACCATCCGGAAGCAACGCAGCAGGCTTTGGACATTGTCAGGTCAGGGGACCCGTTTCAGTGGTACGTCATCACGCTCGCGGTCATCGTGCTGTACATCTATGGCCACGAGTACGAGCGCGGCAACTACAAGGCGATCGCCGCAGGTCTTTCGCTCTACATGGTCCACTGGTTCGTGGAGATCTTAAACGCCCTTATCCAGCACTTTTCCGGCCATGCCCTGTGGACCGTTCCCGGCCGGACCGCGTTTTCCATCATGGTGGGCGTGGGCATCGAGATCAGCCTCATGTTCTCCATTGCGGGCATCGTGACCACCAAGCTCCTGCCCAGGGATCCCAAGACAAGGATCGCGGGCGTAAACAGCCGCGTCTTCGTGGCTGTTTTCACTGCGGCCGCAGCCGCCATTATCGAGATCTTCCTGGTCAGGACTCCCGGCTTTGTCTGGGTGTATCCCTTCTGGGGATCCTTCCCGGTCTTCATCACGGTTTATATCCCCTTCTTCGCTGCCGCCGTATATGCCTACGACGCCCCCCTGAAACAGAGCTTCAGCTTTGTGGCCGCCCTTGGAGCAGTCAATCTTGCAGGGCTTGTTATATTCGGGATGCTGGGGTGGATCTGATGCGATGAAGGAGGTCGAGCTATGAGCGATTTTCACGAGTACGATCAATACGATGCCCTGGGCCTGGCCGAGCTCGTCCGCAGGCGCGAGGTAGCGCCGGGCGAATTGTGCGACGAGGCCGTCCGGAGGATCGAGCGGTTCAACCCGGCAGTCAACGCGGTGATCTGCCGCATGTATGACCAGGCGAGAAGCTCCATCGATTCAGGACTGCCCGAAGGCCCTTTCACCGGGGTGCCTTTCCTCGTCAAGGATCTGGTATCCTCCTGTGCGGGCGCGCCCATGACAAAGGGGTGCAAGGCATTGAGAAACTACGTCCCCGCGCATGATTCCGAGCTCATGAAGCGCTACCGCAACACCGGCGTAGTGATACTGGGCAAGACCAACACCCCGGAGTTCGGGCTCATGGGAATCACCGAGCCCGAGCTTCACGGTCCCACGAAGAATCCCTGGAGCATTACCCGCACCCCGGGCGGGTCCAGCGGCGGGTCTGCCGCGGCCGTTGCCTGCGGGATGGCCCCCATGGCATCCGGCGGAGACGGCGGCGGGTCCATCCGCATCCCCTCCTCCTACTGTGCCCTCTTCGGGCTCAAGCCCTCGCGGGGAAGGAACCCGGCCGGGCCCGACCACGGCCAGCTCTGGCAGGGGGCGGCAGCGGAACATGTGCTCACCCGGACGGTGCGGGACTGCGCCGCCATGCTCGATGCCGTGAACGGGCCCGCACCGGGCGATCCCTACGAGATATCCCGCCCGGAGCTCCCCTATGCGCAGGAGATAACACTCTCCCCCGGAAGGCTCAGAATAGGATTCAGCACAACCTCTCCCCTGGGCACCCCGGTACACCCCGACTGCGCGAAGGCCGTGGAGGATGCAGCACG
Source organism: Deltaproteobacteria bacterium (assembly GCA_018436855.1). GTDB lineage: Bacteria > Desulfobacterota > Desulfomonilia > UBA1062 > UBA1062 > Phosphitivorax. The sequence goes on along the minus strand of JAHDKO010000084.1, from coordinate 5,120 downwards.
GCTTCTCGAGAGCCTCGGACATGTTGTGGAAGAGGAAGGACCGCGGATAGACGGGATGGCCCTGGCCAAAAGCTATTTCATGATGTACTTCGGAGAAACAGCCGCGGACATAGCCGATATGCAGCGGATTCTGGGGAGAAAGGCGGTCCCGAAAGATGTGGAAGGGCCGACCTGGGTGCTCAACCTCCTGGGCGGGGCATATTCGGCGGGAGAGTTCGTTCTGGCCCTGAGAGAATGGAACCGGGCAGCCCGGGCCATGGGAGAATTCCACCAGAGCCACGATCTCTTCCTCACCCCCACCACCGCGTATCCTCCGGTGAAAATCGGCGAGCTCAAGCCCTCTCCCGCAGAAGAAATGCTCATGAAGATCACGAACACCTTCGGTCTCGGGCGACTGGTGCGGCTCTCGGGCATTGCGGACAAGATCGCGGTCGAGTCGCTTGCAAAAACCCCCTTTACCCAGCTGGCCAATCTCACCGGTCAGCCGGCCATGTCCGTTCCCCTGTACTGGACCGACGAGAATCTTCCCTGCGGGGTGCAGTTCATCGCGCCATTCGGGCACGAGGCCTCACTGCTCAGGCTCGCGGCACAGCTCGAGCAGGCCAGGCCGTGGTTCGACAGGAGACCCCCGCTCGTCAATGCCGTTCATTCGGCATGCGAATCCGGCAGACAGACGACCCTGTGACCCCTGGAGAAACCATCACAGGTCGCTTTATTGGCCGCATTGCCGGATCAGAGGCTAGGTGCTGTATGCAAACTGCCTTCCATGCGAAGGCAGGGGACCTGTATCTCCACCTATTTCATGGATTGTCACTTCAGCGGGAACAACTGTTCACTTGGTCTGATCACGTTTGCGTACAGCACCTAGTGTGCCCGGATGCTGAGGCCTCCACTTACATCACAATGCATTCCTTGACTCCTCTGTCACTTATGATTATTACACAATCATCATATGTGGTGTTTACAGCTCGAGGTCACCGGGAAGCATCGAAAACGCCAAGACACACATCAGGTGGAGGACCTGAGAGATTGATGAAGCGAGATAAGGACCTGCACAACCCCGCACACGACCGGGATGACCTTGTGCGCGAGCGCAGCCGGATTCAGGAGTCGCTCGCACAGAACCGGCAATTTCTTGATTCCCTCACTGAAAACATTCTCGACGCCGTGCTGATCCTCGACCGGGAAGGGAACATTCTCATGGCCAACCCGGCATCGAACAGCCTTATTGGGCTGGACCCCTCGGCGCATCTGGCCGGGACGAACTTCTCCCGCTTTGTCGCGCCGCCGGACAGACAGGCCGTTCTCGACAGTCTGGAAATCGTTCGCAGAGATATGGAGGAATTCTTCTCCTCGTTTCGGATCACCACCTCTGCGGGGAGCGAGCGATGGGTGGAGGCCGTAGGCAACAGGGTCGTCTTCCAGGGAGAAGAAGAGTCGGTGCTGGTGACGTTGCGCGACATCACCGATCGCAAGCTGGCAGAAGAATCCCTGAAGAAGAGTGACGAGCGGTACCGGAGGATCATCTCGGCCATCACCGATTACATCTACACGGTCCACCTCGAAGAAGGCCGTCCGGTTCGGACCGTGCACAGCCCCGCCTGTGTCGCGGTCACCGGGTATACGGCAGAGGAGTTTGCATCAGACCCCTGCTTGTGGATCACCATCGTGCACGAAGAAGATCAGGAGATGGTGAGGGAACACGGCGGCAAGGTAATCTGCCGGGACGATGCAGGTCCGATCGAGCATCGCATCCGCATGAAGGACGGGACAATTCGATGGGTCAGGAATACGCCGGTCGTTCACCGGGATGGATCGGGCGCGATCGTTTCCTATGACGGCGTGGTCCGGGACATCACCGAACAGAAGATGGCTGAAGAGGAGCTCAGGGAGAGCGAGCTGCGGTTCCGGGCCCTCCATGAGGCATCGTTCGGCGGCATCGGCATCCACGACAAGGGGGTCATCCTGGACTGCAACCATGCCTTGAGCGAGATCAGCGGCTATACCCGGGAAGAGCTCATCGGCATGGACGGGCTCCAACTCATCGCTCCTGCCTGGCGCAGCATCACCATGCAGAAGATCCTCAGCGGTTTCGACAAACCCTATGATGTGGAGGGGCTCAGGAAAGAAGGCTCGGTCTACCCGCTGGAGATCCAGGGAAAAAACATTCCCTATCACGGCCGGACCGTCAGGGTGACCGAGTTCAGGGATATCACCGAGCGCAAACGCTCCGAAAAGGCCTTGAGGGAAAGCGAGGAGCGCTTCAGGGGAATCGCCAACAGCCTGCCCGGGGTGGTCTTTCAATTCTATGCCCGCGGCAATGGAATAATGGGTCTCAACTTCGTGAGCGACCGTTCCCAGGATATCCTGGGGATTTACAGCGGCACCGAGAACTTCTTTTACCATTTCACCGAGTGCGTGGCGCCTGAGGACAAGCGCCGCTTCTTCTCTTCCATTGAAGAGGCGGTCCGCACCGCGAGCACGTGGCATTTCGAGGGCAAGTTCATCAGGAAGGACGGCAGGGAGATGTATGTCAGGGGTATTTCCCAGCCCGAGCGCAGGCAAGGGGAAACCGTCTTCAATGGGGTCCTCCTGGACGTGACCGACCGGAAAAAGGCCGAGCAGGAACGGATTGAGATCGAGAAAAGGCTGCTGCACGCGCAGAGGCTCGAGAGCCTCGGCCTCATGGCGGGAGGCATCGCCCACGACTTCAACAATCTGCTCACCGCGGTGCTGGGCAACCTGGACCTCTCTCTCATGGAGGTGCAGCCCGATTCGCGGACCCGTTCCTTTCTCGACAAGGCGCGAAGTGCGGCCCATCGCGCCGCCGGCCTCACGAACCAGATGCTCGCCTACTCCGGCAAGGGCAAGTTCGATATCAAGGTCTTCGACCTGAGCGCGCTGGTGGATGAAATGGCCGGTCTGCTCAAGTCATCGGCCCCCAGAAATGTTGGCCTGAAGCTCGAGATGGACCGGTCGCTGCCGCCCATAAAGGCCGATCCCGGCCAGATCCAGCAGATCGTCATGAACCTTGTCGTGAACGCGTACGAGGCCATGGAAGGCAGGCCCGGCACGGTCTCCATAACCACCGGCGGGATGGTCTGTGACGATCGGTACCTGCTGTCGAGTCGCCTCGAGGAAAAACCCCGTGCCGGCGGCTATGTTTTTCTCGATGTCACGGACTCGGGCTGCGGCATGGACGAGAAGACAAAGGAACGCCTCTTCGACCCGTTCTTCAGCACCAAATTCACCGGCCGCGGCCTGGGCATGGCTGCCGTGCTCGGCATTGTCAGAGGTCACGGCGGCGCCGTCATGGTGGAAAGCGAGCCGGGCAGGGGCACGAGGCTCAGAACCTTCTTTCCCGCCGGAGACACGGCTCATGGCGACGCTGCGAGAGATTTCGAGGCAGATGTTGACGGAGAACGGAACGGGTTTCCGAAGCCTGTTCAGGGTACGGTGCTGGTGGTCGACGACGAGGAGATCGTCCTCGACCTCTGCAGGAGCATGCTCGAGCGCATCGGGTGCAGGGTGCTCTGCGCGCTCACCGGAGAAGATGCGCTGGAGCTTTTCCGCCGGCATGCGCAGGAGATCGATTGCGTCATTCTCGACCTGACCCTGCCCGGGATGAACGGTGCCGCGGTCTTCGACGACCTCAGGCGTATCCGGAGCGACGTCAGGGTGATCGTGTCAAGCGGCTACACCGAGCAGGAGGTCTCCCGGAGCTTCCCGGACAAGGCCCCCGGCGCCTTCATAAAAAAACCGTACGAGCTCCAGTCGCTTCGCAGAGCGCTCCAGCGTGTGCTGTGGCATCACTGATCCGGGGGTGCCTGCCTGGCCGCACCGCGAACGGACTGACACTACGCGGTCACGACCCGGCCACGGACTGTCGTCCTGCAAATAACCTGTCTCCGGATCCCGGATGTTCCCGTCTCACCCGGCTGAGTCCTGCATGGTTTTCATGTTCAGCTTTTCCAACTCCTCCTGCCGCAGCACCTTGCGCAGGATCTTGCCCACGGCTGATTTAGGCAGTGACTCGCGATATTCGATGATCTTGGGCACCTTGTACGGAGCCAGTTTCTTTTTGCAGAAATCGATAAGCTCCTGCTCGGGCACCTGCTCCCCGGGATTGAGCACCACAAATGCCTTGACTGTCTCCCCGCGATACTCGTCAGGGACGCCGATACTGCATGCCTCCATGACCTTCGGGTGCTGGTAGAGGACCTCGTCGATATCGCGGGGGTAGATGTTGAACCCGCCCGCGATGATCATGTCCTTCTTGCGGTCCACGATGAAGATATAGCCGTCTTCGTCCGCCTGGGCGATATCGCCGGTGTAGAGCCATCCGTCTCTGAGCTGGCCCTTGGTCTCCTCCGGGTTGTTCCAGTAGCCCTGCATGACGAGCGGGCCCTTCATGATGATCTCGCCCGGCTCCCCGGGGCCCACCTCTTCCCTACCTTCGTCCACGTCCACGAGCTTCACGTCCATGTCAGGGAACGGGATGCCGATGCTCCCCGCCTTCTTGAAGCCCAGCACGGGGTTGGATATGCCCAGCGAGGTGGACTCGCTCAGGCCGTACCCCTCGCTGAAGTAGATCCCCATGTCCTTCACGTGCTCGATGAGCTCCATCGGCATGGGGGCCCCGCCGGAGTTGAGAAGGCCCAGCCGCCTGTCGAGGCCGAGCTCCGCCGCCCTGGGGTGGTTGACCACCGCAGTGATGATGGTGGGCACGACCGGGAAAAAGGTGATCTTCTCGAAGTTGGCGATGATCCCCATGAACTCGTCGATCTCGAAGCGCGGCACCAGGATCTGGGTTGCGCAGTTGAACAGTGACCAGTTCATGGCGACGATGTTGCCGTACACATGAAAGTAGGGCAACAGGCACAGGGTGGTCCGTTTCTCCGGCGGCACCAGGGTGACGGTGGCGTTCCCCCACAGGGAGGCCTGGAAGGTCGCCGCGATGATGTTCGCGTGGGTAAGGACTGAGGTGGACCCCATTGTCCAGACAAAAAATCGATCTGATTAAGGATGATGGTCCTGCAAGCCGGTGGATGATTCAGCTCAGGTCATCCGATCAGTCCCCCTTTCTTCAGCATCCCTTTGTCCGAGGCCTCTTTTAGGGC
>JAHDKO010000041.1 GCA_018436855.1 Deltaproteobacteria bacterium | reverse complement strand
CGGATACGGTAAATGAAAAAATCACCGTGCTTACCATGCGCTTACATTGCGGAAGATCACCCGGCGTGCTGTTGAATAAATCTGTGACAGCGAAGTGCCCCCGGCAGGAATCGAACCTGCGACACCAGGATTAGGAATCCTAAAACCCTGGGTTTTACCCAGTATGACTGACCTTGGGTAAGCATATCAAACCTTGACACAGCCTTGCTCCAGTGGTTGATTAGATCCTATGTTGTATGACGAAATTTTATTTCGGCTGCTTACTATGTGCTTACTTTTTACAACCACGAGAATAAGGGGGATGCATGAAGAAGCCTGATGAGAAGAAAAGTATAAAGCTTACAAAAACAGTAGTAGATGCCCTGCCCCTTCCAAGGCAAGGACAGGTCTTCGTATGGGACTCAGAGACAAAAGGCTTCGGCGTGAGATTGAACCCGACAGGGATCTCCTACATCGCCCAAGGCCGGGTGAACGGCCAGACGAGACGGGCCACGATAGGCAAACATGGCCCCTTTGCACCGGATAAAGCCCGCAAGCGTGCGCTTGAGCTTCTGCGTGACATGGCAAACGGCATTGATCCGACCTTGGAAAAACGCCGCAAAAAGATCCAGGGAGTAACTCTCGAAGATGTTGTTAAGGCGTATATTAGCGATCGCGACCTGAAGGCCAATAGTATCAGGGACATTAACAAACATCTGGATAGTTCTTTCCAGGAATGGAAGGAGCAGCCCATCACCATGATAACCCGTGATACTGTCCTGGACCGGTTCCGCGAGCTTTCCGAGAAAAGTAAGGCTCAGGCGAATCAGGGCTTCAGGATATTACGGGGCCTTATCAATTATGCACAGGCCACGTATCGACCGGGGGGCAGGCCCATCATCATAGAAAATCCCGTCAAGGTCTTAAGCGACGCTCAGCTGTGGCATGTCATTCAGCCAAGGGCACGGAAAATACCCAGTGATAAAGTGGGCATGGCTTGGAACGTACTGCAGAGCATAAAGGATACTCCTTCGGTTGAGAGGCCCGGGCACTCGATGGTCGATGCCGTGCGGTTCTGTCTCTTGACTGGTGCCAGGTGGGGAGAGGTAACGGGATTGACATGGGATCGGGTAGACCTCGAAGATGAAACGTGGTTCCTTCCGGACCCAAAGAACCACCAGCCTGTGACCTTGCCCCTGTCTTCCCATGCGCTCGAAATGTTGAAAAATAGGCCACGGATGGAGGGCAACAACTATGTTTTTAGTTCGAATAAGAGCAAGAGCGGCCGCATCGGGCCGGGAAGGTTTGTGACGAACCAAGTTTCAACGGCCCTGGGCATTGAGATTTCACCTCACGACTTGCGGCGCACCTTCCGATCGATTGCCGCCGATTGCGGTATCGAGCTTTGGAAAACCAAGCTGCTCATGAACCACAAGCTGAGCGGGGATGTAACGTTGGGAAGTTACACCGAGAAAAGCGACCTTAGATACCTGCAACCCGAGGCACAGCGAATAGGCGACTGGGTCCTGCGGCAAGCACAGATCGCATCCAATGATAAGGTAGTCGATCTGGAGCGCGCCAGGGCAGGGAAGACATAGGCAAAGCGATGTCGGGAAAGAAGAAGGACCAGAATGATTTAACCGCGCTTAAGGAACAGACAGCAAAGGCCCACCAGAAATTGATAGAGGACATCTATTCTAACAGGCCAAGGGCCGCACTTGAGGAACCGAGGCTCGAAGACGAGGAGGTCGAAGAAAATCCCTTTAACTGTCTCGACGACCAGAAACGACGAGCCTTTTTGAAGGATCATCCCATAATAGTACGAGCCATGAAGGAAACCGGGAAGTCTTTGAGGTATCTCATGAACGACGTGTCGATAGAGCCGAGCGATGAAGACCCCAGGAGTTGGGCGGTATCGCACACAATGACCCTCTGTGCCCGCACACCCGAGGAGCAAGGCAAGATGGCAAGGACCGGACTCGCGCTTCAAGAAGCGGCCTGGGTCATATGGTTCTATCGGGGCAGAGGAACCTATCAGCAGCGAGGCTGGGTGAAATCACTGATTGACAAAGCGATTATGACTCCTACCTTTGAACATGGACAGAGACTCTCTGGGCGTCGGCCTGGACAAAAGTTCAAAAGAAATGAAATCTTAGATAGGGAACTCAAGAAAATACTGGACATCTTGGGGCCGGATGCCATTTTTCATAGTAGAGCTACGTGGTATGAAGGCCCTCGGAAAAAAACCGTCATAAAGGAAATCGAGAAGAAATCCTTGGATGGGGATGATTTTTTCAAGGAAGTGGATTTTGAAAATGAGACAGTATGTATCATGGTCAGGCACCGAGAGAAGGATATCCCGTTCAAAACGATACAGAATAGGCTGACCAATATTAAAAAAAATTATCGATAATATTCTTTATATCCAACTCCTTGCTGCACATCCTTGTGCGGAAATTAGTCCTTAACAAAATTTTTTGTTCCCGAAATGCGCCATGCCGGGAACCACGTCCTTTATAGTTCCCTCCAAGACGGGAGGGCGCTTTAATTTGGCACCCCCCCCCAAAAAACAACATTGGAGGAAACATGGACCTACGATTAACCTTTCTCAACACCAAAGAAGCGGCACGAATCCTCAAAGTCAAGCCAAACACGATGGAAATCTGGAGGCTTAAGGGGAAAGGCCCAAAGTTTTACCGTATATCTGGAAGAACGGTCCGATACCGTTTGTCCGACCTTATGGAATTCGTTGAGGCTTCCATACGAACCAGTACAAGCGATCAGGGGGCTTCATGATGGGCAGACCCAACCAATACTCACAAACACCGGACCCAAAAAAAGCACCCCGAGCCAAGCTCAGCAGGAGAAAGGCTATTCGCGAGCTATGTCTGGATTGTTCGGTATGGAGCACCAAGGAAGTGAATCAATGTCCGATGACCAAGTGCCCACTCTACCCTTACCGGATGGGGAAGGGAAAGCAGAGCCCGACGGTAAGGAATAAAGCAATACGCGCTTACTGCCTGTTTTGCTGCATGAACCAGCCAAAAGAGGTCCGACTTTGCCCGTGCACGGACTGCCCTCTCTACCCATTCAGGATGGGTGAATCGAGTCGTCAGGATGCCCCTCTTTCCCAAGAAAATGCCATATACGGGGGTAATTCCGAGGACCCCGCAGGGGATGAGGATGATTCCCTTAAGGAAGACAGTCATGAGGTGTCCTGATAGCCTCAAAACGGCGTGTGATCGAAGAGAGTGGTTGGAAAAAGAGCTGCCGTTGCCAACGGCAATAAAGCGCTCGGAAGCATACCGGGCGCTCTCTAATAGCTCCAAGATCATATTGATGCTGATGCTACACAAGAATCGGCGTCACTGGAGGGGCAGGTGAAGGCCCCCGAGCCGACACAACAGCAACAATCCCCTGCTCTGTTTGAAAATGCCCCACGGGAGCTTGCCCGCTCTCGGGGGGGTAAAGCGCGAAGCTTATCAGGTGATGTTCGACCACTACCGTCAAGACCCGGGAATGTCAAGTCCATCCGGACCATGGAGGTACGCTACGTCAATGCACTGCGGAACCTTCCGGCACCGGGGTGGGGGCTCGGATGTCATGGTGCACTTCTGGGCATTGCTAACTTGGGCGTCATGGCCGGAATGTTTCCGGAGGATATTCACAGGGATATTCGGTCTTGGCTTCCACCAGGCGGCAGGCAGGTAAGTGACAAAGAGATAACAGATGCCATAAACAAGGCCCTCTTTGACCACCGTGATGGCCATTCTCATACTCAAAGGTCACGACCGGCACCATTCATTAAGGACTGGGAAACGGCCCTGAAAAGAATCATCGAGCAGGGCACCATCTCGAATGACGCAGACCTGTGGGAGGCATCCCCGGTTGGTTTAAAATGTCTCCCCGAAGAAACACCAGCGCTTTTTCTCTCTACTCTATTCAATCCCGATGACCTTGTGTGGATAGGTGAACGAAACCAGCCGGGCATCCTGGGCGAAACAATCAGGACGACTTCAGAGTGGATTGAATTTTTTCAGGGAGGAGGCAAGGCCGGATCCCATATCATAATCAATCCCCTGACAGGCGTCCCAGCCCCGCTGAAGAGCGGCAATGGGGAAACCATGCGAGGGGATGGGAATGTAAAGGCATACAAGTACTGCCTTATCGAGTTCGACATCCTCTCGCGTGAAGAGCAAATCCGGTTCTGGAGCGCGGTGAAACTGCCCATCATGGCCCTGATAGATTCCGGGGGAAAGTCGATACATGCATGGGTGCAAATCCAAAAGCTCGTCACGGTAAACACTCAGGAAGGCTGGCGGGAAGAGGTAAAATTCAAGCTCTACGACCGCCTGTTGACCCCTTTGGGTGTTGATGCGGCGTGCAGTAATCCAGCTAGGTTATCGAGGCTCCCCGGCCATTACAGGGTCGATAAGTGCTCGATGCAGCGACTTCTGTGGTTGTCTTCGGAGGGGAGGCCGGTATGTTGAACCAGTTTCAAGAACAGCTCCGTGATGCAGACGAACAGAGCACTGCCAGAATGTTTCATTTCCGGTCCGCTCATGACCTCTGTTCTCAGCCAAAGCATACACAATGGCTTGTAAAAGACATTATGGATTCATGCTCATTGAGCTGCTGGTTTGGTGAGCCCGGCTCAATGAAGTCCTTCCTCTTGATTGACTTGGGACTTTGCGTTTCTACCGGGCGTGATTGGCACGGGCATCCGGTGCTTCTGCCAGGGCCGGTATTTTATATCGCAGGAGAAGGTGGAAGCGGGATAAACCGGCGGGTCAAAGCGTGGGGAATAAAACACGACATGGGCCTTGAAGGTGTTCCTTTCTATGTATCAGACCGCTCTGTGAGTCTTTTGGAAGAAGAAAGCACACGTGAACTTGTCCAGGCAATCGATGACCTTCTGTCCGTATCAAAGGAAAAGCCCGCTCTCGTTATCATCGATACCCTTAATCGTAATTTTGGGCCTGGAGATGAGAACAGCACTGCCGACATGACGCGTTTCATCTCGGTGATTGATGAACACTTGCGTAATCGCTTTGGTTGCGCGGTGCTGATTATCCATCATAGTGGTTTATCAGCGACAGAAAGAGCGCGAGGGGCATCAGCTCTTCGGGCATCATTGGATTGGGAATACCGCCTTCAAAAAAATTCCTCCGGGGCAAGGACTCTAACATGCACGAAGTCAAAGGACCACGCTGAATCCCCGCCCATAACCTTCATGCCCGAGGAAATCCCCCTTAAAGGATGGACTGACCCAGATACTGGCGAGGTTATGACATCGTGCGTACTGTGCCTGAGTGAAGGGCAAACCATAGACTCGAAACCGCTGGCGGGGGCAAGGAAGGTTGCTCTCGATGCGCTTATTGGAGCAGGCAATGGGGAAAAAGTCCATATAGACGCGTGGCGCGAGGCCGCATACGCGGCTGGCATATCCCCGACGTCTTCCACCGAAGCCAAGAAGAAGGCATTCCAGCGCGCGGTATCCGATTTGAGAGATGCGGGATACGTTGATACTAAGGATGATTACTGGTGGTCGAAGCGGGAATGCTGACCAGTACGGGACATTTTATAACACGATGAATATTAAAACAAAAATACTCAACCGGGACATGCTCACCATGAGCTATCTGGGCAAAGCTTTAGCAGCATCGGGACATACTAGTATAGCACCATATGTATCCGAATTTACTGTCAGAAATAGACAAAGGGTGTGGGGACAAATGGGGGACATTTGCGGGACATGTCCCGCTGGAAACACTCAAGGGGGACATACGGGACACACCCCTTTAGGGGTGTCCCTTTGTCCCGGTGTCCCTGGCTTGAGAGGATGAAGATGAAGAGACCGGAATTAAACGAGGTGCCTTTGAGCACCATCATGTATAAGCCCCTGAGAACGGATCTTCACTACAACGCGGAGGTAAGAGATGAGCGACCGTAAAAATGGAACAAAAACGGGTCGTGACGAGAAGGGCCGCTTCGGTCCGGGCAATCCGGGAAAGCCCAAAGGAGCCCGGCACAAGGCCACCATCGCGGCCATGGCGCTTTTAGACGGCGAAGCGGAGGCCATTACAAGACAGTGCATTCAGCAGGCTCTCGGGGGCGACACCACGGCCTTGAGGCTCTGCTTGGAAAGGATTGTGCCTGCGCGCAAGGACGTGCCTCTGCCCGAGGGGGTCGATCTCGGCGGGGAGCTGTCCAGGGACATAGATGCGATCATCCGAGCGGTAGCTGGCGGGGTGATAACGCCATCCGAGGCGGATGCCCTGGCGAAGATCCTGGAAAGCAAGAGGAAGATCATAGAGTTAACAGAAATCGAGGAGCGCCTTTGTGCCCTCGAAGCGCACCTGGAGAAAATGAAATGAGCAAAACTATGAAGAGGCGATTACGGAACCTAGAGCAGGGGCTCGCACCACGGGAAGACCATATGGGCAGGGTTGTTATTTACGACCCGGAGGAAGGAATCGAGAAGGCCGAAGAGAGGTTTCACCGAGAGCATCCGGGCCATACCGGGGCGGTGTTCTTTCTTCCTGACAACGGGCGCGACCGTCCTGCCCTGGACGATTAAGGGGGAAACAATGGGCAGATCAGTCAAACAGCGCCCTGAGCTCATGTTGAGAAATGATGAGACTTTGATGGTGGTGTAGGGGCCACAAAAGAGAAGAGCCCCTTTGAAGGATGTTGAGATTTCCTGGTAAAAAAGAGCCCGTCGATACAGGGGCATGGCACCCTGAAGTGAAGGAACCTGAAGCCTTAGCGCATACTGGCATCACCATGCCTGAAATACCCCATGAGATTTTGAATACTTACACCTGTGATCTGCACTCCTCAGGTTCTCTTGCCCAGAGTCGCACATCGAAACATCAGGTGCACAGGACCTTGTTTCCCCTTTCATTTCATACCATCACTGGCGATCCATAGTATGGTGAAGGCACCGTGGGATATACACGGTATACATGCCGATAGATCTCCTCTGCGCGTGCTTTCACGTCTTGATCGGTGTACTGATCCACGGGCAGCCCGGTAGAATCGGTCCAGAGAAAATCATGGATGGCCTGCCGAACATCATCGCGCTTGGCTTCCTTATCCTTCCAGTGATCGATATAGAGTATCTTTTCCTTAAGCGTATCAAGCAGTTCTACCGCGATGGCCTTAATGCGTTTGATCTCGGAGGCTGACAGCTCAGGCTTCTTCAAAAGATCGAACACAGCCAGTGATTCCTCGTCAAGGCCTTCCCGCACGGCCCGGCTTTCTTCCTCTTTCATTTTACTGAAGAATCGCAACAGGTCCTCGAACGTTTTCTCGATGGTCACCCTGTCCTTCTCGCGATTATACTCGGCTACAATCTCTTCATAATGCCTCTGAAAGTCGGTGCGTAGCGGGTTCTGCTGAAGCAGTCGCTCAAGACGCTGTTCGATGACCACTTTCAGGCTCTGCACAGTGGTCCTCTTGGCAGGGCTGCGCTCGAATTCTTTGCGTAGTCTCTCGAAATCGATCTTGCTGATATCGTAGGGCTTTAGATCCTCACCCACACAATCCGGCCTGGTAACTATCGCCTCATCGACCACGCGGTGCAGTTGCCGGATGATGTCGGTGATGTCCGCCTTCTCTCGGTCCTGCTGAAGGCTCTTATAGACGATGTTTATTGCGCTGTAATCTCCGCGATAGGGGTTGACACCCTCGAACATAATGCACGCCTTGAACTTCGTGAACACTGCCCGGCACATCACCTCGAAGCGTTTGCGAGTCTCGTCGTTCTCGTTGGCCGCCTCTTTTGCAGCGAGAATGGCCGCGTTTCTGGCAAAGCCCGCCAGGGTGATAATATCGTTCAGCGACGCACCCCGCTCGGTCATGAATTCCCGCACAAACGCGATTGCCTCGGCCAGATCGGCCAGAAGCTCTTCTTCCGGTTTGGCGGGTTCGGTTTCGCCGCCTTTACCGCCGCGACCGCCATCACCAGTTCCGGCAAATGTCGCTAAGGCCTTTCTAAGGTTTTTGAGTACGCCGCAGTAATCTACGATCAGCCCGTTGTTTTTTCCTTCGTTCACGCGGTTTGCCCGTGCGATAGCCTGCATCAGTGTGTGCGCCTTGAGAGGCTTATCCAGATACAGCGTCGAGAGGCTCGGCACGTCAAAGCCCGTCAGCCACATCGCACAGACGATGGCGATGCGAAACGGGTGTTCTTCTTCCTTGAATGCATTATCCAGCTCCATAGATTGCATGTCGTGGAACTGGGGCTTTTTCCTCATTTCCTCTGGAAGATCCATTCCGTCCTTGATCAGGCGGCGGTGCACCGTGATGTCCAGGCCCCACTTGCGGAACTTCTCCACTTCACCTTGCTCTTCACTGACAACAACCGCTATGCGACCCTGGCGCATCCACTCGATCTGGCGACGCAGATGCTGTTCTTCCTGCTCGTCTGCTGCCGATGGCAGTGCCGCTTCCAGATCGGCGATCCGCTCATCCCAGTATGTAACGATAAGGTCGTACATCCGCACGCAGGTGATCTTGTCGATGCACACGAGCATGGCCTTGCCGGTTTCCCACGCCTTTGAATAGTGCTGCACGAAGTCCCGCGCAACCTGGTCCAGCCTTTTTCCGGCCGTGATGATATGGTAATCGCGCTTGAGCTCTTGTTCTAGGCGCTGCTCCACATCGATATCATTTGTTTCCAGTTCTTCAAGCTTCTCTGCGATCCTCTCGTTCAGATCACCCACCGACACACCGAGCTTGTCACCCCGTGCTTCGTAGTACAGGGGAAGCGTGGCATGGTCGTCTACGGCCCGCTTGAAGTCATAGGTCGAGACGTACTCCCCGAACACTCGCCTGGTGATCTCGTCATCCTTGAACAACGGTGTTCCGGTGAACCCGATATAGCTGGCGTTTGGCAGGGCGTCTCGCATATTCAACGCCAGCATCCCGTACTGCGTGCGGTGTGCCTCGTCCGTGATGACGATCACATCATCACGCGGGGTGTAGCCAGTAGCCGGGTCTACTCTCTGATTGAACTTTTGTATCAACGAGAAGATGTACGACTTTTGCTGGGGCAGAAGCTTGCATAGATGCTCACCACTGCTTGCCCGGCAGGGGTCCTTGTCGTTGTTCACCACGCCGCAACCGGCGAATGTTTTGTATATCTGCGTATCCAGGTCCTCGCGGTCGGTAAGCACGAGAAACGTGAAGTTCCCGCCTAGCTTGCGATGGATTTTTCGCGTGAACATCACCATCGAGTAGCTCTTACCCGCCCCTTGGGTGTGCCAGAACACGCCCAGTTTGCCGCCTCGGCTCTTGCGGTCACTGACGGCCTCGATGGCCCGGTTGACGCCCAGAAACTGATGGTTTCGGGCCAGAATTTTCTTTGTCTCACCGGTAGAGTCATCGAAGAGGATGAAATTCTCTACCAGGTCCATGAAGTTCTTCTTGTCGCACACGCCCTTGAGCAGCGTTTCCATGTCCACAACCCCGGGCTCTTCCTCAGCCAGACGCTTCCACTCGTGAAAATGCTCGAACCGGCTGGTTATCGAGCCGAGCTTCGCGTTTACGCCGTTGGCCAGAACGATGAGCGCGTTGTGGTGCAACAGGTGCGGAACCGTGTCTTTGTAGTCCAGGAAGTTTTTCTCGTAAGCGGTGCGGATGTCTTTGTAGACGTTTTTGAGTTCCATGAACAAAAGCGGCAGGCCGTTTACGAACCCGACGATGTCTGCCCTGCGACGGTACAGGTCGCCCCGCACCCACAGCTCTCGCACGCAGAGGAAGTCGTTGTTCGTCGGCTCACCGAAATCGAACACCTTAAGACGCTGGCGCTCTCTCTGACCCTTGTCGTTGCGGAAGGCCACCTGAACACCATCACGGATCAGGTCGTACTTTTCCTTGTTCATTGCCACGAGCGACTGTGTTGCAGCTATTGTTGCGATCTGCCGTACGGCGTCATCGTACGCCGCCTCGGGCAGTCCCTTATTCAGCTCAACCAGCTTGGCCCGCAGAATCCGGGTCAGCACCACATCCCGATCAGACGAGCGCCCCAGCAGGCTGTCCGGTCCGAAGTCCTCGTTGTTGTATGCATACACAGAGTTCCAGCCGAGCTGATGTTCCATATATTCGGCGGTGGTCTTCTGGACGAGGTTATCTTCGGTATAGGCCGTCATCTTTCCTCCCAGAGGCGGGAGAGAGGCACTGCGTACAGACTTTCGCCAAAGGGAACGACCGCATCTCCGTCATACAATACCACACCGGCAACAAAGCGTGTGCCCACAGCGCTTTGCAGTTTGCGCAGGCCCCTGAAGTCGGTAGAGGAAACGGTCGCTGCGGCCTTGACTTCGACACCGGAGAGTTTTCCGCCTGACTCTAACACCACATCCACTTCATCCCCGTCCTTGTCGCGAAAATGATGAAAGGCAAACGGCTCTTCATGCCAACTGGCCTGGCGTCGCAATTCCTGATAGACGAATGTTTCCAACAGCTGCCCGTACAGGGCGCGATCTTCCCACAGTGCGGCGGCATCCAGGCCGAGCAGAGCACAGGCAAGCCCGGTATCGCCCAGATGCACCTTCGGCGTCTTGATCAGGCGGCTCAGCCGGTTGCTGTGCCAGGGCGGTAGTTCTTCGAGCAGAAAGATCCTAGCCAACAGCGTCATGTAGTCGCGAATCGTGGGTCTGCTTAATTGAAAAGGCGCGGACAGATCGGTCACGTTCAGGAGATGCGCCGTCTGTCCTGCGGTCAAGGCCAACAGGCGAGGCAGTGCATCCAGGGCGCTGATGCGGGCCAAGTCTCGGACATCGCGTTGCACCAGGGTGTCGATGTAATCGCGATACCAGGCGGCACGTCGTCGGGCGTTTGCGCGTGCCAGAGCAGCCGGGTACCCGCCTGCCACCACACGCTCTGCCAGGCCCTGGCCCATCCTCTGGCCGGATACGCCCGCCTTGAACCCTTTTGTAAACAACCGGGACAGAAAAAGAGAATCTTCTCCGGCAAGTTCCACCTGGGAAAGCGGATGCAGCCGCAGAAGATCCATTCGCCCTGCCAGGGAATCCGCCAGCTTGGGCACCAATAGGACATTGGCTGAACCGGTCAATATGAATCTTCCCGGCTCACGTCTTGCGTCTACCGCCGCCTTCAATGAGGTGAACATCTCCGGCACCCGCTGCACCTCATCCAGGATCACCCTGGCGGGCAGTTCGGCGACATAGCCCACCGGGTCGGCCTGGGCGGAGGCTCGCTGCACATCGTCATCAAAGCTGAGATATGAAAACCCCGCCTCATCCCCCACCAGGCGCGCCAGCGTGGTCTTGCCGCACTGGCGCGGCCCATGGATCAGCACCACCGGGGAATCGCTCAATGCCTCTATCACGCGCGGCATCAGATATCGTGGGTATAAAGTATTCTCACTCATGGCGACCAAGTGTAGATCTTTTTCCGTCTAATTGAAAGGTTGATGGCGTCCAATTGAAACCATTGATCCGTCCAAATGAAAGCAATATCATCGCTGCCGGGGCGTGGATTGACGCTCTTATGGGATGAAGCGCTGATGGAATGGGGGCGCCTTTCGGCTTGGCTGTTCATACCGTTATCTCCCCATTCATCAGACGCGGCAATAGCAGATCACGGGCCGCACTAAGTTTTCGATTGGTAAAAACTAGTATTTTTAACTGCTTGAGAATAGGTTCGATAATGCTATTGAAGACATGTAGTATTCCGTCTGGGGGCTTGGGGACTTGATACTGCTGCATCTGCTTCCAATCAGCACGCGGCATCTTAGAGCCTTCTTTCATTTTTTGGGCAGTTACCGCAATGAAACCATCGCTTGAGACGGTCATCAGGACAAGTGGAAGAAGATCAGCAGTTATCGGGCAAATGACTATGGCATCCGATGATGCAACACCATCGACAAAGGTAAGTCCCACCTTATGGAAGTATGGGCGGATCTTACCGAAAAGTATTTCACTCTCACGGAATCTGAGTTTGCTGCTTGTTACCTGTTCGGCTTGACCCCACTCACTAAGGCTGATTGACCGACGCGGCATATGTTCAAGCCCAATGTAAGGCGTATCCGATTCAATAGTAGCGGGGGAAACAGATTCCCGGATCTCGAAACATAAATCGCCCAGTTTATTCTTCTTCCACCCCTCGGGCACGCCGTCGATGATCTTGGCGTGCTCGTAGCCGGGGAAGCGTAGGTGGATGAACCATTCCTTGTAGAGCAGCCGTGCCGCCTGTTCCAACAGCTGAATCCGCCGCCGGTTGTTCTCGATCAGGTCGTCGTAGGCAAAAAGAGTATAGCCCACGTATTTCTGGGCCACCTTATCTTTCAAGCAATTGAATTTAAGTGAACGAAAATTCTCTAAGCTTATGAACGGCTGGGCTGACCCCGATCTGACATTTAGGAAATGCCCACGAAAGTATGGACTAATCACCAAGTAGTAGAAGTAGAGGGGATCAATTCGTTGTGGGTTTGGCCGGAATAGTGCAACATTCTTTATACTGAATTCGATTTCTTTAGTAACGCGTGCTGCGTCTCCGACTGATCCAATATTTGAGAATAGAACATCATCAAGTCGTGGCTTTACCCTCTTAATACACTTCCGGTGATCTTCCTCGGTGATGAAGTCACAGTTATCAAAATCTATTCGTCCAGCTGATATATGCTTCCCTTTAATGAAAGGGATTCCAGATTCCTGCAGCTTAGGTGAATCGTGGGTACCATCCGTAACTACCTCACAGACTTCAGTGAGAGATGTAGTAATCAGAGTGTTATTCATATACCCAATTCCTCAAAATTCTTCTTGATAGTCGCTGCGAGTTGCACCGCTTCCTCATTCAGGCATTCCAGCTCGACATGGATGTTATGCAGAGCTTCTTCGAAATCAAAATCCTCGTCTTCATCTTCGGGGGCAACCCCGACATATCGCCCGGGTGTAAGTGACCAGTCGTTGGCCTCGATCTCTTTTTTATCTACCAGCTTGACCAAGCCCTCGACATCACAGAGCTTCGCTTCCGGGAAGCGCTCGGTCAACCAGTGAGCCTGTCGCCAGAAGTAGCGAACCTGCTTGAGCTGTTCGACGGCGAGCCTACGAGCGGTATCCGCGGCCTTGCGGGCGCGGGTGATATCGCGGTTGGCCCAGGAATCACTGTCGCGGCTATTGCATTCGCTCTCGCAGATCTCGATGAGTCGGCAGGCGAGCTTATAGAGCAGGTCGGACTGCTTGACGAGATCACGGCTGGCCTCGGCGAGCGGGGCGAGGCGATCCACCGCCTTTTTCAATTCGCCGTTGGTGGTCTTCTGTATCTTCCATACATCCTGCTGCTTAGATACCGCATTCCGAAAGGCATCAACGTCCGCCGTGAATGCTGTTCTAGCGTCATCGAGTTCCTTGAGCACCTCGGCATGGGGGCCGTCTACAGGCAGGGTCTTCAGGAAGGGCTGCATTGCTTCTCGCAGTGTGGTGAGCGAGGCGATGAAAGACGGCAGCAGCTCGATCTTTTCACCGTCATCATCCTCGGCGAGAAAACAGCTCGCGCCCTCATCGAGCATGCGGTTGCAGTAACCGGCCACGAGGTCGAGGTACTTCTGAGTGCAGCCGCGATAGAGCCAGACGATGGCAAGGATGTTCTGTTCCTGCTCAGGGCTGAAGTCGTAGATCTTCCGCGTGACCTTGCGGTAGATGTTCCGCGCATCGATCATCAGCACCTTGTCGCGATACTGCTCGGGCTTATCCCGGTTGAGGAACCACAGCTCGCAGGGGACGGTGCGGGTGTAGAAGAAGTTTGACCGGATGGCTATCATGATGTCAACATCACCGGTCTCGATAAGTTTCCGGCGAACTTTTGCTTCGTCCCGTCCGGCGCTGGATGCCTGGGACGACATGACGAACCCTGCCCGGCCGTGCTCGTTTAAGTAGCTGTAGAAATAACTGATCCAGATATAGTTGCCGTTTGAGACCTTACCCTTCTTGTTCGTACCCGGCAGACCAAAGGGAAGCCGGGGGTCCCTCTTGACCTTGTCAGCGTCGATCTCGTCTACGTTAAACGGTGGATTGGCCATCACAAAATCGGCCTTACGCAGCAGTTCGTGGGGATCATCGTAGTAGGTGATGGCTTTTTTGATATCACCTTCCAGCCCGTGGACGGCCAAGTTCATCTTGGCCAGGCGGATGGTGGTCGCGTTCTTCTCAAGGCCATAGAAGGTGAGCTTATCCACCGGGTTCTCGTCGTGTCGCTCGACGAAGCGTGCACTCTGGACGAACATGCCGCCGCTGCCGCAGGCAGGGTCTAAAACAGTGCCGCCCGCAGGTTCGAGCACGTTTGCGATGAGCGATACCAGCGAGATGGGAGTGAAGAACTCGCCGCCGTCGTGGGCCTTCTGATCGGCGAACTGGGTGAGAAAGTACTCGTAGATGCGGCCGAACACATCGCCGGATACGCGCTTGAGTTCGTCAGGGTTGAGCGTGCGGATAAGCTGGCCCAGGACTTGGTTGTCGAGTTCCTGGTATTCGCTCTTGGGAAGGACACCGCTCAGATTCTCGTAATCACCCTCGATGGATTCCATCGCTTCGATGATAGCCCTGGCCCTATCATCGCCGTCGGTCAGGGCAACGAGGTGATCGAACTGGGCCTTGGGCTGAAGGAAGATGGCGCTCTTCTGCGAGAAGTCCGCTTTGGTGAGCGGGCGCGCTATGCCGCCACGCATGGGCAGATTGGCTACGATTGAGTCCTTGACGCTTAAATACCGGCTGAACGCGTGACGAAGAAAGATAAGGCCCATCACGGGCAGGAAATATTCGTTGCTGGCATAGTTCGAGTTCGCCCGTAGCGTATCCGCCGCATTCCACAGGCGCTTTTCAATCGCTTCAATATTCTCTAGGTGTATCAATGCGTATTCTCCTTCTGTGTTATCTGGATGTGCTTGTTCGTTGCGCCTAAGCGTCGAATACCTGCCAGTTATCTTTATACGGCAATAAGGGACCATAATTGATAGCTGGCATATTGCTCGGCTTATCCCTGTCTCTATAAGATGCGCCGAAGAACTTATTGATATCTTGCAGTATTTCCCGGCCAGATACTATGAAGAACTCTTCGGTTTGCTCAAATTCATGAAGAAGAACAAAGACATATACATGGTCCGGTTTAACGTTGTCTTTCTTCATGAGAAAGCAATTTTTCTCTCTGAGAGTCTTAACCTGAACAGCGTATGATTTGTCGATCCCGGGATTGTATACCAATACATCGATGGCCTTGGCATTGCCGAACGTAACTGACGCCTGATATCCACGTTTAAACAATTTTCCGACAGTGATGAACTCTCCCGCCATTGCGGTAAGCTGTTGATCTCGACTGTTGGGTCTCATTTCACCCCTCCCATCATAATGGCGATTACTGCAAGTACAGGTGGTTATATGCCTTGCCGTACGTTATTTCATTGAACATCTGTTAAATCTTGTATTTTGTGATATCGAAGTCTTTTGTTCCGGCCCGGCCGGTCATGAGGTATGACTTTCCTGCCTTTCGGATCTTGACATGCCAGTAGAATCGATCGGGCAATTCAGTTTTGCTGAAATATTCAAGCCATGACTTGAATTCACTAAAGGGGATCAAAAATAGAGTTTCTGCATCACCGCACCCGAAAGAGACGAATGCTTGCCCTGCGTTCGTCAGGAATTCGTCCTGGTGAGGATGAAAGGCAAACCAGTAACTTTTGGCGCGTTCGTGGTAGCGCGATACTGCGCACAACACCCTGGTTGAATCGTCAGCCGTTCTGAAAGAAGCGCGTGAATTCTTCACAAGCGTCGTGTTGAGGCGCTTTTCTATCCTTGCGATACATTCCTCGTGGAAAGCAACGGGTGTAAATTTCTTCTCCTTCGGGTTCTCGTCATCTCTTTGTCCCTCGGATTCCTTCTTGATATCTTCAACCGCAGCGAATGCGATCTCAACGATAGGATCAAGCCTCGTGAATTCATGAGGGATGAGTATGTTATGGATACGCCTGAGAAGTGAGGGGTCCTCTACTTCCTCTTTAAGTTTGAGCAGGCGAAGAAGAGCATCGACGCTGATAACCCGCATATCCCAGGCGTGTCGAGAACCACGAATCTGGGCTTCCAGGTCACCGGTATCTTGTCGTCCCACGACAACCAGCATGGAACTGGCTTCAAGTCGAATTTCACCACGCTTTACCAATTCCTTGCGGTAGTTGGCTACTGTGCCGAGATCAATCCGGTAAGCATCTGTAGTCTTTACCTCGACCACGATGCAATGTTTATCGGCGTCTGCCCACAGACCGTCATGTCCCGGATGTTTGGACGTTCCTCGATAGCGCCCGTGAGTGATTTGAAAATCCAGGCGGCGGCCGATCTCATTGACAATATCTTGCAGCGCGAGGCCTGAGTCCTGAAACGAAGCCTGCAAGCACTCGTCGGCATAGCGTGATAGTTGATCCGACGGGATATGTCTGAGGTAATCCCTGAATTCGGTCGAGGCCAATGACCCGTCACGAAGCTTCCCATCCCCGGCGAACGCGATAATTTGATGGACTTGCTTTTCAGCAAGCTGTGCGCGGTCCTTTGTCCATAAATCAAGCAATGCCATTCCTGTCTCCTCTTGTTGCAAGACGTACAGAGTATAAACTGTTATCTCGTTGAATATTATAGCAGTACGGAACAGTTATAGCAATAAGAATGAGTTATTAAGCACATACAGAATCCGTTGGTGCTGAGATGACTGATATGAGCCAAGGCGTACAGTCCAAGGGGGTACAGTGATGCTCTGGGATACCCTTTTTTTGTAGAAAAACGTCATATAGGGGGGTGTTTTGAGATGTCGTTGAAAGGGTGAAGGGGATCCTTCATATCAGATATAACTTTTTATAAAAAATCAAATTATTATTCATAGTTATAAATTATCTTCCCATATTATATAAAAAGATGTAATATCAGGATATTATCTTAAATGGTTTTGTATTGGCATCAATGAGATCAGAAACGATCTCAGAAGATGAATTATTGTTACAAGAGGGGCTTCCTTGATGAGTGAACCTTTATTGTCAGATTATCAAATACGTATCGGTAGTGAGAATATTATATCTAGGAATTTGCTTGGTGTTTTGAGCACTGATCCAGAGGACAAAGAGAAAATTCAAGCTAAGCTCGAAGAAGTCCTTAAAGAGATGCGGGTCCGATTCGGAACGATCATCAAGACTGATAACGTCTCATTTTTGATAGGTGCTGGCGCATCTCTGGATGCCGGGGGCGTGTCCCTTGCTACAATACCTAAGCCTCTTGAGAAGGCCCTTATTGATAAAGCAAAAGAACATAAAGATGGATTAGCCCCCGGGTGGATAGATCTTTTTTATAAAATAGCTTCAGCCCTTTCACAATATGAGTTTTCATTCAAAGCTCGTTTAGAACTTTACTCTAAAGAAGAGAACGATGTTTCCCCCATTTGCTTGAACCTCGAATCTTTCCTCAGTCAGTTACATACATGGTATGCAGGAATGCCCAATAAAACCAAGACATTAAGTCTTGCAGGGGGTTCCGAGTTGTCAATCAACAAAAGCGATTTGACAAATTTAATCAAAGAGGTTCATGCATCCTTGGCAGATATCTTGAACCTTCCAAAGGATGAGCATCATGAGCCTCTTCGAATTCATAGGAAATTCATTAAAAAGGTTCTCACTCGACCACTTAACCTACGAAGAGCTAATATATTTACGCTCAACTATGATACCCTGATTGAACAGGCAGGGGATGCTGAAGGTGCAGTTCTCGTCGATGGATTTGTGGGGACATTGCGACGCGTTTTCAGGCCCGAGTCGTATGATATAGATTTCTATTTCCCCGCGCAGACCACTGAGGGGCGTGTTCATCGTTTTGATCGTGCTCTTCATCTTTATAAACTTCATGGCTCGATCACATGGCATCGCTGTGAACCGGATTGGGAAAACCCCTTCGGTTTATTTGCTACTTTCTATAATGATGACTGTCACATTGATGATGTCCTGATCTATCCAACGCCGTTAAAGTACGGACAGACGCTGGGCATGCCATATTCAGAGTTATTCCGGAGATTTGGAAGTGCAGTTGTTCAGCCTCAATCAGCACTATTTGTGATCGGTTATGGATTCGGGGATGACCATGTCACTTCTCTGATTCGACAAGCACTTGCTATTCCGAGCTTTACCCTTGTTGTTGTAGATCCTGACCCCCAGAGCACGTTTGTTTCAGAATTAGAGAAGCTTGGGGATGAACGCGTCTGGATTATTAAAGGCAAGGGTTTGGGAACATTTGAGAATTTCGTCACCAAGCTTTTGCCGGATCTAAAGGAAGAAGAGATTAATGCAAAGGTGATGAAAACCTTCAATGCTCTCTCATTGCTTTCTGAGCGAAAGCCGGATGATGGGGGGGATGATAGCGATGGCAAATGATCATGAGATAGGCCGGGTCGTCGCAGTTGACACGGCCCAGGTAACGGTTGAGCTTAACCGAGACCTGAAAGCTCTCACGCGGTCCACTTATGAAGGCACATTGGAAGTCGGTCGAATCAACTCGTATATCATAATCCCTGTTGGTGCTAGGCAAATAGTAGCCATGGTCACACGAGTACTATTAACAGAGGAAAGTGAATTAAAAGCAGACAAGACCATGGTTACATTGCCTTCATCTCGAAGACTGATGAAAGCAACAATGATCGGCACTATCGATGAGGGCAAGTTCCATCAGGGGATCAATATATTCCCGGTTCTTGATTCATCGGTACTCATCACGACACGAAAGGATTTAGACATCATATTCGGCAAGTCTTCCGGGGTAGAAAAGATCTCAATAGATGAACCAGGGTTTTGTATTCCTATAGGTCGATCCACTTTATTCCCGGATTACCAGATCAAAATCGATCCAGATGCGTTCTTCGGAAAGCACGCTGCTGTTATAGGTAGCACTGGTTCAGGCAAGTCGTGCACCATAGCAACGATCATTCAATCGATCACTCAACAAAAATCTGTAAGGCAAACACGGTTCATAATACTCGATACTAACGGTGAATATCGTGCTGCTTTCCAAAAACAAAACGATAAGGATGAATGGGCGGATGCGGATAGTACATTAAAATCTCTGTACATTCCGACCGATCCTGCTGAGAAAGAGAGGCTAGTTATCCCCTATTGGTTCATGAATTCTGAAGACTTTGTTCGCATGTTCAGAGCATCCCCCGGTGTTCAGAGACCCATTCTTCTCAACGCATTATCCTTGGCTCGTGGCACAGATGGATATGCCGAAAACTGGCCTCACGTTCGTGAAAATTTAATCCAAGAGTTTAATAAGATACTTGGGCTTTCCACTGGTAATGAAACCAAAGCCCCAAGAACTATAAGGCAATTGTGCGATGGGTGCTTAGGCTACATTGAAGACCATGATATTAAACACCAGGTTACTCTTCTTTCAAAATATTATCCGAGTATTACAGTTGAAAATTTAAAAACTGTTTTTGATAATGTTAGAAATATCGCCAGAGAAGGGATTCACAGCGAGGGGGGTCAGTATGAAAATTATGCAGCACTAGATGTTGGTAAAAGACGTCGTATTGAGACGGCAATAACACCGTTATTGAGTGCGTTATCTCGCCTTCCAGAAAATAGCACGATGCTCAGCATTGCATCGGCGGACTGCCCAAAATTTTTTAGCAAGAGCCAGTTTCGCTATAAGTATCTTGAACAAATAATGACTCGTGAGGATGCAAATTCATCACGAACGCGCGATAACTGCTCAACGATGTTGATGCGTATTTACCGACTACTTGAGGATTCACGATTTGAATTCTTATTTGGACCCACTTGCTCTGAGTGGCCTAAGGTAAATCATTCGCTTGCTACATTTATGCGCGATATTTTAGGTGTTGAATGTTGCCCAGGTGCTGATCTTTCCAATGGGGATGGCTCTTGTGATAACCTTCCTTTCTATGCTCGACAGAAGTGTGGTGCGTGTCGATCAAATGTTGTCATCATTGATTTAAGCCTTCTGGCATCTGAAGTTCTAGAGAATGTTACAGCAATGATAGGACGCCTTATTCATGAGTTTTTGCAGAGATTGAGCGATCCAGTTAGCGGGGTTAACCGTGGTGAGTATCCCGTCGTTCTGATTCTTGAAGAAGCGCAGAACTACATTCGTGAGGGTGGAAGAACAGAAGAAGATTCAATCTCTAAGCTTGTTTTTGAGCGTATTGCCCGAGAAGGAAGAAAGTATGGGCTGGGATTGGTAGTAGCCTCTCAGCGTCCGAGTGAATTGTCAAAGACGGTTCTCTCGCAGTGCAATAGCTTCATAGTCCATCGTCTTCAAAACCCTGAAGATCTACGCTATTTCCGAGAAATTGTACCTGGTATCTATGGCCAGCTTCTTGATCAGCTTCCAGCTCTTGCCCCGAGAAGTGCTTTGGTATTGGGGGAATGCGTACAGGCACCTGCCCTTGTTGAAATGCGAGAGGCAAGTCCTGTACCGAAAAGCAGAAACCCCAAGTTCTATCGAAGTTGGACTCAAGATGAGGCGCAACCCAATTTTGAAGCCGTATGTGCAAAGTGGGAAGGTGCATAGCCTCTTTGTTATCTATAAAAACCCACTTATCAAAGACTCAGGTGGTAATGCTGACCCGGTTACCATCGGCAAGAAATTTGATGAAGCTTTTTTGCTTAGTGCTTACTATGTGCTTACAAATCAAATGATCAACGATGTATTGTATCAATTTAGGCTGTAACTCGTTGATTTTAAATGCCCCCGGCAGGAATCGAACCTGCGACACCAGGATTAGGAATCCTGTGCTCTATCCCCTGAGCTACGAGGGCATGGGGGTTAATTAAACACAGAGGGGTGGATAGTCAAGGGAAATGTTGCCGGTTGCCGCGAGATATCG
>JAHDKO010000093.1 GCA_018436855.1 Deltaproteobacteria bacterium | reverse complement strand
TGACCCCATGACCGATTGCCGCTGTAGTATTATACGATGTCGTGGAAGTATGACGAAAACAATATAACCTCGATATACCAGGAGATAAGTGCCGGCTCTCTGAGCCGAAAGAGAATCCGCGGGAAGGGATAGAAAGGATTGATCCGGGGACAGAGTTTTCTGCCAGGTGCGCGCATGCTCCTTGTCAGGCTCTCATCACGATGCTTTTCTCTCAGGGCTGCTGTTGCCCTCCTGTTCGCCATCGCTGTTTTCGCCGTGATCGGAACCCTCATCCCGCAGCATCCCCGGGGGTCTGCTCCCGGAGAAGAACTACATTGGGGAGCCGTGCTTCCTTACATCGGCCTTGGAGATGTCTTCCACTCGTTCTGGTTCATCGTGCTCGCCCTGCTCCTCTGCCTGGTGCTCGTGGTGTGCTCGTGGAGAGGCATTCGAACATGGGCCCGGGGTGCAAACAAGGCCGGTCTTAAATCACGCAGGTGGAATACTGCAGGGATGAGCAGCCTGCTCATCCATCTCGGGGTCGTGGTCATCGTCTGTGGTTTCATCTCTGGTGAATGCTTTGGGACCAAAGCCTATGTGGAGATACCCGAAGGCAAAACGGTTTCGATCGCCCCGCTCATTCGACAGAGAATAATCGATCCCGGCCTGGCAATACGCTGTGACGATTTCTCAGTAGAATATTATGACTCGGGCCTGCCCGGAGAGTACCGTTCGGAGCTCACGTTTCTCGGCGGAGATGTGCCCCTTCGGAAGGCAACCCTGCTCGTCAATCAGCCTTTTGCTCTCCAAGGGGTCCGTTATTATCAGGCAAGCTACCGGAAAGTGCCCCTTGCCGTCATCGGAGTCCGGCATGGAGGGCATGTTCACGCCCTCACGGCAAAACCCGGAGAGGTTCACGAGATGGACAGAGAGACCTTTTTCCGCGTAAGCAGGATCGAAGAAGACCTTATGGGAATGGGACCTGCAATGAAAATCGATTTCTTTTCGCCTGCGCAAAGTGGATATGTATGGGTTTTCTCACAGATCGAACATATCGTGACGGTGTTTCCGGACATCCTGTCCCGGGCGCCCCAGTTCAATCCTGACCGGTTCGAAGGCTATGCCTTCTCGCTGGACAGAATCGAGCCGTATTATGTTACCGGAATTCTCATAGCCTATGACCCGGCGCTGCCCATCGTGATACTGGGAGCATCGATGTTCCTTTCGGGGCTCCTGGCCCGCTGTCTTTTTTCGAGTTGCCGGGCCAGAGGGAATAAGACAATCGCGGAGGATGAATCGTGAATGAGACCATTCTCAACAGCGTTCCGTTCTTCTATCTCGGCGCATTTGCCCTTTCGGTCATTCGCGCGGTTACTGGGGTACCCATCGGCGGTCGTATCGGGAATGCCCTCTGGATAACAGGGTTTGCCGCACACAGTGCGGGGATAGTGTTCAGATGGGTGGAATCGTACACGCTTGGCATCGGGCATGCGCCTTTGTCAAATTTCTATGAATCACTCGTGGTTTTTTCCTGGACAGTCATATTTTTTTATTTCGTTTTCGGTTTGTACAGGAGATACGAAGAAGTCGGTTCCCTCGCCGTTCTCGTAGCATTTTTACTCATAGCCTGCGCATCCTTTTCTCCCCATCTCGATTCGAGCATTCAGCCGCTCGTCCCTGCACTGAAAAGCAACTGGCTCATCAGCCACGTCATCACCTGTTTTCTCGGATATGGGGCCTTTGTCGTAGCGGCGGTCCTGGGGGTTAACCTGCTCTGGGCAGGAGGTCGGCGGAAAGACCAATCCTCTGCACTCGATGAGAGAATCCACCAGTGCATCGTCATCGGATTTTTCTTTTTCACGGTCGGCATCATGACAGGTGCTGTATGGGCGCATCATGCATGGGGCCGATACTGGGGGTGGGATCCCAAGGAGACATGGGCTTTGATCACGTGGCTGGTCTATGCAGCCATCCTGCACATGCGCCTGATCAGGAGAGACACCAGGCGCATTGCGTTCATGACGATTGCAGGCCTTGCAAGCAGTCTGTTCACCTTTCTGGGGGTAAACTATCTTTCCGGGCTTCATGCCTATTTCTAGCTATTTTCCAGACAAATACCTGAATGGACGCCATCTTCTCCAGACGCAGTTTGTGCTGAAACTCCTCGCATGTGCAAAACAGAGGATTTCCCTATGACAGTATCTTTTCGCGAATCACCCGGTTGCAATTTGCCGTGAATGCCGTTAAAAAACAGTATATTCATATCACAGAGCAAGGAGTTCTCCGGATGATCCGAGATATCGAGCGCATATACGGCACCCTGCTGGACAGGCAGTATCAGAAAAATCTTTTCAAAGACCTGAAGGGATTTCAGGAAAAGGGAACCAGTCATATCGCCTGCTGCCCTTTTCATGAAGACGAGCACCCCACCTTTCTCGTCTATGCCGACAGGCCGGAATACTTCTGCTTCGTGTGCGGAGCGCGGGGCGACTGGCTCAGTTATCTCCAGCTCAAGACAGGCATGGACTTCTTCGGAGCGCTCTCCCTGCTGGCCGGGGAGGCGGGGATCGAGCCGATCGCCTATGACAAGTCGGCGTGGGACGACGAGCTGAGCCGGACCATCCTGCTTGAGCTCATGGCAGGCTTCTTCACCACCAGCCTCTATTCGCCTGCCGGCGAAAAGGAGCTCTTCTACCTCTACAACCGGAGATATGCCATGGGGGAGGTGGAAGGCTCTTCGTTCGGCTTCTATCCCGGCTACCGCCAGACCAGGGAGTATCTCATGTCCCAGGGGCTGACCGACGAGTTCCTCGACGAGGTGCTGGATGCTGTATGGTCTCGCGATGCCGAGGAGTTCAGGCTCACCATTCCCTACCGCGACACTGCGGGCAGGCTTATGGGGATGATCGGCAGGGACGTCACGGAAAAAGGGCCGGAGGCCTACCGGGCCCTGACCGGCCTTTCTATACTGAAGGACGCGCCCTTTCTCCTGTACAAATACCGGGGCAGCGAGGACCTGCTCGTGGTGGAAGGGCTGCTCGACGCGCTCCTGGTTGACCGGATCGGCCTCAAGCCCGTGGCGGGCATCGGCAAATCGGGCCTGAGCGCGGGACAGTGCGACACCATCGCATCGTACGGGACCGGAAGGTGCATTCTTTGCCTGGGCAGCGGCATTGACAGGAAAGAGCAGATGCTCCAGGCCGCCGACCTCGTGGAGTCGCGGGGCATGCAGGCCGCCTTCCTGCCGCTGGGAGAAGAGTACGAAGATCTGGACCACTTCATCAGGGCCACTGAGCTCAAAGACTTCCGCAGGCTCCTGAAAAAGACCTGTGGCAGAGAGGAGTTCATGCGCGGGTAAATGACATGAGGAGGGAGAGATGGAGGGGAAATTCTTTGCCGACGCGCTGGTGATCGGCGCCGGCCCCGCAGGGCTCGGTACCGCACTGGCCCTGGCCCGGCACGGGGTGGATGTGGCCGTCCTCGAGATGCAGGACCGGATCGGAGCGAGGAGGAGGGGGGAGACCATCCGCTTCGACCGCGAGATGGAAGGATTGCTGGGAGAAGGGTTCTTCGAGAAACAGACTATCCGGCGGATCAACAGGAGATCATACTTCTCCCACACCGGCCTGAGACGGGTGGACCGCACCATCGACAACCCCAACCTCATCATCTCATGGCCTGATTTCATCCAGGCCATGGCACGCGTGGCAGAGGATGCGGGGGCGAGGGTCCTGCCCGCCTCCCCCGTGGTGGGCTTTATCCGGGAAGAGGGCAGGCTTGCAGGGGTGAGGGCCATGGTGGGCGGCTTCATGGAAGAGGAGCTCAGGGCAAAGGCGGTCTTTTCCTGCGGCGGGTGCGAAGACCCCGCATCCCGGCTCCTGAACATCGACCGAACGGGCATGGACATGCCCGTTTCCAAGCGGCTCGTGCGGGGATACGCCGGCCCGGCCGACCGGTTCGAGTACCACTTCCACGTCCACGGCGACTCCCTGACCATCGCCACCATTTTTCCCCGGGCAGAGGGCGAGGCCGAGATCATCCTCATGGGCTATGCCCGGGGCCGCAAACCCCGCACCGTCCCGTTCGAGGAGTTCTCAGAAGCCCACGGGCCTTTCAGGGAGAGACTTGAAGGGACCACGTCCTTCTATTCCCTGAAGACCGCGATCCCCATGGGCAGGATGATCTCTGCGTGCTGCCCCGAAGACAGGCTCGTCATGGCGGGCGACGTGCTGGGACACGTCCAGTCGCGGGGAGGGAGCGGGATCAGGACCTCCTTCCTCCTGGGTTACACCGCGGGCAGGCTGGGCGCCGGGGCACTGCAGTCGGGGGCATGGACCACGGAGACGACAAGCAAGCTGGAGCAGGGCATACAGGGCTCTCCCCCCATGCGCGATCTGAGCAGGCACAACCTGATCTATTCCACCCTGCGAGCCGGGATCTTCGGCCGCATCCGTGACCCGGAGAAAATGGACCGGCTCTGGCCCCTGCTGCGGATCGCACTGAGGTGACGGGAATCGGGAAACGACATTGCCGGGATCGTGTGAATCGATGGTATGGACCTTCAACACAGGCCCGGCATGCTTTTCCGCAGCAAGCGGAAATGAAATCAAACACGACCCTTCCCATCTGAACGAGACCAACGCGAAGGAGAGCAATGACTCTGTTTCGGATGGATTGCTTTATTTATAACCATGGTAAAAACAACAGGGTATAAGTCGATCTATCCGGTGGATTCTCCCGAAACCGGGCTGTTACCAAGCAGGATTGAACTTGACTGAACCATCCACTGTTATATGGTATCGCAATGATAAGCGCAGAGAATCTCTCCAAGAGCTATGCCCGGCAGACGCTGTTCGATGATGTCGGCTTCAAGATCAATCCCAGGGAGCGGGTGGGGCTGGTCGGCAGAAACGGGCACGGCAAGACCACGCTTCTGCGGATGATCGTGGGCGAGGAGACGCCCGATGCGGGGCAGATCGTGATCCCGAAAGGCTATCGCATGGGCTATGTGAGGCAGCATCTGGACTTCACCGAAGACACCGTGCTCGGCGAGGGAATGAAGGGGCTGCCCGAGACGCAGAAGGAGCAGCACTGGAAGGTGGAGAAGGTGCTCGCCGGCCTCGGGTTTTCCCAGCAGGACATGCAGCGCAGCCCCTACGAGTTCTCGGGCGGCTACCAGGTGAGGCTGAACCTGGCCAAGGTGCTCGTCTCCGAGCCCGATCTCCTGCTCCTGGACGAGCCCACCAACTACCTCGACATCACCTCGATCCGGTGGATCGAGCGCTTTCTGATCTTGTGGCCTCACGAGCTCCTGCTCATCACCCACGACAGGACCTTCATGGACAGGATCGTGACTCATACCATGGGGATTCACCGGAAAAAGGTCCGGAAGATCCAAGGCGACACGGAGAAATACTATGCCCAGATCGCCCAGGATGAGGAGGTGTATGAGAAGACCCGCCTCAACGACGAGCGCAAGCGGAAAGAGGTGGAGGCCTTCATCACCCAGTTCCGGGCAAAGGCCCGCCTGGTGGGCCTGGTCCAGTCGCGGATCAGGACCCTGGAGAAGATGGAGAAAAAGGACAAGCTGGAGAAGATCAAGACCTTGGACTTCTCTTTCCGTTATGAGCCCTTTGTCGGCAAATACGTGCTCTCCGCCCAGGATCTGAGCTTTTCCTACGACCCGTCCGCAGAGCTCATCAAGGATTTCACCATCACCCTGCGGCCGGGCGAGAAGGTGTGCATTATCGGCCCCAACGGCAAGGGCAAGACCACGCTGCTCAAACTGCTGGCAGGCAGCCTTATCCCCCGAACCGGCGAGATCGCCCGGAACCCCAAGACCGTTCCGGGCGTGTTCGAGCAAACCAATGTGTCGAGCCTCGTGGGCACGAGAACCGTGGAGGAAGAGATCATCATGAGCTACGGTGACATCGACCGCCAGAAGGCCAGGGACATCTGCGGGGCCATGATGTTCGAGGGAGACTATGCCTTGAAGAAGATCGAGGTGCTCTCGGGCGGGGAAAAGAGCAGGGTGATGCTGGGCAAGCTCCTGGCGACCCCCGTGAACCTCCTGCTCCTGGACGAGCCCACGAACCACCTCGACATGGAGTCGAGCGATGCCCTGCTCGCGGCCCTGGACAGCTTCGAGGGGGCCGTGGTCATGGTCACCCATAATGAGATGTTTCTGCACGCTCTTGCCGAGAGGCTCATCATATTCAAGAACGGCTCGATCGAGGTGTTCGAGGGCGGGTATCAGCGCTTTCTCGAAAAGGGCGGCTGGGGCGACGAGGAAGAGACCCTCGCGCCGGCGAAAAAGGCGAAGCCCGAGCGGGAAAACGGCGAGAAGCTCGACAAGAAAGAGCTCCGCAAGAGGCGCGCCGGAATCATCACCGAGCGCTCCCGGGCGCTCGGCCCGCTGGAGAAGGACATCTCCCGGGTGGAGAACGGAATCGACGCCCGCGAGAAAAAGCTGAAAATGCTCCACGCCGCCATGCAGGAGGCCACCCTTGCCCGGGACGGGAAGAGGATATCCGGGATATCCATGGAGATCCACGCCTGCGAGCAGGAGATCGAGTCCCTGTTCGCGGACCTCGAAGCGCTCACCCATGAGTTCGACCGGATCAACGCCGAGTTCGAGGAGCGGATGAGCGTTATCGAGCAAATATAAGGCCGCCCCGCCCGCTCCGGTGGAACAGCCGGGGCGGCAGAACGTCCCTCTGAATTCCCGGATAAGGCGCTCAGTGCTCCAGGGCTCGGCGGACCGTTGCCTTCAGCTCTCCGGTGCCGGCCGGTTTCAGCAGCAGCTCCTTGATTCCGTGAGACTTCGCCTCCCGGTCGTCGATGACGTCGTTGAATCCGGTGCTCAAGATCACCGGGATGTCCGGGCGTATCCCGAGTACCTTCCCGGCCAGTTCGATGCCCGTCATCTTCGGCATGGTCAGGTCGGTTATGACCAGATCGAAATCCGAGGGATGCATGCCGAACAGGCGGAGCGCCTCCATGCTGTCCTTCACGGCCACCACGCGATAGCCCGAGATGTTCAATGCCCGCTTCAGGCTGGCGAGGATAGCCTCCTCGTCATCGATCAGC
Organism: Deltaproteobacteria bacterium; assembly: GCA_018436855.1. Taxonomy (GTDB): domain Bacteria; phylum Desulfobacterota; class Desulfomonilia; order UBA1062; family UBA1062; genus Phosphitivorax. Next base: position 3,455 of record JAHDKO010000093.1, on the reverse strand, counting down.
AGGATTCTTTCCTCGCCCCGAGGCAATGCATGATGATCCGGTGATGACTGATAATCGACCTCTCCCGGATACTCCGGAATATACACGTTGAACAGGGTACCCTTACCCTCTTTGCTCGTCACGGTGATGGCACCGCCGACCCCCTTGACTATGCCGTGCACGACCGAGAGGCCGAGGCCGGTTCCCCTTCCCATCCCCTTGGTGGTGTAGAAAGGTTCGAAGATATGCTCCTGCACCACGGGCGGCATGCCGGGACCGTTGTCTCTGACCGCAAGCTCCAGATATTCGCCGGCCTGGATTCCCCGAGGGGCGCTCTCGGGATTCAGGCGGGTTTCCTTCAGGCTCACCTCGATGGTGCCCTTCCTGGATGCGAGCGCATCGGCAGCGTTCTGGACAAGGTTCATGACGATCTGCTGAAACTGGATGGGATCGCCCATGGCCACGTCCGAGAGCGCCTCGACCCGGCATCTGATCTCCAGGGTGCTCGGAAGGGTGGAGCGAAGGAACTCTACGGTCTCTTCCAGTTGCGGCGCAAGGTGCATGGGGGTCAGGCTCTTTTCGCTCAGCCTGCTGAAGGTCAGCACCTTTTTTACCAGGTTTCGCTGGCGGTTCGCCGAATTCAGGATCTGCTCCAGGATTTCACGGCGGGGAGAATCGGGTGGCTCTTCCTGCAGGAGCTCCTCGGTGCTGATGATGATGGGGTAGAGGAGATTGTTCAGATCGTGGGCTATGCCTCCGGCAAACCGGTCGAGGGCCTCGATCCTCTGGGCCTGTGCAAGACGGGATTCGATCCTCCGTCTCTCCTCCTCGGCCTTTCTGCGTTCGACGATTTCCCGGGCGAGCTTTCTGTTCCTTTCCTCGAGTTCGCGCGTGCGTTGCTTCACCAGGCCTTCGAGATGCTCGCGATAGGTTCCGAGCTCCTGTTCGAGCTCCTTGCGGGCCGTGATCACCTCGGTGAACATGATGATCCCGCCGATGTTTCCCTCGCTCTCGCGCCAGGGAAGGATCTCCCATCGCACCCAGTCCACTTTGCCGTCGAGGCGTGGAAAGGGGTCTTCCTCGCATCTCAAGGTTTCGCCGGCAAGCGCGCGACTATGAATCTCCTTCCACCGCGCCGGGATCTCGGGAAAGATCTCGTAATGGCTCCGGCCGATGATATCCCTCTCTCCCAGGCCATAATCCTTGAGCCACCTGCGGCTGACGGCGATGTAGCGCATCTCGCGGTCCATCATCGCGATGGCCGCCGGCGCATTCTCAATGAACAGCCCGAGCTTCTGCTCGCTCTCCCGGAGAGCAATCTCCGCCTGCTTGCAATTCTCCTGCGACTCTTTCAGCTCGGCTATCAGCTTCATGGATGCTGCCAGTCGTGCCCTGAGCCGCTTTCCCGTCAGCGTGGTTTCTCTCATGCTCTCCACCTGCAGTGCCCTGGTCACGGTGCCGGTAGTGCCCCTTTTTAAGACAGCGGTTTTTCCACCGCTGTCTAAGACGCCCGGCTCCCGTGTCCGCCATGGTCCCCAGCTGGGACGCGGAAGCCGGGAGAACCCGATGCGCCGGAACAGAGCCAGGCTCCCTTGGACGCGCCTCGCAGACCCGCTCGGCAACGTACCATGGCTCCTGATTTTATAATAGTGATCGGGGGGGGAAACCCCCAGAGGAGTCCGGCGCACCTCACTGCAATATAAAGGCTGAGTAAAGGAGGCCTGCCGGAAGGACGGGGTCTACGCATCCAGCGTCCCTGATCGTCCGGCCCCGGTCATCCATCCGTGCGGCAAGCCCGGATGGTGAAGCCCCGCCAATGGGAGGTGCAGGACACGTCCAGGCCAGGCCCGCACGACGCGTGAGCACCTCAGAACTTGATGACGAGCTCGTACGCGCCTTGGGAGAGGGTGGCCTGGACCGGGTATCTGCCTTTTTCGAACACCTTCATCATGGCCTTGTTGCTCGCCAGCACGTCTGCCGTAAACCCGTGGAGGCCGCGCTCCTTGGCAAGGGTCACGAGCATCTCGTAAAGATAGGTGGCGATCCCCATGCCCTGATACTGCTCCTCCACCACGAAGGCCACATCCCCGTAGGGCTTCTTCCGATCCTTGACGAAGCGGGCCTCGGACACGATGTGCTCCTCTTCGGGAGAGCCTGTCAGGCCCACGATGGAGAGTGTGTCGATGTAGTCGATGTTCACGTACTGCTGCATCTTTGCATGGGGCATGACCTTGATGGGGCTGAAATAGCGGTAATAGACCGTCTTGTCCGAGAAGCGGTAGAAGAGTCTGCGCATCTCTTCCTCGTCGGAGGGCTTGATGGCCCGGAACCGGATCTCGACGTCTCCCTTGAAGGTGTGCCTGGTGGCGATATCCGAAGGATAGAGGCGGGCGGATTCCGGCAGATAGATCTGGTCGGGGTAGAGGATCTTCTTTTCCTTGGCCTGCTCGAAGAGGGTTTTCCGGTCCCCGGGATGGGCGATATCGATGAGGAACTGAGCCCTCTCGCGCACGGTCCGGCCCCGCATGTTGGCCACGCCGTATTCGGTAACCACCATGTCCACGGACTCCTGCAGGCTGAGCTGGTTGGGCAGATCTTCTACGGAAAGGAGGATATTGGACCTGCGTTTGAGGTTCCGGCTGGGCAGGGCGAAGATGGTGCTGCCCCGCTCCGAGAGTTCGGCGCCGTTGACGAAATCGGCCACCTCGCCCGGGGTGGTGGCCACGTTGCCTTTGCCGATATGCATGGCGACCCGTCCCGAGAGGTCGACCTTCCGGGCCGGGATGACCGCGATGAACCTCGGATTCATGCCGATCTGGACCGGGTTGAACACGGTGTCGATTCCCTGGAAATCCACCAGGGGGTTACGGTCGAGCCAGGCCATGAGATTCTTCGTGCCGAAGGCGTACGAGGTGAGCGACTTCCCGCGGTAGACCCGCTTGTTGCGGTTCGATACCGCGCCGCTCCTGACCAGGTCCATGAGGGCGTCCGTGAAAAAGGGCGAGTGGATGCCCAGGTTGCGCTTCTGGACCAGGTGGCGCGCCAGGGCCTCGTAGAGGGGCCCGATGGAAAAGCTCAGGCAGCTCCCGTCTTCGATGACCGAGGCCACGTTCGAGCCCACCTGGTCGAATACCTCGTCCACGGGCCAGCGCTCGAAGTAGATGGGCGGGTCCAGGGAGCGGACCAGGAAGTCGAACTCGGTTATTGGCACAAAGGTGTCGCCGAAGGTGAAAGGCACATCGCGGTTGATTTCGCCGATCACCAGCGATGCCTGATCCATGGCGTGGCGCGCCGCGTCAAGCGCCATGCCCAGGCTGCAGTAGCCCGCCTCGTTGGGAGGCGTGACCTGGATGAAGGCCGCATCGATGGGCAGCATCCGTGACTCGATGAGGGCCGGGATCCGAGCGAACCGGCTCGGTATCATGTCGACGTAGCCCTGGGTGATGGCCTCGCTCGCCACCCAGCCCGAGAAGAAG
>JAHDKO010000102.1 GCA_018436855.1 Deltaproteobacteria bacterium | reverse complement strand
GGGGCAGGTCCTGGAAGGTGATGATGCTGTAGATAATCTGCTTGCCGTCTCTCTTGTATCCCCCCGTGCCTTCGATGATGGTCACACCCCTGCGATCTTTCTTGAGGATTTCCCGGGAGATTTTCTCCCAGTGGTCGGATATGATCATCACCGCCTTCCTCTTGCTGAACCCGACCACCACCAGGTTCATGAAGTATGCGCTCACGTAGAGGAACACGAGGGTGTACAGGGCATCCTCCAGCGAGATGAGGAACGATGCCGCTACCAGGATGAAGCAGTTGATTGCCAGGGCCGTGCTTCCCAGCCGGATGGACATGGTCTTCTGGAGGATGACACCGAAAATGTCCGCACCCCCTGCCGATCCATACGACTTCAGCATGAGCCCGCTGCCGGCACCGCTGATGATCCCGGCGAGCAGAGCGCTCAATATCTTGTTGTCGATGGAGATGTCCACGTCGATGACGGTCAGGGCGATCGAGAAGAATACCATGCCCGCGATGCTGTAGCAGAAGAATCGTCTTCCCACCATCGACCACCCGGCCAGGAAGACCGGGATATTGATGAGAAAATAGATGATGCCGACCGAGATGGTGGGAACGAGATAGTGGATGATTAGCGACGCCCCCGTGAATCCGGCGCTCAGAAAATGCTGGGGTATGAGGATACCGTTTACCGCCACCGCGCACACGACACTGCCGGCCACCAAGAGGAATATGTTCCAGAGCATCTGGAACCAGGGGCTCGACATCTGCAGTGGAGATGTGAATATGCCTCGCTCTTTATCAGTCATTTGTGAATATCCCAGGCAGCTGTATCACGGCCCGTTATCCCTGCAAAAGAAAACACACCCGCCACGCCTCCAGGAACCTCACTTTCCGGGGTGCATGGTGCCCGGGTTCCTCCAGATATGCTCTTTTATTCAGGCGGCAGCCGAAAGGCCCCTTTCTTCTCCCGGCACGCTACTGTGCCCGCTTGAGTTCCGTGGCATAGACGATTGACGCCAGGGAAACGATGATACGGATCAAATGATCGACTTCACCCTTGACCTTCCGCCCGTGGTCGCTTCTCATGTTCCGGTAGGCGGCCTGTATTCTGGTCAGTTTTTCCAGGAGATTTTCGATGTCCTCGATCGTGCGCATGACCTTGACCGTTCCATTTTCCACCACGACCAGTTTTTCCAGAATCTCAAGCCCGTTTCCCATGGAAGGTCTCCTTTCATCGGTATCCCGTGTGGCTATCGAGTCTAGCATATGCACCGGCCTGCGTCTATAATATCTATGAACCTGATTTATAACGTAAAACCCTTTTCATCCGTGTCAGCGGCATGAGGGTCTTTCTATCCGGCTGGCCCTTAACCGATCAGGGAGTCGTTCTCCCTGTCTTGGCTCCAGCTGTGAAAAACAGGGCAGGGAGTTATTCATGAATACTAGGTGAATTGTTTGCACTTTCCTGATTCTGTGTTATTGAATGATGTGCCGCCAGGTACAGCACAAGGGCAGGTAATGCCGGTTTCCCGGTGAGGGATGTGCCGGTGCGGCGGCTTTTTAAGGCATGAGATTTTTCATTTGAAAAAGAGCGTGATCAGGAGCGAACAGGGAGAGCAGAGTGAATTCCGCTTTTATCTATACATCGAAGTTCGACGACTTCAGTCTCGGAGAGTATCATCCGTTCAAGCCCTATCGTGGCACCATGACATTCGAGCTCTGCTACCGC